>NZ_JBVVOJ010000009.1:0-185663 GCF_057063145.1 Sphingobium sp. SG1 | reverse complement strand
AAAACCAAAGAGTCCTACCTCGGCTTCGTCAATCTCGTCTCAGCCCTGCAATGGATACCCTTTGTCCACGAAACCTAGTAAAGCTAAGAGTAATACCCATCTTAATGTAGCTCCGCCGCCAATCGGATTCCATCCGATCGCAAATGCAACGCTTACAAGATGGGAATTATCTTATCTTAGATCAGCGTTTTTTGCATCTATCGCAGATATCCACCGGATCGTCACATTAAATGAAATCCTGCAGGAACTGTGCATCTTCGGGAGCTCAATGAAGTTCAAGCTTGAGGACGGAGAAGGCGATGGATGCAGCACTAATTTATGAACGATTCGAGCACCGGCCGGGTTCTCTGGCAGCCCAACTGCAATGGGGTGCCGCGATCGAGAATATCACCATCCACAAAGTGACCGAACATGGGCTGGTTTTTTCAGCACTTGCCATCCCTGACCTGAACGCTCCGGTGACGGTCATGCTGGGCGGCTGCCGGGCAGAGGCTATCATAAGCTCTAGAAATCCAAAGCGCGGAGCCGCGCTTTTTGTACGGCCATTCAAAATATACTGACTCCTCTGCCGCGTCAGAAGGCCAGATTCGCCTTTTCCGGCCCACGTGTCGATCTCTTCGCAGGGCTTAGGTTCGTCGCGGTCTTTGCCGGGCCAGCAAATAGGCCATTGGCCTGCACCGTCATGGACATCGAATTATTAGGTGCGCCCCGTGCCGTTCACATCGCCGTCGCCGCCTTCGTCACCTATTTGTGCTCAGGCCACAGCGGCATCTATCTGTCTCAGCGGATCGCCGTCCCCAAGCACCCGAGCACTTCCATCAGCCAAGGCGTCGCGCTGCGCGGCGTTCGCCCGCTGCG
This sequence comes from Sphingobium sp. SG1, assembly GCF_057063145.1. NCBI lineage: Bacteria > Pseudomonadati > Pseudomonadota > Alphaproteobacteria > Sphingomonadales > Sphingobiaceae > Sphingobium > Sphingobium sp. SG1. Next base: position 184,805 of record NZ_JBVVOJ010000009.1, on the reverse strand, counting down.
CACTCAGATCACCAAGCAGAATCTCCGCACAGCGGCATGACTTCCCGCCGGAGGCCAAGGTCGTCATCTATAAGTATTTCGAACGTTGACCGTTCGTAGCTCCAGCAAGGCCGAAGTCGGAGAATCAAACTCAATTTGCTTTACGTTGTTATCGTTGCAGGCGGTAGCGTAAAATGATGCGATGCGGCCGCGCTGGCAGTACAATATAGGCTTTTTTTCCGGTCAACCAGCTCTGGTTTAGTGCATGATATGTCGCAGGGTGCGCGCGAGTTCGGTGAAAAGCTCCGGCTTAAGTATCAGGGGCGCGGCGGGGTGGTTGCGCATCAGTGCGAAGTCCGGCGCGCCTGAACAGAAAACATAGGGAATGTCGTACAAATCGAGATCTTCTGCCAGAAGGCCGACGTCGCCGTCCTGCAACCGAATGTCCAGGACGGCAGCGCACGGCATATCGTCAGCGACAGCGGCGATACCGTCGGCAAGCGTCTGGTAAGGCCCGTCTACCGCATAGTTAGCGTCCTCCAATATGTCGGCGATCACCGCCGCAACAGCAGGGTCGTCCTCCACCAGCAGAATCCGGTTGCTCATCCTTCATTCCAATCCAAAATGGCCACGATATCGCTCGAAGCAGCGCTCTCCGCATCGCAAGCGGATCAGCGCCCCCTCCGCCATAGCAGTCGCGCGACGAGGATCCTCCGCGACCAATGGCCAGATTGCCTCATCGTTCCAGTCACGGCTGTGCTTGATGTCGAGTACGGCATGCAGGTCAAAATAGCGTCGTTCAGACCCGGACAGGCCGATGCGCCGCAGACCTTTGGCAGTGTGCGCAGAACGATCTGGCGCGGTGAGTTCGATCACGCCCAGTGCGCCCACGCTGTGCCAGGCAAAAAAGCGCGATGTGGCCATGGCCGTCATGGCATTGGCGAGCGCCAAACTCTCCCAGACAGTGTTCTCGATACGCGTGTCGAGTTCGAGAATATCGACCAGCTGACCCAGCATCGGGCCATGCATGCCCTTCGCATTACCACGCCCCATCTCGTCCCAGTAATTGCGCGCCAGTTCGAGCTTAGCGCGCGCGGGCAGCTTTACTTGCGTCATCGCGACCAGATCGTCGAAGCCTGCTTCACCCGCAGCTTCCTGCGACAAAAACCAGCGCAACTCATCCCGGCCCGCCTGTTCGGCGAGCCATGGGAACAGGCGGTCATGTTGACCCGGCCCAGTCGCCTTGAGATTTTCGAACCAGGCAATGAACCCATCGGGATCGGTCGGCGCCTCGCTCGCCTCAGGCATGACTTCCTGCCGCAACTCTTCGAGAAAGCCGATCTCCAGCCGCAGCATGCGTCGATCATCCTCGAAGCGTTCGGCAGAGACAGCCTCCGGAAAGGCCGGAGACAGCCGTCTCCGGTTCCAGCGACTTAGCACCTCCTGAAATTCCTTTTGCAGAAATTGCGATCCGTCAGCCTTGAGCTGCGTTGCCACATCCAATCCTTTCAAATGATATGGCAGAACAATCCTGGAGGGCTCACTCTCGTTCCTGAAAATTATATTGATCAGGATCAGTCGGTCGCGGAAATCCTGCTAACCCTGATCAATCGAGAAATATAAAGTCGATTTTCCTCACGATATTGGACGGCAGGCTCTAGCTGCGGCACAAGATCAGCAACGCAACCAGTTGCCGGCCGCCATCGTTGGCGGATCCATAATGGCTTGTTTTGTCTCAACCGCTTCGCGCTCTCGCTTGTTCTAGCTCCATAAGAAGCTCGACTCCTGCCGTCGAAGGAAGCGATGATGCAGATGATGCCTCGCCCGGTCACTAAAGCCACCTTAAGCCAAGCCCCGGATGTGAGCCAGGTTTTCCCCGGACCGGGTCACCTGAACGGCAGGGTTGCGATCGTCACCGGGGCCTATAGTGGCATCGGCCGCAGTCATCATCCATACGCACGGTATAACGCAGATATGGCGACCGTCTATCTGCTTGAGGACGAGGACGCGGCAGAAAACGATGACCAGTGTCAAAGTTGGGGGCCGCCGGGCGACACGATCCGTGCCGACATCGGTGACGAGGCCGGCTGTGATGACCTCGCAGCAAAAGTGCTCCACGAGTTCGGCCGGATCCTCATCAACAATGCCGCAGAGCGGCACCCCGAGAAGGGCATTGTCATCAACCAAGTTCGCCGTTGTCGCTCGATAGCGATGTTCCAGCCCCAAAAGCGGACATGCAAATCAGATCGGATCTGGAACCTGGAAGAGGGTAGTTGGGCGCCCCCCCCTCTACTATCATCCGAGTACAAATCCCTTATACCTTTAAGCGGACGGTCAGCTTCTCGAGACGCTCTATGCCCGGTGCGCCCTTGTTCGAGCAGCACTGGGCATAAGCATGGGTCAGAATGTCATCGCGGCCGGTTCACCGTATCGTTTGGCCTGCGCGCTGCGCCTTCGGGCTAATTTTCCGTGGATATATTGGGGTTGCGCGTCCGATAGGTCGGCGCATCACGTCGTTCCGGTCGGCTTGTGTCGTGATGTATTTCCTTCGTCATGGCGTTGAGGGCCTGGGCGCTTTTGTTCAGTCGAACCACTTGATCGCAACGAACGCTCGCCTCGATAACAAGACGACGCCCGCAACCGATGATGACCAAATTTGCGCCGTAATGTGCTCCATCCGTGAAGCTCGATCATCCCGCCTTTCCATGTCAGCATACCTGCCTGACGTGCAGACTGGAGCATGCGGTTCACATGGACAGGGGTGAGGCCAACCGCATCCGCCACCATTTCCTGTGTGATAGGGATGGCAAATCTGCCAGCGCGAGCGAGACCGGCCATTTCATGACGCTCCAGTAATTCGTGCAGAAAATCGGCGACTCTTTCTTGGGCAGTAAGACGACCAAGCCGCGACACCTGTCCGTAAAGAAATGACTCTTCGATATAGCGGCTTGCCGCGTAGGCAGCAGCCAAGCTTGGAGAGAGGGTGGGGTCAGGTCCATCGCAAATTGAAAGATCGGTGACGGCGGAAAGGTTTGCTGCAGCCAACTGATCAACGGCGCGAGTAAAGATAAGGTCGCCCGGCAGAAGGAAATTGATGATCTGGCGCCTCCCGTCTTCCATCACGCGGGTCCGGGCCGCCCACCCGCTCAAAATGAGTGTTATGCGAGGCGCGGTCTCCCCCTCGACCTGAAATTCGGTTCTCGCCAAAACGGCCCTCGACCTGGCCAAAGCAGAGTTGAGCGCAGACAATGCGCATTGGTCGAGTTGCGCGAGCCTTTTCAGCCGCGTTATTGCGGCAGAAGCGATTTCTCTTGAAGCAAGTTCGACGCCGCTCATGAAACCCTCCTCTCAAGCAGCTCCTCGATCATCTGGATGACCTGTGTCACGCAGAAGGGTTTAGAGATGCGCGGCGCGTCCTGATATTCCTCTGGCATCGACCAACCATCGTAACCCGTCAGAAACATGTACGGGATTTTGCGCTGGGCTAGCCTATCAGCCAATGGATAGGAATTGCTGCCCGCCAGGTTGACGTCCAGGACCGCGATGTCGACTTTTTCATCCTCAGCCAGACGCAATCCGCCGACCAGATCGCCGACTGGACCCAAAATATGAGCGCCCTCGGCTGCAAGAATCTTCTTTAGGTCAGAGGCTATGAAATACTCATCCTCGACAATGAGGATATGCGTGTTTTCCAGCACATGCTTCATGGCCGATGTCCGGATGCAGGCTGCTTCCCGCAGGGGCCGCCCGGTAAAGGCACTTTGATCAAGCACTGGACGCCTCCCGGAAGGAATTCCAGACGGGCGGAGCCGCCAAGGCGATAGGGGATCGCCTCCTCGATCAGTTCACGGCCGAAGCCTTCATGTCTGGGAGCCAGCCCGACCGCAGGTACGCCTTCCTCTTTCCATAGGAACGACAGCATCGGCGCAGCGTCTGCGTATGGCTCGACTTTCCAGGACACCGAGAGCTTTCCGGTATCGACCTTGAACGCTCCATATTTGACGGCATTTGTGGTTAGTTCGTGGATTGCCAAGCCCATGGTTTCAAACATTTCGGATGGCAGTTGGACGTCCGGGCCGTTAATTTCGAGATTTGGGCCCTCCTGAACGCCGACGCTGACCAGTTCGTCCCGCAGGAGATTCTCGAAATCAGCAGTGCCACTGGCACTCTGCGTCACGATCACTTGCACCCGGGCGAGCGCATCAAGCCGCCCCCTGAAGTGATCCGCAATCTCTTCGAAATCCGTTCCAGTCTCGACGCTCCGCGAGAATATCGACCTTACGACGGTGAGGATGTTGCGCACACGGTGCTGCAACTCGGCCACCACCATATTAAGTTGCCTGCTGCGTTCCTCCAGAGCTGCTTCTGCAAGCACTTGTCTAGTCGTCTCCACGATCGTGACCAGCACTCCCGCGACGGCGCCGTCTGTCTCGATAACCGGACTGTAGGTTAGACTGAGCCATATGTCCTGTTGAACGCCATGACGTACCAGAGGATAGAAGCCATTCTCGATGGTAACGGTTTCGCCCGCAAACACGCGCGCATAAATCGGTTCGTTGATGTGCCAGACTTCCGGCCAGCATGTCTGATTGGAAATGCCTAGGCCTGAGGGATGCTTGTCGACCATGAGATCAGCGTAGCTGTCATTGTAGATCTGGAGCAGATCCCGTCCCCATAAAATGATCATGGGAAAGCCATGGCTGAGCAAAATCTCTACCGTGGAGCGCAAGAGCACAGGCCATTGGCTGACCGGGCCAAGCCGGGTTTCCGACCAGTCGTGTTCGCGTATGTATTTCGCCATATCCACCCTGGAAAATGGCCAGTTTTCGTTTGCTGCAGTTGCCATGCCTTGTCCCATTTGAGCATATGCCCTGTACAACGCATCATATCGCTGAAATGTCGCGAATTTGTTCGAACAGTCCGTGACACTTCGAGCAAATGGCTCACATTTGACGAGCGAGCCGCAGCCAGGCTTCGGGGTGAGGCGCATATTTATTTTCATGGCTTGGACTGCGCGTCTTCATTGTCAAATTCATGCGGCTTGGCATGACCATGTCCGCGCAAATAGCGCGCATCGATATCCGCGATCAGCCGCTCCACGTGAGCACCTGCCTTGAGGCGGATAAGTGCATCAATCTTCGCCTCGAGGCGATCGTCATTCTCCTTTGAGGCCGGCGAGCCGACGTAAAGAAAATAGGCCAGTCCCACTACTTGCCAGAGAAGCTGCAGGAATTCTGACTGCCAGTTTTCGAACGTGTCTCTTCCCATCTCAACCAGATAAGGCGACAGCGCAGCTTGCTCTCCATGGCTCTGGGCTTCGTTCACATACGCGTACCAGCCGAGAATCCAGTGGCCGATGATCGACAGCGCGAAGAAGGCGATGGTGATCCACGCATAGGCATATTTCTTTCCTAAGCTCATCGCGGCTCCCCTTCCTCTGACTGTCAGGCGGCACATCAGCTGCCTTCCCTGCAGGGCAAGAACGAGTGGAGCGTCATTCGGCGATTCCGAAAACTGCTTGAAATTGACTTATGTGATTCCGGGTCACCAAACTGCACAACCGCGGATCTCGCGCCGCGAGTCTGGCAACAGCTTCACCCGTCTCGTCGTTAAACTGGGTTATCGGGCGCATGCTTTCGCCGGAATGCGGTACCGGCCGCCGCTAGCCTTTATTGGTGTGCTTTTGTCGGGACTGGTTGAACCTATCGTCGGCTTCCTTGGCGCGCTCCTGGTCCATGAGTTCGTCGCGTGCTGCCGCTCGCTCTATGCCTGGCGGCAGACGCCATGTTGAGCGTGGTGATGGAACAGATCGTGCATAAACCGGCTGACGAAGGCCAAGCGAGCGCACGCAGCGTGGCTCGCTGAACTTGTCGTCATGCCTGTCTCGATAACGCCCTGAGCTGAAGCCCGACAGGACACTCAATGTTTGCTGCGGTCCTGGTTGAGATAGGCGGCTACCGCAGCATAGCCATGACCGACCGCTTCCACTGCCTGCTCAAGTTCGTCTCGACTGGTTCCGAAATGGCTGCGCCAATAGTCCGCTTCATCCAGGCGATCGATGCAGACATATTTGCTGTCAGCCGGGATGGCCGCAGGATCAAGGCCAGATCCGCCCTCATTCGGGTCCATCAATCAACTGCCCGGTCCAACATTGATGGGGGGCGCCAGCGGATTGACGGCGTCGCCTTTGCCCACGTCGTCCTTCTTTCTCTCGTTCCTATCATTCTTGCGCGCTGATGGCTTGAGGTCGCGATCGTTCGGTGCATGCTCTGAAGCAGCCATGAAACCTTCCCCTCTTTTTCAAACTCAAGAAATAAGGCAGCCAGCCTAGTCGAGGTTCCGGACAACAGAACATGGCGCTAATCTACTTTGCTGTCGCGCGGCAAAGGGGCCGATCGGAACAATTGGCCTGTTCATCGCAACAGCGACGCCTTCCCAACATATATCAGTGCGCTCCCATATCGATCGTCCACAAGGGCCCTGTCGGGGGAACAGGGGAATATGATGTCTGCTCAGTTCGACCCCATCCGCGCGGTCGCTTTATTCAAGCCGCATCAAATCATACGAAAGGCGCAAGGGGCGTTATTCCGGATTCAGGAGGGGTGGGCCTGCCATTATGGGTTGCTGCCGGACGGACGTAGGCAGATTATCACCCTGTATCTGCCAGGGGATATCTGCGACCCGCGCTGGGTGACAGGATCGGATGAGCCCAAAGAGGTTTTGGCGCTTACCGCAATCAAGGCGCTGCCCATATCCAACCGGCTGATCGATGGCGATGATGCCGAAAGGCGCGAATTCTGGCGGGCGTTGTCCGTGATTGAGAGACGCCAGCGCCGCTGGCTCCTGACTTTGGGCCGTCGCTCCGCAGGCGAACGCATAGCCTATCTGTTTCTCGAGATTTATGAGCGGATGCGTCGGGCCGGCTTTGCCTATGGCCTGCAATGCGCTTTCAACCTTACCCAAACCGAAATTGCTGACCTGACCGGCCTTACGTCCGTGCATGTGAATCGAACAATTCAAGGCATGCGTACCCGCGGTCAGGTCGAGCTTGAAGGTCGGTGGCTTCGGATCCCCGACCCCGATTTGCTGCGTCAGGTTGCCGCTCTTCACGCGGATGACTTCATTGAATGACGCGTTTCAGGTGCGTGGTTGAAACCGCAAGTTGAAGATCATCTGCAGCAAACGTTCACGCAAAACAGCAATGGGCTAACCTATGTGTCTCCGCCTCCGTAGCAATCTGGCTAGGTTGAGCATTGTCTCTTTGTCGCGCCTGCGTGTGCTGGATTTGTCAAGAAAGTAAGGTTTGATGACCCAAAACGAACATCCCGAGCAGGATCCTGCCGAAGGTGCCGACGATCTACCCCCGCCTGATCCCGGCGGTCCCAAGACGGATAAGGCAGCCACCGAGGCGCCTGATGATAAAGTATCCGATGATGCTCAGCTGCACCCTGAAAAGGACTCTGCTCCTTATGACCGCTCGTAGACAAGGATTTGATCATGGCCGACAAGACCCTTGACGACCTGTTTCACGATACACTTCGCGACATCTTCTATGCGGAGAAGAAAATCCTCAAAGGCCTCACCAAGATGGCGCGCGCGGCACAATTGCCCGAACTCAAGGCAGCCTTCGAAAAACATTATGATGAGACCGAAGGGCAGGTCGAGCGGCTGGAAAAGGTCTTTGACATCATCGGCAAGCGCGCCCGTGGCAAGAATTGCCCGGCGATCGATGGCATATTGGAGGAAGGCGACGAAATCGCTTCGGACTACGAGGGCACCTCTGCGTTGGACGCAGGGTTGGTCTCCGCAGCGCAAGCCGTCGAACATTATGAGATTGCGCGATATGGCACGTTGCGGCGCTGGGCCCAGATGCTGGGCCTGACCGATGCGGTCGCCCTTCTGGAAGCTACGCTTGCCGAAGAAAGCGCCACCGACGAAGCGCTCAGCGCCCTCGCCGAGCAGATGGCGAATGAGAAGGCGGCCGAAGCAGCGGCCTGATCGAACCGGCCGGGCGTTCACGGCGTCCGACTTTCATTCAAAGTTGCCTGCGTAGTTATCGTGCGGTGCAAATTGCGTCACTAGGTTGAACTGGGCACGGCATTCTCGGACTAGGTAACCGGCAGCTCTTCGTGCGCCCTGAGCGCCCTCTTCATTTACGGAGATACACACCGTGAAAACTGCGCAATTAAGCCTAGGACTCGGCATTTTTTCCCTTGGTCTTGGGGCTGCGGAACTGCTCGCCACCCGGCGAATCGCCAGCGCGCTTGGACAGAATGACGGGGCGGGTCGAGCAGTGTTGCGTGCGTTCGGAACACGTGAGATCGTCGCCGGTGCCGCTCTCCTGGCGGCTCCCGCACACTCCGCCCGGATGTGGAACCGTGTGTTGGGGGATGCGCTTGATCTAGGTGCTCTGGGTCTGGCTGCGGTCCGTTCGCCAAAGCGGCCTGCGCTCTGGGGCGCTGTCGCTTTTGTCACGGGCGCAGCCATGGTCGATATATTGGTCGCCCGCCAGCTAGACCAGCAAACAGGCGCATTGTCCCCAGCGGCCGATAAGCCCTCGTCAGCGCAAACCAATGAAGGTCCACCAACGTCAGGCCAGCGCGGTCGCCCCACGTCGATCGAGCCTGAAAATATGCCTCTCGTCGAAGCACCTGAGGTGGACCCGCAACCGCCCGCCCATCTGACGCCCGCGGCCGTTCCTGCCGAGCAGCATCGCAGAAATGGCTGAACCTGGATCTGGAGAAAAGCAATGAGCGATAAGATAGACCCACGCGATGATTCAGAAACGCCTCGCGGTCCGTGGGGCGATACGCTACCTGGTCGCGAGAAGGCAGACCCGCGGACTGGGGGCGCAAAGCCGCAGGAGGATGTCGAGGATCGACCTAATGTCGGTACGGTGACGCCCGAAGACTATCCCGAAAAGGACCGGGACGACTCCAGACCCTGAGAAGATATTATGCAGCCAGCTTCATATCGCTCGCCTATTCCATACAAAGTCGGGGTCAAGACGATCACAGCCGACGAGGCAGCAACCCTATTTCGTGTTTCTTAGTCGACGCTCCTCACACGCCTCGCGCTGGTTGCTCGCCATGTCGAGTTGGCCAGTGGCTGAAATTTTCAATTCCTGTTCGTGCGCGCAACGTCGGCTTTGCGGTCTGCCAACATCGAGGCTGAACGGCTAGATTGGGCGCGTAGCAAGCGCTTCCGCCCTCGACCCTTTCCGGCCGATCAGGCTCATTTTTGGATTTTCAGTTGCCGACGCTCCGCTATTTCAGCAATCCTATGCAGCGCCAGCCCATTTCTGATTGACCTTCGGGCTGGTAAAGGTCCCGGCCGATCAACCAACAGCGCACCTCGCTTCCGATCAATCGCCCAAAGCCTGCCTTGGAAAGGCTGCCGCCAGATGGTCGATCCATGCGCGCACCGCAGGGGGCAGGCCCCGCCGCGTGGTGAAGACCAGATGCACGATGCCCTTGATCCCGCGCCAGCCCGGCAGTACGCGCACCAGCCGTCCGTCCGCCAGCGCCGCGCCGCATACATGATCGGGCAATAAGGCAACCCCCACGCCATCCATCGCCGCTTTTCTGACCGCCAGCATATCCTCACACCCCAGCCGGGGCACGAAGCGCAGCACATGCCCCCGCCCATCATCTGTCTCTAGTTGCCATGTTGTCTCCTCGACGGCATCGCTGGTGCTCAGACATGGCAGATCGGCTAATGCTGCAGGTTCTCCAATCCCGCTCGCAAGCTGCGGGCTGGCTACCAATATTCGCGTCGAGCCACCCAGCGATCGCATCGTCAACGCCGCGTCGCTCGTCAGCGTCGTGCGCACCCGCAGCGCGACATCGATCCGCTCGGCAATCAGGTCCACCGCCCGATCGGTCGCGATGATCTGAAGACGAACCTTGGGGTAACGCGCCAAGAAGGCAGACAAGAGGTCGGAGACAAGTTCGACAAGGCCGGTCGGACAACTGAAGCGGACCCGGCCATGCGGCTCGGCCTGAGCGTGCATGACCAGCGTCTCGGCCTGTTCCACTTCGCCAAGGATCGTGCGGCAGCGTTCATAAAAGGCTTGCCCCGTTTCCGTCACCTGAAAGCGGCGGCTGGATCGTTCGATCAGGCGCAGCCCCAGCCGCTCCTCCAGCCCGGCGATGCGGCGGGAAAGCTTCGATTTCGGCTCCCGAAGCGCGCGGCCTGCGGCGGCGAAGCCGCCATGAGCCACGACCTCGGCGAAATAAGCATAATCGTTGAGATCAATCTTCATTATCGTTCCTTTTATGGAACGCTAAGTGCCACATTTGCCGACTATAGGCATCATTGTTCTGATGTCATTTCCAAAGGGCATCGGCGACCCCGCCGACACGCTTAAAGGAGACAAACAATGACGAACAAATTCAACGACAAGGTGGTGGTCGTGACCGGCGGTACCAGCGGCATCGGCCTCGCCACGGCGAAGGCTTTCGCCGATGAAGGTGCATCAGTATACGTCACTGGTCGCCGGCAGGACGCGCTGGACGCAGCGGTCAGGTCCATCGGCGGTCGCATCACTGGCGTGCGCGGCGACATGGCGCGACTCGCCGATATCGACCGGCTCTATGATGCGGTCCAGCAGCAGCATGGGCAGATCGACGTCCTGTTCGCCAATGCCGGCGGCGGCGAATTCGCACCCCTGGGCGAAATCAGCGAGGATCATTACCAGCGCACCTTCGACACCAATGTGAAAGGTGTGCTGTTCACCGTGCAGAAGGCGCTGCCGCTGCTGAAGGATGGGGCGTCCATCATTCTTACCGCTTCAACAACTAGCGTGTCGGGAACCCCAGCCCTCAGCGTCTATTCGGCGACCAAGGCCGCCGTGCGCAATTTCGCCCGCAACTGGATATTGGACCTGAAGGACCGCCGCATCCGCGTGAATGCGGTCAGCCCCGGCGTGACGGAAACCGCCGGCCTTAACGAACTATTCGGCGGCGACGAGCAAGCGGAAGTGACCAAGGATTATCTCGCGGGCCTGATCCCGGCCGGGCGCGTCGGCCAGCCGGAAGAAATCGCCAAGGCGGTCCTGTTCCTCGCATCGGAGGAGGCCAGTTTCGTTAACGGTGTCGAACTATTCGTAGACGGCGGCCAAGTGCAAATTTGAAGAAAACTTCTATCGTGATCGGCGTCGAATTCCGAGTCGACGCCGGTTCACCGATTTACATCCATAACTAGGTCGTGAACTCATAAAGCGGGGATGGCTCTTGGCCAAAGGGTTTGATTTGGCGTAGGATTCTGACGATGGTGGACCTATGCCGATAAGTGGCTTCGACCTGATAGTCGCCGTGGCGACCATGATTAGCTTGCCAAATAGCGTTCATCTTTCTGAACCGGTGGAAGCCGCGCTTAGAGTGGTGGCTTCGTGGGCGTCGTCGCCCTCGTCGTCATTGGTAACATCATCGAGCAGAGTGTCGGGCGGCTATAAACAAGTCTTCCCCTTTCCATCGAACAGTGATCCAGGGTCGGCATGGGCCGATATGATCTGACCGACTTCGAGTGGCGCGTGATCGAACCGCTGTTGCTCAACAAGCCGAGAGATGCTCCGCGCGTCGATGACCGCTCTGTGCTGAACGGAATCTTCTGGGTGCTGTAGTCCGGCGCGCCATGGCGCGACCTGCCAGAGCGCTATGGGCCGCGCGCGACCTGCTACAACCGCTTTTTGCGATGGCGGAAGGCGGGCGTCTGGAACCGGATGATGGACGCAATCACCGCTGCCCATAAAGGCGACACCCAGATGATCGACAGCGCCTCCGTTCGCGCCCATCAGCAGGCCGCAACGGCAAAAAGGGGGATCGAGATCATTGTCTGGGTCGCTCCCCAGGCGGGCTCACGACCAAAATCCACGCAGTCGGCGATGCGCAAGGGCTCCCGATCCGGCTGGGCCTGACCGCTGGACAGGCGAATGACGGGCAGGTCGCTGACTCGCTGCCCGATCATCTCGGTCCGCACATGATCGTGCTGGCCGACAAGGCTTACAATGCCGACCGCATCCGCGCACTGATCGAAGAGCAAGGAGCCCCACCGAACATCCCGGCCAAATCCAACCGGAAATGGAAATCCTGCTTCAGCAAGAGGCTCTACCGCGAGCGCAACCTGATCGAACGGTTCTTCTCCAAGCTGAAGCACTTCCGCCGCGTCGCCACCCGCTATGACAAGCTCGCCTCCAACTTCATCGCCATGGTTCAACTCGCCTCAATGCGGCTCTGGCTGCGCGCTAATGAGTCTACGGCCTAGGGCTGCAATTGCTCGTCTTCGATGTCGCTTCCTTCTGGAGATATCTGCGTCGATCGTTCGCTCGAAATGGGGGATCGCGGATCGACCATATCCTCTGAATTCCTCGCGGCGGCGCGGCTGACGTCAGCACAAGTCGATACAGCGCCGCCGGGAATGACCAGCGATTATGCCGGTCCGACCTTTCTGATCAGGGCTGACCAATCCCCTTTTCTAGTTCGTCCAGCCACAGGGCGGCGTTCCCGTCGGACGGTGCGCGCCAATCACCGCGGGGCGATAGCGCGCCGCCGGACGAGACTTTTGGACCGTTGGGGATTGCGGATCTCTTGAATTGGCTCAAGCCGAAGAAACGGCGCAGGAAATTTTCGAGCCAGTGCCGGATGGTCGGAAGGTCATAGGCGATTTTCGCATCTTCGGGATAGCCGGCCGGCCATTCGCCCGTAATCGGATCGCGCCACGCATGCCAAGCAAGGAAGGCCACCTTGGAAGGCGGCAACCCCTGCCGGACAATATGGTGGAGGAAAAAGTCGTTCAGCGCATAGGGGCCGACCTTCGATTCTGTACTTTGCAGCGCACCTCCGGCATCAGCCGGCACCAGTTCTGGCGAGATTTCGGTATTGAGGATCGCATCCAGCACCGTCTTCGCTGCCTCATCGAACTGGTCGGTCGCGATGCACCAGCGGATCAAATATTGGATCAGCGTCTTGGGCACGCCGCTGTTAACGGCATAATGGCTCATCTGGTCGCCTACGCCATAGGTACACCAACCTAGCGCAAGTTCGCTCAAATCGCCGGTCCCGACGACGAAACCGCCATGCCGATTGGCAACGCGGAACAGATAGTCGGTCCGCAGGCCCGCCTGCACATTTTCGAAAGTGATGTCATAGAACGGCTCGCCGCGGCCGAACGGATGATCCATGTCGGTCAACATCTGGCGAGCGGCAGGGCGGATGTCGATCTCCTCGCCCGCGACGCCCAGCGCGTTCATCAACGCCCAGGCATTGCCCTTCGTCGCCTCCCCGGTGGCGAAGCCCGGCATGGTATAGCCCAGGATTGTCGAACGGGGCAGACCGAGCCGGTCGCATGCCTTGGCCGCGACGATCAGTGCATGGGTGGAATCGAGGCCGCCCGACACGCCGACGACGAAATGCCTGCCCGAAGTTGCGCAAAAGCGGGTGACGAGCGCTTCCACCTGGATGTTGAACGCCTCATAGCAATCGGCATCCCGTTGCAGCGGATCATCAGGCACGAAGGAAAAACGGCGCACCGCCCGACGCAAGCCTGTGTCGGTATTTCGCTTCGTGAAGGGGAAGCAAATCGTGCGAAAGCGGTTTTCGGGCTGACCGGCGGCCACCGCGCAGTCATTAAACGTGCCGTTGCGCATCCGTTCCAAGCGCAGCCGTTGGAGGTCGACGTCCGTATAGAGCAGTTCGGCTGTGTCACCGAAGCGCATAGATTCCCCTAAAAGATCACCCATTTCGTGGACCATCGCCTGTCCGTCCCAGGCGAGGTCCGTGGTGCTCTCGCCCGGACCGGCCGCCGAATAGGCGTAGGCCGCGATGCAGCGCGTCGATTGCGATGCCGACAGCAGATGGCGGTCGCGCGCCTTGCCAACCGTGATATTAGACGCGGAAAGGTTGCAAAGCAGTAGCGCCCCGGCGAGCGCGCCCATGGTCGAAGGCGGCAGCGGCGCCCAATAGTCCTCGCAAATTTCCACATGAACGGTGAAATCGGCCCAGCCTTCCGCTGTAAACAACAAGTCGGTGCCGAACGGCACACATTGGCCAGCGACTGCAATCTCCTGAGCGGTCATGCCGGTGCCGGACGCGAACCAGCGCTTTTCATAATATTCGCGGTAATTGGGAAGGAAGCTTTTGGGCACGACGCCGATCAAGCGGCCCCGCGCGATGGCGAGCGCACAATTATAAAGGCGTCCCTTGCGGCGCAGCGGCGCGCCTACCAACAGAAGCGGCAGATCAGCGCTAGCATCGACCAACGTGCCGATTTGCACCTCGACCCGATCCAGCAATGCTTCCTGAAGATGGAGGTCGTCGATCGCGTAGGAGGACAGGCTGAGTTCGGGGAAGAGGATAAGGTCGGCTCCTCCATCGGCAGCCTGTCGCGCCAGCTTCAATATCTCGGCGGCATTGGCCGCGACATCGCCGACACTGGCACGCGGCGTCGCGGTGGCGACACGGATCATGCCATGGGAATGGATGGACGCGAAACGCTCAGAGTTCATCGACGGCCTGCCTCATCATATCCAGCGCCACGCGCAGCGAGTTTATGCGCACCGGGCCGCGCCCGATATCGCCGAAATGCTCGACCCGATGCGCTGTCCCGCCGCCTCGCCGCGCGCAGGCGAAATGGACAAGGCCTGCTTCCTTGCCTTTGGGGTCTCCCCCGGCATAGCCAGTAACAGCTAGCGCCACGTCTCCAAGGGAATGAGAGATAGCGCCGTGCGCCATCGCGATGGCCACCTCCTTGCTAACTGCTCCGCATCTGTCGAGCCGCTCGCGCTTTATACCCAGCAACTCGCATTTCGATTCTACGCTATAAACGGCGAAGCCACGTTCGAAGGCATGGCTCGCGCCTTCAATATCGGTCAGCAACGAAGCGAGCAGGCCGCCGGTGCAGCTTTCGGCCGTGACCAGCTTCGTGCGGGCGGCACACGCAGCCTTCAGCAACGAGACCGCCGCATCTTCTATGTCGTCCGGAAGAATGGGGGAAAGTGTTTCCGCTGGTTGCCCACTCAACGTGGCGACCGGCGCGATTTCGCGCCGGCCTCCTCCAGTCCGGCGCGAGTGTCGTCCTCCTCGCCATGCCGGGTCATCGTCACGGGGTCATAGTTTGACGGGATCGCGCCGCCGCTGATGGGATCATGGTCCGGTTCGCGGTCCAACGTATCGCTGGGGCGCCGCGCCGCGCCTTCGGGCTGATTTTCCGTTGATATATTGGGATTGCGCGTGACCTGCGTGGGCACGTCGCGGTTTTTGCGGGCGTCGTTGTTCATCACACTCTCCTTGAAAGGTTCAAGGAAAATAGACCGCGTTGGTTCCAGGTGAACATGTTCACCTGGATCAGTGTCGCGCGAGACGCTTGCCGTCAGGAATCGCACCGGTGCAAATTAGTTGGTTCATTTTGCGCGGAACATCGGATGTTGCATGTCATCTAGCCGGTTGGCGGCGATCAGTGCGCCAGGCCGAGTTTTTCGGCAAGCGCCCCGATAACGTGGCGAAACTCGACCGGTTTCTGCAGGCGTGCGACATCTGCGAACCTCTCGGGGATCGCTTTCTGATCGTAGCCCATGAGGAATATGAACGGCACGCCATCCCGCATCAAATCGCCTGCGAGATCGAATGAGCTGTCCACCGTGCCGCTCCTGCGTTCGAGCCATGCCGGCAAGCTGGCTCGGGCACGGTCCTTCCGGCATTCCAAACCGGGCGCTGAGTGGCGGTGAGTTCTGTTTCCGGCATTTCCATGATAGTTCTCCTCTAACCACATTGGCCATCTGAAGAACGCCTGCGGATGGCGATGCGAAGGAGGGGCAATCTGGCTCGTGCCGACCAACTTTCGCCGTTCAACGCCGCGGGCGCTAATGACCGCTCCATACCGCCACCAGCGATCGCCGTCCCGTTAAGCCCTCCCGCTGCAGCGCGCAAAATGTTGCGGTGCGAGCGCATTTTGTTGAAGTTGGTTCACACTGCGAGGCGCTTTCTGTGCTTTTCGATTGCGGTAATGACCTCACCCGAGAAGGGGAGATGCGCCTTTTCCTGTTCCCAAAGTCCGTCAAACCGCTCTACTGTTTCCTTCGCTGTCGAGATAACCAGATGCGATGGCAGCCGCGCTTTGTCGGCGATCGTCTCCAGTTCGCGGTAGGTGAAAGACTCCCATTCGCGTGACCGATGAAATTTGAGGGCGGCATCCTCCTCAGGCATATAGGCGACGGTCGAGAGAAGATCATATGCTGGCGCCAAGATAGGTTGGCGCTGATCGGGATAGGTCAGTGACCAGTTCTTCAGATGCATGTCACCATTGCCGATCAGCACGGAGTAGGTGAGCCGGCGGAGGAATTCGACCGAGCTTGCCTCATCGGCTTCGATCGCGAGCACCGACAAAATTTGGCGGTAGCTCGCATTCTCATATTTGTCGTCGGCATAGACACCGTAAACTTGCGCGAAATCCTCGATGTGGACGGGTCCGGCATCGGTCCGGTCGAAACGGCGTATGGCATATGCCGACGCCCCGTATCGGGTGATCCCGTCGGGCAATCCGCCGATTGTTTCGAGCGGCAGAAGATCGATGTCGGGGACATCGATCCCGAGCTTGGAGGCCAAGCTCATGGCGGCGAATTCGTTTTCCGGAACGTCGGGATGACGGGCTGACGGAAGTTTGACGATCCAGTCGCCACCCGTGCCGCTCACCGGAATGGTGAGGCCACCACTCTTACCCCTGTTCTTCAGGGCTGAAAATTTGAGTTGAACGCCGGCG
The DNA here is from genome assembly GCF_057063145.1 of Sphingobium sp. SG1. Classification (NCBI taxonomy): domain Bacteria; kingdom Pseudomonadati; phylum Pseudomonadota; class Alphaproteobacteria; order Sphingomonadales; family Sphingobiaceae; genus Sphingobium; species Sphingobium sp. SG1. Next base: position 168,074 of record NZ_JBVVOJ010000009.1, on the reverse strand, counting down.
AGTGAGAAACGCAGTGCGCGCTTGGCTTCAGCTGCAACACCTTCTTCGTCTGCGTCCTCAGGCTGCACGTCACGCGTCTCGACGGGCACGGCTCTGACCGCGCCTGGCAAGTCTCTGCCAAGCTGCGCGAGAAGGAGATATTCGCGGACGGACTTAACGCCTGCGCGCCGCGCAAGGTAATCGCGTAGCGTTCCTTCGGGCAAAAGGTTCGAGAAGAATGGCTCGAGCTTTGTTTGATAGGCGCGAGGCGCATTGATGATCGCGCCATATTGGTCACGATAGGCAAGCGAGAGCGTCGGGCGCTCTTCGTCGGCGAGGTAGGCCTCGTCGAACGTGAAGATGCTACGATCGCCATCGAGACGCGCGAGCGTTCCGATGCGGCGATCATGTAGGAATATGTCGAGAGCGGCTGCGTCAATCATCGTCATCCTCCTCCAGCCGGTAAGCGGGACGCTGGCGTGCGGCCTCGATCAACGGCGCATGATGCACCTGAATGTTGCGGAAATTTCGGAGAGCCGAAGTCGCCTCCTCAATGCGTTTGGCGAGAGCCGCCGCCCCGCCCTGCGCCTCGATGATCGTCTTCAGCCCTTTTGCTGGCTGCAAGGCCTCGTCGAGGGCTTTGCGTTGAGCTGCATCGAATTGCAGTCTGGGGATGCTCCGGATTGCATTTTGGAAGCCTTCAACCTGAGAGAGGTCTGGGAAGTCTGCTTTGATCCGTTCTGCGATTTGCGCCTGTTCGTTAAGTAGGCTCACTGCGCGGCTTGTTTCGACGGTCGTGCCATGCGCGCGCACCGCTCCCTCGACGGCAGGCAAAGCCTTGCGCGGCACAAGCATGATCTCGAGGTCGAGCGCGCGCGCGATCTCGACAAGGCTTGAAAGTTTGAGATCAACCGTGCCTTTTTCGATTTTGGAGATATGGCTTTGTGGCAAGCCAACGCGCTGCCCCAGTTCCTTCTGGGTCAGCGCCTTTGCGATACGCGCCTCACGGACACCCGCCGTTATCTCTTCAATGCCCGCACTCACTTATCTGTCCTAGCATATATTTTGTCGGAATTATATGCTTAAGCATATCAAATCATGCGATGCACTCAATTGGAAATATGCCCAAGCATATTTTATGAGCAATCTATATATATTTAGGCATATATATTTTGCCTTGGCGCGCGGCAAAGATACATCAGACGTGACCGTTTTCGGCATATGCGGACATTCCCAGTTGCATGCGGAACGGCGGCTAGGGCCCCGTCTCGGTCATAATCGGAGTGACCGCTCATGGACGCGTCATTTTGCCAATCGAATAGCATAAATGGGCGCATCAATTCCAAGCCCGACCTGCTAGCTGCAGCGTTCCTTCTGCGACCGTTACGTTTGGAGCGCTGAATAGCAACCTTGCTGCCACCAACCCATGGCAGAAGATCTTGCCGGGAGGGGTCTGCGACGCTCTTCCGATATGACTGAGTGTATCGCGCACTTGCCTCCCCAAAAGTGGCACGAGACGGCGCGTGAGGCACGTTCGCGGGTGGATTGCGTGTCGTCCCCCAAACAACATGCGTTGGCGTCTCTCCATGGCGCCCTGTTGCACCTCCCAATCGGCAATCCGCAACATGTTGAAAAGACTGCCCCCTGATACTGGACTATCGACATGAAGACCGGCATCTTCTCGCTATGCCTTTGATTCACATCGCCATTGCGATCAGCGGACGAATTAATCACCCGGCTTGATGCGTCAGGCCGGGTCTCTCCGCTCGTGAATGACATGATGCTGCGTGCATCTGCGAAGGTTATTGAAATATGTCTTTGGAACAACCAACGCTGCACCTTGTGTGCGGCAAAATCGCTGCTGGAAAATCCACGCTTACCAGCGCGTTGGGAGAACAACCCCATACCGTCGTTGTGAAAGAAGATTACTGGCTGGCTCGCTTATACCCTGGCGAACAAAATAGTCTGGCCGATTATGTCCGCAACGCGACACGTCTAAGAGACGCAATGAGCGCACATCTCGTTGATTTGCTGCGGTCAGGCATTTCCGTGGTATTGGACTTTCCTGCAAACACACCTGCAAGTCGGGCATGGATGCGCTCCTTGTTTGAAGAGGCACGATCCGGGCATCAACTTCACTATCTCGACGTGCCGGATGAGGTCTGCAAATCCCGGCTTAGCCAGCGAAACAGCGACGGTACGCACGAATTCACCGTGAGCGACGATGAATTTGCCCTATTCACAAAGCATTTCGTCCCGCCAGCGCCTGAGGAAGGGTTCGACGTAATACTACATTTGCCCTGACGACTTACCCTCTCCCAGCTACGCCACGCGCATGATGGAAGAGGCCCAGCATAGGCCACTTTTCCATTTCATCATTCTTTTCGAAAAAAGCAGGGACAGGGCGACGACCAACAGGTGTTTTCCGACGCAGCAGGTCTCAAGCGTTCGCCTGCGGCCATAGAATGACTGGCATGGGCGCTCGCCGACATTCGACATGATGCAGTACGACTTTGCCTCGAGCCTGTGCAGCTGGGTGCGTCCATCACATCTCGCCAGCCCCATGACCTTATAGACAAGTCGCGTGGAAGATCCGCAAATTCGTGGAGGATCGTTCGGGTTCAAAAGGAACATGCTCACGCGTTGCCGGTTGGCTGAGTTCACGACTGATAGGAGAGAGCCATGTTCCCCGAACAGATTCCAGGCGAGAATGATCAGGCTGACATGCACGGTACGTCGATGGACGATCTGCCCAGCGCCGACGACAAAGTCGACGCAGACGTCGATCCCGAGGACGAAGAACAAGCCGCCGATGCGCTTGAAAATGCTCAACAGAACGCCGCAGAAAAGCGCGAACAGGAAGGCGGCTATCAATAGACAAAATGGCCCCGTCAGCGACGGTCGCTAACGGGGCCATTTTGATCACAGCATATTTTAGAAGTGGAAGATCACACCAGCCATGGGACGGAAGCTGTCCCAGTCATAGGTGTCGACCTGCATGCGCAGGCGCACGCCGCTGTTGCCGGTGATACCGCCAAGACCGATCTCCTTGGGCCCGACTTCAACGCCAGCGCCGTACATCCAATCCTTACGGTCGGGCCAGCCGCCCTTGCCATTCACCCACTGATAGCCAGCCGACGCATAGATCATGCCGCTTTCGCCAGCACGAGCGCCGAAGCGACCCTTGACACCATATTCCCAGTCGATGTCGCTAAAGCCCTTGGTGGCATTGCCTTCCACGCCGACAAAGACCGGACCAAGCGGGACGTTTACGCCCGCAATACCGCTGATCAGCGCGCCATTCATGATGGTTTCACCAGGGATGGCGCCGAACTCGGAACCACGATCAAAGGTGTGATAGCCGCCCAGTACACCGACATAGGGTTCAACGCCAAAAGCGTCGGTGCCGTCAGGCGCTGTTTCCTGCGCGGAAGCGATTGCGGGCATGGCAGCGAGAATGGCTGCGGCGGCGAGAAACTTCTTCATACGAACCCCTGTTTGCTTCGATTGAGTGGATCGCAGAACAGGCCGGCTCGCGACGAGTTTCACAGAAATGTCATTAAATTTAGAAAGTTGCAAATATGCAACGGCCATTTGGACGGAACCATAGCGATTGGCCTTCGTATTGTGGGGGCAAGTGGCGCCCCCTCCCTTGCGGCCTTCATAACCTGCCCGCCTCCGGCCTGCCGGGGGCGGGCTTTTGATAAGCCGGCTACGCGTAACGAAGATTTCACCTTGCTCCTGCAGTACAGGTGCGGACGAAGTATCGTTGCGAAGGGCTGCACCTTGATGAGCTTCGTCCAACCCGCCAGTCGATGCCTGGGCGTGCGCTTCCGAGCAACTGCGCAGCGGCTCGCCTGGCCCTTCAGCAAGCGCCAAGCGGTATAAGCTGCCGGATCGTTCCGATCGGCGGTACGCCATGGTGTAGAGGCCGAATGGAATGCTGACGTATGAAGACCGCAGGATCGACATCATGCTCCAGCAGCACGCCACACTTCTCGCCATCGGCCCAGATGATCGATGCACAAAGCTCGACCTGATCGACGACGATGGTCACCGGCGTCCCGACTGGCGGAAATTCAAATCCCTCCAGCTGCGCGCCGTAGATCGACATGTTTTTGATCGTGGCAAATTCGTACAGCCCGGCCCAATTGACCGTGCAGGGAATGTCGATCGGTTCGCGTGAGGGGTGGCGGCGCTCTGGGGTGCAGGCAAGTGCGTTCAACATCATCTCAATCCTGTCGCCCCCCTGAAAAGACCGATGGACAGCAGAATGGTTCCCAAGCTCAGCTGGATCGCCAGGCGACACAAGTGGCGCGCCCATTGCGGATGACGGCGTTTAACCGGGTGAAGATGAATTCTGCAGCTATGCGAGATTTTCGTCGTCAATACCCTGTGTCCGGGTCCCCATCCGTTCTGGGACATGCCAGCTCGCCGGCAGCGCCCCCGCGATTATCCCCGGCACAAATGACCGGACCAGGATAGCAGCCAAGCGGGCCGCAACGCCGATCCCCATCCCGTTTACGCTGACGCTGACGCTGACGCTGCATTGCCCGCGCGTGTAGGACAATCCCGTCAAGCCGACCTTTGGACTGGTGCAATATGCCTCGCGCTACATGCATTTGTCGCTTGTCATCAGCACGCACATTGGTGGTGTCCTTGGCAAGTTCGCGTACCATCACAATGGGGGTTGAGGACATGTCGGGCACCTCAATGACGGCTTCGACGCCCTGCGTCATGGACGGACCATTCAGCTGGCTGGGAGGCAATCGCCGACCAGTTCATGGCTATCTGTTCAAAGGTCGGGGCAAGGCTGATTACAGAATGGCAAAAGGATCACCTGCCAGCTTCGGCCGCCCTCTCCCCTATCCGTTAATGTGTGGCCGGACGCCTATTCCAGGGAACGGAAACCCGTCCTCGAACGGCGACAATGGGTGCAAGTCTGTTCAAGTCGATTTCTAACAGCAAGCCGCTTTCAACGATTGACGGCCAGCAATCTGCCAGTTCGCAGCCCCTCCTCCCCGCCATCGGCATGCTCAGTTGGATATGGGCGCAGTAGCTTGAATATATATCAAAGTGGAGCCAATTCGGCTTGCCCATTAGAATATAGATCCGCACCATCTGTCGAACACGAAATCATTCGTGGATAGTGACCGGGTAACCGGCTCGCATGTCCAGGCTGTAAGGCTAAAGGAGCCGGTGCGTGTGCCCAACCCACGCCCTCACTGCTCGGTCGCTATTTTAATTTCAATTTCCCGATCCCTAGATCATCATCTGATTATAAATGAATTATAAAATATATATCTCATGCGTTCCGTGAAACCTTTCAGATCGCGACATTGAGTCGCTCATTGAAAGGAAGTTGATCATGGAACATGAAGAACTGTCGCAGGACATCGTCGACCTGGGTGACGCACTCGATCTCACGCGCGGCGTCCTGCTGATCGGCGAGGACGATGGAAACGGCACCCTGTGCAAGGGTCTGGGCATCTCCGAAGAAGACTGAATGGCGGAGGGCACGCGCCCTTTGCAGGACGCGTGCCCTTTCGATCTTCGCGAAAAGGGAAGCACCAATGCACAGGATCACGGCAGACACTTATGCATGCCTTGTCGGACAAACGCCTGTGCTCCTCGACATAAAGAAAGGCAGATACAGCCTGGCACGCGGCGCTACCGGGCGCCGAATAACAGCATTGCTCGAAGCCTGCTCGAATCATTCTGCCGGCAGGATATTGCCCGCGCCCATCTTCAGCCACATTCCCAAACCAGCGGGACAAAAGGAGCAAAGCAGTTGGAGACTCATATTCTTCGCCTTGCTGTCGCTCTGCGCAGCGATATTGGAAGTGCGTCGAACGTCGCTGCAGCAGCTCGTCAGAGAATTAGAGGCAGAAGCAGGTAAGCCCGCTCGACCGTCGAAATTCCCTGTAAGCGAAGAGGTGGTGGCAGCGGCGTTTCACCGCATCCAGGCACTGTTGCCGCTCGAAAATCTCTGTCTCCCGCGAAGCATGGCGATCGTGCGCATTTTGCGCCGCTGCGGCCATAGTCCGACCTTGGTCATCGGCGTGCGGCTCCCGATTGCCGCCCATTGCTGGGTTCAATGCGACGACCGGGTGATCGGCGATACGGTGGAACGGGTCGACGCTTTCGAGCCCATATTGGCGATATGATCGCGCCGCGCTTCCTGGCCTATGTGGGAGAGCAGTTGCCATGGGCCACGCCGACTACCGATATTGATGGCATGGAGGCTGTCCCACTTGATGGGCCGATACATCTTCGGGCAACTGAACATCTGATCCGACTTGGCACCCAGGGAGCAGTGCTGGGACATCTATTCACGCGGACCTTACCCAGCCGACAGATTACCCATCTCAATGCCGCGGAGATCAGTGCAGCTTTCGCGACCCAGGGACAAAGCCTGATCCGGGACTATTGGGGAGGCTATATCGCTATCTTCAAAGATTTTCAGGACGACATCTGGATCGTGCGCGATCCCTCCGGAACCATGCCTGCGTTCTGGCGAGAAGTGAACGGCGGCATCGCGATAACCCCCCAACTTGGTGCCGCGCCTTTTGCTGCGAGCCAGATGCGCGTCGACCTGGATGCGCTGCTCGTACATATTTGGAACCCATTCTACAGCGGCGAGCGAACCTGCGTTGCCGGCGTCCGCGAACTCATGCCTGGCTGCCGGCTTAGGATCACGCCGACGGCACGAAGCTCGAATCTTCTGTGGCAACCCTGGAATTTCATCCCGGACCGGACCAAGCGTCCCATGGGGTCCGTCGATATGGTGCGCAAAACCATATTCGACGCCATCGGAACATGGGCAGCCATGTTCCCTTCCATCCTGTCAGGTCTTTCAGGCGGTCTTGACTCCTCGATCATCGCCACCGGGCTGCACCATTCAGGCGCGCATTTTCGCGGCCTTCACATGAACTCGCCCGACCGCGAGGGCGATGAACTTCGCTATGCGCAACTTCTTGCAAAGGCGCTGGATATCCCGCTCGATATTTTCTCCTATGATCCGGATGCAATCGACGTGGAACGGCCAATCGTAGCGCACGCGGCACGTCCCTTCATGGCCCATTATGCGCAAAGCACGGCCAAGGCCCAGGCGCTCACCGCGCGACAGCAAGGCATCGACGCCTATTTCACCGGGCATGGCGGCGACAATGTGTTCGCACTGATGCACTCCGTGGCACCGATACTTGACCGATTTCAGGCCGGCCAGGATATCGCTGCAGTTCTCAGAACGATCCGGGATGTCGCGCAGTTACATGATGCCGACTATTTGACGATCCTGCTCCACCTCGTCCGCAGGCTGAAGAAGCCATCGAATTCGTCTGCCAGACGAGGTGACCGCAGCTTTCTCGACGATGCGCGGCTTGAGGCTGCGATCGACGCGATGGACATTCATCCCTGGCTATTGCCTCCTGATGATATTCCAGCGGGTTCGGCAACGCATGTCCGCGCCTTGGCCCGTGCGGTCGGTCATGATGGATTCCACGATCGTCGCTCCAGTCCGCCCTCAATATCTCCATTGCTGGCGCAGCCCGTCATGGAGCTCTGTCTCGGCATTCCAAGCTGGCATTGGGTCGAAGGCGGAATCGATCGTTCGGTCGCACGCCAGGCTTTTCAGTCCTATCTTCCGCCACTGATCGCGGCCCGCCGGACCAAGGGCGGCCCGGCAGGTTTCCTGGACCGATATTATTGGGAGAATGAGACGCAAATCCTTTCCCATCTGAGATCCGGCTTACTGGCCCAAAGCGGTCTCATCCGGGATCTCCCGTCCCCTGGCTCAACCGGAGGCGACAGATATCGCGCCCGGCGCATTATCGGCCTCGCGGGCGCGGAGAGTTGGGCTCGCCATTGGACGACATAGATGGGCTTCCCGGCAAGGATTTTTCCATAGCCTTTCGCATCGCATCCCACCGTTCGATCCGCTGCCCGTCAGGGCCTGGTGAAGGCGGCAGTCCTTTGAGCCAATAATCAAACCACTCCATGTTTTCGGACATGGCTTCCAATTGGTTCGATGGAATGTGGAAAAAATGGGTTTCATCCGACGCCCAACTCTCCCCCGGATAGAGCGACAGTTCGGACGGCACGCTTGCCGCGCGAAGCGCCTGATGGAAGTCGATGGCCGACTCATGTGGTTCGGCGATTTGCTGCAATATCGGTGCCTGGGCAAATCGGGCACGATAGGAAGGAGCCAGCGCGGCATAGTTGGGCTGCGCTGCCGGGTCGCCCGGCGGCCCGCCATAAATTGCCCGATAGGCGCATTGATGGGTGCGATAGATGGTCGGCTCGAGAAAGCCACCGTCGCCGCTGGACGCCGCCGAAAACATGTCTGTCTGAGTGACCGCCACATTCGCAATTTGCGATCCATAGCTATATCCCGCAATGCCCACATGCTTCGGGTCGATCAGGCCTTCGGCGTCCAGCGCATGCAGAATGGCACGAAAGCTCTCAATCTGATTAAACCAGCCAATCCGCTGGATTTCTCCAGGCGGCGTTGCACCACCGCAGATGTTGCGATCAGCGAACGCCTTCTCCATTTGCGCGCTTTGCGAGCGGTCGGGCTCGTTGGCGAGAATGATCACATAACCGCGCTCGGCGAGCAGTTGCACCGGATAATGCCATTGAATGTCCTGCGCCCCGAAACGCTCGTCGGCGTCGGTTCCATGGGTGACAAGCAGAGCGGGATAGCGGCGCCCCGGCGCATAGTTTCGTGGATAGAGGATCAGGCTTCGCGCTCGAAAGCCGTAGGCGTTGTCCAGCATTCGCGTTTCCGCACGCAACGGCATGATCGCATCATGGCGGGGGGAAACGCCTTGTAGAGGTTGGATTTGACCGCGCGGCACATCGATCCGAACGAAGGAGGGCGCACGAGTGACACCTTCGCGGACGCATATCCCTTGCGTGAGCGCTGGCACGAAGCTGCAATGCGTCAGGCTTTCGGGCACCTCGATCCGGGTCGACTGGCCATCGGCATCGAGCCGGATCAGCCCATAGCGACCTTCGGCTATGAACCGGACCGCGATTAGCGTGAATTGGCCATCGGGCGATCGCCAATGCCCCGGTGATCTGGGATCTGACAAGGTGGCGTCGAGCACGCCATAATCGACCATTCGGCCATCTGCCCTCCGTTCCCGCAGACGCCGCTCCTGCTGGACGCGCTCAATCTGCAATGTTCCGCCCTGCGGACCTGTGATCCGATCGGAAAAGAGCGCCGGGCCTTCCACCAGTGGGCTGCTTTTCCTGTCAAAAAAACGCCATCGATAACGCTGAATATGTGGCACGTTCAGATTGTCGGTCTGGAGAGAATAGTCGAGCGCATCCGCATGCCAGGCCGGCATTCCCCCCATGAAACGTCCCACCCTGTCTCCGCCTGGAACATCCGAGATCCAGATCGGAGCACGCGCTTCCTCCTTGATGAAGAAGCGCGCCGACACCCCCGGCCCTTGCCGACGATGGACGGTCAGGTTCGTCACAGCCTCGCCGTAGCGAATTCCGCTGCTCGCCTCCTCATTGTGGAGGAGGGAGTAGAAGAGACGTACGCCGTCAGGGGACCAACTATATGCGGCGACGCCAAAGCGGACCGGCCCTGTAAAGCCATAACCAAATTCCGCACCATCGGCAGAGCCGACAAGGACCGTTTCCGGACTGATCAGGAGCGGCGTCATCGCGCCGTCGCTCCTGAACTGGTAGAGTTGCACGCCTGCCCCCTGATCGGCCAATAGGCTCCAGGCCATCCTGCCGGGGATGGCCTGGAGCCGTTCCATCCAGATGGAGCGGGCAAGGATCCTGTCCCCATCCGGCTGGAAATTGGTCACATGGAGTTCGAACTCCGTGCGGTTCTCCTTTCGGTTTGCGACCCGAAGGATATAGGCCAGCGATCGTCCATCATGCGCCAGCGCGGTGCCGGCAATGATCGGGATCGCCAGGATGTCGTCCATGGTCCAGTACCGCGCCTCGGCCCCAACGGCACGCAGCTGTACAGGCGGCGCCAATCCCAGGCCCAGCACAATCGGCAGGCTGATCCACAGGCGTGCAGCCGTTACCATTACCATGACCGCCGGAGCTGTATGGAAAGGAAGCGCCCGATCGCGGAATAATTGGTGGTATCGAAAGGCGTGTCATAGCCTGAGCCGGTAACAATTACCGGTGGCTTGGCGTTGAAGACATTCTGGATGCTTGCTCCCAGTTCGAACCCGCCTCCCGCCTTGACGAGTGCGGACATGTCGAGCGTCGCGAGACCGCGTATCCGATAGGCCGGGCGCTTTCGGTTATCGACGAGACTGGAACTGAGGTTCGTGAACGCGGACAGGGTGAAATTCGGCCTGATATAACTTGCACCAAACCGACCTTTGAGTTCGGGCGGGTTGAACAAGGTGCCGGACAGGGCGGTCGCTGGCACCGCAGCAAATAATTGCCTTTGGCTATCGACCCAATTGCCGTCGAAACTGAGATCGAACGCTTCGCGCTCGGGATCCCCGATCATGTAGCGCATGGACAGGCTGATGCCCTTGTAGACTTCTCGCGCCATGTTGCGGCTCCGCGCGTCGAGGATCGCAACGACCTGGCCGGGATCATACGTGCCCGTCGTTCCATTCTGCAGGCCGATAGCCGCGCCGTCGATGATCGCCTGTTGAAGCGAGAGGGACGGGGCGAGCGTGACCAGGTTGGCATAGACCGGGTTGTTGAGAGCGCCGACGGCCGATGTCAGCGGCGTCGCGACGCGATCGGTATAGTCGATATGAAAATAGCTGATGACCCCGCTGAACTCGGGATGCTCTACCGGCTTGAATTCAGCTGAAGCCGTCCAGCTTTCCGAACGCTCCGGCTTAAGGTCGGCGTTGGCGCCCTGTAGCGCAATGAAGGTCGAGCTAGCGGGGAAGCCGGTCGCGTATCGTTCCGTCGGGTACAGAACCGCTGAATAGCTCCCGTAGCGCTGATAGAGGGTCGGGAGCCGGAAGGACCGTCCCCAGCTTCCCTTGATCGCCAGACCTTCAACCGGCTCATAGACTATGCCCAGCTTGGGAAGCGCAACCGAGTCGGTCCCGGAATTGGCTTCGTATCGGAATGCACCGGTCAGGCGAAGCGATCGTCCCAGCGCCGAATTCTGGGATGGCGAGAGCAATGGAATCAGCACTTCGGCAAAGCCGAAGCCGTTCTCGCTATGCTCGCTGAAGGCATTGCTGGTAGTGCCGAGCGTCGTCGTATTCAGTTTGATGCCGGTTCTGCGATATCCGCCACCCAAGGCAATACGAACGTCGCCAGCCGGCAAGTCAAAGAGCGGCCCGTCGGCGTTCAGTTCGATCGACTGGGCATCATTGTCATAACGACGGTAGCTTGCCCCGTAGACGTTGCCGCCGGCAAAGATGTCAGAGTGAGACTGCGCCTTGTCCGCACCGAAGGAGGATAGAATATGGGCGTTCCATGACGCGCCGAAATCCACCGACAATGCGGGAGCGATCAGCCAGGACCGTGTGTCCGTCCTGACGGCGGCGCCGCTGCTGGTGTGGGGTTGCCCCCCAAGAAAGCCGGCAATGACATCCTGCCGGCCATCCTTGTACATGAAATCGATATTGGCTTTCAGTCGAGTGCCAATATCCTGGAACAGGCTGATCAGGGCGCTGTCCCGACCGAGCCTGGGATAGAGCGAGGAATCGGTCGCCATGCCCTCGGCGTAGGAGCGGCTCGAAGCCTTGACGTCGGAGTTGGAACTATGGTCGAGGACGGCCAGAATGCCGCCGCCGCTCCATCGCGCACCGGCAGTCAGATTATATTGTTGCTGGAAGTTCCCACCGTCGGTGGATCCACCGACCCTCGCAAGCGCGGTCACGCCCTCATAGTCGCGCTTGAGGATGACATTGACGACGCCGGCAACGGCATCCGCGCCATAAATTGCCGACGCGCCGTCGGTCACGATTTCGATGCGATCCACAGCCGTTGCGGGGATTGCACTGATGTCGACTGCCGAGTTGACACCGGTGTAACTCAGTCTGCTGCCGTTCAATAATGTCAAGGTCGCGTTGGGCCCCAGCCCCAGCAAATTGGGAGACGAGGAGCCGTTGACATTCACATCGGCGTCTCCCTGGCTGGTGCCCACACCCGGATTTTGTCCTCCGCCAAAATTGAGCGGCGAGCTTCTGAGGACTTCACCGAGATCAGCCTGCCCACCGCGCCGCATATCTTCCGCCGTGATGACCCGAACGGGCGCCGATGGCGGCGCGCCGGTGATCCGGCTTCCGGTGACCGTGATGATGTCTTTGGAGCGGTCGCCCGACGACCGAATGATCACGGCGTCCTGCAGGAAGCGTGGCGTGAAGTCCGTATTCTGCAGGAGTTGAAGGATAGCCTGCCTTGGAGGCAGCTTGCCCTGCAGCGACGGCGCGATGATACCCCCGATGCTTTCGGCCGGCATGTAGATTTCCCAACCTGCCCTTGAGGCTATCTCTCGGAGAGATTGCTCGAGCGGCTGCGCCGGCAGGTCGAATGACTGATCCTGCTCTTCTCGCGCCCAGGCTGCAGGAACCGTGATGCTACCGGCAACGCCCAGCATGAGCGCTGCGATCGTCTGAAATGTCTTCCCTGCCATTGTTCCCCCAAAGCGCAATGCCGACACGCCACATCGGCGCGCCTCGGGTGGGTAGTTGACGCCAGAAATCGAACGACCTTAGCCGGCCGCGAAATTTTATCTGTTCCGCAAATGTATGCCGTCTGAGCGCCGGGATGCGACAAGGTCGAAAAGCTCGGCAATCCGTTCGGCAAAACGATCCGTCTCGGTCAACTGAAAGCGTCCTGAAACCAGCAGGTCGCCCAGACTCGGATCATCAAGAATGATGGGGCGGCGGGCATAACGATTGCTGTCCTCGACCAGTCTGCGCAGCGGCACCGAACTATATTCGACCCAACCCTGGGGCCAGTCGCGGTCATCGATCCCGTCGGAGGCAAGCGCAATCGGACGAAAACTGTCTGCGGCATATCCGATCGACTGACCTGCCAAAACGCGTTGCCCGGCTACGATCGCCATCGCCGGTCGAAGCAGGCTCCGCAACTCGACGTCACCCGACAACACGGCGAGTTCGATCTGCCCTTGGCTGTCGAGCCCAACGTCGAAGCGCGCTACCTGGGCAGATACTTCGCCTGGGCCCGCTTCCAGGATGAACGGTCGACTATCCGCCTTGACGGCAATGCGGGCCTTCCCCCCGATCAGCCGGAGCCGCCGCTCCTTGCGGGTCATGGCGATCTCCACACGACTATCGGCATCCAGGGTCAGTTTCGAGCCATCAGCCAGCGCCAGATTCCGGATCTGATGCGGAGGCGCGCGCATCACCGGAGGGCGGCGCATCTGCGCATTGGCCTCCTCACCCCTGCTACCTGACCTGAATGTCGCTCCCAGGGCGATGGCGAGGATCATGGCTGCGGCAATGGCGAGCCCGATCATCCATGTCGGCCGGGACGCATGGTCCTTGCGGCCATGGCGACGGGACATTTTCAACAGCGCAGCGGTTTCAAAATGTCGGCTCGCCCATTCATAGGCTCGGCGGTGCTCTGCCGACTGCTCCAGCCATTTTTCAAGTTCGGCATGGTCCGCGTCATCACCCGCAGCACGCATATGGGAGAACCATGCAATCGCCTGCTCCTCGACAGCTCGACGACGTGCATCATCATCGCGCTCGGTGTCGCTCATTGCCCGGCATCCACGTGGCGGCCGATATGCGCCAGGGCCTTCATCATATGATATTCCACCGTCGCGATGCTGATCTCCAATCGCTCATGGATTTCGCGATAGCTCATCTCGTCCACCCGGTGCATCAGGAATACACGGCGCGTCTTTTCCGGCAGCTGGTCGACGGCATCTTCGTAAAGCCGCAGAAGGTCCGCTGCTTCAAGGTTGAGGCTCTGCTCGGGACCGGACGCGAGATCGCGCTGCTCATCGAGCGGAAAAAACAGGATATTGTTGCGATCTTTCCTGCGGGCGCGATCGATCAGAAGATTGCGGGCGATACGTCGCACGAAGGCGGCAGGGTTGATGAGGCGTCCGGCCTGCTGGCTGCTCGCAGCCCGCACGAAAACTTCCTGGACGAGGTCCGGGGCGATATCCCATCCCGCGCGCCGCCCAAGATAGCGCAGAAGACCAGCCCGCTCCGTCTTGAAAGTCCGTTCCAGATCCTCGGCGGGAGGCGGCAGGTCTTCCGGACAGGGGAGCAGTTCGGACGGACTGTTATGGCAACCCGATGCAACGGACCTGGGCGGGCGATGACAGGGGATAGGGGGTTGGGAAGATACCACGTGCGAAATCCAGGCAACAGCAAAGTGCAGCGGGAACTGCCCCCAACTGTCTGCATTTCCCAGAGCTGTGCCGCTGGCAAGGAAGTCGCTTTGCGACTTCCGAGCGGCCGCCCGTCCGTTAGGGACGGGCGTTCTTAATGCCTGGCAGGGGCGATAATGAAAGGGCGCCAGATGCCCGATCACACCGACAAGGATGGCCGTACCACCGCAATAACGCAAGATGGTCTTGAGGCACGGTGCTCCAATGTTTCAATCGAGTTGCCCGGTGATACAACGGATGGAGCCTAAAGCGGTGTTGAGTGCCTTGCCAGCCGACCGATTGGCGATCAGCAGCACCTCCGGGAGAGAGCTACTGTCTGGACATCACGTGTCTGGACATCACGCGGCATCGCAGTCCGGTATCCCGAGCATCATGTCCAGTTCAGAGGTGAATAGCCTCTAATTTTTTAGACGCCTTCCGCTTTCAAAAACTGCTGCCGTTCAAACTGGGTGGGTGAGAGCATCCCGTTCCTGACCTGCTTGCGCACCGGATTGTAGAATATCTCGTTGTAATCGAACATGTCCTGCCCGGCTTCCTCGCGCGTTTTGCAGGTGCGGCGCCGGATGCGCTCGCGCTTGAGCGACGAGAAGAAGCTCTCGGCCACTGCGTTGTCATGGCAGTTGCCGCGCCGGCTCATCGAATGCTCAAGAAAGTGAGCCCGGATGAAGGCCGCCCAGACCATGCTGGTAAACTGCGAGCCCTGATCCGAATGGATCAGCACCCGCTGTTTCGGCTGGCGCCGCCATACCGCCATGTGCAGCGCCTGCAGCACCGCATCGGTTGTCTGCCGGCTCTGCATCGACCAACCCGCCAAGCTAGCATCCAGTTGACGCCAAGCTTACCAGATCGCCCGAAGCGTTTAGGATGCAACGACAAGCCACTCATATAGATGAGTTCCAACGAAAAACGCCGCCCCGTCTGGGGCGGCGCCTTCTGACCTTGAAGATTGTCAGTCGCCCGTGCCAGGCTTGTCGGTCTTCGGCGGCTTGCCGTCTTCGATCCGCCCCTCATTGCGAAGGTCCCGGCCGTCCTGGGCCTTCTTCTGGCTTTCAGGCGATCTGCCGTGCTCGAAAGCTTCTTCCTTCACGTAACCGGCGGCTTCCTTGGCCTTGCCTTCAATGCTCATGATACTCTCCAATTCTGCCAGGGGCGGATGCCGCCCAACAACAAGATCAATCCCTGGCCAGGCAGGCCGTTCCCGGCCAATCAGCTGACTTTGATCTCGATCAGTACGATTTCGCGAAGAAATTCCAACGTACCGGCATGACTGAGCATGCTTGCCAGGAGGCGAACTTGATGCCACTCGCGGTCTACCGGGACCATGTGCGCATCAATTGCCCGACAACAAGCCAAGCGCGCGATAGCGACGATGCGGATACACACGCCCTTCTAAATTCCATTGCGCGACGGCGTCGCTTAGGCGCGCCTGAGTGCAGTGAACGCAAGCGTCAGAATTGGCCGTGCCCGCTTGGAGGTCCCGCCCGACTGTCCGATTGCAGAAACCGGACTTTGCGACGTGCCGCAGCCACCCATATTCTCCATTCGATCTTCGGCTTTTTCGGCTGTCTTTTCAGCTCGAACATCCTTGTGCAGCATGCCAGTCTTCCTTTGGACCGATCGCGTCCTCTCCGATCGCAATTGGCATGAGTCTTCACGCGCTCGGTCGGGCCGATCAGGCTCGTCGTCCGGTGACGAACTGGTAGACCAGAACAATGACGGCGAGAACCAGGAGGAGATGGATCAGACCACCTCCGATCGGAATGACGAACGCGCCCAGAACCCAGAGAACCAGGATAACGAGAAGAATTGTCCACAACATGTAGGGGCTCCTGTTTATGATTTTGGAGACGTTGACCGGCCGGTCCTTACCGCAGTCCGCGCGCGAGCAGCACCGCAGTCAGCAGCATTGCGCCACCCATTGCGACATATTGCCCGGTAACAGACCGGGTCGGCATATGGTCATCCGAAAGCTGCAGCTCTTCCGCATCCGAAAACATGCCGATCTGCGGCAGCGGGGCGGGTAGCGTCTCAACGAAATGCATGGCGGGGGGAAGGTGCATCGGCTTGGTCTCTCCTTGATGCAATGAACGCCCCAATGTCTGAAATGGTCCATCCTGAGCATCCACTTGTTAAGCGGTATCAGGCCGCAGGCCGGCAGTGATGGCGGCTAAGATGGGCTTCCGGTGACCGGATCATATTTCGGTAAAGCCAGGCTATTGATCCGATCCAGCATCGTCTGGCTGGGCGCGACGCAACATATGTCCCAATTCTGCCCCGCTGGATATGCGCCTACCGCAAGAAAGTCCCGGCTCTGCTCAATTGCGCGATGCCCGGTTCCAGCAGGCAGCAGCAACGCGTCGCCGGCTCTGACCTTGATTTCAAATGCCCTGGCCCCTCCAAGCGCAAGAATGGCATGACCCGATGCCATCCCCAGCACCTCATGTGCGGTAGAGTGATAATGATCATAATCGTAGATCTGATCACGCCATTCGGGCTCCCAGCCATGCCTGTGAAAGCATGCCTCGAAAGTTTCGGCCAGATCCGTCCGCTCTCCTGGCTCCACTTCGATATACAGCTTGACCGGCAGAACGGGATTATCTGGCACCCACCCATTTCGTGGCAAGAGGATCGACTTAGGAACCATGCCTAGTCCCCGATGATATCGAGATGGCGCACCAAAGCTTGGGTGCTGCTTGTTCATGTGGCTGCGACAAATGGCTGCGCTTTCGCGCCGTCAAGGGCACGAACAAGATAGAAAAATGAGCGATGATGCTCATGTCACCAACGCTCCGAACATTGAAAGATATCGGTTGTTAGTCGCTCGGGCGGCGCGAGACCGGAAACAGGATTTCGAACGACCAATGCATGTTGGAGGACGCGGTCGCGCCAGCGACCCGCTCGCTTCAAAGAGCCATCTCGACGATATCCAGGCGATTGTCCTGCGCGTAGATCATCGCGGCCTGCAGGGCATCCATGCGAGAAGCATAGCCCCCATTTTCGAGATTGAGGACTGGATCTCCCACCCGCCCACTCTCGGCACTGACATGCCAGCGGCCCTTCTCCTGCCTGATCGCAACATATTTGAACATGATCGAAGACCTTGAATGCGGCGCCTGTGGTCCGCCGACAATGCGGCAATCGCCTGATCGTTCCACCAGTGCGATTTCGTGGTTCCGGGCACTTTCCGCGGACTGCCAATCCACGCTTCAGTCGCACGTGGAAGCGCCTTTCTGCTCTGACAATATATCCCATCCCGTGAGGAAGAATGCCGCAGCGATCGGCCCCACCACGATGCCGCTAAGGCCAAGCGTCTCGATTCCGCCCAGAGTCGTCACCAATATGAGCCAGTCCGGCAGCCCGGTATCCCGACCAACGAGCATTGGCCGCAGGAGATTGTCGACAAGACCGATCACAAAGACGCCTGAAGCGATCACGGTGATGGCCTGCCAAAGATCGCCCGTCGCAAGCAGATAGGTCGCCACAGGAAGCCATATTATCGCAGGCCCGATCGCTGGCAGCAGGGCGGCGATTGCCATCAGCACCCCCCATAAGAGGGCGGCCGGCATGCCGACTATCCAGAAAGTAGCGGCGCCCAGAAAGCCTTGCGCCAGGGCAACGATTCCCGATCCCTTAATCGTCGCTCGAACAACGATCACGAAGCGCGCTGCGATCCGATGGGATATGGCGTGTTCGAGAGGTAATCTCTTGATGATCTGGGGTGCTAGCGCCTCCCCATCGCGCAGGAGAAAGAAGCTCACATAGAGCCCCACACCGAAGGAGAGTACGAAAGCAGCAGCATCCGCGCCGATCGTCAGAGCGCGTTGCGTCAACATGCTGCCGCTGGCGCTCAACGCCTGAGAAATTTTTGCCTGCGCCCGTTCGAACGTACCAAAGCCGGCATTCTCGACCCAATGTTGCATGCGCATCGGCAAGGCAGCATGAACCTGACCAAAATAGGTTGCGAAGTCGATCTGGCCGCTTCTGATCTTTGCGTAAACGCCGCTCGCCTGCTCGACAACGAGACTTCCGATGATCAGGGCCGGCATGATGACGGCAATGATGATGATGAGCAGCGTCAGCGCTGCCGCCAGATTACGTCGTCCGCGACAATCGATCAGAATATGCCTGTAAAGCGGCTGAAACAGCAAGGCTGCCAAAGCCGCCCATAGCAATGCCGAGATGAAACCGGAAATGATCAGACCAAGTCCGACCGTCGAGACAGCGATGAAGAGGATCAATCCTCCATTGTCGATACGCTCGCGTGATATCATTCAAATTCCGATCGCTCATAACTGACATGCGCAGTCCGGCTGGCGCCTTGTACGGGGGAGAAAATCCGCCTCTGCCATCCGGCTCGTCTCTGCGCCTCGGGCAGACAGGATGATCACGCTATGGTGACGATCCTTACCCGACTGTCACGATGCTGCGGCTTGACGACCGCCGTATCTCCGAGGCGGTCGAGCATGATATCCGCCTCTCCCGCCCCCAATGGCAGCGACGCGATGAAAAGACTGTCGAGAAATGTCGGCAAGGTCGGTTGGCGGAAGATGATTTCGTTGGACGACACATCGAACCCCAGTCCCAGACTGGCTTGAATGAGCGACAGGGGAGCCGCTGCCGACCAGGCCTGCGGACTGCAGGCGACCGGATAGAAGGTCGGGCCCTGCGAACGCCGCCGCGGGAAACCACAAAACAGCTCCGGCAGGCGCAGGAGATCAACATAGGTTGCAGCGGCAAAGAGGCCTTCGAAAATCTGCGACGCCTGACGCTGAAAGCCATATCGCGAAAAGCCCGCGGCGATCAGCGCATTGTCATGCGGCCAGATCGACCCATTATGATAGCTCATGGGATTATAGCGCTTCTCGGTCGACGCTATCGTCCTCACACCCCAGCCGGAAAATGAGGCGGGTGCCATCAATGTTGCCACAACCATGGGTGCGCGCTCTGATCGGGCCAGACCAGTGTAAAGAACATGGCCTGCGTTGGAGGAGCGAATGCGACAGGGCTGCTTCTGCCCGTCGAGCGCGAGCACATATGTGCCCAGTTCCGCGTCGAAGAAAGTCGCGTCGAAACGATCCTGCAGATCGACGGCCCGGGCAAGATAGGCTTCCGAGCGATCCAAATCCCCTTTTGCACGATAAATGCTGCTCGCCGCCTGCCACGCGCCATAAACATAGGCTTGAACTTCGGCGAGAGCGATCGGGCCTTTGGCGATACTGCCATCAGCATGGAATATGGAATCATGGCTGTCTTTCCAGCCCTGATTCTGCAGGCCCTGATCCGTCATTCGTCCATATTCAACGAAGCCGTCGCCATCGCGATCGCCATGATTGTCGATCCACTGCAATGCAGACTCGATATTGGGTAATATTCTGGCGAGAAACTGAAGGTCTCCTGTGCGTTCCAGATATGCACCGGCCAGCATGACGAAAAGCGGGGTGGAATCGATGCTACCATAATAATGGCGGAAAGGGACTTCACCCAGTTCGGCCATTTCGCCATGACGCACTTCATGCAGGATTTTACCTGGCTCGGCATCGGCGGCTGGATCGAAATGCGTCGCTTGGTGCGCGGCGAGATATCCCAGCACGCCTCGGCTGATAGCCGGGTCCATCCAGATCGTCTGGAGTGCGGTTATCAGTGCATCCCTGCCGAAAACCGTGCTGAACCAGGGAATGCCTGCATAGGGATATGGCCCATATTCCGTATCGGTGGAGAGCATCGAGATATCGGATACCGAACGTCGCGCCACAGCGTCGAAGAGGTCATTGGACGATCGCATCGACGCGCCGCGGCGGCGCGAAACCTGAAGCGCACGCATGGCCTCGCGCAGGGATTTGAGGAACAGCTTGGGCAAGGGCTGATCAACTTCGCTCACATGTTCGCAGGCAACACGTGCGAACAATGTGCATCGACCGCCGGGAGCAACAGAGACATCGAATAGCGCCTGCTCTGCCGTCAGCTGCGCTGGCGCGGGATCAAAATGGAGATGTGTCGACCGCTCGAGGCCATCACGCCCCTTATATCCCAGCAGGACATCGGCCTCTGCGACCTTGGGCTCGTGCATGGTACCACGGCGCAATCTTGTCATGCCCCGTATCTCGAACAGATCCGCGAAATCGGAAGCGAAGGAGAGGCCCACGGATACCCGGCGCTCAGCAATGTCAAAATTGCGCACGATGATCCGTTCGTAGATCGCGCCGTCCCACAGGAAGCGGCTGCGACGCAGATGGATCAGATCATGCTCCACCTCGACGCGGCCGTCTGATCCGAGGAAATCCGGGTTAGCCAGATCGCAGGTCAACATCGCATTGTCGTCGCGTAGCGCCGAACTCAGCAGTATCGGACGCATGCCGTTGACCGTGAGATAAAGGTGCGAAAGGTGGCGCGTATCGCGATGATAGAAACCCTCGGGACTGCCGGGCCCGGATATGGCATCGCCGCTATGGTCAAAGACAGCAAAGCTGTCTCCATGCTTGAGTGTGCGTGGCCGACGCTCGTGCAATGAAGCGGTAGCAGGAATGAAGAACTGGGTCTGCGCCTGTGACAGCGCCTGTCCTCCTGCAATACCAGGCATCCCTGGCTGCGGTTGGGTCAGCGACATGGCGACTCCTATGCGACGATCTGCAATTCCGACTCCTCGCCGCGCTGGCGACGCAGCCAGGCGGCATCCGTACGGGCGCCCGGCAGCCTGTGATATAATGCGGCATAGTCTGCGGCCATCCTGCCAGCCGTGAACCGTGCGTCGAACGCGCCACGCACCCTTGCGCGCTCAAGATGACGAAGTTGGCCCACCGCTTCGACCGCCTGATCCTCGCTGTCCACGATGAAACCCGAGCGCCCATGTTCGATGATCTCGGGCACCGATCCGCATCGGAACGCAATGACCGGTGTTCCGCAAGCCATTGCTTCGATCATTACAAGACCGAAAGGCTCGGGCCAGTCGATCGGGAAGAGCAAGGCCCTTGCACCCCCGAGAAAATCCGCTTTCTGCTGTTCGTTGATCTCGCCGATAAAGCGAATATTGGGATAGAGTTTGATGAGGGGCGCGATCTCCTCTTCCCAATAACCCCTATCAACAGCATCGATCTTTGCGGCAATTCGCAGTTCGATGCCGGCCCGGGCTGCGATGCGAATGGCGCGGTCTGGTCTTTTCTCGGGTGAAATGCGCCCGAGGAAGGCGAGATACCCCTCATCGGCGCCGAGACTGGGCTGTAGCAGATCGACCGGCAGACCATGGTAGATGGTCGCACCCCAATTGACCGGTGGCATGGGTTGGCGTTGATGATCGGAAATCGATACGAGGCAGTGATCGCCAAAACACCGGTAGAAGGGCGGCAGATCGGGAAGGTCGAGTCGACCATGTAACGTCGTGACGGTACGTCCGATAAAATCCTGGATCATGGGCAGATGCAGCAGATCGATATGGAAGTGGAGCGCATCAAACTCGTCCGCCCTTTGCCTCACCGCATCTAGCATCATCATATGATAAGGTATGGTGTCGACGATACCCGGGGTCAGTCGCAGCGCCGCCGGCGTAATCGGAACAAGCTCGGCCGATGTCTGCGAATCGCCGCTCGCGAACAAGGTTACTTCATGCCCCTGATGCACTAAGGCCTCGGTGAGATAGGAGACAATCCGTTCGGTACCCCCATAAAGCTTGGGCGGCACACTTTCAGCAAGGGGAGCGATTTGAGCGATCTTCATGCGGCTATCCTCTACCGGAGATAGGCCTCGTTCATCCCCCTGCGCACGAGCCGCAAAGTAAAACCGCGCAAATGCCTAAAGTTGCATCGCAGCAACAATAAAATACAAGGCAACACCGAAATGATTTCGAGTATTGATCTAGATCAATCGAGACGTTTTCACTCCTCTGGAAAATCCTTGTCCTCACCTGCGGCCATTTGCTCACGCGCTATTTCAGCGGCACGCAGAAGGGAAAGACCCGTCCCCTCTGCTGCATTTGCAGTCAGCGTTATTGCAATACCGTTCGGACCATCCAGCATGATCAATCCGGCGTAGGCTGAGGCAATACCGGCTTCTTCATGAATACCCGGGGTAGGCATAACGGCTCTGCTCCTTCTCAAGGACACAAGAACGATATGCTAGCAGTGGCGGTTCCGTCAGTTCTGCTCGTCGAGGAACAGGTAGGCAGGATCAAATTCACCCAACCGCGCCAGACCTCTCAGATCAAGGATCTCAACATCATGGCGGTGGATCGCCAGGAGGTTGCGATCTCTGAGTTCACGCAGCATCCGGTTCATATGAACCGGTGTTATCCCGCAGGCCTCTCCCAGGTCGGTCTGGGTCATCGGGAGGGTGAAATGTGCCCCATCACTTCGCCCGATCGCGCGCAATTTCGCTTCGATTTCGCAGAAGAAGTGGCTGACCCGGGCAACCGCGTCGAGACGACCAAGGCGAAATATCCATTCGCGATGCATGGCGGCATCGAGAAGCGTGCTGAACCACAATAATTTTGTGAGTGCCGGGCGCGTCGCGACAAGATGATCGAGCGCAACATGAGGCACCAAAGCCACTCGACAGGCGGTCAGGGTGGCAAGGTCATGATCAAGATGCCCCAGCGGGTAGCCATGAAGATCGACAAAATCGCCTGCCACATGGACTGCCACCAGCTGCCGGTCTCCCTGTCGGTCGTCCATGTATCGGCACATGACGCCTTCGATGAGATAGGTGCTCATGGTGACTTTTTGGTCGCGAGATATGAAGGTCTTGCGGGCAGGCAAGGTCCTCAGATCGGTCACCATAGCCTCAAGTTCGCCAAGGTCGTGGGCACTCAGCAACTCACGCCTGCGACCGCGCAGAAAGTCGGCAAACACCATCATCATATCCAGCATTACAAAATGGATGGTCAACGCAATCGCACATCACCAATGCAGGGTCGAGCGCAAAGGATCCCTCGAACTTCGTGTCCATGATCCTGTCGACATCCGCGCGGATGAGATCGGACAGTGCCAGGTTCACAAGCAGTAAGGGTAACCGGTTCGCGATCAGTCAAAGGGTGCAGCAATCAATGAACTAAAAACCCTGCATCTTTCGATGCAGGGCTAGGGGGGCCGCAAATCAATGACTTGCCAAACAATAACCTGTGAAGGCCCGCTTTGTATCCACGGATATATCCTGTACCATGATATTTCCGTGGATACACGCAATCGACGTCAGACCTTCTGATTTCGATCGCTCTGCCAGTCCATCCGAAATCCAACAGGCAACATATCAGAAGTCGTTTGAATTATCCGTGTCAGTGCGCTTTCGCGTCTGCTTGTAGCTGACCGCAGGGCTGTTCGTCGCCATGGACGGCTTGGTCTTGCAGGCAGGTTGCGCGGTTTGCGCCACCGTTTTCTCGAAGGTCCGCTTGAGGAGCCACCCCACTGCGAAAGTGACCGTCGCTGTGACGGCGGCACGTGCTGCGGTTTCCGCGATCCCGATCTTCACCGCATCCTGCATCGCCTCATCACGAGACTTGCCGAACGCCCGGTTCTGCTTGGCTTTCTTAGGAAAAATCATCGACCCTTACCCTCTTGAAATATTGGCGGCGGCCACATTGCCGCCCATTCTCGAACCCATTCAGCGCGATGGCGCATCTGCAAATGCGTCCACGAGCGCAGCACAAAATGCCGGCAGGTCGTCAGGACTGCGACTGGTGATACATTGGCCATCAATCACGACTTCCTGATCTACCCAGCGGCCGCCGGCATTTTCGATGTCGGTCTTGATCGAGGGGAAGGAGGTGAGCGAATGACCATTGGCAATCCCGGCTTCAATCAGAAGCCAGGGCGCGTGACAGATCGCGCCAATTGGTTTTCCACCATCGAAAATGGCCTTAACGAAGGCAATCGCGCCGCGGCTGGCCCGCAATTTGTCGGCCCCCACGCTGCCGCCGGGAATGACCAGGCCATCGAAACATGCTGGATCCGCCTCGGAAAAATTCATGTCGACGGCATATTCGCCGCCTGGATCGAGATCATGAACATTTGTCTGTGCCTGGCCAGATTGAAGGCCAATCACCTGGACGCGCGCTCCGGCCTCCTTGAGGGCGTTCATGGGCTCCACAAATTCGACTTCTTCCGTACCGCGCGGAGCGATGAGAAGAGCGATCGTACGGCCGCTGAGCGACATGGCGACTCCTTTGGAATAAATTTCTGTAGGTGTGCGGATGACCAGTCAACGGCCAGAAGCGTCGCAGGATCCGATCGCCGCAAACATAAGGCTTATGCTGCCAGACACCTGGGCAATTGGCTACTTGCGCCCATGGAGAATGACCGCGAACCGCGGCGGCCCGAGCGTAACTGCAGCTGGCTAGCTCCTGTGCTCGACGCCCTCACATACGCCTTGCGGCACCGCGAACAGGAAAAAGCCGGAACCACGTCGCTCCAACGGAGATTGGAGAGGTTATGGAGACGTGAGAGGAACGATCATGTGGATATTCGTCCTGGCTATCGCGACGATGGCACAACCGCAAACCACGACGACACAGGCAAATGGTCACCATGCGGATGACGAGCGACGCTTGGAAACCGAGCGTCCCAGGAACAGGCCGGTTCACAGCCAAGAAGGATCGCAGCGTGCCGATGCACCGCCGGTTCAACGGACGGGACCTGCAGAAAATAGGGACGCTGATGGAGCCTTGATGCCCGGCGCGCCAGGGACGAAAAATCCGGCCATTCCCGACGACTGAGCGCCCCTCTTTTCCAAGGGTGGCTCCTTCAGACTGATCGCCAGGCGCAGCCTCGAGCCGACGCCGCCCCCCCGGCGAGATATTGTGCGGCGTTGGCATGATCAGGGGCTGGTCGGGCGATGAGATCGCGGAAGCGAGAAGCGACCCGATATTGCATGCGGATGATCAAGATCTCTTGCCCGTCAGGATAGCCGCTTGATCCCTCGTGGAGCTGCGGGCGGAAGATGGTTACTCTACAATGAAGGCTGGGAAGCGCGCAATGGCGAACCATATTTGTCGAAACAGCTCCTGGCGAAGAAACTATCGGCTGGGTTGCGACTTTGCACTTCAAGATCGCGTCTCGAATTTGAAAGTCACATATGCTCATTCGTGCTGGCTATGAACTGGTTCTGGAAACGGGCGCTCCTACGCCATTGATTTCCCTCCTCACGATCCGGCCGTCCAGATTTCCCGATCTTCGAACGCCTCACAGGATCAGGACGAGCGCCCCGATCCCGACCCATGATTACCGCGACACGTTCGGCAACATTTGCACTCGCATGACCCTGCCGGCAGGCCGTACCACTCTGTCATGCGATTTCACGATTGCCGATAGCGGCGTACATGATCGTCAGATTCCATCGGCAATCCAGCATGAAGTCCGGGATCTGCCCTCGGATGTCCTAATCTATCTCATGGGCAGTCGCTATTGCGAGACCGATCTCCTCTGCCAGAAAGCCTGGTATCATTTCGGTCATATCGCGCCGGGATGGGAGCGGGTGCAGTCCATCGTCGATTTCGTGCATCAGCATCTGACCTATGGCTATCGATATGCGCGGTGCACCAGGACCGCCTGGGAAGCATATAATGAGCGGGTCGGCGTATGCAGGGACTTTGCCCATCTTGCGGTGGCCTTGTGCCGGTGCATGAATATTCCTGCACGCTACTGCAGCGGATATCTTGGCGATATCGGCGTCGATCCAGTTGATGTCCCGATGGACTTCCATGCCTGGTTCGAGGCGTATCTCGGTGGAGAGTGGCACAGTTTCGACGCAAGGCATCGCATCCCCCGCATAGGGCGAATCCTGATGGCGTGCGGACGGGACGCCGCCGATACCGCTTTGACAACGGCGTTCGGATCGATGCGCCTGGCCGCCTTCAAAGTCCATACCGATGAGGTAATGCAGGCCGGGCAGGATATGGCCACTCCGCTGACCATTGCCGCCTGACAAGAGGTCTGCTGCCATTGCTTGGGCGCAGCAGGCACGCGCCTGCGTGGCCTATATGTTCGCGGTAGATTGCGTTGTGCAGGACGATGGACGGGAAGGCGCGTTACAGCCTCAACTGGCGATCGCCTTCTGACGGAATGGCCATCTGGGTCGTTCAAGCATCGAGAAGATGCCTTGCTCGCATCAAAGCCGTTCCGTCGGGTGCACGCCCCAGGAAGGCCTGGAAAGAAGCCATGGGATCCCGACTGTTTCCTGTAGCGAGTATCTCGTCGCGGAATTGCGACGCGAGCCTGGGGTCAAATATATCACCTGCTTCGACAAATTTCTCGAAAGCATCGGCATCCAATGCCTCGGACCAGGCATAACTATAATAGGCTGCTGAATAGCCGCCATCGAAGATATGGGTAAAATAAGGAAAGCGGTGGCGCAGTCCGACATCGGATGGCATTCCCAGCGCGTCAAGCTCCGCCGCAACAATCGCGCGCGGATCCAACTGGGCCTCCGATTTCTGGTGGACGGCAAGGTCGATTAATGCACAACCGATCAATTCTACGGTCGCAAAACCCTGGCCGTAAGCCTCCGCCTCGCGAATGGCAGAGATTAGATCCTCCGGCATTCCAAGACCTGCAAGCACCTGCCGGCTCACAATCCAGTTTTCCATGAATTTGCTGGGAAACTCTACGAAGTCGCGAGCAACAGCCGTTCCGGACTGACTGGGGTAGGTAACGCTCGAGAGGAGCCCGTGCAATGCATGGCCGAATTCATGAAACAGGGTGCGTGCCTCATCAATCGATAGACGGGTCGCCCCTTGGTCGGGTGGCGGAGCAGGGGCGAAATTGGCAACAAGATAGACGATCGGGCGCACGTCACCATCCATCTCCTCTTGCACCCGAAGGCTTCCCATCCAGGCGCCACCATGTTTTTCCGGTCGGGCCAGATAGTCGGTGAAGAGCAGGCCCACTGCGCTCCCGTCGCCGTCCGTCACCTCCCAAGCCCAGACATCCGGGTGGTAACCTTCTATGTCCGCTCGCCTGGTGAAGCGGAGGCCGTAAAGTCGGCTGGCTGTATCGAACGCTGCCTGTCGCACCGCATCAAGCCGCAAATGCTCTGCAGCCGCAGCCGCATCGAGCGCGTAACGCGCGCGCCGCACCTGCTCCGCGTAAAAACGCCAGTCCCAAGGCGCGAGACGGAAATCGCCGCCCTCCCCATCAATCAACTTCTGCAATTCTGCCGCTTCTTCCGCTGCGCGGCGTTTTCCCGGCGCCCACAGTTGGCGCATCAGCGCGCTCGCCGCTGCAGGATCATGCGCCATGCTGTCGGCAAGCGCGTAATGCGCATGGTCGGCATAACCTAGCAGGGCGGCCCGTTCCCTGCGCAACGCCAGGATTTCCGCAATGACCGACCAATTATCATATTCATCACCGTCGCAACGCGAGGTGAAGGCCCGCCATAGGGCTTCGCGTAGATCGCGCCTTCTCGAGAAGGTCAGAAATGCCTCCAGGTCGGTGCGATCAAGCGTTATATGATAGCGGCCCTCGTGCCCCTTTGCTGCTGCTCGCGCCGCGGCCGCCTCGCATATTGCGGGGGGTAAGCCCTCAAGCTCATTCTGCTCCAGATCGAGCACCCATGCGCTTGTGGCGGCAAGCACATTCTGCCCGAATTGAACCGATAGGGCAAACAGGCGAGCCTCGATGGCGGCAAAGCGTTGCTTACCAGCCCTCGTCAGTGCCGCACCGCCTTTCAGGAAGCTTGCATAGCTGTCCTCCACGAGCCGGACCTGTTCCGGTGTCAGGCCGCTCTCGTGCCGTGAAGCATGAACGGCGAAGATGCGCGCTACCAACTGATCATTATGGCTGATGGCAACGGCATGCGCGCTCAGACGAGCCGAAATTTCCGCCTCCACCTCACGGATGGTCGACGTGCCCCTTGCCGAGGATAGAGCCCAGAACAACCGGCGGACGCGCGCGAGCGGCTCGCCTGACCGCTCCAGCGCAGCGATCGTGTTTTCAAAGGTAGCAGGCGCGCTCTGCTCACAAATCGCATCAAGTTCAGCTTCATGCCAGGCGATGGCGGTGATGACTGCAGGAAGAAACTGCTCATCCCGTATGCGCGCAAAAGGCGGCGCGCCGAGCGGACCAGTCCAGCGTTGCAGGAGCGGATCGTCTGGCTCAGTCAAGGGAGGTCACTTCCTGAGTATGCACCTGAAATCGCACCAGCTTCGCCGGCCCAAAGGCCGTCGTCAAGGCTACGTCGGTGGCGTCGCGCCCCCGGGCCATCAGGATCCGGCCGATGCGCGGGCGATTGTGCCGCGCGTCATATGTGTACCAGGCGCCGTTGATATAGACATCGAACCACGCGCTAAAATCCATCGGAGCATCTACCGGCGGCACGCCGATGTCTCCCAGATAGCCGGTACAATATCGTGCTGGGATGTTCATGCAGCGGCACAAGGCTATTGCGAGATGGGCGAAGTCACGACACACGCCCTTTCGCTCCTGATAGCCATTCCAGGCCGTCTTGTCGGCGCGGGCATGCTGATAGCCAAATTCGATATGGCAGTGCACGAAATCCACGATTGCCTCGACACGTTCTCTGGCACCAGCCAGATGACCAAATTGAGCCCATGCGACATCCATCAAACGGTCTGTCTCGCAATAGCGGCTGCCCAGCAGAAAAGGCATGACGGCATCTGGAAGTTCTTCGACTGGCAACTGAGCACCGCTGGGCGATCTGTCGTCGGGATCACCGCTGTCTTCAATCACGAAGTCACAAGACAAGCGGACGTTGCCCGGCGGGATGGTGAGCCGGGTGGCGACATTGCCGAACCCATCCTCGAACTGATAAAGTGGAATGTCAGGACTCGCTATCAGCCGCTGGGGCGTTCGTAGATCCTGGTGACGCGAAGGATGCAGGCTGAGCAAGGCCATCATCGCCGTCCGTCTTTCGGTCGAAAACTCAATATCGTAGCCGCACCGGATCAGCATGTCGGATTCTTTTCTTGATTGCCGGCACACCGGCTGTTGATGGCGCCATGGCCAGAGAGAGGAAACAGGTCCGGATCAGCACGCCGGACGTTGACCGTCACGTCCATCCCCAGGAAGCTGGCAGGCAAACCGAACCAGGTGCCTGACAGCGGCAGCGCTTGATACGGGTCGCGCGCGATCGCTACGCGGATCAGGCCGCGATTGCCGATGATGCCATTTGTCGGATCGAACTCCACCCAACCAGATCCGGGCAGGAAGATGCGGACCCATGCGTGGGTGTTGCCGCCGCCGACCAGCCCTTCGCTGCGCGACGGATTATAGACATAGCCCGACACGAAGCGGGCGGCGAAACCCAGCGCCCGCACAGCCTCGATCATCAGCACGGCGAAATCGCGACAGGTCCCCTGCCGCTTGCGCAACGTCTCCATGGGCGACTGCGTGCCTTTTTCATGTCGTGGGACATAGGTGAAGTCACGCTGGATGCCTGTCGCGATCCGGGTCAGGAGATCGACAGTCGCGGTATCACCATGATTGCTGACGAAACCTCGGACCCAATTGTCGACGATCCGCTCGGAATCGAGATGGTTGCGTTCGATCGAACGCAGCAGATCGGGCATGTCTTCCGACGAATATGTGAAGGGGAACAGCCGGGCATAGGGTTCGACGGCGACCTGCTGCTGCGTCAAGGGCGCATGTTCAAGCGTGACCTCGCTCGTGACGATCAAATGCGATGTGCGTTTGTCGAACAGAGCAATTGCCACGGAATTTCCGAAGACGTCATGCAGCCAGCGCAATTCGGCAGGTGCGGGATCGATATCGAGCCGCGCCCGGAGCAGTCGCTGGTCGAAGGCCTCGCGCGGCCGCATCATGATGCGATGTTCGCCCAGCGACACAGGTTGCTGATAGCGATAAGTCGTCACATGTTCGATTGTCAGCAACGGCATGAAAGGAAATTCCCGATGGTCAGGGAGAGACCGTGAATCTGCTGGGTCCAGGCGATCCTGCGCCGTCCACCATCGTCAACGCTGAGGGCTGCTCCCCGTTCCTCCTGACCGGAGATCATGCAGGGCTGGCAATTCCTTCGGCCCTGGCTGATCTCGGCGTAGGCCCGGCCGATTGGTCTCGGCATATCGCAATCGACATAGGCGTGAGAGAAATGGGCCTGGAACTGGCGCGCCTCCTCGATGCCCCTTTCATCTTCCAGAATTATTCGCGATTGGTGATCGACTGTAATCGCGATCCCGCGCGCGACGACGCGATACCTGCGTCTTCCGATGGGACCGATATCGGTGGCAATCAGGGTTTGATTGAAACCGACAGGCTGGCGCGTGTCACCTCAATCCATGCTCCATATCATGCCGGCATTTCAGAAATGATCTCTGCTCGGTTGGCAGCGGGGCAGGAGACAATCCTGCTCGCGCTCCATAGTTTCACCCCGATACTGGACGAGATCAGGCGCCCTTGGTCGGTGGGCGTCTTGCACGCCGCCGGCCGGATCGATTTTGCGACCTGCCTGCTGGACGCGCTGCGCCGGTTGCCGATCGAGGTCGGCGACAATGCTCCCTATGCCATGGATGAAACCGATTACAGCATGCCCTTCCACGCCCTTTCAAATGATCTTCGCTACGCTGAAATCGAGGTCAGGCAGGACCTTATTTCCCAAGGCGAGGGGCAATCCTTCTGGGCGGCGCAACTGCGCGATGCGATGGAAGAAGCCTGGCAGCGGCTCACATAGAATATGCTGACACAATTGTGAGCGCATCGCCTCGCGCTGTTCAAGAGAAGTCATAGGCCATCAGGCGTTGACGGCGACCAGAAGACACTGTTCCTGCCCCAAAGCCGCTTCGTCCGACATTGTTACGATGCCCCGCCACCACTCGATGGCCGGACTGCGGAACATGGCAAGGCCACCCGTTCTGGGGCGTGCATTCCAATGCACGCCGTCAAACGCATAACGCCAATAGGAATCGCAGTTAAGCGGTACATGCCAGAATGCCGGCTCTTCGTTCACGCTGCCTGCGTGCAGAATACGAAGTTCGCTCGGCACATCTCGACGGCTGCCATCGGGAAAGCGAACCTCAATCGTCACGCGCAAGCCTCCAAAATCCTGCAACGAGTGCAGTAGCCCACGCAAAACGCCTTGGTGTTCAACGGGTTCACGGTGCGGGAAGATAATCTCCACATCAAGTGGATCAGCCCAGCACATTCTGGCTGAACGGGAGAACGGGCTCGCTGTAGTTGCCCGCTCTACCCCATGGCAGCGGCCATCTTCCACTCAAGGCGAATGCGGCCCACAAGCGGCTATGCGATCGGCCTTTGCGTCCTGGGGGAAGGCCATGTCTTACTCCTTCCCCTGGAACTGTGTGGTAATTTCAGAAGTGGAAAATGACGCCAGCCATGGGACGGAAACTGTCCCAATCATAGGTGTCGACCTGCACGCGCAGGCGCACGCCGCTGCTGCCAGTGACACCGCCGAGGCCGATCTCCTTTGGCCCCACTTCGACACCCGCGCCGTACATCCAGTCCTTCTCGTCGGGCCAGCCGCCTTTGCCATTGACCCACTGATAGCCGGCCGAGGCGTAGATCAAACCGCTCTCGCCTGCGCGGGCGCCTACACGGCCCTTCACGCCATATTCCCAATCGATGTCGCTAAAGCCCTTCGAGGCGTTTCCTTCCACCCCGACGAACACAGGCCCGAGCGGCACATTCACGCCCGCGATGCCGCTGATCAGGGCGCCGTTCATGATCGTCTCGCCCGGAACGCTGCCGAACTCGGTGCCGCGGTCGAAAGTGTGATAACCGCCGAGAATGCCGACATAGGGTTCGATACCGAAGGCTTTGCTGCCATCGGGTGCGGTGTCGTCCTGGGCCATGGCCGCAGTCGGCAGTGCCAGGCAGCCCAGCAATGGGAGAATGATCTTATTCATGATGTACGTCCCTGTTTGATTATTTCCACG
Source organism: Sphingobium sp. SG1 (assembly GCF_057063145.1). Lineage (NCBI taxonomy): Bacteria > Pseudomonadati > Pseudomonadota > Alphaproteobacteria > Sphingomonadales > Sphingobiaceae > Sphingobium > Sphingobium sp. SG1. Next base: position 135,915 of record NZ_JBVVOJ010000009.1, on the reverse strand, counting down.
AGGCTCAAACTAAAGGGCATGCACCGGGGTTGCCGCATGCGAAAACAATAATGCTGATGTTGCAATTTTGACACTACCAGAGCGCCATAGCTAAGGTCTATTAAGGCAGAAGGCGTAGATGGTAGAGCATTCGCAATATTTATTTCGATATCGTCATGGATTTTGTGATGGGATTTTCATGAGGCCGTCCGCCGCAACATGATGGCCTTGCGTTTTAACTTGGATTAAATTTCTTGTTTTGTGATCGTGAGATGTTTTTCCGCCTCCGTCAGTTCATGGTGAGTGTTGACGCGAGCCGGGTGCATCGCTGCCCGCAGGTGAGCCAGTGGCCATGTGCCCAGTATTTTCGGGCATTTTCATGCTAGAGGGGCCGCGATGAATGCGCGGATTCTGACCAGGGGACTAACCCGACATGGGCTGGCGATTTGCTGCGCCATGCTCTCGATCGCACTGCTGATCCTGGGCGGGGCTCAGCCCGCGCGCGCTGAATTGCTACGCATTGGCGATCCTCTGTGTCATGCAGTGAGCCGGTCGATTGCCCCTGACGACACGCGCCCCTCCCATTTTGCCTGCAATGGTGAACCTGATGGCTATCAGAAGGGCACATTGTGGCTCCACGCCGCCTTGCCCCAGGGCTCGCGCGATCATGAGGATCTGTCGCTGATCATCCACAGCTCTCGATTTGATCGACTGGTCGTGCGCTTCATCTATCGTGACGGTGCCGTCGAGCAGCAACATGTCCGGAGCGGCAATTTCGGGACTTATTGGAGAGCTGGCGGCCAACTCGCGTTCCGCGCGCCCTATCGCGACGTTCCTGTCGTGGCCTTCACCTTGAGATTTGACAAAGTGGCGAGCGCGCATCTCCTGCGGATGAGGCTTGTCGAGCGCGGTGAAGAAGCCACCCAGACAACTGGCCTGGCTACCTTGACCGGTGCTGCGCTCGTTCTGCTGATTGTGGGCGCGATTTATAACGCCTCACTGGCTCTTGCCGTCCGTCAGCAACATGCCGGCTGGCAGGCCGCATGGGCATGCTGCATGGTCATATGGGGGGCGTGCTGGTCGCAACTTCATCTGTTCTTCTTTCCCTCCATGGCGGGCGCGGTATCGGCGCAAATCTGCACTGGTCTCTCCTGTCTCGCTATTACGCTTGCCACTTTGAGCGCCGTCACTGCTCTTGAAAAACAGCATCTCGATGCGGGGTTGAGGCGCACCGCCCTGGGCCTCACCGCAAGCGTGTGCGCATTGGGCATCCCGCTTTCGCTGATGCGTTCCGGGCCGTTCGACATGCTCGGCAATCTGCTGGGGTTTTTGGTCCTGGCCAATCTGACGGCGGTCGCATCCTGTATTGGCCAGGCATGGCGACGGGGAAGCAGCGCGGCGCGGAGCCTGGGTGGGGCCTGGGCACTGCCAATGATCGTCCTTGCGTCGACCAGCTTCTTCGACGCGGACGCCATGTTCTGGGGCGGTGGGTCGCAAATTCTCGTCCTGTTCGCAGCGGCTTGGCAAACATTGTGGCTCTCCGCTGCCGCTTCGCGTGCTCATGCCCGGTTGCGGATGGAACGAGATGTCGCGCGGCTCGCAGAGGCTAAGGCCCATGAGCTTGCCCGCCGCGACGTTCTGACAGGGTTGCCAAACCGACGGGGTTTCATGGAAAGAACCGGCAGCATGCTTGAAGGCTTGCCTGTATCAGGCGCGCTGGTCGCTTTGCTCCTGATCGACGTCGATTGGTTCAAGTCGATCAACGATGTCTATGGTCATGAGGCTGGCGATCACGTTCTGGCAGCTATGGGCCGCTGCATCGCGCAGCATGAAAACTCCTCCTGTGCCGTATGTCGTCTGGGCGGGGAGGAGTTTGCGATGATGGTCACAGGAGCTGAAGTTGGGAACATCGAGCAATTTGCACAAACCCTGCGCGGAACCTTGGCCGATCTGAGCCATGGCGACATCATCGGCAATCGCATGGTGACGGTGAGTATCGGTGTAACGGCCTCGGCATCCCGCGTTGACTTTGGCACGCTCTACCGGCTGGCAGATGAAGCGCTTTACGACGCAAAACGTGGGGGGCACGATCAGATCGCAATCCGCCTGGGTGAGTGGGCGGGCGCTCGCCGAAATGACAGACCGCTTTTCGCCTGACAGGCTTGCAGCGGGTTGAGGTGTCCCGGCCCGGCAACGCCTCGCCTTTGGCGCGCGCCGGGCTGGCGACCATATCTCAGAACAGAGGCCGGTCCGGCTCGAAGTTCCACAGTCGAGGCCGGTTAGAAGCATCGCGCTGCTCACGTGCGCCGCCACCGGCACGGCGCCGCATTTCTGCAAAAATTATCTGGTCGTCACTGGTATGGCGCTCGCTTTGAATGAGAAGAAAGGCTTCCATCAGGTCCCCCTCATCCCATTGCCGAACCGAACCTATTTCATTCGACATGCGTCCCAAGCTCCCTGCGCAACTGCACTATCACTGGCGGAGAAGACCTTCTTTGAGGCTATGTCCCCCATCGAAGCTTCGGTCTCATCGCCTGGCTGCCCCCCGAAACTGCTGCTGGAAACTGCTGATAGCTCATATTGGAGAACGCGAACTCCGCCACTGTGTTCCTGTGCACCATTACAGCCCGGAGGTTGCCAGCAAGATTCCCATGGCAACCAATATGCCCAGGAAAGCCTTCTGGCAGAAGCACGGACGTAAAGGAGGGATGAGGGTGGAGAAGGATTTCGAGCTCTATTATTGGCCATTGCCATTCCGCGGACAGTTCATCCGGGCCGCGCTTGCCTTTGCGGGCAAGAGCTGGAACGAACATGAGGAGGGTGAGATCGCCGCGCTCATGCAAATGGCTCTGGAGGATCAGCCGGTGCCCTTCATGGGACCACCCCTCCTGGTTGATAATGAAACCGGATTTGCCTTGTCTCAGATGCCAGCAATCATGGTCTATCTGGCAGAGCGTCTTGACCTTGTGCATGGCTGTACCCGCGAACGCGCCTTGACGGTCAAGCTCGTCAATGACGCAAATGATATCATTGACGAACTGACGCTGGATGGCGGCCGGCAGATGTGGACGGAGGATCGATGGGCCAGCTTTATTCCTCGGCTGGTGAAATGGATGCGCATCTGGGAGGCTGTGGGCACAAGCAGCGGCCTTGAAGCTGGAAAGGGTTTCATGCTCGGCACCGCAAAGCCAGATCTGGCCGATATCGTGACCGTGACATTATGGGGCACCATGGCCAGCCGCTTCGGCGCAATCGCTGCCATGCTCTCCCAACATGCGCCTGCAACGATGGGTCTGGTCCAGCGTCTGCGCGCTCATCCTGCCCTGGCGAGGCTCGAGGCAAGAAGCGTGACGCGCTATGGCGAGGCCTATTGCGGCGGGGAAATCGAGAAGTCTCTGCGCGCAGTTCTGCCTGCCGGCGACGGTTGAAACCGAACGCTATCCCCCTTCGGTCAGGTCGCTTCGCATCTGCCCATGGGCTAGGACCGCGAACAGGCCGCTACCACCGATGATATTGCCAATGAGTGCAGGCAGAGAGAAGCCGAACCAGGCCTGCTGAAAACTGACCTCGCCGCTCAACCAGAGGAAGCTGATCTGGGAAGAACCGGTGACGACATGCGAAAAGCCGCCAAGGCCGATGACATAGGTCAGAAGGAAGATCACCCAGAATTCGCTGCCTTTGGCATTGGGCAGGGCCCAGGCAATCGCGGCCATGATGAAGCCCGCCGGAATGCCGAGCATCAGGGTTTTCGACCAGTCCTGCCATTCGAGCTTTGCGAGAATATCGAGCGCCACGATGCGCTGTTCATGCGTGATGATGATCTCACCGGCCATCAGCGCGCTTACGAGCGTGACGCCGACAAGATTCCCCGCCAGCACGCAGGCCCACAGGCGCACCAGACGGCCCAGATTGCTAAGGCTCGGACGGGTCGCGACCGGCAGCACCGCTGTGACCGTGCTTTCGGTAAAGAGCTGGAGCCGCCCCATGATCACGATCAGATACCCGACCGGATAGCCCAGCAGGTAGATGAGGGGCGCCCAGTCCGTGTCGGGCAGCCTTGCCCGCAGGAACAGTTCGGACATGAGCGACAGGGTGATAGCGAGGCCGGCGGCCAGGCCGGAAAGCATGAGTGCGAGGATCGGTCGATCCAGCTCTTCCTCACCCTGGAGCCGCACGACCTCATGGACGACCTTTGCCGAACCCGTACTACGCTCCTCGACATGGGCGGCCTCTTCTGCGTCAAGATCGGGGTGCGGGCTATCCTTGCCGTCCTTCATCTGCTCCATTCCCCTGTCTGTCGAAGCGACGCCTGGCCCGGTCGCCTCTTTCCTGTCCTTACTGTCCGGCACTGCGCAAGGCTCCCAGGATGAGCGCGCGATAGCTATGCTCCCTGACGCCATGGGGCGCATCCAGCCCCATGCGCTCGAGTGCGGCCAATTCCGCTTCGTCGGGCTGACCACTGCGCAGGCCGCGGGCAATCAGGGCGGCCAGTTGGGCGGGCCTGGTCGCATGGTCTGCCAGATATTGCATTACCGGCAGCAGCCGCTGCTCGATCTGCGTAAAGTCCGTGCCGAACGGGAAGGACGGAAATGTCTCCTTGGGCATGGCCGCGCTGATCCGCTCGGGCAGATTATCCCTGTACGCTTCGGGAATGTCCCAGTCGGGCGCTATCTTGCCCGCGGACCGGGCCTTTTCCACAAGTTCGCCCTGAAAGCGGCTGTCGGCGATGGCGATCAGGCGCTGGATGACCTGCTCATCGCTTTGGCCGCGCAGGTCCGCCACGCCATATTCGGTCACGACCATATCGCGCAAATGGCGCGGGATGGTTTCATGGCCATAGCTCCAGACGATATTGGACTGTCTCTCGCCCTTGTGACGCCGGGTGGCAGGCAGGGTGATGATCGAACGCGCGCCGTCGAGCTCGAGCGCCTGCGCGACGAAATTATACTGCCCGCCCACGCCGCTGACGACCTGGCCATCTTCAAGTCCGTCCGAGATCGTGGCGCCCAGCAGCGTGACCATCATGGCGCTGTTGACGAAGCGGGCCTTGTGCCGGGCCTTTCGCTTGGCCGCTTCGTTGCCGAACAGCGCATTGATATAGCTGATCTCACGCATATGGATGCGATCGCGCAGATCCTCATCCATGTCCCGTAACGCGGCGTAGAAGCTGCGCGGGCCAACGAAAAAGCCGCCATGTACGATCGCGCCATCGACTTCACGCTTGACGATGCCGGCCCTTATGAGATCGAGGAAACAGTCGACCAGCATCTCGGTCGGCGCATATAAGCCTTCCTCAAACGGGCCCATTTCCCATGGCTTGGGAGCGCCCAGCCGGTCAAGCGTTGCGCGATAGGCATCCGGCCGTTCCTGCCGGAGGATCAGACTGTGGGCGATCGCGTCGCCGATCGCGCCGATGCCGATCTGAAGCGAGCCGCCATCGGCTATCAGCGCGGCCACATGAGCTCCGATGGCGTGCTGGGCAGGGCTTACGGGCTGCCGTGGCGGCCCGAAGAGGGGAAAGCGTGTCTGCGCGCTGTCGAGAATGATTGCGAACCGGTCGGACGGGATTTCGGCCGGACCGCGCATGAAGGGCAATTCGTCATTGACCTGACCGATCAGGGCAAAATCGGCCCGGCCCCGATCGCGCTCGGCAAGCAGGTCGAGGGTCATGTCGCTATTGCAGCTCAGGCTATAGCTGTTTCCCCGTCGCGCGACGATCTGCGCCACGACATTGACGCCCTGGTCGATCAGATAGCGCATCGCATGTGTATAGTTGGCTGCAATATAGTGGCGCTGTGCATCTCCATTGCCGAGCCGGCTGCCGGCCTGGAAGAAAAATTCATTCACCTCGATATTGGCCGGCATATCGCCCGCACGCTGCGCCTGCGCATAAGCAAAGCGCGGATATCCGCCCATTGTCCGCTCGAACACGGGCTCGAGGAAACGACGCTCGAGGTCCGTGCCAAGCGAGGGCTGCTCGAGGGTGAGCGCCGTGAAGATACGCAGCCTGATGGCGCGATCAGCGCTGGCACGGGCGAAGAGGGCATTGACGATATGAGGCGCCTTGCCCAGGCCCAATGGCAGGCCAAGGACGATATGCCCGTCAGTGCGAGCGATGATGCGGTCGGCGACCTCCTCTGCCGAGCGAAGTTCGAGAGGACGGGTCCCGCCGGTCCTCATTGCAGCATGTCCCAGCCCGGATCGGGCCGGAACCGCTCGCCATGGGCTTCGCGCAGCCCTTCCAGCACGGCTTTGACTTCGCCAATCCCGCGTGCGTGGGCATAATGGAGCGGTCCGCCGCGGAAGGGCGCAAATCCGGTGCCGAAGATCATGGCAGCGTCGATGATATCTGGATCGTCGGTCACCTGCTCGCGCAGGGTCGCGGCCGCCATGTTGAGCATCGGCATGATGAGGCGGTCCGCCATCTCCGGCGGGGGCTGCGGGGCGCTGTTCTTGACCGCATGGCCGTCCTTCCAGGCATATATGCCTTTCCCGGCTTTCCGGCCCAACTGACCCGCCGAGACCTTGTCTGCCAACCATTGCGGCGTGGCAGGCATGGGCCAGTCCAGTTCTCGCTTGAGCATGGCGGCAACCGCAAGGCCGATATCGAGGCCGACCTGATCTGCAAGTTCCAGCGGGCCCATGGGCATGCCGAAATCCATTGCCGCCCTGTCGATCGTCTCGGGCGCGATGCCCTCGTCCATCATCGTCATCGCCTCGACCAGATAGGGGGTAAGGATCCGGTTGACGATGAAGCCGGGGGCGCTACGGGTCGGGGCCGGCAGCTTGCCGATGATGCCGATAAAGGCTCTTGCGCCTGCCTCGACCTGCGGATCGACCCCGTCATGGCTGATGAGCTCGACCAGATCGAGCCGCGACACAGGATTGAAGAAATGGATGCCGATCAGCCGCTCGGGATGGCGTAACCCCTCGCGCAATTGCTCAAGGGGAATGGAGGAGGTGTTGGTCGCCAGGATTGCGCCATCCTTCATGCGTGGCTCGGCGCGCGCATAGAGGGTCCGCTTGAGATCAACCTTTTCCGGGACTGCCTCGATCAGAATGTCGGCCTTGGCGATGCCCGCACCATCCGGGTCAGGGATCAACCGATCCAGCGCATCGCGAACCTTGAGCCGATCTCCATGGGCGAGCTTTTCATACAGTTTCGCGGCTCGGCCAAGAGCAGCGCCAATCGGCTCGGGCTTCTCGTCGGAAATACTGGTGCGAAGACCGCGCCAGGCGCACCAGGCCGCGATGTCGCCGCCCATCGCACCCGCGCCGATGACATGGACATGGGCGATCGTCTTTTCACCTGGCCCCGCCAGTCCCTTGAGCTTCTGGCGCAGGAAGAAAGCGCGGATGAGATTTTGCGCGCTATTGCTCATCATGAGATGTGCGAAGGAAGTGATCTCCGCCTGTTTCATCGCCTCCTGGTCGCCACCATGAGTTTCCCACAGGTCGATGAGCGCATGGGGCGCGGGATAATGGGCCAGGGGTGCCTTGGCTTCCGCCTGGCTGCGCATCTGCCGCGCCGCCAGATGGCGGACTGGCGCGGCGTCCTTCAGTAGGTCCAGCAATGCCTGCCGGCCCTGGTCCATATCTCCTGCAACTGCGGCCTTGATGGCGGCGTGGACGTGGCGTTCAGGAACGACCGCATCGACCAGCCCCATGTCTTTCGCGCGCTTGGTATCGATCGACTTGCCGGTCATCATCAGTTCCATCGCCACGATCGGGTCGCATAAATGGGTGAAGCGCGCCGTGCCGCCGAGCCCCGGATGCAGGCCAAGCTGCACTTCGGGGAAGCCGAACCTTGTCCCTTCGATGGCAATGCGCTGGTTACATGCCAGGGCAACCTCGAGGCCGCCACCCATGGCATAGCCGTGCATGACCGCAATGGTCGGCAAGGTCAGTGCTTCGAGCCGGTCGACGATCGCATGCGCGGCGGCGATTCGGTCCCGCACCATCGCTTCGTCGCGCATGTCACGAAACTCGCTGATGTCTGCGCCCGCAAGAAAGCCCTGTTTCTTGCCGGATCGAATGACCAACGCCCGGGGCGCACGGTCGGCAATCATGTCGAGTATATGGCCAAGCTCCTCGAGCACGGCCTGGGACAGGACATTGGTTTCCGTTCCCTGTTGATCGAGGATAGCCCAGCCAATGTCTTGGGCATCGCGCGTGAAGCGCCAGTGATGCAGGGCCTCCGAGCGATGGGGCGCGGGACCGGTCTCCAGATCGCGATCGGCAAGAAAGGACCAGACAGGATCGTTCATCATGGCCTCCTTCATAGCCGTTCGATCAACATGGCGCCGCCCTGGCCGCCGCCGATGCATTCGGTGGCGATGCCGCGCCTCAGCCCGAGCCGCTCCATCGCCTGGACCAGATGCAGCGCGATCCGCGTGCCACTCGTGCCCACCGGGTGCCCCAGGGAAATCGCGCCGCCATCGACATTGAGGCGCGAGGGATCGATGCGCCCGGCCGCCCCCTCAAGGCCCAATATGCTGCGACTAAATGCTTCGTCCTCCCATGCGGCAAGGCATGCCAGCACCTGCGCAGCGAAGGCTTCATTCAATTCCCACAGGTCGATGTCTGCCAATCCATGGCCATTGCGTTTGAGGAGTGCCGTCGAGGCGAGCACCGGACCCAGGCCCATGATGGCTGGATCAAGCGCCGACCACTGGCTGTCGACGATCCGCGCACGGGGCATAAGGCCATGGCGCTCGACCGCCTCTTGCGAGGCGAGGATGGTCCAGCAGGCGCCGTCGCTGATCTGCGAACTATTGCCCGCAGTGACCTTCCCATAAGGGCGCTCGAAAACCGGCTTCAGCGTCGCGAGCTTCTCTGTGCTGCTGTCGGGCCGCACGCCATCATCCTGGGAATATACGGTTCCATCCCTCGCAAAGGCGGGAAGAAGTTCCCCCTCCAGCCATCCCTCCGCCTGCGCCCGGGCAAGACGCTTGTGGCTTTCGACGGCATAAGCGTCCGCCTCCGCCCTCGATATGGAGAAGAGGTGCGCCAATATTTCGGCGGTCTGGCCCATGCCAAGATCGGTGATGGGATCAGTGAGGCCGCGTTCCAGTCCGATGATGGGCCTGAGGAAGTCGGGACGAAATCCGCTGGCCGCTTTCAGCGAGGCCAAGGGGTTGTTCTTGTCGCCCTGCATCGCGGCGAACCATTGGACGGCATCCTGGCGAAACACGAGGGGGGCGTGACTGAGCGCTTCGGCACCGCCGGCCAGGATGAGGTCGCTGCCGCCATCGGCGATATAGCGGTAGGCAGTGTCCATCGACTGCATGCCCGAACCGCAATTGATCTGAACGGTAAAGGCGGTCGTCTGCGTCCCGCAGCCCAGACGCAGGGCAGCGACGCGCGCGGGATTGGCTTCATCGGCGATGACATTGACGCACCCCAATATGACCTGATCGAAGTCCGTGGGGGCAAATTTCTGCCTTAGCAGGAGGGGGCGCCCACATTGTACCGCCAGGTCGACAGGCGTGAACGGACCGGGGCCGCCACGCGCTTTGAGAAAGGGCGTGCGGGCGCCATCGACAATATAGACCGGCCGGCTCATTCGGCGGCCTGCGCCAGGTCCGATGCAGCAGCATTGCGCCGCAGATCCTCGGGCGCGAAATCATCGACGGCGATGACGTCCGCGACCGCGCGATCTGCCTCTTCAAGCTGCGCCAGCTCTGCGCTCGACAGCAGGCCGCGCTCGCGCGCTTTGGCCCAATCCTTGATCCGCGCCTTGCGCAGCCGGTCGTGGATCGGCTGGGTATCGACCATCAGGCGGAAGGCTTCGGTCAGGCGGGCGACGGGTTCTTCGGGGCCGCCGATGAAGACATTGTCGATCAGCCGTTCGCGCGCTGGGCAGGGCTCCAGGATGATCTGCGCGCACTGACGGATGGTCCGGTCGGTCGGGCCATGGCGACGGCGGCCGAACGGCAGGATGAACAGGCGCAGCATCCAGCCCACGGGCCGCGCGGGGAAATTCTCGATGATCTCGACGAACCTTTGCTCGATCGTGGCAAAGCCGCTCTCCATGCACCAGGCGAGCAGGGGAAGGTCATCATCTTGTCGCCCTTCATCCTCCCAGCGCTTGAGCGCGCCGGAAAGAAGATAGAGTTCCGACAGTATGTCGCCCAGCCGGGCAGAGAGGAGTTCCCGCCGCTTGAGCTCGCCGCCCAGGGTCAGGAAGGATATGTCGGATATGAAGGCAAAGGCCGCGGCATAGCGGCTCATCTGGCGATAATAGCGGGTCGCGCGCCCGGCCTTGGGCGCTGGCGCAAACAGGCCGCCGGTCCAGTTGCGCGCGAAGGCGCGGATCGCGGTCTTGAGCGCGTGGCCGACATGCTTCCACAGCACATCATCGAACTGCGCCAGCGCCCGCCCGCGATTGGCATCTGCGACCGCGCGAATCTCCTTGAGAAGATAGGGGTGGGAGCGGATCGCGCCCTGGCCGAATACCATCAGGCTGCGGGTGAGGATATTGGCGCCCTCGACCGTGATCCCGACCGGGATCGCGCGATACTGGTTGCCGAGATAATTATTGGGCCCGTCGATCACGCCCTTGCCGCCATGCACGTCCATCGCGTCGTTGATGACGGTCCGCATGCGTTCGGTCGCATGCAGCTTGAGGATCGAGGAAATGACGGCGGGGTGGTTCCCCTGATCGAGCCCCGCGCAGGTAAGGCGGCGCGCGCCATCGAGCAGATAGGCATTGGCCGCGATCCGCGCCAGCCGCTCCTGTATCCCCTCGAACTTGCCGATCGGCAGGTTGAACTGGGAGCGCACCCGCGCATAGGCGCCGGTCGTATGAGCCGCAAAGGCGCCGGCTGCTGCAGACAGGGAGGGCAGGGAAATGCCCCGGCCGGCCGCCAGCGCGCTCATCAGCATTTTCCATCCCTGGCCGACGCGATCTGGGCCGCCGATGATGTTGTCGAGCGGGATGAATACGTCATGGCCCTCATTGGGGCCGTTCTGGAAACTCTGCATCGAGGGGATATGCCGGCGCCCGATCGAGACGCCGGGAAGGTCGGTGGGGACAAGTGCGACCGTGATCCCGATCTCCTCCTGTCCGCCCAGCAGATGGTTAGGATCGCGCAGCTTGAAGGCAAGGCCCAGCAAGGTCGCGACCGGACCCAGGGTGATATAGCGCTTGCGCCAGTTGAGGCGGATGCCCACCACCTCCTCGCCGGCCCACTGGCCTTTGCAGATGACGCCTTCGTCGACCATCGCGGCCGCATCGGAGCCGGCTTCCGGGCTGGTCAGGCCGAAGGCAGGAATTTCGCGACCATCCGCCAGCCGCGGCAGCCAGTAGCGCTGCTGTTCCTCGGTTCCAAAACGCAGGATGAGTTCGCCTGGGCCCAGGCTGTTGGGAACCATGGCGGTGACGGCCGCGGACACGGATCGGGTCGCGATCTTGCGGACAATCTCACTATGGGCGAAATTGGAAAAGCCAAGGCCGCCATGTTCCTTGGGAATGATGATGCCGAAGAATTTTTCCTGCTTGAGATAGCCCCACGCTTCTTGCGACAGGTCGTGCGTTTCCCAGGTCATGCGCCAGTCGTCGATCATGCCGCACAGCTGTTCGACAGGGCCATTCATGAAGGCCTGCTCCGCGTCGGTCAGCCGGGCGGGCGGCACGGCAAGGAGCTGATCCCAATCCGGATTGCCGGTAAAGAGGGCCGCGTCCCACCAGCTGTTGCCAGCCTCGATCGCTTCGCTCTCCGTAGCGGAAAGAGCGGGCAGGGCTGCCTCGACGAGGGAGAAGATCGGGCGGGTCAGGATTTCACGGCGGGCGTTGGCAAGCATCATCTCTGTCCTTTTTGCTTGCCCATGAACGCGGAAGACCCTGTACATGATCCGTCGCGGCCTGAAGCCTTGCCTGAAACTCAGCCGCAAAATCTTGTCAGGCCGACCGCCGGTCGTACCGCAAGATTGACGATCTCTTGATATTGGAGGCGGCGCAGTGCTCGGTCGATTGCCGCCTCGCGGGATCAGGGCAGCATATCGCCAATCCGCTTTGCCAATGCGTCCATCGCGAACGGCTTGGTGACGAGCGCCATATTGGGCGCGAGCTGGCCATTGCCGATGACGGCATTTTCAGCATAGCCGGTAATGAACAGGACCTTGAGATCCGGCAGGAGGCTGAGTGCGGCATCGGCAACCTGTCGACCGTTCATCCCGCCGGGCAAGCCCACATCCGTGATCAGCAGGTCGATTGCCACGCCATTTTGCAACAGCCGCATGGCGCCTGGGCCGTCCATCGCTTCCTGCACATCATAGCCCAGTTCCTGCGCTATCTCGACAACGAGGAGCCGAACCGTGGGCTCATCATCGACCACCAGGATCGTACCGCGTCGTGATTCATTGCTGGCCGCCTGCTCACTCAGCGATGGAATGACTGACGCGTCCTCGCTTTCCTCGTCTTCCATGAAGTGGCGGGGCAGATAGAGGCACATGGTCGTACCCGTCCCGACCTCGCTATAGATCCGCACATGGCCGCCGGACTGACGTGCGAATCCATAGATCATCGATAGGCCAAGGCCAGTGCCTTCGCCCAGCGGCTTGGTCGTGAAAAAGGGATCGAAGGCGCGGGAAATCACCTCTGGCGTCATGCCCGTGCCGGTGTCTGTCACGCAGATCGAGACATATTGGCCCGGTTCCAGATCGCGCTCGCGCGCTGCTGCGTCGTCCAGCCATTTGTTTGCGGTCTCGATCGTGATGCGCCCGCCATCTGGCATCGCATCGCGCGCGTTGATGCAGAGGTTGAGCAGCGCATTTTCAAGCTGATTGGGATCGACCAGGGTGGTCCAGATGCCGGCCTTGCCCACGGTCTCAACCTCGATCTGCGGCCCAACCGTGCGCCGGATGAGTTCTTCCAGATCGAATATCAGCCGATTGGAATTGACCGGTTTGGGATCGAGCGTCTGCCTGCGGGAGAAGGCGAGCAGGCGGTGGGTGAGCGCCGCGGCGCGGCGTACGGCGCCCTGGGCGGCGACGGAATATTTGTCGATTTCGCCGACCCGGCCCTGCGCGATACGTATCTGCATCATTTCCAGGGCCCCGGAAATGCCCGTCAGCAGATTGTTGAAATCATGGGCAAGGCCACCTGTCAGCTGGCCGACCGCTTCCATCTTCTGCGATTGGCGCAGGGCCTCTTCAGCCCTGTCGCGCTCGGCCGTCTTGGTCTCGACCTCCTCGGCAAGCCTGCGGCGATCCTCCTCAAGCTGCCGCTCGATCGCCTTGCGGGCGGACATGTCCTGCATCGCCCCGACCATACGCAGCGGCTCGCCGGCAGGCGTACGCAGAACATAGCCGCGATCAAGCACATCGGCATAGCTGCCGTCGCTGCGGGCAAAGCGATATTCGTCGGTCCAGTCAGTCCCCTCGCCATCGATCACCGCGTGAATGCTGTCATTGATCCGATGCCGGTCATCCGGGTGGATATGGTCCAACCACCACTCGCCGGTCGGTTCGACATCTTCGAGCCTGTGCCCATAGGCATGCTCAAGGGCGATGTTCCAGGTCACATGATCGTCGCTGAAGTTCCAGTCCCATACCGCATCATTGGTGGCCCGTCCGGCAAGACGCAGCCGCTCCTCGACCTCCCGCAAACTGGCCTGCGCCTGGCGATCGGCGGTGACGTCCTGCACGGTACCGATAAGGCGAATCGGGGCCTGGCCCTCGAACATTGCCAGGCCCTGAGGATGGATATGTCGTTCGATCCCATCCTCGATCCCGACGGTCCGATACTCGGTGTCGAAAATGCCGCTGCCGGCCGGATCGAGCGCGGCGCGCACCGCTGTGTCGGCCCCTTCGCGATCCTCGGGATGCAGGCCCGCCAGAAAGGCGGTTTCATAGCTGACGGGCGCGCCGGGATGCAGGCCGAAGAGGGCGCGACAGCGATCGTCCCATTCAAGCTGTCCGGTCTGTGGCCAATAGTCGAACTGCCCAAGGCGGGCGGCGCGCGTGGCGAGTTCCAGCTTCTCCCGGCTTGTGGCCAGGGCTTCGCGCGAGAGATGCGATGCCGTCACATCGGTGGCCGTACCGAACCATTCGAGGATCTGCCCGTCATCGTCAAGAATGGGGACGGCGCGGGACGCTGTCCAGCCAATAGCGCCATCAGCCTGACGTACGCGATGCTCCAGCATGAAGGGCGCCCTGGCTTCGATGGCGCGGGTGATCGCAGCCATCACGATGGACTGGTCATCCGGTGGGATGTAGAGCTCAAGCCAGCGAACAGATGGTGCTTGCGTGTCGATCAGGAAACCACGTCCGTCGAGCTGGCGCATTTCCTGCCAGTCGGCGCTCATCTGATAGATTGCGTCGGAGGTCGCGCTTACCAATGCGCTGAAACGCGCTTCGCTTTTCTCCAGCCTTGCCCGTTTTTCCTCGATCCTGCGGGCGTCCGTAAACTTCTGCGTCACATCCACCGCTATATCGAGCACGCCGACGATATCGCCTGCGTCGTCGCGCAACGGATGTAGCAGAAGGTCCACCATGTATCCTCGGCATCGCCATTGCGGGTCATGACGAGGTGCATGTCTTCGACCGAAACCGTCTCGCCGCCAAGGGCTCGATCGATCAGGGGCGAGAGCTCGGACCAGATCTCTGGCCAGACATCGCACATCGATTGGCCAAGTGCTGCGGGGTGACGAGCTCCCAAAAAGGGCGCATAGGCATCATTGTAGAGGAATATCTGCGCCTCCCCCCACATGATGAACATCGGAAAATCCGAGGCGAGCGCGAGCTCGACCGTGGTCCGAAGCGAAATTGGCCAGTCGGCCTTGGCTCCCAGTGCCGTTTTCTCCCACGGAAAAGAGGCTATCCGTGCTCTGAGCGAATCCGCGTGCGTGGGCGCCGGAGAAAAAATGGAGGCCATGACTTGGGGATAGACGGACTTCGCCATCCTGTCACCGCGCACGACGGCGTTCCTTCCATCCATTTGGCGCATTTAACCTGATATTACCGCTATTGCTCGACGGCTTCAGTCCTGGGGGGCGGCCGATCCTGCGCGGTTATCGCTGTTAACCTCATCCGCGCCGGTCTTGTCGGCCCTGAAATAGCCGATCGCAACCACGATGAGCAGAACCGCAATGACGAGCGCGAGGCTTGTTACCAATATGGACCGGGTCACGGTGGTCCGCGATCCGCTGCGCGCCTCGACTTTCGAGAGATGGGTCACCGTTTCCCCGTCTTCCTGTCGTTTCTCCATTTTCTCTCTCCTTGCTCTTTGCCTCATGTCAGCGACGGGTTGGGGCTATCCGCCAGACGCTGTTGGACAGGTCATCGGCGACAAGCAGCGCGCCATGGACCGCATCATAGCTCACGCCCACCGGACGTCCGCGCGCATGTCCATCCTTGATGAACCCGGTCAGGAAGTCCTGGGGCTTGCCGGCGGGCCGACCGTTGGCGAAAGGGATGAAGACCACCTTGTAGCCGGCCAGATCCTGCCTGTTCCAGCTGCCATGCTGCCCGACGAAGGCCCCCTGCGCATAGGCCGGGCCAAGACCGGCGCCGGTTGCGAAGCTGATGCCGAGTGCCGCGACATGGGATCCCAGGGCATAATCGGGCCGGATCGCGCGTCGCACCATGTCGGGCTGCTGCGGACGCACCCGCGGATCGACATTCTGTCCCCAATAGCTGTAGGGCCAGCCATAAAAGGCCCCGGGACGAACCGAAGTCATATAATCGGGCACCAGTTGCGGTCCGAGCTCATCGCGTTCGTTCACCACGGCCCAGAGCCGGCGCGTCTGCGGCTCAACGGCAAGTGCTGTCGGATTGCGGATGCCCGAGGCATAGGTGCGATGCATGCCGGACTGGCGATCGACCTCCCAGATGACGGCACGATCTTCCTCCACCGCCATGCCGCGTTCGCCGACATTGCTGTTGGAGCCGATACCGACATAGAGTTTCGATCCGTCCGGGCCAGCTGCCAGCGACTTGGTCCAGTGATGGTTTATGCGCGAGGGCAATCTGGTCACTTCGACGCCCGGTATGGTGATGCGCGTCTCGCCCTCGCGATAGGGAAAGCGCAGCAGCGCGTCCTGTGTCGCGACATAGAGCTGGCCCTCGACCAGGGCGAGGCCATAGGGCGCATTCAATCCGGTGATGAGCGCACTGCGCAATTCGGCGCGGCCATCGCCATCGGCATCGCGCAGCAGGGTGACGCGATTGCCACCCTTGACCGATGTCTTACCCATGGCCTTGATCTGGGTCGCGATGACATCTTTGGGCCGCAGCGCGGGGGCCGAACCGCCCGACCCTTCCGCCACCAGAATGTCGCCATTGGGCAGCACCAGCATCTGGCGCGGGATGGCGAGCCCCGTGGCAAAGGCCGTCACGCTAAAGCCGGCCGGTGCCGTCGGCTTTTCATTGCCCCAGCCTGCGGGCGTCGCGATTTTCATCGGCGGCAGCAATGTCTGGCGCTGATCGGGCAGGTCCGGCCGGTCGCCGGTCTGGTCAAGGCCGGGCTGGCTGCGCCCGCAGGCGGCAAGCGCCAGGATACCGGCGCCCAGGATGAAGGCACGCACGATCAGGGCCGAACCTCCCTATAACCCGCGAAGGCCGTCCAGCCCGCGGCAAGGGCAGCCAGGCTGCTGAGGAGGGAGAGGATGAGACCGGCCGTTCCGACCGAACTCCAGCCGTCGCGGCTATGCTGGAAGGCGTTGATGAGCCCGCAGGCCCACATCAGCGCCAGCAGCAGCAGATAAAGGCCGTGCTGCCGGCGTGCCGGTCCTTTGGCGCGCGTTAGCGCGATCAAGGCCCATAGCAGTACCAGGCCGCCGCCGATCAGCGCGCCGGTGATCAGCCATGCCGAAAAGTTGCTCCACTGGATTTCGGCACTGTTGAGATAGGTGATGTCCGACAGCAGGGCAGCGGGAAACAGGGCGACCGGCCAGGCGAGCAGCAGGCCGTGAAGCGGATGGAGCAGGGGCCGGGTGCGCGGCGGGGCGCTGGGCAAGACATGTCTCCTTGTCGAAGAATGATCCCTCGCCAATGCGCCGGATGGCTTTTGGTTTCGCCGACACCGGCAATTCATCCACTTGTTACGAAACAGAAATGTTTGAACCGGATGCCGCTTCGCGTGTTGGCACGAAAGACGCTGCACACCGGATGCGGCGCGAAAGGGGTGACGCGGGCGCAATGCGCAATCCATGGCTCTGGACCATTTTACTGCTCGGACTTGGCGCCTGCAATGCGCAGCAGTCGGCCCTCCATGTCTTCGGCGCCGAAGCGCGGCAGGTGCGCGAGATGGCGATCCTGTTGACCATCGGTGCGGCAATCATCGTGACGGTCATGGTCCTCATCTATGTTCGCGCGCTTCGCGCTCCGGAAGGGGCGCTCAGCCATCATGGCGGCATGCGGATCATCTTGTGGCTGGGCGCCATCGGCCCGGCCCTGATCCTTGGCGCGCTGCTGCTCTATGCCTTGCCTGCCATGCGCCCGCGCGACACGGCGGCTGGCGACCTCACCATTAGGGTCGAGGGCGAGCAATTCTGGTGGCGGGTCGCCTATGGGGCATCACGCGCAGGTCCTGGACTTGTTTCTGCCAATGAGATCCGCATTCCCGTGGGGCGGACGGTGATCCTTGAACTCGGCGCGCAGGACGTGATCCACAGTTTCTGGATTCCCGGTCTTGCCGGCAAGATGGACATGATCCCCGGACGGACCAACAGGCTGGTCGTGCGCGCCGAAAAGGCCGGCCGCTTCCGGGGCGTTTGCGCCGAGTTTTGCGGCCTGTCGCACGCGCTGATGGCCTTCGACGTGATTGCGATGAACCCGGCTGATTTCGACGCATGGCTGGCGGGCGCGCGCGGGGCCGGCACGGGCCTGGTTTCATCGAGGGGCCAGTCCCTCTTCGATGCGCATGGCTGCGGCGCCTGCCATGCCATCCGGGGAACCGCGCATCATGCTGCAATCGGGCCTGACCTTAGCCGTTTCGGGCAAAGGCGGACGCTGGGGGCAGGGATATTGCCACCGACCACCGCCAATATCGCGGCCTTCATCCGTGCGCCCCAGATTGCAAAGCCAGGCGCGCGCATGCCCGCCTATCCTCAGCTGTCCGAGCAGGAGGCCATTGCCATTGCCCATTATCTCGAGGGGCTGAAATGAGCCTCCACGATCAGGATGACCCGGCGCTCCGCGCGGCGCAGGAAGAAAGGTTGCGCGCGGTGTGGGCACCGCCCAGGGGGATCTTCCTGCGCTGGACCGACTGCAACAATAATCGCGTCGGCGTCTGGTATGTGCTGACCGCCTTCGGTTTCATGCTCTTTGCCGGCGTGCTCGCGCTCATCATGCGCACCCAGCTTGCCGTGCCCGACAATGATCTGGTCGGGCCTGGTACCTTCAACCAGCTCTTCACTCTGCACGGCTCGATGATGATGTTTCTCTTCGCCGTGCCGATGTTCGAGGCGGTGTCGATCATCCTGCTGCCGCAATTGCTGGGCGCGCGCGACCTGCCATTCCCCCGCCTGTCGGCCTTTGGCTACTGGTCCTTCCTGATCGGCGGGCTGTTCGTCGGGGGATCGATCTTCTTCAATGCCGCCCCTGACGGCGGCTGGTTCATGTATCCTCCGCTGACCACCCGGACCGACCTGTCGGGGCTCGGAGCCGATATCTGGATGCTCGGTCTTTCCTTCATCGAGGTGTCGTCGGTCGCGGCCGCAGTCGAACTGATTGTCGGCGTGCTCAAATGTCGACCGCCGGGCATGCGGCTCAATCTCATGCCGCTATATGCCTGGTACATATTGGTTGTGGCGGTGATGATCCTCTTTGCCTTTCCGCCGCTCATCGCCGGCGACATATTATTCGAAATGGAAAGGCTGCTCGACTGGCCCTTCTTCGATGCGCGCCGGGGCGGGGATCCGCTCCTGTGGCAGCATCTGTTCTGGATCTTCGGTCATCCCGAAGTCTACATCATATTCCTGCCCTCGATCGCGCTGTTCGCGATGCTGGTGCCGACCTTCGCCAACCGCCATCTGCTGGGCTACCCGTGGATCGTGCTGGCGGCCGTGGGCACCGCTTTCCTGTCTTTCGGGTTGTGGGTCCACCACATGTTCACCACCGGGTTGCCGAAGATCAGCCTGGCCTTCTTCTCGGCCGCCTCCGAAGCCGTGGCCATTCCGACCGGCGTCCAGATATTCGTGTTCATAGCGACGCTGTGGGCAGGGCGGGTCACCTGGTCCACACCCCTTCTCTACGCGACCGGCAGCCTCGCCATTTTCGTGATCGGCGGTCTTACCGGCGTGATGGTGGCGGTGGCACCGTTCGACTGGCAGGCGCATGACAGCTATTTCGTCGTCGCCCATCTCCATTATGTGCTGATCGGCGGCACGCTGATGCCGCTTTTTGCCGGCCTTTATTATTATTGGCCTTTGGTGACGGGCAAGAAACTGTCCGACCGGCTTGGCCGGATCGCTTTCTGGATGCTGTTTGTCGGTGCCAACCTGACCTTCTTTCCGATGCATCTTTCCGGGCTGATGGGCATGCCGCGCCGCGTCTTCACCTATCCTGCCGAACTGGGGCTGGGCGGGCTCAACATGGCGTCCACCCTGGGGGCCTGGCTGTTTGCCGCGGGGGTGGCGGTGATATGCGTCGATCTTAGCCTCTCGCCGCGCCGTGTTCGGGCCGTCCGCAATCCCTGGAATGCGGGCACGCTGGAGTGGCTCGCCCATCCCGAGGACGAGGACTGGGGCATAAGGTCGGTGCCATTGATCGAGAGCCGCTATCCAATCTGGGACCAGACAGATTTCGTGCGCAAGGTGGATGAGGGCCGCTTCTTCCTGCCCGATGCACAGGAGGGGCGACGCGAGACGATCGTCACGAGCGTCCTTGATGCCCGGCCACTGGCCGTGATCCGCCTGGGAACCCCTAGCATCAAGCCCATGCTGACGGCGGTCGCGCTCGGCGGGGTCTTCATCCTCACCACCTATCATCTCTACTGGGCTGCGCTCGTCAGTGGCGTTGCCACACTCGCCATGGCGCTGTGGTGGCTCTGGACCGGGACGGCCGAAATTCCCGAAAAGCCGTGCAAACCGATCGGCCACGGCCTTGAGCTGCCGCTCTATCTCTCCGGGCCCTCTGCGCCAGGCTGGTGGGCGATGTTCATCACGATGATGGCCGATGCGACCGCGTTTTCCGGACTGGTCTTCGGCTATTTCTTCTTCTGGACCCGCCATGCCGATTTCCCGCCGGTCGCTCTGGCGGACGGTCCCGGCATGGCCTGGCCCATGCTCGCATTGTTCTTGGGCATCGCAAGCTGGCTGCTGACGCTAGGCGCGCGCGAGGTGCATGCCCGCAAGCATGTCGGCATGGCACGGCTCTGCCTCATGGTCGCGCTACTACTCAGCCTTGCCGGAGTCGGGGCAGGGCTCGCCGGACCATGGACCCATGGCATGGACCCGCAGGCGCACAGCTATCCTGCAATCGTGTGGACACTCGCCATCTGGGCCGCGGCCCATGCGGGCGTTGCCGTCATCATGCAGGGCTATGCACTCGCGCGCAGTCTCGCCGGGCGCATGTCCCCGGTGCATGACGCGGACCTGCGCAACGTCACCGTCTACATGCATTTCTACGCGCTGACTGCGATCGTCACCTATTCGACGATCGGCCTGTTCCCGGAGGTCGCATGAGCGAGCGACGCAAATGGCACGAGCGGCTCAAGGTCACGCTCTGGACGCTGATCGTGCCGCCAGCCATCTGGGCGGGTCATTTCCTGGCGTCCTATCTCTGGGCGGCCATCTCCTGTGCCAAGGCCGGGCGCTTTGCCAGTTTTCCGCTGCTGTTCGTCATCGGCACGATGCTTGCGCTGCTGATGATCGGGCTTTCGGGATGGATCGCCTGGGCGCAGGCACGCCTGCCGGGCAATCCGCCGCCCCATGAGGACTCGACCCGGATCGACCGGCTCCGTTTCCTGGCCAAGTCGACCTTGCTCCTGGCAGGGCTGAGCTTCGTCGGGGTGCTGTTCACGGCGCTTCCGGTCATCTTCCTGCGGGACTGCCGATGAAGCGTGCCGCACTTGCCGCCGGCCTCGCGCTGGTACCGATCGGCTGGATCCTGGCTGTGCTACCGCTTGGCATGACTGGCCACATGGCAGGCCATATGATTGCCGTGGCGATTGCAGCGCCTTTTCTTGCCCTTGGCCTGTCGCAAGGGCGGCTTGATCCTGCGCGTCTCTGGCCCGGCCTCGCAAGCCCGATGGCGATGATGCTGGTGGAACTTGTCACGGTCTGGCTCTGGCACCTGCCGGCCCTTCGCGCGGCGACAATGACGTCCTTGCCAATGCTCGGGCTCGAGCAGCTCTGTTTCCTTGGAGCTGGTCTGCTGCTCTGGTCATCGGTGCTCCGCGCCGATCATCGGGCCGCTGGCATCGGTGCCCTGTTGCTGACATCGATGCACATGACCCTGCTTGGTGTCCTGATCGGCCTGGCACCACGGCCTCTCTACGCGGCGGCGGATCATCATCTGGCCGGCATGGACCCGCTGATCGACCAGCAACTGGGCGGTGTCCTCATGCTGCTGGTTGGCGGGGCCAGCTATTTCATCGGTGGTCTTGTCCTGTTGGCGAGCCTCCTTCGCCAGAGGGGGGCGGCATGATCCTTCGCATCAGCTTGAAGCGCGCTATCGTCGCGTTGCTCGGACTTGGGATTCTGGGCATGCTGTTCGCCTGGTCCGGGGCCATGCAGATTTCCGCGTCGTCGGGCCATTGGCGTATTACCGACTGGTTCCTTCACTGGACGATGCGCAATTCCGTGCGGACTTATGCCTGGCTGGACGCACCGCCCGACCCGCTCGACGATGAGGGCCTGGTCAGTGCAGCAGGGCATTTTCGTCAGGCCTGCCAGGTCTGTCATGGCGCACCGGGTGTGCGTCCATCACCCGTGATGCAGCAGGCAACCCCGCCAGCGCCAGATCTTGCCCGGACGGCAGGGGAATGGCGGGATCGCGAATTGTTCTGGATCATCCGGCATGGCGTCAAATTCACCGGCATGCCGGCCTGGGCGGCGGCTGATCGACCGGACGAGGTGAGGCGCATGACCGCTTTCGTCCGGCGCTTGCCCCAGATGACGGCGGCGCAATATCAAGCGCTGACCCAGGCTGGCGAGGAGCGACGTTTGCCCGGCGTTGCTCCAGCAACCTTGTCGGCATGCACAAGCTGCCATGGCGTCGATGGTCGGGGGAGGAGGCAACCCGATATTCCGGTCCTGGCTGGGCAGAGCGCGGCCTATCTGGTCGCCAGCATGCACCAATATATGTCGGGGAAGCGCACCAGTGCAGTCATGCAGGCAGCGCTGGCAACGACCGGGCGCGAGGACATGGCGAGGCTCGCGAGCTATTTTTCCGCGATGCCCGGCCTGGCGAACATTGCGACCTCGGCCAGTTCTCCGGGACTGGATCGTTTTGGCCAGCCCCTGCCGGCCTGCAGCAATTGTCATGCAGTCGGCAAGGCGGCGCCCATTCTTGCGGGGCAGAAGCCAGGCTATCTTGCTGCGCGCCTGCGGCTTTGGCAGCAAGACGATAACGTCATCGACGCGCGCCTGCCGCCCGATACCATGGCGATGATAGCAAGACGTATCCCGGTCGATCAGATCGATGAATTGGCGCGGACCGTGGCGCGGCCCGGGGCGGACTAAGGGGCTATCGTCCGGTCAGGCGTGCATGTTGACCCAGATGAAAGCCAGGATGGCTGCAACGATGAATGCGAAGAAGAGGTAGAGCGCAAGGCGACTGGTGGCCTTGCGGGCAGGACGTTCCTTGTGATGGGGCATTTTGATCCTTTCATGCTGATCTTCTACCATCAACGCATGGCGGGGTTCATGGTGCCCGAAGCGGATCATAGATCCGGCAGGGTCTGCGCAGCGAAGCCCCAGCCTTTGAGCTTCATTGCGCGCTTCCCCAATATTTCGGCATCTCCGATGTCGAAGGGATGGGCGTCCTGCCAATCGTTCAATTCGTCCCAGTCGACCGGTATGGCTACGGGCGCGCCGGCACGTGCGCGCGCCGAGTAGGGGAGGATGGCGGTGCTGCCGCGCTGATTGCGCAGCCAGTCGATGAATATGCGATCCTTGCGCTTGGCCTTGCTCATCGTGGCAACAAAGCGCTCGGGTTCTGCCGCGCTCAAGGCCTGGGCGAATCGGGCGGCGAAATCCTTATGTGCGTCCCAGTTATGGGTGGGGCTGAGGGGGACGACGACATGGACCCCCTTCCCTCCCGACAGCATGGCGAAGGAGATCAGACCGATATCGCGTAGATGATCGCGAATATCCTTTGCCGCTTCACAAACCCGTGCAAAATCCATGCCCTCATCGGGATCGAGATCGAAGATCATGCGATCGGGCTTCTCGACGGAATCGGCACGGCTCGCCCAGCCATGAAATTCGATCGTACCCATCTGGACGCAGGCGATCAGGCCATCGGCATCGTCGACATAGAGATAATCTTCCGAGCCGCCGCCTTTCTCGCGGATCGCAACATGGCGGACATGATCGCCAAAGGCGCCGCTGTCATGTTTCTGGAAAAAGCATTTCTTCGCGCGGCCCTGGGGGCATCGCACAAGACTGATCGGCCGATTGGCGGCGAAAGGTAGCATAAGCGGGGCGATCCGCGCGTAATAATCGGCCAACTCCCCTTTGGTCTGCCCGCTCTCCGGGAAAATCACGCGCGCGCGATTGCTGATCTTGATGGCCGTGGCCGAAGGAGGCGTTGGGGCCGCTTTTTCGGGCTTGACCGTCTTTGCCAACTTGTCGCTTCGTAGCCCCAGAAAACTGCCATGTCGCACGAGCCCCTCCCTTGTGAACTCGGCAAAACCGACTTCCGCAACGAGCCTGGGTTTGACCCATTGGACGCCGCGCGCTTGGGCGGCGGAAATGATGATCTGCGACGTGCCGGTCGCAATCGGACTCATGGCCTCGGCCAGGTGGGTCATTGTGGCGGCATCGAAACCAGTGCCGACCTTGCCCTTATAGACCAGTTCACCGCCTTCATGCTGCCCCAGTAGCAGGGAGGAGAAGGCACGCCCTTTTACCTTACTACGGGTCCAGCCTACGATCACGAATTCCTGCCGACGGGTGCATTTGACCTTCACCCAGGCGCGTGTCCGTCCG
Source organism: Sphingobium sp. SG1 (assembly GCF_057063145.1). NCBI lineage: Bacteria > Pseudomonadati > Pseudomonadota > Alphaproteobacteria > Sphingomonadales > Sphingobiaceae > Sphingobium > Sphingobium sp. SG1. The sequence goes on along the minus strand of NZ_JBVVOJ010000009.1, from coordinate 111,835 downwards.
CTGCGATAGGGCGCATCGACGCGCTTTGCGATAATGCCTTCCTGCCCGGCCTGACAAAGCGATCGGTAGAGCTTCTCGCCCGAACCGATCAGGTGATCGGCAACGTGGATCGGTTGATCTGCATCCGCCAATAAGGCTTCGAGCCGCTCCTTTCGCTCGATTGCGGGGAGAGACTTCAAATCCATGCCGTCAAGGGAAAGAAGATCAAAAGCGAAAAAATGGAACGGCGTGTCGGCTCGCTCCGCGCCATGGCCCCGTTTCAACACCGCCTGCAGCGCCGAAAAACTGGGATTGCCGTCAGCGTCAAAGGCGATGATCTCGCCGTCGATCAATGCAGGCGGGAGGTCGAGCGCTTTTATGGCACCGGCCAAAGCACCAAATTTGTCCGTCCAGTCCAGGCCGCTGCGCGTATATATTTTTATCGCTTCGCCACTGACTGCAACGAGCGCGCGATATCCGTCATATTTGATCTCGTGCAGCCATTCGTTGCCCACCGGTACATGGTCGACCAAAGTTGCAAGCTGCGGCTTGATGAAGCGCGGCATAGCCTCCGTTATGGCCTTCGCCTTCATCTTCGTCTTGCCGATCTTTGCATTATGCGCGTTTGCCGCCTGCATCCTATCCGTGAATGTCTTGCCCCTCGCGCCTTTCAACGACTGCGTGCCGGCGATGTCCCCGGCGATTTGCGCCATGGAGCGGTCAGTCAGAACACTTGTCAGCGCGCGCTCGACCAGATCGCCATTCCGGCGGGCTTCGCCATCCTCAATCTTGCGCAGCAACCAATTCTCGCGCTTTTCGCCCGCGCGCCCCTTCATCCGTACCAGCAGCCATTCCCCCTTCATCCGTTCGCCATGCAGGATGAAATGGAGATGGCCATCCTCTATATCCTTCGCGCTCTTCCCCGGGATCGGTTCCCACCAACCGCGGTCCCAGAGCATCACACTGCCGCCGCCATATTCGCCCTTGGGAATATTACCCTCGAAACTGCCATAGCTCAGAGGATGATCTTCGGTGCGGACAGCAAGCCGCTTGTCATCGGGATCCAGGCTCGGCCCCTTGGTGACGGCCCAGCTCTTGAGCACGCCATCGACTTCCAGCCGGAAGTCCCAATGCAGCCTTGTGGCGGCATGTTTCTGGACAACGAAACTGTTACCGCCCTTCTTTGCCATCTTGCCTTCAGGCTCGCTGGTGCGATTGAAGTCCCGTTTGGCATTATAGGAGGCAAGGGGATGGAGCCGGCTCATTCGCCCTGTCGCTCCTCGGACGCGAGCCAGCGCCGTTCCACAAATCCCAGCAGGCTGAGCATGAGGATCGCGACGAGAGTGGCACTGGCGACCAGGGGCCAGAGGGCAGCGCCGGAAGCGATTCCGATCATCGACGCCAGCCAGATATGGGCTGCCGTGGTCAGATTCTTGATCTCACCCTTGCTGAATATGATGAGGCCAGTCGCTATGATGCCCGAAAATGCGGCAGAAGCTTCGAAGACCCGCAGGGGATCTATATTTCCCTCGCCTTGCAACTGATTGTGCAGCGCGATTGCGCAGACAGTCATGAGGGCGCTGGTGAAGCAGATGAGGCCATGGGTGCGTAGCCCCGCTGCATGGCCGCGTATCTGTCGGTCGAGCCCCAAAAGCAGGCCGAGCAGAGCAGCAATGCTCAGGCGCAGCATGACCGGCCCGTCGATAAGGTGGAGCGGGGTATCGGGATTCAGCGTCATCACGCGCTTTTGCGCTTGGCTGCCGTCGCACGCCTATTGCCAGTGTCTGTCGCCGAACCGCTTTTCGACCTCTTCTCGTCGCTGGGGTGCGAGACGTTTCCCCCGCTGACTTCTTGAGCGCCGCCATCAGGTCGATGACATTGCCGCCCTTGCGCGCCGGCTCATCGTCCACCTCTTCTATTATCCGCTTCCCCTTGGCCTTTTTCTTCTTTTCGATCAGGCGATGGAGCGCATCGACATAGCGATCGCGAAACTCTTCCGGCTTGAAGGGCGCCGTTCGCTTGTCGATGATGCTGGTAGCAAGATCGAGCATGTCCTCATCCGCCGTATCGGCAGGCAAACCTCGGAAATATGTCTGCGCCTTGGTTACCTCGTCGGCATAGCGCAGAACTTCCATGACCAGCCCCCGTCCGCAGGGTTTGATCGATACCAGCTGTTCCCGTCCACGGACCGACAATTGGCCAAGTCCGACCTTCTTTGCCTTTCGCAGCGCATCCCGCAGCACGGCATAGGCCTCTTCTGCGAGGTCATCGGCGGGTACGACGAAATAGGGCTTCTCGTAATAAAGAACGTCGATCGCATCGGCCTCGACAAACTGGACGAGGTCGAGGGTCTTGCGGCTCTCAATCTTGACCGCTTCGATTTCCTCCTGTTCGAGCAGCACATAATTGCCTTTTGAAAGCTCGAACCCCTTGAGGATCTCATCTCGGTCGACGGGCCCCACGCCGCTCACGACCTTTTCATAATGAATGGGTTTGCCGGTGGGCTCGTGAATCTGACGAAAGCTGACCGCCGCACCCGATTTGGTTGCGGGATACACTTCGACCGGGATGGACACCAGTGCCAGCTTGATCTGGCCCTGCCAAGATGCGCGTGCAGCCATGTGCGACCTCCCCGATGAGAGCGTGCAATCGGCAAGTTGGTTCCGTGATAGCCTCCAACAGAAAGCCGACAGCACAGCTTCGCCATTCCCATGGGGTGGCAAGGCAAATCACTCATCTTCATGTTGCTACCATCTGGCACCGGCACCTGATCGGGGCGTGTCGCTGAACTTTCGTGCACACGGAAGTTGCACAGCAGCGGCATCGCTCAGCCAATTCTCCCTCGATCCGCAGAACCCATTACGCGCCCAGGTGTTCTTTCCGCGAAGAAGGGATGGGCGCGTTCTGCTGATCCTGGCCCCTCAAGGAGATGACACATGCCGCTCAAGGCGCTGGCGCTTAACTGCACGCTCAAGGCGGACTCCCGCCAGGAGAGTTCGACCGACGCGATGATCGCCGTGTTGACGAAGGTCTTCAGCAAGAATGATGTGACGGTCAGCGAAACGGTCCGGGTTGCAGCCCTTGACATCAGGCCAGGCGTCAGCTCCGACGAAGGGGATGGCGATGCGTGGCCTGGACTGCGCGAGAAGATACTCGCTCATGACATTGTGATCTTCGGAGGACCGATCTGGATGGGACAGATCAGCAGCATCGCCAAACGCGTCCTGGAACGGATGGATGCCTTCCTCTCCGAGACCGACGATGAGGGTCGGATGCCGAGCTATGGGAAGGTCGCTGTCGCAGCAATCGTGGGTAATGAAGATGGCGCCCACTTCTGCTCCGCTCAGCTGTTCCAGGCTTTGAACGATGTGGGCTGGACGATCCCCGCTGTTGCGGCCTGCTATTGGGTCGGCGAAGCGATGGGGTCGGTCGATTTCAAGGATCTCGGCGAGACGCCGGAGGCGGTAATGAAGACGGCGGAAATGGTCGCCGGCAATGCCGCGCATCTCGCAAGCCTGCTTCAGTCCAGCCCTTATCCAGGCTGAACGCGATGGCCGGTCTGTCACGCCAAATCCGCGAGAATATCGTCCTCTACGGCGCGCTTTTCGCCAATGTCGGGATAGCGGTCGCCAAGTTCGTGGCGGCAGCGATCAGTGGCTCTTCTTCCATGCTGACCGAGGGTGTCCACTCGCTGGTCGATAGCGGAAATCAGGTTCTGCTGCTCTATGGTCAGGCAAAGGCCAGACGTCCCGCCGACGCCACCCATCCCTTCGGCTATGGCCGCGAACTCTATTTCTGGGCCTTCGTCGTCGCGATCCTGATCTTTGCCGTCGGTGCGGGCGTTTCGATCTACGAGGGCTGGTTGCACATCGCCGATCCTGAGCCCTTGCGTGATCCGACGATCAATTATGTGGTGCTGGGTGTCGCTGTGCTGCTTGAAGGAACAAGCTGGTTCATTGCGGTGCGCGAATTCAACGGCAAGCGCGGTGCCAGCAGTTGGTGGCAATCGATCCGCCGATCCAAGGATCCCGCCGGGTTCATTGTCCTGTTCGAGGACAGCGCTGCGCTGATCGGCCTCGCCATTGCAGGCATCGGCGTCTGGGCCAGCCACTATTTCGCAAATCCACGGATTGACGGTTTTGCATCGATTGCCATTGGTCTCATTCTAGCTGGCGTCGCTATTCTGCTTGCGCGCGAAGCCAAGGGCCTGTTGATCGGCGAAAGCGCCGACCCGGCGATCATTTCGGCTTTATGGACCATTCTCGCCAAGCGGTCGCAGATCAGTGCGGTCAATCATGTCCGTACGATCCATACCGCGCCTGATGCCGTTTTCGTAGCGATCAGTGCTGATTTCGTCGACGATCTGCCGATGGGAGATGCAGAGCGTCTGATCGAGGATATTGAACGCGAAATGAAGGCTTGCGTCCCCGATCTGACGTCCATTTACATCCGGCCGGAAAAGCAGTCGGATGCTGTGCGACAAACACCGCCGGCCTAATTTCCTTCCTCGCGTCCAACAGGCGGGATGAAGCTCACCTGTGCCAACCGCCACGCCCTGTCCTCACCCTCCGGCCAATAATGGCGCGGGTGACGGCATTCGCCCGGTGGATGCGTGTCATGCACTTCGGCGCGAATAAGGCGGCCGGTTTCCCGCAGCCGTATCGTGGCACCGGGAAATTCAGCGCTGAGGCGATCACACAGGCTTTGCGCATCATCCGAAAGATCAGTGCTGGAAAGCGCTCTTGGCGCACCATCGACCAGTTCTGCCGTCGAAGAGCGCAACGCCTTGATACCGTCATTAAGGACATCGAGCGAAATGATTGCTGCTGCCAACGCGTCAGCCCACCACCAGCCAAGCCCCAGCCCAATGACACCGGCGAGCCCCGCCGCCCCGGTCAGCCAATTGGCCTTGTTCATGAGTGCGTCGGTATGCAGCAGCTTGTCGTTGAGAGCCTGCGCCAGCGGAAGTTCCTTCCGGCCGATGAAGAGCGGCGGGATGAGGGAGTAGATCTGGGCGGCGATCATCAGCCATCCCAACCAGATATCATGCCCCAGAATGACGATCGATCCGACGGTTGCGTGCTCCTGCGAGCCCAGCGCCATCATCGCATTGTAGAGAAGCAGCGCGCCGACGGCAGTCAGTGCAACAGCCGCCACAAAGAAACCAAGGCCGTTGACCCGCTCGAAACCGAAAGGAAAGCGGCGCGATCGATGGGCGCGACGCTCCATATGCGCGGCGATCAGGAACATGACAGGCGGAACCAGGCCCAGCGTGTCCTCTATCCACGCGGTCTTCATCGTCTGGCTCTGACCAAGCACTAGGCCCATCGTCACGATGATGGTTAGAGTCCAGAAGATGTTCCAATATTCTAGGCGCACCGCCCGCGCCATCGTCTCGCGCAGCTCATCGGGAAGACTTGTATCGCTCATTCGTCGCGCGCCTCCTGCGAAATCGCGCGGCTCGCACGCTCGACTGTCATGATCCACCGGTTCTCGCCGTGGCGCATGGCCGCCTTGAGTTGCAGCGGCGCGTCTTTCGTTCCCGTCGTCGAGAGAGGCGGACCAAATGCCACATCCATCGCCCAGGGGCTCTCGGCCGAAAAACGTCCGATCACCAGGTCAATCGTACCGTCGTCAAGCTGCTGGAAAAGTGCCTCGCCCGCGCCTGGCCGCCATTGTGCCTTCGCGCGGGTTCGCCGCTCGATTTCATGTACCAGCGTCCGGACTTGTGCCGCTTCGTGCACAGTGGGATCGGCGAGTGCGACCGTGAAGCTTCGTCGCTCAGCAATCCGCTTCGATGTGCCGGCCGGATCGCGAGGCAATATATCGCATGCGGCGAGGAGAGAAACGGCAAGGATTATCGCGCGCTTCATTGTTCGCGCGTCCTGTGATCGATGCGAATGTGGAGGCGGCAGGAATGAAATTCATTTCGGGCCCGGTCGACTGTGCCAGCCCGCCAGGCCTGGATCATCTGTGCTGTGAGAGTGGCATCGGGGATATTGTCGCCGCCACAGTCCTGCGCTTTCCTGGGCCGCGCCCTGAGCGAGCTCGCGTCGAGGGCCGCGGCTCTGCGCGTCGAAGCACAAACGAAAGCAATCGAAGAGCGATTGATGATTGGGGATGCTAACTGGGCGGTTTCCGTCCTGCCGCTGAATAAGGCTGCGCTTTGCGGGACCAAAGCATCGCGCGTCTGGGCATCTGCCTCTTTCATATGTCTCACCGCTTGGGATGATCCGGCTCGCCTCCTCGGCACGAAGAGGCCACCATCACATTCTTCGGAATAGTTGCAGGCTGATAACGTCTGGTAGCGAAAAAGAGCCATCGCTCTGGCGTAGATGCTTCGCTGAAAAACGGCCGACCTCGTATAAGGGGCTTATCTCCATGTCATGATGGTGGAGGGCGATCATCTGCACCCTCGCAAAAGTTCATCGATATACTCGGCTACCGCCGTTGCGGCCGCGCGCAGCGGCTCGTCGATATGGATGTAGCGCTGCGTGACGCCGCGGGACGCGTGTCCCAGCAGTGCCGCAATCGTGAGTTCGGAGTAGCCAAGCCCGCCTGCGACACTTGCGAAAGTGTGGCGCAAGACATGCGGTGTCACGCCTTCGAGTCCTGCTCGATGGCAAATTCTATCCAAGACCCGCACTATGCCGATGAAGTGGCCTTCTCCCCAATCGGCCGGGAAGAAATATCGCGAACCCGAATCGGCCTGCGCCGAAAGAAGCTGGAGAGCAGGCTGACCTATCACGCGTCGTTGCGCCCCCGTTTTTGTCGTCCTGAAGTGAATCGCGCTCTCCTCATCAAGAAGCCAGTCGCGCTCAAGACTGAGTGCTTCGAGCCGACGAAAGCCAGTCAGCAACAGCAATCGGATCACGGCTATCCCGGTAGGATGCTCGTCATCTGCCTCAGCTTCTCTGAGCGCTATGCCGAGTTTCCTGATCTCAGCCTGAGAGAGCCACCTCATTTTGGGCGTGCTCGCAATTCTGCGAATGCCCCTCGCGGGATTTTTTTCGATTTCGCCAAGTCGCACGGCATGTTCGAAAATCGAGTGAAGCGTAGACATGCAGCGCGAGGCTACGCCTTCGCCGCCTTTGGTGGCTCCCCCACGACTGCCCACCCTGGGCTTGGAGGTCGCACCAGCAGCGATGTCGGCTTGGGCGCCTTCGATATCACCGAGCTTCAATGTGGCAATTATTCTGTGGCCTAGCAACGGACGGATGTGGGCATCGACACGACTTCGATCCATCGTCAGAGTGGATGCCTTGATCGGCTTGCGGCTTCTGCCGATGATTTTGCCGGCTGAGGCTCGCTCAAGGTACCAGTCACAAATCTGGTCTACAGTATAGCCCTGCCCGCTCGACCGGGCATCCTCGACAGGGTCTCGCCCATTGGCGACATCGCCAAGAATGATGCGAGCCTGCCGCCTGGCTTCCTCCACGGTCATCAACCCGAACCGACCGATCACCTTTCTACGGCTCTGTCCGTTCGGCAAACGGTACTGAACGACGAAACTTCGCCGGCTCTGGCCGATAGAAACACCGAAGCCACGTAGCTCGCTGTCCCACAGAAGATGATTCGAACCTTTGACCCCATCTTTCGAAGGTTTCTGAGCTTCGATGAGCGTTTTTGTGATTTTCGCCATGATTTCAGTCGCCTGCCAAATGACCCAAAAATCTGCTTACTTTTTCCGGATTTCGACCTGATTTTGCTTATTTTATAAGTCCTGGAGGTCAAATCCGGGCGTAGGGTAGGATAACACTGACGAATCCCGATCGCAAACAAACGGCAGAAATGCGTGCTTTTTGCTGTTCTAGGGTAGAATCGAAAAACACAGAAAATATGCTTCGGGCGAATTGCCAAGGTTGGGGTCGAGGGTTCGAATCCCTTCGCCCGCTCCAGTTTTCCCAGAAATCGATACGATAATCACCCTTCGGGGGGCAGCAAGGCCGCGTTGTCACATGCGCTTTCCTTCTGCGGCCACGCGGCCCTGATCTGCCTGTGCCCCGTGCTGTCGCGTGGTCCAGGGCTGCCAATGGCGATAAGCCACCGGCCCCATTCCCACCGCCCTTGTCGCACAAATGAAAGAATGCGCTTCTAGGCGCGATGCATTCCGCAATTCCCCGTGCGGTCATGACCATCAGGGGCGATCGAGGTGATCTGGACACGGGACGATGGCCGCATGCTGGCCTATGCCTCCGGCAATTTCGGCAAGGCACTGGTTTTCAGCGGCGCGGATCTGACGATATTGTTCCTGCTGAGCGACGTGCTGAACCTTGGCGCGACGACGGCGGGATGGCTGATGCTCGCCGCGCTGTGCGGCGACCTGATCTTCGATCTGCTGGCGGCGCGGCTGACGATCCGCCTGCGGCATGTCGGCAAGGGCTATCGCTGGATGGTGGCGGTCGCAGCAACGCCCTGCGCGATCGCCTTCGCCCTGCTCTATGCCATGCCCTTGCTTGGTGCCCGGCAGCTATGGATGCTGGCCATGGCCTTGCTGATATTTCGGGGCGCCTATGCCATCATCGACGTGCCGCACAATGCGCTGATGGCGCAAGTGACCAGCGACAGCAGCGCGCGCGGCCGTGTTTCGGGCTATCGACTGCTGTTCAGTACGGCGAGCGCGCTGATTGTCGCGACCTTGTTGACGCCGCTGGTGCAAGACGCGGGCAATACCCGGTCCTTCGATCGGCTGGCGCTCACCGGCGCGGCGACGGGCGCCGTCTTTGCCCTGACGATGATCCTGTGCGCATGGACCTGCGGCGGCGATACAAGCGGTGGTGCCGCCCGCATCGCCCGGCAAAGCGCAAGGCAGGACGGCATCGACATCCCGTTTCGCGACCCGATGGTCGTGGCACTGGCTCTTCTGGCCCTGCTCACCGGATTTGCCGCACCGGCATTCGGACGCTCCCTGCTCTATATCGGCAGCTATGTCGTCCGCCGCCCCGATCTTGTCGCAACCTTGCTGCTGGCCGTGACGATCGGCCAATTCGCCGGCGTGATCCTGTGGACCGCGATGACCAGACGATTCAGCAAGAGCGCCCTGCTCGCCATGGGACATGGGGTTAGCATCATCGGGCTGGCGGGTTTCGCCGCCTGCCTGTCTTGGCCACCTGCCCTGGCCATCTGTGGGGCGGTGATCGGCGTCGGCCTCGCCAGCATGTTCATGCTGCCATGGGGGCTGCTGGCCGATGCCGTCGATGTGGTGGAATGGCGCCATGGCAGGCGCTTCGAGACAGGCCTGTTCGCCTTCTACCTCGTCGTGGTCAAGGCAAGCGGTGCCGCCTTCTCAAGTCTGACCGGCTGGACACTTGGCCTGCTGGGCTATGTGCCGGGGCAGGTACAGACTGCGGCAGTCCAGGCCGGCATGCTCGGCCTGGGACTGGGCGTTCCCGTCCTTGGCAGTCTTTGCGCGATCCTCCTGATGCGGCGCTTCGACCTTGGCCATGCCCGCCATGCCCGGCTGCTCGCAGCGCTGGCACGGCGGGAGGCACGCGATCAGTCGGGCGCCGATCCAGTTTCCGGATTGAAGCGCGGGTTGGAGAAATCGAGCGGCGCGGGCACGACCCTGGCCGGCGGGCTGGCGCTTTCCGCCCAGGCGCGGCAGAGCATGTCGCGCAGCATGGCAGCGCCGGCAGCGGTCCGTTCATAGACGAGGGCGCGCACATCCTTGTCGGCGAAATCGGCAAAGCCGTCCCGCTTTTCCAGCTGATAGACATATTCCATCCGATCGCCGGCCTGATCCAGGAAGGCGAGGATCGCATCGAACATGTCGCCGTCGCGATGACCGGGCGCACCGAGGCGCGGCGCGATAACCGCCACGGTCAGCTTCATGCCGTCGACGAACTGGCTTTCGAAGCGGCCATGGATGCTGCGATCACGGGTGTAGCCGCTGGGATTGTCGCCGCGCCAGCCATCCGAATGGATCGAGTCATGCAGCGGCTGGGCGCCGTCACCGATATAATGGCCAAGGCGGATCGTCTGGAAGGCGCAATGCTGGGCCGGGACGGATATGTCGCCCCCTTCGGCCTGCGCCTTGCGGACATGGCGCATGCAGACGACCAGCCGGTCATAGGCCTCGATCGCCGCATAGGGCAAAGTGCCGGTCCAGCGGACATTGGTGCGTGCGGCGGTTGCCGGATCGCTGTCCTTGATCGTCTCATAGCGCTTGTAGAGCGCCAGGATGAATTCGTAGCGCGAGCGCGGGATCGGCTTCACGAAGCGGAACTGCTCGCGGAACCAGCCATGATTGGGGTCTTCCTCCATCTTGGAGAAATTCTCCGAATCCCCGCGCCAGCTGTCGGGCAGCGAGGCGGAGGCGGCGATATAGTCGGTATAGGCCTTGAGAAAGACAGGGCCGTCCTGCGGGATGGCGTCGAGCGCGGCGCGATCGATCACTTCATGGGCGGTGCCGCCCCAGGCCATGGCGGCACCGGGGCTGAACGCCAGCGCACCGAGCGCCAGGGCCAAGGTCAGTTTACGCATCATCATCATGCCTCCCTTCAGGGGTCGAGCGGATCGCGCGGATCGACCCGCGCGGACAGGCGCGACGGGCGAAACAGCAATTCGGTGGGGGTCAGGCGCGCGCCGATGGCACCGGGCTGATAGCCCAGTTCCTTGTCATTGCGCTGCACGAACAGCGGATTTTCGATCATTGCGCTCTGCCCCGGATTGCAGACGATCAGCGTATCCTTGTCCAACGGCGCCGCCATCGCCATCAGCAGGCGGGTGGCGTTGCGCAAATTGGTGGTGGTGTGCCGGGCATAGGGTTCGATGATGATGGCATCGGCGGGCACGCCATAGCGCTCGATCAGCGCCTGGCGCATCTCCTGCGCCTCGGCAAAGCGGGTCGCGCGCGGATGGGCGCGGCCGCCGGTCAGGATGAGGAAGGGCGCGTCGCCATCGGCAAAGCGGTTGGCGGCAAGACGCAGATGATATTTGCCGAATGGGCTCAGCGCCATGCCGTCGACTTCCGGGCCGACGCCGGTGACGATCAGCGCGCTGTAGCGATAGCGTTTCCAGTCGATATTTTTGGCCCGCGCCATAGCGGGGGCGTTGAGGCCGCCGGTCAGCGGTTCGAAGCCGATCGCGTCGGTGCGGTCGCTGACGTCGAGCAGCGCAAGGGCATAGTCGATACTGGAATCCAGCGCCTGGGCCGATCCCTTGCGCGGCGTCTGCGCCATCCAGGCAGCAGCGCGCAGCCGGGCCTGGCGCTCGCGTGGGTCGATCGTGCCAGCGCCGTCGATATCGGGATAGGCGGGCACCTGTCCCAGCGCATAGCTGCGCAGGATGGCGTTGATCCCTTCCACCTCGCGGCGGATCTGCGCACCGGCGCCATCGTCCGCGACCGGCACGTCACGCAGCGATAGCGCAGCCTGCACCATCAGGGCGATCTCGGTCGGGGTCCAGATATGGGCCTGTGCCACGCAATCGACATCGCCGGCACATGCCGTGCGGCGATCTTCGCGGGCATGGAGCAGCGCATCCATGTCCGGCCGGGCGCGGAAGGCGGCAAGGGCGGCCGGATCGTGTCCAAGGGCATCAAGCACAGGAAAGAGGCGCCGGGACAGCGCCTCCGTCACGGCGTCGCGCGCCGCCCCGGCCAGAGCCGGGACGGGCGTGATCGCCACCGCCGCCATCGTCATCAACGACGCCGCAACGCGGCCGAGGCGACGGGCCATCACCAGGACTTGCTGATGACGAGGCGGAAGTTGCGGCCGAAGATCGGGCGACCATAGATCGCCTCGGCACTGCCCTGACCGCTGAGCGAGTCGGTGCGGGTATTGCCTTCGGTCAGGCCATGGGCGTTGAACAGATTGTCGCCCACAATCTGTGCCTGCCAGCTGCCATGGCGCGCCGTGATGCCGGCGCCGATCGTGCCATAGGCCGGCAGCGCAGTGTTGTTGTAGAGGTCGACATAGCGCTTGCCCATATAGGTGTAGCGCCCATAGACCGACACGTCGGTGTCGCCCGTCTGGAAGTCGAAGCTGGGCCGGATATTGCCGTAGACCTTGGGCTGGCGGACGATCTGGTTGCCTTCGGCCTGTTCCGGATCGGCGCCGGTCGAACTTTCGAAATTCTTGTATTTGGGATCGCTGATGGTGAGCGCGCCGTTGAGCGAGAACCAGTTGGTCAGCGCCAGCTTGCCGTCAAATTCGACGCCCTTCACCTGCGCCTCGCCGATGAAGGGCACGTTGACATCGTTGCGGCCCGTGGTCGGATCATAGGCCAGGAAGCTGGCGTTCAAGGGATCGAAATTGGTGTAGAAGGCGGTGACGTAGAGATAGGAGCGGCCGAAGGCGAGCTTCAGCCCGGCCTCGAACTGGTCGGCCTTGGTCGTGATGATGGTCGGGTTGATGCTCATCACCGTCTGGATGTTGGGCGGCGTTTCGAGGTGCGAGGCGCGGCCATAGATGCCGACATGGCTGGAGAAGTCGTAATTGGCGCCGACCGTCCAGTTGGTGACGTTGGGCTTCAGTTTCTGGTTCAGGATCACGCCGGTGAAGGCACGGGTGCTGTCGTCCGCCAGCGTGCTGGCGTCGCCCAGATTGGCCGCCTCGGTCAGCGCGGCCCAGCCCTTGTAGCTGTAGCGTTCATGACGGATGCCGGCGTCGATGCGCAGGCCCGGCACGATTTCCCAGGTGTCGTTGGCGAACACGGCGAACATCTTGGCGTCGCTGTCGCCCTGATTGAGGGTCGCGGCATAGTTGAGCACACCATTGTCGGTGACGCGGCCGATTTCCGCGCCTGCGGCATTATAGGCGACCAGGTCCAGCGTGCGCGGCTTGCCGGCCACTTCGATCAGGTAATTCTGATAGAGGGTGCGGCTGTCCTCGCCATAGAAGCTGCCATAGAGGCCGAGCTTGAGGTCATGGGTGCCAAAGCCGGTCTCGAACTTCTTGGCGACCGACAGATTGGCCTGGGCCGAATAGAATTTCGAATGGATGTCGCGATACTGGCCCTGCATCACCAGGCCCGACGCCGCATAGGGATCATAGACGGTGTTGGTGCCCGCCAGCGTATAGCCGAAATGGTCCACCGCGCCGAAAGCGGCGGTGGCACGGGTCAGATAGCCGGCGGCAAAGGCGTTGCCGTCGGCCGGGTTGGTGGTCGAGTAGAAGGCGCTGAAATCGAGCTTGCCCTGAGTATAGCCGGCCTTGGCCGAAACCAGCCAGCCGTCGAAATCGCCATCATATTGGGCGCCGAAATTGACCATCTGCATATGGCGTCCATCCGACAGGTCGCCGGTGCGGCTCTGGATCTGGCCGGTGCCGTCGCGATATTTGAGGTTCACATGGCGCAGCGCCGGCGAATTCATCGTGCCGTCGAAATAGTCGATATATTTGTCGAGCGAGACGCTGGGATCGCGCGGGTCGGAGATCGGGATCGGCAGATAGAAGACGTTGTGGTCGTTCACATAGTTGAGGTTCAGCTTGATCGAGCCATTGTCGAAGTCATGCTTGATATTGGCGCGCAGCTGGCCGCCCTTGTCATTGGCGAAGCCATTGTCGCGATAGCCGTCATGATAGCGGATGAAGCCGCCGATCGCATAATAGGTATCGTTGCCGAGCGGGCCGGCCTGATAGGCGTCCAGGCGATAGAGGCCGGTGTCGCCGAGCGTGACCTGTGCCTTGCCGCGCGCCTCGTCGCTGCCGGTGACGGTGATCGCGTTGATGATCGCACCCGAATAGCTGGCATAGACCGGGGCCGGGCCGCCGCGCACGACCTCCACATGGTCGGTCATCAGATCCTGTTTCAGGATCGCGTCGCCGCGGAAGAAGACACCGTCATTCTCATGGAACAGCGGCAGGCCGTCCTGCTGAAAGCTGACGAAGCCGCCATCATTGGGCAGGCCGCGGATGCGGTAGATATTCTGCACTTCGCCGCCGGTGATTTCGGTCTGGAAACCGGGCAGCTGGCCGATCAGGTCGGCGAAATTGACAGGCGCGATCTTCTCCACATCCTCGGCCGAAATGGTGTTGATCGCATAGGATACGTCGAAGCGGCGCTGGGCGCGGGTGGAGCCGGTGACGATGATGTCGTTGGGGCCGTTGCCGGCATCGGCAGCCGCTTCGGCGGCGGGCGCGGCGTCGGCGGCGGCCTGCGCCAGGGCAGGCGTGGTGATGGTGCAAAGCGCGGCAAGCGCCGTGCCGGAGGCAAGGAAAGTCTTGAGCATGATGCGTCCCCTCTGAATTGGTCGGGGCGCCTCTGACCGTGCGATATGACATTTTTAATTATTGTTGTGAAAATAAATAAATCCCCATAACCGGTCGTCGCTTTTCACCGATAGCGGGATCGATCATGCAGTTTCCCACTCTGGACAAGGACCAGCGGCGCATCCTCCAGATGCTGCGCAAGTCAGGGCCACTGTCCCGTTCCGCGCTGGCATCCGCACTGGAAATCAGCGGCACCGCCCTCACCCGCCTGTCGCGCGACCTGATCGGGCTCAATCTGGTGGAGGAAGTGCCTGGCGCGGAAGCACAGGGCCGCGGGCGCCCGGCCATTCCCCTGCGGCTGGCCGGCCATGGCGGCTATGCGGTCGGCGCGACGGCGCACAAGGGCTTCATCGACATCGCCCTGGTCGATTTCACCGGCGCCACCATCGCCACCCATCATGAGGCCGTTGCGCCGATCGATCCGCAGGGTTTTGCCCGCAAGGTGCGGCGCATGACGCATGAACTGGTGGACCGGCACGGCCTGCTGGGACGCCGCATGCTGGGTCTGGGCGTCGCGGTGCCGGGACCATCCCTGTCGCCGACCGGCGATCGGTGGAGCGTCGTCGACGTCCTGCCCAACTGGCGGGACGCGCCGCTGCGCGACATATTGTCCGCCGAAATGGGCTGGCCGCTCTGGATCGAGAATGACGCCAATGCCGCCGCGATCGCCGAATATTATCTGGGTGGCCTGCTGCGCGATTTCGGCACGATCGTCGTGCTGCTGCTGGGCTTCGGCATCGGCGCCGGCGTCATTGTCGACGGGCGCCTGATGCGCGGTCAATATGGCGTGGCGGGCGAGATTGGCTGCCTGTTTCCAGGGCATCTGCCGCGTCCCAGCCCGCTGGATCTGCTGGCGATGCTGCGCAGCAATGGTTGCGACCTATCCTCGGTCGCGGACATTGATTTCCATGCTGCCGACCAGGCACCGACGATCGACATCTGGCTGGACCGGGCGGCCGAGCAATTGCAGATGGTCAGCAACACCGCCTTCGCCTGGCTCGATCCAGGGGCGATCGTGCTGGCCGGCACCTTACCATCGACCATCCTGCAGGGGCTGGCCGATCGCCTGCATCAGGCGGACCTCGTCACCACGGTCCATCATCGCCGCCCGCCGGTCAGAATATCGAACCTGCATGGATCGCCGATCACCTTCGGCGCGGCCCTGCTGCCGATCCATGCCCTGTCTGCCGAGACATAGGATCGGCGTCGCGCCGGTGATGAACGGCAATGCCGAAAACGGGCCACGACGCGGCTCCATGGCCATGAACCACAGCGTGCGCTGCCGCCGCTATGTCACCTCATTGCGCAGGCAGGGTGCCGGGCCGCAAATAGGGGAACATGTGGGCCACATAATCGACCTTGCCTAGGTCCACGCCCTGTGCCCGCAGGATCGCGTAGGCGGTCATGATGTGGAAGTAGAATTGCGGCAACGCCCAGTCGCGGACGAATTGGCCGGCGGTGAGGTCGAAGATCATGCCCTGCGGCAGTGCATGGGCGATCGGCGCAGCCGGATCGATGGACGGCACATCCGCCGCAAGGCTTTCCACGATCGCAATCGTCTCGGCTATTCTTGCCTGCGCATCGGCGATCGATCCGGGATGCTCGCCCGCGTTGCGGCCTTCATCGAGCAACTGCCCGACCAGTGGCGGGAAGGCTTCGCCGCGCAACCGGTACATGCCCTCCTGCGCCTGGACGCAGGCGAAGCGGATCTGGGTCGACAGCGGGAACATATCCGGCGCCAGCCGCGCGCCCGGCAATGTTTGCGCCGTGCCATCCTGTTTCCCGGCCTTGGCCAGCCAGGCCGACAGGGCGCCCAGCATCTGGACATAGGTGGGGGCAAGAATATCCGGCAGAATCATGATCTTCTCTCGTTCAGGCTGATGATCGACCCTAGGGGCAATCGACATTCAGATGATGACGTGACGAAAATGGTGGTTTTCCGTGATCCGGAGCGCAGCGTACTTAAAGTACGTGAGCACCGGAAGCGCGGAAGGCCGCCATTTGCAGGCCGTCAGGGCTGAATGTCATTGACCCTAGCGCGGATCGGGCCGTCTTGCGATGCCCGGCTCAGCGATCCGGCACGACCTGCATGTCGTAGACCACGACCTTCTGCCACAGATGCTCGCAGGATTTGACGAAGGCCTGATGGATTGCGTGGTCCTGATAGACTTTCTGGTCGACCGCATTGTCGAAGACCATCAGTTCCGACACGTCGAAGGAGGAATCGACCACGTCGCGCTTTTCGGTGCTGGCGGGCACGCCGATCTGCAGGTCGCGGATCACGGGGATGGCGCGCAGCGTGCGCAGGCCGGCGATCAACTGGTCGCGATCAGCCTGGTTGCCCGGCCGCTTCAGCCAGAAGAAGACATGATGGACCAGCTTCGCCTGAGCCGGGGTCGCGGCCTGTGCCGAGGCCTGTGTCGAGGTCAGGGCCATGCCTGCGCCGCCCAATGCCATCATCGCGGCCAATTCCCTTCTGCTCGTTTCCATGATGCTCTGTCCCCTGTCGCTGAAAGGGCGGCGATCCGCGCCACCCGGTGAAACCCTAAGTGCTGGCCGGCGCGATCGACGCGCGCTGCACCAGTTGATGGTCGAATATCTCGTCGCTGACGCGCATCCCGCCCTTGCCGAGCGCGCCGATCAGGCATTGGGTGGCGCGAAAGGCCATGTCCTCGACCGGCTGGCGGATCACGGTCAGCGGCGGCCAGACGCGCGAGGCGAGGATGGTGTCGTCGAACCCGGTGACGCTCAGATCATGGGGCAGGGTCAGCCCCATCTGTCCGGCCTGGGCGATGACGCCCGCCGCCAGATCGTCGCTGCTGCACAGGATCGCGGTCGGCCGGTCGGGCCGGGCGAGCAGCGCCTGCGCCGCCGCCATGCCGGACGCATGGTCGAATGCGCTATGCTCGACGATCAGGCTATCGTCCACGCGCAGGCCGGCATCCTGGAGGGCGGCGTAGAAGCCGTCGAGCCGGGCGGCGACCACGCTGTAATGATCGGGGCCGGCGACATAGGCGATGCGGCGATGGCCATCGGCGATGACGCGCCGGGTCAGCGCCTCCATCGCCGCCTGATTGTCGATCCGCACCGTCGATATGCCCGACAGCGGCGTGCCGGTGGCGATCGCGGCGAAAGGCACGCCGAGCGCCGGCAATATCGCCGATCCGCTCAACTGCTCGGCAAAGGGGGGGATCAGCAGCAGTGCATCGGCGCCGCTGCGCACCAGTTCCTGGGCAATGCGTTCGGCCTCGTCCAGCGTCACGCCATCGCCGTCGCGCAGGATCAGTTGCAGCCCATTGGCGTTGGTCGCCCGCAGCGATCCAACCAGAACGGCATCGAGAAAGGGCGTGCGCCGGTTGCTGTAGATGAGGCCCACCGTCGTCGCCCGCGCCTTGGCCAGGCGCCGGGCGGCCAGATTGGGCACATAGCCCAGTTCCGCGATCGCCGCCTGCACCGTCGCGACCGTGGTCGCGCTGGCGCGGCCGGCGCCGTTGATGACGTTGGATACCGTCATCGCCGACACGCCGGCCCGTTCCGCCACGGCGCGGATCGTCACGCCATTTTCCCGCCGCCGGGCCATCAGAAGCTCATCCTCATGGCCCCTGATAGCCGGTTTTGCGGCGCAGCACAGCGTCGGGAGTGGGCCGCCCCTGTCAGACCCGGCCTGCCTTCATTTCCTTGACCGCATGGTCGACCGCGCGGGCAGTCAGCGCCATGAAGGTCAGCGACGGATTGACGCAGGAGATGGACGCCATCTGCGCGCCGTCGGTGACGAACAGATTGCTGGCATCATGCGCCTGGCTCCACTGGTTGAGCACCGATGCGCGCGGATCGGCACCCATGCGAGCGCCGCCCATTTCGTGGATGGCGTCGCCCGGCACATGTTCGCGGACCGAACTGGTGACGTTGGTCAGGCCTGCCGCACGCAGCATCTTTTCGCCCTGTTCGCGCGCGTCCGCCATCATCCGCATCTCATTGTCGCGGAAGGTGACGTTGAACTGCATCAGCGGCATGCCGAACCGGTCGGTCTTGTCGGGGCTCAGCGCGACATAATTATCCTCATAGGGCAGGCATTCGCCAAAGGCGCCCATCTGGAATTTCCAGCCGCCATATTTGCGCATGCCCTGCTTCATCGAAGCGCCGAAGCCGACCGGCTTGGACGGTTCGCGATAGGCGCCGCCCTGATAGCCATAGCCGCGCTTGAAGCCGACATCTTCGCTGTC
Organism: Sphingobium sp. SG1; assembly: GCF_057063145.1. NCBI lineage: Bacteria > Pseudomonadati > Pseudomonadota > Alphaproteobacteria > Sphingomonadales > Sphingobiaceae > Sphingobium > Sphingobium sp. SG1. The sequence continues at coordinate 93,420 of NZ_JBVVOJ010000009.1, read as the reverse complement.
GCCATTGTTGCGGAAGCGCGGGACATAGATGGCGCCAGGACGGCGGCCATATTCGATGAACTCCTCCATGCCGGGAATGTCGCCCTTCACGCCGACGCGGAAGATATGGTCCATGACATAGCGGCCCAGCGTCCCGCTGCTGTCGAAATGGCTCTTGCCGCTGCCCGCCGGGCGCGAGTTCATCAGGATCTGGGTCGAGGCCAGCGCCGATGCGCACAGGAACACCAGCCGCGCGGACACGGTTTCGGCCTGCCCGGTCTTGGCATCGACGAAGCGCACGCCGCTGACCTTCTTGGTCGCCGGATCATAATCGAGGTTGGTGACGACCGCGTCGGACCGCAAGGTCAGCCGCCCGGTTGCCCGCGCAGCCGGCAGGGTGACCGCCTGGGTCGAGAAATAGGCGCCGAAGGAGCAGCCATTGCCGCACTGGTTGCGCAACTGGCATTTGGTGCGGTTCTGTTCGGGCTTGTCCTCGGTCATGTTGGACAGACGCGCATTGATCATCTTGCGGCCGGGGAATTGCGTTTCCAGCCGCTGCTTCATCCATTTTTCCGCGATGTTCATCGGCATCGGCGGCTGGAACTCGCTGTCGGGCAGATAGGCCAGATTTTCGCGCGATCCCGATACGCCGATATATTTTTCGACATAGCTGTACCAGGGGACCAGATCCTCATAGCGGATCGGCCAGTCGCCGCCGATGCCCTCGCGCTTGTTCGCCTCGAAATCGGCCGGGCTCCAGCGGAAGCTCCAGCGGCCCCAGATCAGCGACTTGCCGCCGACCGCCGCGGGGCGGATCCAGTAGAATTTGCTGCCAGCGCCATAATCATAGGGGTTCAGGCGGTCATTATTGTAGAAAGCCTGGTTGCTGGGGGCGACATAGCCATGCTGGGCGATGAAATAATCGCTCTGCTTGAGCGGGTCGGGCATGATGTTGCGGGCGGGCACCTCATAGGCGGGCTTGCCGTCATAGGTATAATCCTCGCCATGTTCGACCATATGGCCGCGGTCGAGCATCAGCACCCGCAGCCCCTTTTCCGTCAATTCCTTGGCAGCCCAGCCGCCGCTGATGCCCGAACCGATGACGATCGCATCGTATCTGTCTGTCGAAGCCATGATGTCCTCTCCTGGAGTTTTCTGTCTTGAGGCAGGCCAGTGGTCAGAAGCGCAGCGCGTGCAGCGTCTGGAAGCTCTTTGTGATGTCGGGAATATAGGGCGCGGGTGCCTGGTCATTCTCGACATAGAAATGCTGGACGCCGGCGATGGCATTGAGCTTGAAGATCGCGGCGAAATCGACCGTGCCGCTGCCGACCGAGGTCATGCTGCGGTCCGCGCGCATATCCTTCACATGATAGGAATAGATGCGGCCGGCGAGGCTGCGGATCAGCGCCTGCGGATCTTGCCCGGCATAGATCGCCCAGTAGAGATCCAGTTCGATCTTCACCAGTTCGGGGTCGCATGCCTTCACCAGCTGGTCGAACAGGCTGACGCCGTCCGGCTTGGTGGTGAATTCGAAATCATGATTATGATAGGCAAAGCCCAGGCCCGCGGCCTTGAGCTGCGCACCGAAGCGGTTGATGTTGACCAGCGCAGCCTTCCAAGCTTCCGCATTGCGATATTTGTCGACCATATAGGGCAGGACGACGGTGCCCGCGCCCAGCGTTCTGGCCATCGCCACGCTGGCGTCGAACTTGTCGAGCAGCGCGTCATAGCCGATGTGGAGCGACGGGCAGGTGAGGCCCAGCCGGTCCATCGTGCTACGCAGCAGCTTGTGGTCCATGGCGTCATAGCCGCCACCGCCAAATTCGACCTCGCGATAGCCGACCTTGGCGACCTTCTCCAAGGTGGCGACCGGATCGGCGGCGAACAGCTCGCGCACGGTGTAGAGTTGCAGGCCGATGCTGGCGATCTTGCCGGAGGCCCTGGCGGCCTGCGCGGCGAAGGGGGAGGCGGCGAGGGCGGCCAGGCCGCCGGCGCCCAGCATCATGGAACGACGGTTGAGGTTCATGCGGAATAGACCTTGTTGACCTGGGAATAGGGGAAGGCGCCGTTATATTCGCCCGGCACCGGCAGATATTCGCGTTCCTGGGTGATCCCGATCTCGGACGTGTAATAGCCCACGATCACCATCTGGCGGAACGCCTCGAAAAACTCCTCGCCCTTGGGGATCTGGTCGTTCATCGCCAGGGTCAGCAGCGCGTCATGCTGCGCCGCCGATGCCTTGGTCGCGGGGATCTTGTAATCCTGCCAGCTGCGCGCATCGATTTCGGCAAGACCGGCGATGACCGGATCGCGATCCTCCGCCACCGACCAGTCGGCCAGCAATTTCTCGATATAGGCGGGGACGCCGGCCTCGATCGCGCCGGGCGTGTCGGTCGCCGGCAATATCCGTTCGCACAGCGCGGTCATCAGCGCCCGCTGATCGGGCGTGAACAGTTGCAGGCTGGGTGCGCCCTGGTCGATCACGCCAGCGGCGGGCATCACCCCGGCGGCGCGCGCCAGCGGTGCGAACAGCCCGGCGCCGAACATGGCGACCATGCCCGCCAGCGCATGTCTGCGGTCCATCATTGTCCTGCTCCCTTCAGATCCTGTGCGATGGCTTCATCCGGCAGCGGCCGGACCCAGATGTTGCGGAAGGACACGGGGCTGTCATGATCCTGCAACTGGATCGGCGCCTTGTCCCCATGGGCCTGATATTGGGCGATCGAACGCCATTTGGTGGTGCCCAGCATCGCCTGATGATTTTGCACCAGCACGCCGTTCAGCAGCGCTGTGACATAGGCCGGCCGGACCAGGCTGCCGTCGGCGGCGAAACGCGGCCGTTCGAAGATGATGTCATAGCTCTGCCATTCACCCGGCTGGCGCGATGGGTTCACCAGTGGCGGCTTCCAGGCATAGACCGCGCCGACCGTGCCGTCGGCATAGGTCGGGTTCTGATAGCCATCCAGGATCTGCACTTCATAGCGCTGCATGAACCAGATGCCACTATTGCCGCGATCCTGCGAGCTTTTGGTCGGCGGATTGGGCGACCGAAATTCAAGATGCAACTGGACGTCGCCAAATTCCTGCTTCGATATCAGGTTGTTCTCGCCGCCGCTCTGGCTGCGCGGCGGGATGGTCATGATCCCCTTTTCCAGCGTCCAGGGGCCACGCTCGCCGCGCCATGCGTCGAGCGACTTGCCGTCGAACAGGATGGTTGCGTCGGACGGTGCGCCGCCGGCCTGTGCACCGCCGGCCTGTGCCGCCGGGGTGACGACGGTGGGGGCGGGGCGATCGGGATCATGGACGTGCCAGTTGCCGCCGGGCAGGATCGGCGTGTCCTTGAAACCCAGCTTGCCAGGCTTGTCTTGCGCCTGCGCCGCTGTGCCCACCAGCAGAGCCGTGGCCAGCGCGATACCCGTCCCTGCAAAGCCAGTCGGGATGATTTTCATCCTCGTCCTCCTCTCATCTTATATTTGGTCGATGGCGCGATAAGCGGCGACCAGCCGATCCTCGCCCTCGCGTCCGGCCAGCGAATTGCCATGTTCCATGCCGATCACGCCGCCATAATTGCGGCCCCGCAGCCAGCGGACGATATTGGCGTAGTTGATCTCGCCGGTGCCCGGTTCCTTGCGGCCGGGATTGTCGCCGAACTGGATATAGCCGACCTCCGCCCAGCAGGCCTCCAGCGTCGGGATCAGGTTCCCGGACTGGATCTGCTCATGATAGAGGTCCGCCAATATCTTGACGCCCGGACTGTTGGCGCCGCGCGCCACCGCATAGCCCTGGGCGATCGACTGCATATAGACGCCGGGATGGTTGGTCCGCGTATTGAGCGGCTCCATCACCAGCGTCAGGCCGTGCGGCGCGACGATGTCGCCGGCGCGGCGCATGCAATCGATGATCCGGCCGGTCTGGATATCCTGCGGCACCTTGCGGTCCATGAAGCCGGTAACGACGGTCGCATGTTTCGCGTTCAGCCGCTTGGCGACCTCCACCGATGTGCGGATGTCGGCCAGGAAGGCTTCGCGTTCGGCATCGTCATTGCTGCCGAGCAGCGGGCGGAACTCCGCCCATTTGGGCATGCTGGCGACGAACACGCCCATGGTCATGCCGCGCTGCGCCAGCGCCCTGGCCATGGCTTCCTGCTGTTCGACCGGACGCTTGCGTGCCTCATTATCCTCCCAGGCGCGAAAGCCCTGGTCGGCGGCATAGGCGATCTGCTCCAGCAATCCGCCCCGGCTGGTAAAGCTGCCTTCATGCGGGGCGTAGCCGAGCGAGAAGCGGGCGGCATTGGAGGATCCCTTGCCGGCCGCAGCGGCGATGGCGGGGCTGGCGGCTGCGGCGACGCCGGCGGCGATCAGGTTTCTGCGCGACAGCTTCATGCCACGGCCTCCGCCCGACGACCGGCGCGCCGGTCGGACAGCCAGATCAGCCCGAACACGACCAGCAGGATCAGCGGCACGAAGGCGAGGCGGGCGAAGGATTGCGACGCGGCCGCATCCTCCACCGCGCGCAACGCCGGTCCGGTCAGGCGGGTGAAGGCTTCCGGCCCACCGGCCAGTTCCACCTTGGCCTGATCGAACATCTCGCCCAGCCGCGGCAGCACGAAGAAGCTGGCAAGCGCGCCGGCCGAGCCCACCAGCCCCAGCGCCCAGGCGTCACCGCGCGGATAACGTTCGGCCACCGACGCCAGCATCGTCGGCCACATCGCGCATACGCCCAGGCCCCAGACGGTGGAGGCGAGGATGGCGGAGGCGGGCGACTGCGCCTGCGACAGCATGAACAGGCCGATCGCGGCGAGCAGGCTCGACACCCAGAGCAGGCCGGGGTTGGACAGGCGGCCGGCGATCCGTCCGGCAAAATGGCGGAACACGAACATCAGCGCGCTGACATAGACCAGCAGCAATATGCCGCGCATGCCGACCCGGTTGCTGAGCGCGACGTCGAGCCACTGGCCCGGCGCCAGTTCGGACGAGGCTGTCAGGAACATCGCGCTGAACCAGATGAAGAAGCTGGGGCGACGGACCACCTCCAGCATCATGTCCTTCATCGCCCGGCTGCCGGCGGTGGCGGGCGGTGCGGGGAAGCGGGTGGTGGAGGCGATCAATACGACGCCGATGGCGGGGATATAGGCCAGCGCCATGATCGCCTGCCAGGGCAGCGCCGAGGCGAGGAACACGCCGGCAAGGCCGCCGACGATAAGCCCGCCGGGATACCAGGCGTGCAGCACGTTGAGGCGATGGGTCGTATCCTCGGGGTAGAGGCGGGCGGTCAGCGGATTGATCGACGCTTCGGCAAAGCCCCAGCCGATGCCCGACAGCAGCATGCCCAGCCATACGAGGTGATAGACGGTCATGCCGGTCGCCATGCTGCCCGCACCCACGATCAGCGTCGTGCCGATCAGGAAGGCGATGCCGCAGCCGATCAGCACGCGGCGGATGCCGATCGTGTCGAGAAAGGCGCTGACGACGAAGACGGTGATGGAAAAGCCCAGGAAGGCCGATCCCAGCGCCGCCCCGATCATCTCGCCGGCCGCGATCGGGGCGATCGGGTCGATCCATTCCGCCTTCAGGCTGCTCGCCACCGCCGCGCGGAGCGATGCGCTCATCGAGGCGGTGAACAGCGCCAGGACGCTCAGCCAGAAAAGTCTGTGCCGGTTAATCGCCGTCATGTCGGCTCCTCTCCCTTTGGTCCCGCCGGCCTTCCGGTCGGGACATGTGTCGATCGTCGGTTGCGGTGTCAGCTGAGCCCCAGCCAGCGCCGGTTGTTGGCGGGATCACCGCCCCCTGCGAAATCGTCGAAGGCCCGTTCGGGCCGGCGGATCATGTGCGCTTCGATGAAGGGCGCGCCTTCGCGTGCGCCATCCTCGGGATGTTTCAGGCAGCATTCCCATTCCAGCACCGCCCAGCCATCATAGCCATATTGGGTCAGGCGCGAGAATATGCCGGTGAAGTCGACCTGGCCGTCGCCCAGCGAGCGGAAACGGCCGGGCCGGTCGACCCAGTCGGCATAGCCGCCATAGACGCCCGCGCGACCGGTCGGGTTGAACTCCGCATCCTTGACGTGGAACATCCTGATGCGGTCATGATAGAAGTCGATGAACTGCAGATAGTCCATCGCCTGCAACACGAAATGGCTGGGATCATAGAGGATGTTGGCGCGCTTGTGGCCGCCGACAGCATCCAGGAACCGCTCGAAGGTCAGGCCGTCATGCAGATCCTCGCCCGGATGCAGTTCGTAGCAGAGGTCGATCCCCTGTTCGTCGAACGCGTCCAGGATCGGGCGCCAGCGCTTCCCCAGTTCGGCAAAGGCCTCTTCCACCAGACCCGCCGGCCGCTGCGGCCAGGGATAGACGAAGGGCCAGGCCAGCGCGCCGGAGAAGGTCGCATGCGCCTTCAGCCCCAGCCGCCGGCTGGCCACGGCCGCCAGCTTCATCTGCTCGACCGCCCAGGCTTGCCGCTCGGCCGGCTTGCCGCGCAGTTCGGCCGGCGCGAATGCGTCGAAGGCGGCATCATAGGCCGGGTGGACCGCGACCAACTGGCCCTGCAAATGGGTCGACAGTTCCGAAATCTCGACCCCGGCCTCGCTGCAGCGACCGATCAGCTCATCGCAATAATCCTGGCTTTCCGCCGCCAGCTTGAGGTCCATGCAGCGCGGATCGTTGCTGGGCACCTGAATGCCCTTATAGCCGGCCTGCGCCATCCAGCGCGCGGCATTGTCCAGATTGTCGAACGGGGCGGCATCGCCCATGAACTGCGCCAGGAAGATGGCCGGGCCGCGCATCGCGCCCTTCGCCGCCGTCATTTCACGCTCTTGAGATAGGTGATGATCGCGGCGCGCTTGGCCGGATCGGGCGTGGAGATGGGCATGCGGCTGCCGGGCACCTTCTTGGTCGGCGCGGCGAGATATTCGTCCAGCGCCTTCTCGTCCCATTTCAGCTTCGACGCCTTGAGCGCGGGGGAATAGTTGAAGCCGGCCAGGGTGCCGGCGGTGCGGCCGACGACGCCGACCAGATTGGGGCCAAGGCCGCTCTTGCCGCCGGGCTGCACGCTGTGGCAGGCGCGGCAGGCGTTGAAGGCCGGCGGCGCCGCTGGTGCGGTCTGCGCCTGGCTCGATATGGCGGGGATCATCACTGCGCCCGTTGCGAGCGCTACCAGGCCGAAGCCCATTACCCTTTGCACCCTCGACTCTCCGTCTTGTCTGTGGCTTTTATTTACCGGTAAACTGTTCCAATATGATCGGAAGATCAAGAGGCAGAATGAACGGTCTGTCGACTAATTACGAAGGAGAAGAGGATGGCAGGAAAAGCGTTGCGCCTGGGCATGGTCGGCGGTGGCGAAGGCGCCTTTATCGGGGCGATCCACCGCGCTGCCGCAGCACTGGATGGTGATTGGCGACTGGCGGCCGGCGCCTTCAGCGGCGACACGGATCGCAACCGGCGCTCGGGCGAGGCGCTGGGAATCGACCCGGCGCGCACCTATGATTCGCTCGACGCGCTGCTGGCGGGCGAACAGGCGCTGCCGGCGGACGAGCGGATCGATGCCCTGTCGATCGTAACGCCCAATCATCTCCACGCGCCGATGGCGATCGCCGCGCTCGACGCGGGTTTCCATGTCTTCTGCGAAAAGCCGATGGCGCTCGATCTGGCCGAGGCGCGCCAGATCGCTGCCGCTGCCGAACGCTCGGGCCGGCATTTCGGCCTCGCCTTCACCTATAGCGGCTATCCGCTGGTGGAAGAGGCGCGGGCGCGCGTCGCGCGCGGTGATTTCGGCAAGATCAGGCTGGTGCAGGTCGAATATTCGCAAGGCTGGCTCAGCCAGGCGATCGACCGCGATGGCAACAAGCAGGCCGAATGGCGCACCGATCCCGCCCGTGCGGGCCTGGGCGGCTGCCTGGGCGACATCGGCACCCATGCCTTTCACCTGGCCGAACATGTGTCGGGCCTGCGCGTCAGCGAAATCTGCGCCGACCTCAGCATCCATGTCGAGGGGCGCCGGCTCGACGACGACGTCAATGTGCTGCTGCGCCTCGACAATGGCGCGCGCGGCATCCTCAAGGCCACGCAGGTCGCGGCCGGCGACGAAAATGGGCTGAAACTGCGCATCCATGGCGAACATGGCGGGCTGGAGTGGGCGCAGATGGAGCCCAACACGCTGACCCTGCGCTGGCTGGATCGGCCCACCGAAGTGCTGCGCGCGGCCGGGCCGGGCCTGCTGCCCTCGACCCTGCCGCTGCTGCGCACGCCCAGCGGCCATCCCGAAGGCTATATCGAGGCGTTCGCCAATCTCTACCGCGCCTTCGCCACGCGCATCCGGGGCGGCGAAGCCTGGTTCCCGTCGGTCGGGGACGGTCTGCAAACCATGGGCTTCGTCGAAACCGTCATCGCCAATGCGGCGGGCGACGCCAAATGGACCACGCTGCCCGGCGCATGACATGAAGGGGGAAGCGCGACATGATCGCCGCGCTTCCCTCAATCCTCAGTGCGCGGCGCCCTTCTTGGGCAGCAGCGGATTGATCGTCTGGATGCTGCCATCGGCATTGTAGCGCAATTCCGTCACCTTGACGTTGCGCAGGCGAGTCTGCCCCGACAACTGGCTGTCAGCGTAGAATAGCCAGGACTTGCCGCCCCATTCGACGATCGAATGATGGGTGGTCCAGCCTTCGACCGGCTCCAGGATACGGCCCTTGTAGGTGAAGGGACCATAAGGAGAATCGCCGACGGCATAGACCAGATAATGGGTGTCGCCGGTCGAATAGCTGAAATAATATTTGCCATCATGCTTGTGCATCCACGACGCCTCGAAGAAGCGGCGATCATGGTCGCCGCCCAGCAGCGGCTTGCCCTTGTCGTCCAGGATCTGGATCTCGCGCGGGGTTTCGGCAAATTCCAGCATGTCGCCGTTCAGCCTGGCGACGCGCGGCGCGATCGCCGGCTTGTCATCCTGTTTCAGGTCGGTCTTCGACCCGTCCGGATCATATTTCCCGCCGATATTGCGCTGCAACTGGCCGCCCCAGATGCCGCCGAAATAGATATAGCTCTGGCCGTCGGCGTCGGTGAAGACGGCCGGATCGATCGAATAGCTGCCCTTGATCGGTTGCGGCTGGGCCTTGAACGGCCCCATCGGATCCTTCGAGGTCGCCACACCGATACGGAAGGCGCCTTCCTTGTCCTTGGCCGGGAAGTAGAGATAATAGGTGCCGTTCTTGTAGGCCGCGTCGGGCGCCCACATCTGCTTGTCGGCCCAGGGCACATCCTTCACGTCCAGCGCCACCGGCCCGACCGTCACCGGCCCGCCGATCTTGTCCATCGACAGGACATGATAGTCGCGCATCTCGAAATGGCTGCCCAGATCATCCTCGGGCGTCGGCCCGTCAATGTCGTGGCTGGGATAGACATAGATCTTGCCGTTCCACACATGGGCGGACGGATCGGCGGTGTAGATGTCGCTGACCAGCGGCTGGGACAGATATTCGGACGCATCGCGCTTGCCGCTCGCGGCATTGCCGGCCGCCTGTTCTGTCTTCTGTTCGCCCTTCTGTTCCGGCGCCTGCTGGCAGGCGGCGAGCGCCAGTCCCAGGGCCAGCGGCCATGCGTGCAGGCACATTCCGCGCTTGATCGTCATATCATCCTCTCCTTGCGATTTGCGCAATTGATAGCGTTATCATAAATCACGCGCAACGATCGATTGGCACCGCCCTTTCAGCGGTTGAGGCGTTGCATCACCATGGCCCGCAGGCGTCGCGCCTCCAGCGGCGTCAGCGGCGCCAACGGTCCCTTCGCATGATCGGGCAGATGGTCGCGCGCATGCTCTATCGGTCCGAACAGATAATGGTCGAACAGCGCGCGCCAGGCCATGCGCTCGGGCTCCGGCCGCTCGCGGATGCTGAGCAGCCCGTGCAGCAGTGTCGCCATCGGCGTGTCGATGAAGTCGGGGACGGCGTCCCACCAATAGTTCATCATGATGTTGAAGCCGTCGCGCGCCTCGACCTGATGCCACCAGAGCGCCGGGTAGAAGAGCGCGTCGCCCGGCTCCAGTTCGGCCACCTCACCGGCCGCCAGCGCCTGCGCAAAGCGCGGATAACGGGCCAGGTCGGGCGCCGCGGGATCGACCATGCTGACCACCTGGCCGCCGGGCGTCGGCGATAGCGGGCCGGGATAGAGATTGCCCACCTGATCGGGCGGAAACAAAGTGAAGCGCCGCCGCCCGACCAGGCAACAGGCCAGGTTGTGCGAGCTGTCATAATGGGTCGCGGCGACTGTCCGGTTGCCGATCCACAGGCTGACGGTCGGCACCGCCGCACCGAACAGGCCGGGCAGGTCATGGTCGGCGCGCAGGCCGGGGAAATAGCGGTCGACATCGGTCGATCCGATATAGATGGCCGGTCCGTCGTCACTGGCATCCGCCCGGATCCTATCGAGATAATGGGGCAGCGGCGCCTGCCCGCGATCGAAATTGAAGCCGGTCAGTTCATCATTGTAGAAGAAGCGGCCCCCGGCCTCCTGCGCCCCGACATAGCCGGTGACCGGCGCGCCGCCATAATTGGCCAGCAATCGGTCCATCGCCGCCTGCGCCGATAGCCGCCCGGCAGCGACCAGTGGCCAGCCATCGACCAGTCCGCCGATCACGACCGGCCTCTGCGCCGCCATCAGATCGTCGAGCCAGCCAGGCGTCAGGTCGCTGGCGGCAATCCGCCGGGTCTGGCGCAGCGTCACGCCGCCTGCCGCGCCCGCTTGCGCACGATCAGATCCTCGATATTGGCGAGCGAGGAGCGGATCGCATAGGCCAGTTGCAACAGGCCCGCCTGATGCAGCGCCTGCAGCGTCGGACCATCCAGCGCCTCCAGCCGATCGGCATCGATGGTGAAGCGACCGGCAATGTCATAGCGCTGCGCGTCGTCGATCGCGATCTCCAGCGCAATCGGCGCCAGCAGCCCGGCCTGCTCGAACGCGGCAAACATCGGCGCGCTCAGGCCATGGCCCTCATGGATGGTGCGCAGCGCATCGGCGACATGATCCAGATAGGGCGCATTGCCGCCATGGGGCAGGAACAGCGCTTCGCCCGCCGCGCCGACGCGCGGATCGTCGAGGTCGACATGGATCACCGGATGATCTTCGCCGTCGCGCTGCTGCATGCCGATCAGGAAAGGGCCGCGCCGATGGACGGCGGGCACATAGCGTGCGGTCCAGCCCCCGGCGTCGAGAAACAGATTTTCGTCGCGATCGAACCCCAGCAGCGCCGTGAGCTGCCAGGCGCCCTGGCCATCGCGCTGGATCAGGATCGGATATTCCCGCTGGATCGCGTCGATCTCGGTCGGGAAGATCAGGGTCTGGTTGACGGCATCCCCAAAGGCAGCGCCATTGCCCGGTGCGACCCGAAGCGCGGCATGGGTGATGGGATCGAGTATCATCGTGCTGGTCATGGAATATCCGGCGTGCCGCATGAACGGGCGGCCATAGTAGGGCGTCGGCGGCGCAGGAAAAGCCCTTTGCGTGGCCCGCCTCGATGCAGTCCGCACGACGCAATTGTGAAAGTCGGGGCCGCCCGGCAGGACGGCCCCGGCTCCCCCCTTAGAAGCGGAAGCGCCCACCCAGCAGGAAGCGACGGTCCAGTTCCTGCGCATACCACAGGTTGCTCTTGTCGCGGCCATAGGTGCGGATGTCGCTCTCGGTCAGGTTGATCGCCTCGAACGAGACGGCAAACTGTTCCGACACATCCCAGCTGATGTTGAGATCGAGCTGGCCGAACGGGCGCACGAACACCGGGTTGCGATCGCCGCCGCCACGGTTGGCCGACTGCAGGAACTTGTCGCGCCAGTTATAGGCGAGACGGGCCGACAGGCCGTTCTTGTCATAGATCAGCGTGGCGTTGGCGGTATCCGACAGGCCGACCAGCGCGAACTGGTCCTCGCTCGGATCGGCGCCGACATCGATGCCCACGTCACCCCGGACCAGCGTATAGGCCGCCGACACACCGAAACCGGTATTGCCGAAGAAATGCTGGGCCGCGAGTTCGAAGCCCCAGATCTTGCCCTGCCGGTTGTTGATCGGCTGCGTGACCTCGAAATCGTAGAGCGGGTCATTGGCGTCCGGCGTCAGGTCGACTTCGGTCAGCACCTGGTCGATGAAGGCCTGGCTGAGCGCCCCGTTCGAATAGTTCGCCTGGAACTGCTGTGACGCGGCATCGATATTGCCCTGCTGCTGCAGCAATGCTGTCATCGTGAACAGATTGACGTCGCTCGGGTCAGCCCCCAGCCGCTTGAGTTCAGCCAGTGCCGTGCCCGATCGCGATCCCGCCGCGCCCGAACTGACATCGCGCAGCCCGAACAGGTTGCGCGTCGTCTGGCCGGTGCCGACGAAGTTCTGCACCCGCTTTTCGAACACGCCCGCCGAAATATAGCTCGACGGCTTGTAATACCATTCGAACGACAGATCGAGATTGTCGGAAATCAGCGGTGACAGGCGAGCATTGCCGGTCGAGCCAGTGGCAAAGCCACCGAGCGCGATCGGGCGCGGCGGCGTGCCGACCGAGCTTGCCACGAACAGATTGCCATAATCGGGCCGGGCAATGGTCTTGCTGAACGAGAAGCGACCGATGAAATTCTTCGCCAGCTCGATCTGGAAGTCCATCGCGGGCAGGAAGTTGTTGTAATTGCCGCTGTCCGAAACCGGCTGGACCTCATCCGACACCACCAGAGTGAAGTCGTTGTCCGACACCCAGTTGATCGCCTGCGGCACCGCCACCAGCGATGTCGAACGCACCTTGGTCCGTTCATAGCGCGCGCCGACCACCAGCGATGCCGGACGGCCCGCCAGTTCGCCCTTCCAGGTCAACTGGCCATAGGCGGACCAGATATCCTCCTTGACCCGGTTATCCTCCTGCTGGGTGATGCCGATCGCATTGCCGCGCTGGGCATAATAAGGCGACAGCGCATTATAGAGGTCGACGGCGCTGCCCTGGAAGGCGGTCAGCGTCGCGCCCTGGCCCTTGGCATCGAAATTGTCGAACTTGCAGACCAGGCAATATTCCTGCAGCACACCCGGCGCGACCGATGCGATATCGCCAACATTGCTGATGCCCCAGTCGCCCAGCGTCTGCTGCGTCTGGGTGCGGGTCTGGCGCATCTTGGACGTGCGGTAATTGGCGCCGACATCGAAGCGGCTGCCGCCATCATCCAGTTCCCAGCCCAGGTCGGCGCGGATCTCGTTGAGCCGCTGGCGCTGCGCCGAGGACACGGTGCGGCCCATCTGCGAACCCAGGTCACCCAGGTCCAGCACGCCATTACCGTTGCCGCGCAGGGCATCGTTGATGGTGATCGACTGAACCGGGATGACGCCGCTGAAATCGGCCGACTGCGATGCCACGATCGGCGCGCCCAGGCCCACCAGCGTCGAACTCACGCCATTGGGATTGTCCGGCGAGCTTTGCGCCAGGCCAGTATGGCCGTCGATCGACAGGGTGACGCGGTCGTTGATCTCCCACTTCGCGTTCAGGCCATAATCCTGCAACCGGTTGCGCACGCCGCGTTCGGCCTGTTCGAAGGCCGCGTCCTTAACGCCGGCGATATTCTCCTGCAGATAGCTGGTCGTGGCGACCACCGGATTGCCGTCAAACTCCACCTGGGCGAAGGGCCGGTTGAACCAGTTGCCCTGGCTGGCACGCTGTTCCCGCTGCTTGTTCTGGGCGAACAGCGCGTCGGCGGTGAAGGTCAGCGTCTCGGTCGGGCGGAATTGCATGACCGCCGATCCGTTGATGCGCTCGCGTGAACCCTGCGAATAATAATAGCTGCTGTCATTGGGCACCGACACCAGGGTGTTGGGGTCGGTCGGCGCGTTGCTGATCTGGGTATTGGCGTTGACGAAGCCGTTGGCCGGATCGGCGAACTGGCTGTAACGGCGGATGTTCCAGTTGTTGACGGTCGCGCCGCGGGTCGAGAAATTGCGCTTCTGATAGCTGCCGAAGATCGAAACGCCGAACACTTCATTCTCGTCGCGCCAGCTCAGCAGGCCCGATGCTTCGGGCGTGATCTTGGCCGGGTCGCTCAGGCTCTTCTCGACGCTGGTGTCATAGAGCGCCTTGACGCCGATCGTGCCGCTGAAGCCCGCCTCGCGCGCGTCGAGCGGCTTGCGGGTGACGACGTTGATCGACGCGCCGATGCCGCCCGACGGGATCGCGGCGCGACCGGTCTTGTAGACTTCCAGCGTGCTGACGCCTTCCGACGCCAGATTGCCGAAGTCGAAGGAGCGGCTGGTGCCCGACGAATAATCGGCATTCTGGTCGCCGCCGACGGAGGTGACATTGGCCGATGGCAGCGCGCGCCCGTTCAGCGTCACCAGGTTGAAGCCGCCGCCAAAGCCGCGGACCGTGACCTGCGACCCTTCGCCATTGACGCGGTCGATCGACACACCGGTGATACGCTGCAGCGATTCCGCCAGGTTGGTGTCGGGGAATTTGCCGATATCTTCGGCCGAAATGGCATCGACCACGCCGCTCGAATTGCGCTTGATGTCGATCGCGCGATCAAGGCTGGCACGCACGCCGGTGACGATGATGTCGGCTTCGGCATTCTGGACGGCTGCGTCCTGCGCCTGCGCCACCGTTGGTGTAACGCTATACGTTAGCGCTATCAGAGACGCGCAACGCATGAATCTGGAATATGGTAAGCCCATTTCAGAATCCTCCCTTTTTTAACAGCTCGCCCACATCGAGCCTTATTGGACGCTCATGCTAGCCTAATGGCCAGCGTTGTCAATTATGATGCTATGATCGGTTAAAGTCCCTAAGGGTTTGATTTACAGATTTATATTTTACTGAAAATAATGGTTTTTTATGTTTTATTGTGCATTGCAAAAAATATTCTACCGATGCGCATTTTTTGACTAGACCAATTCTGCCGGACAATAGCGGCGCAGGAATTCGCGATGGCTGGGCATCTCCGCCACGACCCCGGCAATGTCCTTGCGCATCCGCGCCAGCTCCTCGCGCAGCTGCGGTTCAGGCATCATCGCCGCGACATGATGATAGCCGCGCGGGTGCATGCCCTGCCCCAGCAGCACCGACGACCAGCTGTCGACGCGGAACAGCTCATGCCCCAATTGATAGGCACGGCCATTTTCCTGCCACAGCGCCAGCCTTTCCTTCAGGCTGTCGGGTATCTCCATCGTCCGGCAATGATCCCAGAAAGGGGAATCGTCGCGCTGGGTCACATGATAGTGAAGGATGATGAAATCGCGGATATTCTCGAACTCCAGCCGTGACTTGCGGTTGAAATGGTCGAGCAGCGCGTCGTCGAAGCCGTGGAAGGGGAAATCCTCGATCAGCCGCGTCACCGCCGCCATCATCAGGTGGATGCTGGTCGATTCGAGCGGCTCGATAAAGCCGCCGGCCAGCCCCAGGCCAACGCAGTTCTTGTACCAGGCCCTGGTCCGGGTGCCGGTCTTGAACCGAACCAGCCATGGGTCGACGATCGGCTCCCCCTCGATTTCCGCCAGCAACCGGGCATGCGCCTCATCGTCGGACATGAAATCGCTGGCGAAGACGAAGCCGTTGCCGTCGCGATGCTGCAGCGGGATGCGCCAGCGCCAGCCCGCCTCATGCGCGATCGCCGAGGTATAGGGCTGGGCCGGGCCGTCGGAGGTGGACTGGACTGCGACCGCACGGTCGGTGCGGATCCACTGGCCCCAATCCTCGAAGCCGACGCCCAGCGCCTCGCCCAGCAACAGCGATCGAAAGCCGGTGCAGTCGATGAACAGGTCGCCCTCGATCCGCGTGCCCGATTCCAGCACCAGCGCGGCGATATGCCCGCTCTCGGGCGCCAGTTCGACATTGCGGATCTTGCCTTCGACCCGCTTGACCCCCGCCGGCTCGGCCAGGCTGCGCAGGAAGCGGGCATAGCGCGCCGCGTCGATATGATAGGCATAGCTCGGCGCGACCGAGCTGCTGAGCGACATGCGATTGGCCTCGCCCGCCATCCACTCCAGGCAATATTCGCCCAGTTCGCCGCCAAAACCCTGCGCCCTGGCATGCAGCCAGAAATGGTGGAAATCGGCCATCCAGCTCCATTGCAGCCCGATCGTGCCGAACGGGTGGATATAGCGGTCGCCGACCCGTCCCCAATTTTTGAACTCGATGCCCAGCTTCACCGTCGCCTGCGCCTCGGCCATGAAGCGGTCTTCGCGGATCTTCATCAGTTGGTGGAAGCCGCGGAAGGTCGGCACGGTGGATTCGCCCACGCCGATGGTGCCTATCGCGTCGGATTCGATCAGCGTGATGTCGATCAGCGGCCCCAGATGGCGGACCAGCGCGGTCGCCGTCACCCAGCCGGCCGTGCCCCCGCCGGCGACGACAACCCGCTTCACCACCCGGTCGGACGTCGGAAAATCTGCATGCATGTCGGTCAATCCAGCGGGAGGGGAAACAGGATGGGGCGGTGCATCGGTCAGGCAGCACCGGGCGTCGCGACGGCGCGCGCGGCGGGTTCATCGTCCGGCCCGTCGGCAATCGGGCCGCCCAACCCCTTCCGGCGCGCCAGCCGGTCGATCGCCGGAACCGTCATCATCGTCGTCACGATCGTCATCAGCGCCAGCATGGCGAACAGTTCCGGCCCGATGATGCCGCGCTGCAGGCCGATATTGATGACCAGCAATTCCATCAGTCCGCGCGCATTCATCAGCGCGCCGACGGCGAGCGCAGTGACATTGTCCTGCCCGGTCAGCCGCGCCGCCGCCCAGCAGGCGCCCCCCTTGGCCAGGATCGATACCGCCAGGATCGCCAGCGCAACCAGCGCCAGCGACAGGCTGCTGACCATCGTTACCTGCGTATTGAGGCCGGAGACGGTGAAGAAGATCGGCACCAGCAGGCCGATGGTCGTCGGCTCCAGCCTGCGGGCCAGCCCCTGCGACAGGATGCCGCGCGGCATCGCCACCCCCAGCAGGAAGCCGCCGAACACGGCATGCAGTCCGGCCATGTCCATCGCCCAGGCGCAACCGCCGAACAGCAGCAGCACGACCAGCAGCATGGCCGGCGTGACCCGCCCTTCCCGCTCCGCCCAGCGAGCGAGTGGCGCCAGCAGCCGGCTGCCCAGGAACAGCATGACGATCGCGAACAGCCCGCCGCCGCCCAGCGCCCGGACCGCGATCATTCCGTCCGCGCCGATGCAGGCGAGCAGGATCGCCAGGATCGACCAGGCGATCGCATCGTCGATCGCCCCGGCCGACAGCGCCAGCGCGGCCAGCGGCGTGCCACCCAGCCCCCGTTCGCGGATGATCCGCGCCAGCACGGGAAAGGCGGTGATGGAAATGGCGACGCCGATGAACAGGGTCGCCTCGAACGGCGTGACCGTCGGCCCGAACAGCCCCATGGCCGACAGCCAGGGCGTCAGCGCCACCGCGCCCAGGAAGGGCGCGATGATGCCGCACAGCGAAACCGCAACGGCGCTGCCCGCCTGAAGATGGAAATGCGCGCGGCGAAAGCCGAGGCCGACCAGGAACATGTAGAGGCCGATGCCGGCCTGCGCGACGAACTGCAGCAGCGGCCGGGTCTCGATCGGGAAGAGCAGCGCCTGGGCCTGCGGCGCCAGCCAGCCAAGCAGCGAGGGGCCAAGCAGGATGCCCGCGATCATGTCGCCGATCACCCGTGGCTGGCGCAGGAACCGGCCGACCAGCCAGCCGGACAGGCGACAGGCGCCAAGAATGACGACCATCTGCACCGCCAACGCCGCGCCGACATGGACCAGATCCATGCACCCCTCCTTGCCCCTGTCCGGTGCATGGGAATCCCCGTTCCCCGCATCCGACGCGCCGGACAATGGCAGGATGGCGCGGGGGGACAAGTGTTTTTCGCATCCCGCCGCAAAAAATGGGAGCGCTACCCCCGATCGCGCCGGATCGCGGCCAGATCATCGGGCCGGTTGATGTTGGGCAGGACCAGCCCCGGCAGCGTCACGGTGCGCGCACCAATCCGCGCCAGCCAGCCGCGGATCGATCGGTTATTCTCTTCCGCCAGATGCGCGTCCAGTTCGGGCGCCAGCGCGGCCGGCCACCAGCCGAGCAGCTGCTGCCCATCGAGGATTGCCGCCCGCTCGCCGATCAGCAGCGCGGGCAGGTCGGCCGGATAGAAGGGCATGTCGCAGCCGCTGGTCAGCACGCCGTCAAAGCCGTGGGCCTGGGCATGATGCAGCGCGGCGTTGAGGCCGCCCAGCGGCCCCATGTCCGGCCCCGGCCGGTCGGGCAGGCTGAGATAGGCTTCCTCGGTCCGGCCGCAGATCGCGATCGCGGCGACATGGGGAGAGAGCGCATCGATCGCATGGTCGATCAGCCGCCGCCCGTCGAGCAGCGCCGCCGCCTTGTCGCTGCCGAAGCGGGTCGCGCGTCCGCCCGCCATTATCGCCCCCAACAGCCTGGCCATGCCCGCCCCTCCTGCCGATCCGGTCCCGTCTGCTTTGACATTGGCAGGGCACAGGGGCAAGGGTTCGGGCCGATGGCAGGCGCGCCCCGCGCGCCGCCCCTTCCCGGCGAGACCCCGATGCATCTGCATGATTTCGATATCGACCTGTTCCTGCGCGACTATTGGCAGCAAAAGCCGCTGCTGATCCGCAATCCCTGGGCGCAATGGCGCAACCCGCTGGCGCCCGAGGAACTGGCGGGCCTCGCCTGCGAGGAGGGCGTCGAGTCGCGGCTGGTGGTGCAGGCGGACGGCGACTGGACGATGGAACAGGGGCCGCTGGCGGAGGATCGCTTCGCCGCGCTCGGCGCCAGCCCCTGGACCTTGCTGGTGCAGGCGGTCGATCATCAGGCGCCCGATGTCGCGGCGCTGATTGCCCCGTTCCGCTTCATCCCCGACTGGCGGATCGACGATGTCATGGTCAGCTATGCCAGCGACGGCGGCGGCGTCGGCCCGCATTTTGACCAATATGACGTCTTCCTGATCCAGGGCGCCGGCCGCCGCCGCTGGCGCATCGGCCAGATGTGCGACGATAACAGCCCGCTGCGCCCGCATGCCGATCTGCGCCTGCTGGCCCAATTCGACGCGACCGACGAATGGGTGCTGGAACCCGGCGACATCCTCTATGTCCCGCCCGGCATCGCCCATGATGGCGTCGCGGTGGGCGACGACTGCATGACCTATTCGGTCGGTTTCCGTGCGCCCGCGCGCAGCGAACTGATCGAGGGCTGGACCGACCGGCTGCTCGAAGGGCTGGGCGAGGATGATCGCTATGCTGATCCCGCTTTGGCGCGCCAGGCCAATCCCGGCGAGATCGCGCCGGCCGCGCTCGCCCGGTTGCAGGCGATGGTGCTGGCACAATTGGGCGATCCCGCCGGCTTTGCCCGCTGGTTCGGCGAATATAGCAGCACCCGCAAATATCCCGAGATCGACTGGGCGCCCGAGGAGGCGATCGACCCGGCATCCATGCAGGCGCTGGTGGCGGAAGGCGCACCCCTGCGCCGCAATCCGGCCAGCCGCTTCGCCTTCGTCCGGGCGGAAGACGCCATCTTGCTGTTCGTCGATGGCGCGTCGCATGACTGCACCGGCGCCAGCGCGGCGCTGGCGCAGCAATTGTGCGCGGACGACGCGCTGGCGCTTGATCCGGCGCTGGCGGGCGATGATGCCGCGATCGCGCTGCTGGTGCTGCTCCACAATCAGGGCAGCATCGCGTTTGAGGAGGATGAGGACGACGACGCATGGGACGACTGATCCTCCTCAACAAGCCCTATGGCGTGCTGTGCCAGTTCAGCGACGAGCGCACCGGCCCGCCGCGCCCGACCCTGGCCGATTATGTCGACCAGCCCGGCGTCTATCCCGCCGGCCGGCTCGACCTCGACAGCGAGGGGCTGCTGCTGCTGACCGATGACGGCCGGTTGCAGGCGCGCATCGCCGATCCGCGCTTCAAGATGCCCAAAACCTATCTGGTCCAGGTGGAGGGCGACCCCGACGACGCGCCGCTGGCGGCGCTGCGGCGCGGCGTGCAGCTGAAGGACGGCATGACCCTGCCGGCGGAGGTCGAGCGGATCGACGATCCCGCGCTGTGGCCGCGCGACCCGCCGGTGCGCTTCCGCAAGAGCGTGCCCGATTGCTGGCTGCGCCTCATCATCCGCGAAGGGCGCAATCGGCAGGTTCGGCGCATGACCGCGGCGGTCGGCCTGCCGACCCTGCGCCTGGTCCGCTGGCGCATCGGCGACTGGACGATCGACGACATTGCGCCGGGCACATGGCGGGAGGCACCGGCGATCCTGCGCCAGGGCCGATAGAAGACGCCTCTCCCGAAGTTCACAGTGTAAACGGGCTTTCGGGGCCTTTTGCGCTGGCTTTGCACCCGTTACGCGCCGGTCACGCGCGGGAAACGCGTCACCTCCAACAAGGGGCGGGTCCGCGCGCCGCGCCCGGATCGCCCCCGCCGCGCGCCGCCGACGCCACACCCACGCACCGGTTGCGCGCCGGGCAAGCGCCGGATGGAGAAGACGGGGTGACGAAGGAACGCGCTGTCGCATCGCCAAGGGTAGACCAGAGACAGGGCGAATAGGAAAGCGGTGGGCGATGACGGCCACGCGCGACCGGATCGCGTCCGGCGCGACATTGCTGGGGATGAGCGGAAGCGACTATCTCCCGTCATTGATGGCTGACGACCCAATACTGCCCTCACCCTCGTCGTCATCCCAGACTTTGATCCGGAATTCATTCAGCAATCCCTATCTGGCGCAGTGCAGAATGGATCCTGACTTTCGTCAGGATGACGCCTGTGGGGATTGGCAGGCTTCGACCAGATGCGGCTGTTCCCTACTCCCCTCCCTTCCAGGGAGGGGCCGGGGGTGGGTGCGCCGCGCAGCGGCGGTCTACGATCGATAGGGCAGAAGCTCGCTACGCTCGCAACCCACCCCAACCCCTCCCTGGAAGGGAGGGGCTATGCCTTGTTCCAACCCCATATCACCCGTCCCGTTCGCGCGCCTTGACCTTGCGGACCTCGGCCAGTTGGCCCATCAAAATCGTCAGCGCGTCGCGTTCCGCCTGTGGCAGATCCCTGGTCTCGAAATGGCGGATCAGCACTTCGAGCGCGTCGCCGATCCGGCCGATCTGTCGGCCATAGCTGCCGACCTCGTTCAATACCGTGCGCTCTATGTCCGGGCGTGCCGTCTGGCCGAGCGCGATATTGATGAGGCCGACCTGGCCACCGCTCTGCGTCCAAGTCAGGGGATTGATCGCCTGCCACAGTCGTTCGGGGGCCAGCGCCACACTAAAGGGTTCCATGCCGTGCTCCTTGTCGGGGAAGGATGACGGAGGCGAAGCCTGCCATGGGCGCCGCATCGGGGCAAGATGCTGTCCTACAGCAGCCCGCTTTGCTATTCTTGCCACCCGGTTCCCGACTTTTCGATAGGATCGGCGGGGCGCAAGAAAATGTCAGAATGTGCGGGAAATGTGCGAAGTTAAGCGGATGATCTCCAACAAGGGACGCTTTTGCGTGGCCGGCCGGATGGCCGCGCCACTGGATTGCCGCCCGTCATGCCCTAAATAGCGACAAATGCCCCCAGCCACGCCCGATTCCACGCCCCTTCCGCCCGCCTGGGCCACGCTGCGGCGCTTCATTCCCTATCTCTGGCCGGCCGATGCGCCGGCGCTGCGTCGCCGCGTCGCGGTGGCGCTGGCGCTGGTCGCGCTGGCCAAGGTCGTCACCCTCGCCATGCCCTTTGCCTATAAGGGCGCGATCGACCGGATGGCGCCGGGGCTGGAGCCGGCCGCCGGCCTCGCCATGGCTTTGGTCGTCGCCTATGCCGGCGCGCGCTTCGGCGGCGTGCTGTTCGACAATCTGCGCAACGCCATTTTCGAGAAGGTCGGGCAGGAAGCGGGCCGGCGCCTGGCCGACGATGTCTTCGTCCATCTCCACCGCCTGTCGTTGCGCTTCCATCTCGACCGCCGCACCGGCGCCGTCACCAAGATCGTCGAGCGCGGCACGAAAAGCATCGATACGATGCTCTATTTCCTGCTGTTCAACATCGCGCCGACGGTGCTGGAACTGCTCGCCGTCTGCGCCATCTTCCTGGTGAAATTCGGTCCCGGCCTGGTCGCTGCGACGCTGGCCATGGTCGCCCTCTATATCTGGTTCACCCGCCTCGTCACCGAATGGCGCAACCAACTGCGCCGCGACATGGTCGACATGGACACCAGCGCCGTCGCCCATGCCGTCGACAGCCTGCTCAATTTCGAGACGGTCAAATATTTTGGCGCCGAGGAGCGCGAGGCCCGGCGCTACGGCAACGCCATGCGCCGCTATGCGAAGGCGGCGGTAAAGTCGGAAAACAGCCTCGCCTGGCTCAATATCGGTCAGTCGCTGATCACCAACCTGATGATGGGCGGGGCGATGGCCTATACCGTCTGGGGCTGGAGCCGGGGGCAGTTCTCCACTGGCGACGTGGTGCTGGTAAACACCCTCCTGTCGCAGCTGTTCCGCCCGCTCGACCTGCTCGGCATGGTCTATCGCACCATCCGCCAGGGCCTGATCGACATGGAGGCGATGTACAAGCTGATCGATACCGAGACCGAAGTTGCCGACGTGCCTGGTGCCCCGGCGCTGCAGGTTGCGGGCGGCGCCGTCCGCTTCGACGCGGTCCGCTTCGGCTATGATCCCGAGCGCGAGATCCTCCATGGCGTCAGCTTCGCGGTGCCGGCGGGCAAGACGCTGGCCATCGTCGGTCCCTCGGGCGCGGGCAAGTCGACCATCGCCCGCATCCTGTTCCGCTTCTACGATATCCAGGGCGGCACCGTGTCGATCGACGGGCAGGACATCTCCGCCGTGACGCAGGCCTCGCTGCGCGCCGCGATCGGCATCGTGCCGCAGGACATGGTCCTGTTCAACGACACGGTCGGCTATAATATCGGCTATGGCCGCGAAGGCGCGAGTCAGGATGAAATCGAGGCCGCAGCCAAGGCGGCATCGATCCATGATTTCATCATGAGCCTGCCGCAGGGCTATGAGACCCGCGTCGGCGAACGCGGCCTCAAGCTGTCGGGCGGAGAGAAACAGCGCGTCGCCATCGCCCGCACGCTGCTGAAAGACCCGCCGGTGCTGGTGCTGGACGAAGCGACCAGCGCGCTCGACAGTCGCACCGAGACCGAAATCCAGACCGTGCTGCGCGACATCAGCCGCAAGCGCACGACATTGGTGGTGGCCCATCGCCTGTCGACCGTGGTCGATGCCGACGAGATCATCGTGCTGGACGCCGGCCGCATCGTCGAGCGTGGCCGCCATGCCGATCTGGTCCGCGCCGACGGTCTCTACGCCACCATGTGGGCGCGCCAGGCGACCGAACGCGACGACATGCCCGAGGAGCCGGGGATCGAGGACATGTTCGAGGTCGCCCCGCAATAAATGGTCAGCGCTCGCTGATCTGCGCCAGCGGATCGAGCCGGGCCTGCCAGCCCAGCCGGTCCAGCTCGGGCGTGTCGGCGACGACTTCGGGATGGCCCAGGCATAGCAGGGCGGCGAAGGTCCAGTCGTCGGGCACCGCCAGCGTCCGCGCGACAAAGGCGGGATCGAGAATCGATACCCAGCCGAGCGCCAGCCCACGCGCCCGCGCGGCCAGCCACAGCGTGTGGATCGCCAGCATCACCGAATGGAGCCGGGTCTGCGGCATGGTCGCAGCGCCCAGCCCCGCGCCGGCCGATGTCGCATCGTCGCAGAAGACCGCGATGATCTCCGGCGCCTCGCCCAGCCCGTGCAGCTTCAGCGCGCGATAGGCGTCATGCCGGGTCGCGTCGGCGATCTGGCTGGTGGCCCGCTCGCGCTCGGCATCGACATGATCGGCCAGTGTCGCGCGCAGCGCCGGCGTCCTTACCCGGACGAAGCGCCAGGGCTGGCTGTTGCCGACCGAGGGCGCCAGTTGCGCCAGCGTCAGCAGTTCCAGCACCATCGCCTCGTCCAGCGGATCGGTGCGGAAATGGCGCACGTCGCGGCGCCAGGTCAGCAGCTCCGTCAGCGTCGCGCAGAAATCGGGATCGAAGGCCTGCATCAATATTCGATGCCGGCCTGCGCCTTCACCCCGCTGCGGAAGGGATGCTTGATCATGGTCATTTCGGTGACCAGATCGGCCGCCTCGATCAGCGCCTCGGGCGCATTGCGGCCGGTGACGACGACATGCTTCATCTCGTCCCTGCCGGTCAGCACCGCCAGCACCTCGTCCAGCGGCAGATAGTCGTAGCGCAGCACGATATTGAGTTCATCGGCCAGCACCATCGCATAATCGGGGTCGGCGACCATGCGCTTCACCTCGTCCCACGCCTCGCGCGCCAGCGCGATGTCGCGGCTGCGATCCTGCGTGTTCCAGGTGAAGCCCTCGCCCATCGGCTTGAATTCGATCTGCTCGGGAAAGGCATCGAACACCGCCTTCTCGCCGGTGGTCATCGCGCCCTTCACGAACTGGACCACGCCGACCTTACGGCCATGGCCGATCATGCGGACGACCATGCCCAGCGCCGCCGTGGTCTTGCCCTTGCCCTTGCCGGTATGGACGATCAGCAGGCCCTTTTCCTGGGTCTTGGTCGCCATGATCTTGTCATGGGCAGCCTGCTTCTTCTTCATCTTTTCCGCATGCTGTTCGTCGGTGCGTTCGACCATCGTCACTCTCCAGAAAGCTCGGCGAGCAGCATGCCCGCGCTGTTGGACTTGGGTTTCCACAGACCGCGTTCCAGCGCCTCGGCCAGCCGGGCGGCGGTCTCGCGCAGGGCGGCGGGATTGGCGTCGGCCATGAAGGCGCGCACGGCCTCATCCTCGATGAAGGCGGCGTGGACGGCGTCGAAATGATGATCGCGTACCGCATGGGTGGTGGCGGCGAAGGCGAAGAGATAGTCGACCGAGGCGGCGATCTCGAACGCGCCCTTATAGCCATGGCGCATGACGCCAGCGATCCATTTGGGGTTGGTGACGCGGGCGCGGACGATGCGGCCGATCTCATCCTCCAGCGTGCGGATCACCGGCCGCTCCGGGCGGCTATGGTCGTTATGATAGCTGAGCGGCCGGGTGCCTTTCAGATGTTCGATGGCGGCGGCGATGCCCCCTTCGAACTGATAATAATCGTCGCTGTCGAGCAGGTCATGCTCGCGATTATCCTGGTTCTGGACAACCGCGTCGGCCTGGGCCAGGCGGGTGGCGAACAGGCTGCGTTCGCTGTCGCCCTCCACCCCCGCGCCATAGGCATAGCCGCCCCAGTCGAGATAGACGTCCGCCAGGTCGGCGCGGCTGTGCCAGATCTTCTCGTCGATCATCGCCTGCAGTCCCGCGCCATAGGCGCCGGGTTTCGATCCGAACACGCGGGCACCAGCGCGGCGCGCGGCCTCCGCCGCATCGGCACCATCCGCCACCAGCGCCGCCTGCTCGGCGCGATGCCGGGCGGCGGCGGGATTATCCTCGTCCGGCTCATCGAGTGCCATCACCGCGCGGGCCGCGCTGTCGATCAGGTCGATCTGTTCGGGGAAGGCGTCGCGGAAGAAGCCGGAGACGCGCAATGTCACGTCGACGCGCGGCCGGCCCAGTTCGGCCAGGGTCATCATCTCGAAGCCGACGACCCGCCCCGAACTCCATTCCCAGCGCGGCCGCACCCCCATCAGCGCCAGCGCCTGGGCAATATCGTCGCCGCCGGTGCGCATGTTCGCCGTGCCCCAGGCGGACAGGGCGATGGCGCGGGGATAGTCGCCCTCGCGCTGGAGATAATCGTCGACCAGCAATTGCGCCGATCGCTGGCCCAGATCCCAGGCCACAGCGGTCGGCACGGCGCGGGTATCGACCGAAAAGAAATTGCGCCCGGTCGGCAGCACGTCGGGCCGGCCGCGCGTCGGCGCGCCCGATGGTCCGGGCAGCACGAACCGCCCGTCGAGCCCGGCCAGCAGCGCCGCCGCCTCGCGCGGACCACAGGCGTCGACGCGCGGCGCCAAATCATCGGCGATCGCCGCCAGCACGGCGGTGCTGGCCGGGCCGACCGGCGCCGCGCCGTCGACCAGCGCCGCCGCCAGCAGTTCCAGCCGCTCGACCATGTCGCCATGGGTGCGCCAAGGGTCTGTGGATAAGTCCGCCAGCGCCGCTGGACGCGGCCCATGCCATGGCGCGCCCAGCACGCAATCGAGCGGATCGAAGCCGAGCCTCAGATCATCGGCCAGCGCGCGCAGCAAGGACGCCTGCCCCGGATGATCGAGCCCGCGCGGCGTGCGCGCCAGCGCGACCAGCAGGTCGCGGCGCAGCCGCCCCTGCGGCGAGGCGGTGAAGACATGCAGCCCGTCGCGGATCTGCAATTCCTTCAGCTCGCACAGATAATTGTCGATCGCGGCAAGTGCGTCGTCATCGTCGCCGGCGGCACCCGCATCCTTGTCCAGCCCCTGGCTGCGGGCGAGGTCGATGATATCGCGGCGCAGCCGGTCGAGCCGGCGCGGGTCCATGCCGGCGGCGAGATAATATTCGTCCACCAGCGCTTCGAGCTGCTTGAGCGGCCCATAGCTTTCCGCCCGCGTCAACGGCGGGGTCAGATGGTCGAGGATGACGGCGCCGATGCGGCGCTTGGCCTGCGTCCCCTCGCCCGGATCGTTGACGATGAAGGGATAGAGTTGCGGCACCGGCCCGGTGCAGATTTCGGGGAAGCAATCGGCCGAAAGCGACACCGCCTTGCCCGGCAGCCATTCCAGATTGCCATGCTTGCCGACATGGACCAGCGCCTGCGCACCGAAATCCTGCGCCAGCCAGACATGAAAGGCGAAATAGGCGTGAGGCGGCGGCAGCGCTGGGTCATGATAGCTGCTCTTGGGATCGATATTGTAACCGCGCGCCGGCTGTACCGCGATCGCGACATGGCCGAAGCGCTGGACGGCAAGGCGAAAGGCGCCGTCCCGCACGAAGGGGTCGGCCTCCGGCGGTCCCCAGCGATCGACCATGGCCTCCCGCGCGCTGTCGGGCAGAGCGGTAAGGGCGGCGCGATAGACATCAAGCGACAGGCTGACCTCGCCCGGCCGGTCGATCGACGCCCGATCATTGGTGACGCCGCCGGTCATCAGCCGCATCAGCGCGGCACCATCGCGCGGGGCGTCGCCGATCGCATAGCCGGCCTCACCCAGCCGGCACAGGATCGCGGCAGCGCTGGCCGGCGTGTCGAGGCCGACGCCATTGCCGATCCGCCCGTCGCGATTGGGATAATTGGCCAGCACCAGCGCGACCCGGCGCTCGGCCGGCGCGGCGCGGCGCAGCGCCGCCCAGTTGCGCGCCAGATCGGCGACGAAGGCGACCCGGTCGGGTGCCACGCGCGGCACGACGATGCCGCACTGGGTGCGTTCATCGAACCGCTCGGCCGCCTTGAAGGCGACGGCGCGGGTGAAGAGGCGGCCGTCCACTTCGGGCAGGGCGACATTCATCGCCAGGTCGCGCGGGCCAAGGCCACGGGCCGACCCGCGCCAGCTGCCTTCCTCGACCCCGGCAAAGGCGGTCTGCAGGATCGGGCAATCGGCCTGTTCCAAGATGCCCGGCACGCGCGGCTCGGACGAAGAGGAGGCGGCGAAGCTGGTCGAATTGACGATGATGTCGGGCGCGATGTCGGCCAGCAGCCCGCCTAGCCAGTCGCGCACGAACGGCTCGCGCAGCGCACGGACATGCACGGCGGCGACATTGAAGCCGCGCGCGCCAAGCGCCGCGACCATCGCATCGACCGCGCTCAGCGTGCCGGCGACCACCAAAGCGCGGTAGAAGATCAGCAGCGCCACCGGCCGCCCCTCGACCCAGGTCGCGCGCAATTCGGCCACGCCGGGCCGGTCATGGCCAGGCAGATAGAGGCCGGCGTCGGCAATCGGCAGCGGATGGTCGGGCTCGCCCGCATCCGCGCCGATCAGCCGAGCGGCGCAGCGCAGGAAGGACAGCGCATTGGCTGTGCCGCCCTGGCGCAGATAGTCGCGCAACTGCTCGCGCATCGCCGCCGGCACGGTGGAGACGAGGTCCAGCGCCGGATCACCCTCGCGCCCGTCGGCGATCGCGGCGAAGGCGATGCCGCGCTCGCGCGCGACCTGCGCAATCTCGTCCACGCCATAGGGCCAGTAGCTCTTGCCGCCGAGCAGGATGACGCAGACGAAGCGCGCCTTGGCGATCACCTTCTCGACATAGAGATCGACCGAATAGGGATGCTTGAGCTGCAGCAGATTGGCCAGCCGCACGCTCGGCGCATCATCGGGCAGGCGCGCGGCAGCAGCGGCGAAACAGGCCAGATCGCTGTCCGCCACGGTCAGGATAACGATGTCGCCGGGCGGCTGGTCGAGGTCGATCGCCTCCTCGCCGTCGCTGATCGTTCCCGGCGTGGCGGACAGAAGATGCATCAGCCGAGCACGGCCTGGATGTCGGCCTCGATCGCGGCGCGGTCCAGCCCCTTCTGGCCGATCACCACCAGCTGGGTACGACGCGCTTCTTGCGGTTGCCAGGGGCGGTCGAAGAAATGCTGGATGCGCGGGCCGACCGCCTGCACGACGAGGCGCATCGGCTTGCCCGCGACCGCGACCATGCCCTTGACGCGCAGCACGTCGTGGGTGGCGATCAGCGCGGACAGCGCCTGCACCAGCGTGTCGGGATCGGCAACCGCATCGCCACTGACGACGAAGCTGTCGAAATCATCATGGTCATGATCCTCGCCCTCCGCCTCATGGTGCGAGGGGCGGGCGTCGAGATCATCCTCGGCCGCGGCGACGATGCCCAGCAGCGCGCCGATGTCGACCGCACCATGAGCGGCGCGGACGATCTTCACGCCGGGCCGCGTTTCGGCATCGACCTGCGCCTCGACTGCAGCCAGCGTGTCGGCATCGACCAGGTCGCTCTTGTTCAGCACCACCATGTCGGCGCAGGCAAGCTGATCCTCGAACAATTCCTCCAGCGGGCTGTCATGGTCCAGATTGGGGTCGGCGGCGCGCGCCGCGGCCAGCGCCGCTTCGTCGGTGGCGAAACGGCCGGCGGCGACCGCATCGGCGTCGATCAGCGCGACGACCCCGTCCACCGTGGCGCGGGTGCGGATGTCGGGCCACTGGAACGCCTTGACCAGCGGCTTGGGCAGGGCCAGCCCCGAGGTTTCGATGATGATATGGTCGGGCGGGCTCGGCCGGTCGAGCAGCGCGGTCATGGTCGGCAGAAAATCGTCGGCCACGGTGCAGCAGATGCAGCCATTGGCCAGCTCGACGATATCCTCTTCGGGGCAGGCGGCGTCATTGCAGCCCTTCACCAGTTCGCCGTCGACGCCGACATCGCCAAATTCGTTGATGATGAGGGCGAGGCGGCGCCCCTTCGCATTTTCCAGCAGATGGCGGATCAGCGTGGTCTTGCCCGCGCCCAGGAAGCCGGTGATGACGGTAGTCGGAATCTTGGCAGATGCAGTGTTGGCCATGACAAATACTCGCGCGCCGGAGCAACCGGGGCGGGAGCGAACCGGGCGCGCACGCACGGCCGGCCGGCATCGCGGACGGGCGCTTGTTCGCCCGCAGATGCGTGACCGCGCGGCTCCAGCCGCCAACCTGTCGCTCAGACGGAACACCGTGCCCCGGCCATCCCCTGGACCAAAGCAAGAGCGACCTAAACGCCGGCAGGTCTCCTGGCTTGCGGGTCATAGCGGGAGGAACGGCCTTCCCAGGCCTCGCAGGATTTAGCGTCCGGCCCAGTGGCTGCCCTCCCGGCTGGGGAGGGCGCTGTTCATCACGCTCGCCGCTCACAGTTGCAGGGACAGCTGCGGACTTGGATGCCATGGCATCCGCACCGCCTTCCCATTTTAAGCCCCCGTGGGGGCACCGGCGCGATCATGTCGGGACGATGCGAAGCGCCGTCCCTGGGCCGGTTCCTAGTCGCTTTGGGCAGCGGTGACAATCCAGCCATCGGCGATGCTGAGCGGCCAGGGTGCGATGCGCTGGCCGACGCATGGCCCACCGACGCAGACGCCATCGTCGCGGCGAAACAGGGCCCCGTGCCAGCTGCATCTTATATGGCTGCCATCCGGGGTCAGATAATCGTCCAGTTGCTGCGCCAGCGGCAGGCCGGCATGGGGGCATTGATCGACAAAGCCGCTGACCTGGTCACCATCCCGCACGGCAAAGCCATGGAAGCGGCCGGCGCGCATCTGCAGCACGAAATTGCGTGCCTTGCCGTCGGCGATTTGCTCGATCGGGCAGAGGCGCACGCCCGCCGGCGTCGCGAACAGGCGCGTGTCAGTGTCGCTCATGCGTCCGCGTCGGGCTGGCGATCGGGGTGCGCGGCGGCAAAGGCGGGGAGCGCGCATGCCGCCGCGTCCACGGCGCACAGCCGCGGAAAGGGCGTCAGGTCGACGCCGAAGCGCCGGGCATTGTAGAGTTGGGGCACGATATGGCAGTCGGCGAAGCTGGGCGCGTCGCCGAAGGCATGGGTGCCACCATGGCGCGCGACCAATGTTTCGAGCGCGGCCAGCCCCTCGCCGGTCCAGCGGGCGATCCAGGCGCGGACCTGATCCTCATCGGCGCCGAAATCCTGCCGCAGCGCCTGCAACACGCGCAGATTGCCGAGCGGATGGATATCGCAGGCGATGATGCCGGCCATGGCACGGACGATCGCGGCATCGCCGGGGTCAGCGGGCAGCAAGGCCGGCTGCGCCCAGCGTGCCTCGATCCATTCAAGGATCGCGCCGCTCTGCGTCAGCACGCTGTCGCCATCGACCAGTGCGGGCACCAGCCCCTGCGGCGCCAGCGCCCGATAGTCGGGCGCCCGCTGCGCGCCACTGCGCAGGTCATGGGTGACCTGTGCATAGTCGACGCCCTTCAGGGCCAGCGCGATCCGCACGCGATAGCTCGCGCTCGACCGCCAATAACCATGAAGGGTGAGATCGCTCATCGCGCCGGCACGATCATAGCGCGGCATTCGCCAAAGCCGATCGACACATGGCCGGGGGCCGACGCGGTCGCGCGCAATGTCACTTCGTCGCCATCCTCCAGGAAGCTGCGCGTCTCGCCCGATGGCAGGCTGATCGGCTCGCGGCCGCCACTGCTGATTTCCATCAGGCTACCATAGCCGTCGCGCGTCGGGGCGGAGATGGTGCCGCTGCCCAGCAGATCGCCGGGCATCAGATTGCAGCCATTGGACGCATGATGGGTGACGATCTGGCTGACGGTCCAGTACATGTTGCTCGCCGGCCCCTGGCTCAGCCGCATCGGCGGCTGGCCTGCGTCGCGCATCGCCTGGGTGGAGAGATACACTTCCAACGTCAGCGCCAGCGCGCCATGAGCCTGATCATCGGCATCGCTAAG
Organism: Sphingobium sp. SG1; assembly: GCF_057063145.1. Classification (NCBI taxonomy): domain Bacteria; kingdom Pseudomonadati; phylum Pseudomonadota; class Alphaproteobacteria; order Sphingomonadales; family Sphingobiaceae; genus Sphingobium; species Sphingobium sp. SG1. The sequence goes on along the minus strand of NZ_JBVVOJ010000009.1, from coordinate 62,188 downwards.
GTAAGGCAACGGCGCCGGGTCGCCTTCGGGCCGGGGCGGCTGGGCGATGCGGAACGGCGCCAGCGCCTCGGGCGTCACCACCCAGGGCGAAATGGTCGAATGGAAATTCTTGGCCAGGAAGGGCCCGAGCGGCTGATATTCCCACGCCTGGAAATCGCGCGCCGACCAGTCGTTGAGCAGGCAGAAGCCGGCGACATGATCGGCCGCCTCGCTGATGGGGATCGGGCTACCCAGATCATTGCCGGCGCCGATCCACACACCCAGTTCCAGCTCATAGTCGAGCCGGGCAGTCGGGCCGACCACCGGCACATCGGCTTCGGGCGGCTTGCGCTGGCCGCGCGGGCGGACCAGCGGATCGCCCGACGGGCGGATAGAGGACGCCCGGCCATGATAGCCGATCGGCACATATTTATAATTGGGCAGCAGCGGATTGTCGGGCCGGAACTGGCGGCCGATATTGTTGGCGTGATGGATGCCGACATAGAAGTCGCTGTAATCGCCGATCCGCGCCGGAAGGTGCAGCATGCAGTCCGCCGCCCGATGCAGCAGCGGCTCGACCGCCGGGCGATGGGCCGGGTCCGACAGCAGCGCGCTGATCCGGCGACGCAGGGCCACCCGCTCTGCCACCGGCAGCGCCATCAGCGCATTGAGCTGCCCTTCCAGCAGCGGCGCGCAATCGATCAGCCCGGCGCCGACACAGGCGGCCAGGTCCAATATGGCGTCGCCGATCGCGACACCGGCGCGCGGCGAAGCGCCTGCGGGCGAAAACAGGCCATAGGGCAGATTCTGGATCGGAAAGTCGCCATGATCCTGCGCGCTGTCGACCCAGCTCGTGCGGGCCGAATCATGGGTTTCGTCTATGTGCCAATAGCTCATGGGGTCTCGTTCATCGGGGGAAGCTGGGCCTTGCGGAAGCCGGACCAGCATTCATCATAATCGGGTTGCAGCAGCGGGCTTTCCATCGCCCAGCGCGTCGGGCGCAGCACCATGCGGCTTTCGAACATGAAGGCCATGGTGTCGGCGATGCGCTGGGGCGCCAGGTCGGCGGCGATCGCCTTGTCATAGCTCGCACGGTCGGGGCCATGGCCAGCCATGCCATTGTGCAGCGACGCGCCGCCGGGCGCGAAACCGCCCGCCTTGGCATCATATTCACCCTGGATCAGGCCCATCAGCTCGCTCATCACATTGCGATGGAACCAGGGCGGCCGGAACGTGTCCTCCGCCACCATCCAGCGCGGCGGGAAGATGACGAAATCGATATTGGCGGTGCCCGGCGTCTCGCTGGGCGAGGTCAGCACCGTAAAGATCGACGGGTCGGGATGGTCGAAACTGACCGTGTTGATCGTGTTGAACCGGGTGAGGTCATAGCGCAGCGGCGTCAAATTGCCGTGCCAGGCGACGACATCGAACGGGCTATGGTCCAGCATAGTTATCCACAGGCGGCCCATGAACTTTTGTATCAGGGCGAATGGCCGCTCGACATCCTCATAGGCGGCAACCGGCGCCTCGAAATCGCGGGGATTGGCCAGGCCGTTGGCGCCGATCGGTCCCAGATCGGGCAGGCGGAATGGCGCGCCATAATTTTCGCAGACATAGCCGCGCGCCGCGCCCTCGATCAGTTCGACCCGGAAGCGGACGCCGCGCGGGATCAGCGCGACCTGCAACGGCGCGACATCGATCACGCCCAGTTCGGTGACGATACGCAGCGCCCCCTGCTGCGGCACGATCAGCATCTCGCCATCGGCGCAGACGAAGGCGCGGTCGATCATAGAGGCGGTCGCGGCATAGAGATGCACGGCGCAGCCCTGGCCCGCCGCGACATCCCCATTGCCGGCATAGCTGGTGAGGCCGTCGATGAAATCAACGTCACCCTCCGGCAGCGGCAGCGGGTTCCAGCGCAGCCGGTTGGGCGATGGCGGCACTTCGTCAAATGGCGCGCTGCGCAGCAAGGCTGCAGCATCATAGGGAGCGAAGGGCGGATGCGATGCCGCCGGCCGCATGCGATAGAGCCAGCTGCGCCTGTTCTCCGCCCGTGGCGCCGTGAAAGCGGTGCCCGACAATTGCTCGGCATAGAGGCCATAGGGCAGGCGCTGGGGCGAATTGCGCCCCACCGGCAGCGCGCCGGCCACCGCCTCGGTCGAGAAATGATTGCCGAAGCCGCTCATCATCCGGGGCGGCGCGTCACTCATCGACGGTGATCACGCCGCGACGGATCTGGTCCAGTTCGATCGATTCATAGAGCGCCTGGAAATTCCCATTGCCAAAGCCTTCATTGCCCTTGCGCTGGATGATCTCGAAGAAGATCGGGCCGAACATCGTCTCGGTAAAGATCTGCAGCAAGATGCCCTCCTCACCGACATTGCCGTCGATCAGAATGCGGTTGCGCTTCAACCGTTCCAGATCCTCGCCATGGCCCGGCACGCGCTGGTCGACCAGCTCATAATAGGTCTCGATCGTGTCCTGCAGCCGCACCCCGCGCGCCCGCAGCCGCTCGACCGTGTCATAGATATTGGCGGTGGTAAGCGCGATATGCTGGATGCCCTCGCCATTATAGTCGCGGATGAACTCCTCGATCTGACTCTTGTCGTCCTGGCTCTCGTTCAGGGGAATGCGGATCGCCTTGTCCGGCGCAATCATCGCCTGGCTGAACAGGCCGGTCGCCTTGCCCTTGATATCGAAATATTTCTGTTCCTCGAAGCCGAAGAGGGTGCGGTAAAATTCGCTCCACACCCGCATCTGGCCACGCTTCACATTGTGGGTCAGATGGTCGAGCAGGTCGAGGCCGACATTGTTGCGCGCTTCGGCTTCCCGCCAGCCGGGAAACTCGGCCCAGTCGGCATAGGGATCGCCGCCATCGGGCATGAAATAGAGGTAGGAGCCGCCAATCCCCTGGATCACCGTGTCATTCTCGTCCGTCGGCTTGCCGCCATGGTCGAGCGCCCAGCGCAGCGCCGCATCGGGATCGGCAACGCGAAAGGCCATGGCGCTGGCCGAGGGGCCATGTTCGCCACGAAAGGCAGCGACGCGTCCGGCATCGTCGCGATTGAGCATCAGGTTGATCCGCCCCTGCTTGTAGCGGGTGATATTCTTGGTCGGGTGTCGGTGGGTCGCGGTGAAGCCCAGCTGCTCGAACTGGGCGGCCATCTTCTCGGGCTCGGGCGAGGTGAATTCAACGAACTCGAAGCCGTTGAGGCCCAGCGGGTTGGCGGGATCGATGGTCATAACGGGTTCCTCAGGCAGAAGGCAGATGCGGCGAAAGGCCGGCGACAAAGGCGGGGATGGTGTCGAGCCGCAGCCCGGCGATGTTGATGCGGCCATTGCCGGCCATGTAGATGCCATGGTCGGCGCGCATCGCGGCGACGGCGGCAGGGGTTACCGGCAGCATCGCGAACATGCCGCGCTGGCCGGCAATGGCGGCAAGCTGCGGATGGGCCGCCGCCAGCGCGGCGCGCAGCGCATTGATGCGGGTGCGCATCTGGTCCAGCTCGTCCGTCCATTGCGCGCGCATCGCCGGCCGTTCCAGGATGGTGCGCACGATCGCCGCGCCATGATCGGGCGGCATCGACCAGATGCCGCGCGCCAGCGCGACGATGTTGGAAAAGGCGAGCGCGGTCAGCGCGGCATTCGCCCCCTGCACCCACAGCGCGCCCACCCGCTCGCGATAGAGGCCGAAATTCTTGTCGCAGCTATAGGCGACCAGCGCATCGGGCACGGCGGCCAACATCTGCCGCGTGGCGGCGGCGTCCGCTTCCAGCCCGTCGCCCAGACCCTGATAGGCGAGGTCGATGAAGGGGATCAGGCCGCGCGCCGCGCACAGATCGGTGATCGCCGCCCATTGATCGGCGCTGAAATCGACGCCGGTCGGATTATGGCAGCAGCCATGGAGCAGCAGCACGTCACCGGCCTGGGCCGCGGCCAGATCGGCCAGCATCGCGTCGAAATCGACCGCGCCGGCACCATCCAGGAAACGGTGCGACGCCAGCGCCAGCCCGGCCTCGCGGAAGATCGGCGCATGATTGGGCCAGGTCGGATCACCGATCCACACGGTGGCACCGGGCCGCGCACGGGCGATGAGGTCGGCGCCCAGCCGCAGTGCGCCGGTGCCGCCCGGCGTCTGCACACCGGCGATCCGGTCGGCCCCTGCCAGCGGACCAAAGATGATGGCGGCGAGCAGGTCGACAAAGCCCGTGTCGCCCTCCGGCCCGAGATAGGATTTGCTCCCCTGCTCGGCCAGCAGCAGCGCTTCTGCCGCCTTCACCGCGCGCATTACCGGGGTCGCGCCCGCCTCGTCGCGATAAACGCCGACGCCCAGGTCAATCTTGTCGGCGCGCGGATCGGCGCGATACTGCGCGATCAGCCCCAGCAGCGCGTCGGGCGCCTGGCGATCGAGCGCACCGAACAGGGACCGGCCGGGCGCCGGGGCAAGAAGGGTCGTGTCTGTCATAGAACCTCAGAAGCGCGGGCACGGGCATAGGCTTGGGTGCCACGGGTGTAGATGATGTCGGTGTCGGTGATCGCGTCGGTCGCGAAATCGGGCTGCCCTGCCAGTTGCGCATAAAGCGGGGCGAAGTCGGTCTCGACCGTCTGGCGCAGCAAATCCTCGAAACTGTCGATGACGAAATAGCTCTGCTGATAATCGTCGATGCGATAGCGGGTGCGCATCAGCCGCCTGAGGTCGAAGCCAAGGCGATGGGGCGAGGGATCGTCGAGCGCGAAGACGGATTCGCCATAGGAGGAGACGATGCCCGCGCCATAGAGGCGCAGCCCCTCGGGCCGGCGAATGAGGCCGAATTCGACCGTGTACCAGTAGAGCCGGGCCAGCCGCTCGATCGCACCCAGATCGGCGGCGCGCAGGCCGCCCTCACCATAGGCCTCCATATAGTCGGCGAAGACCGGATTCGCGAGCAGCGGCACATGGCCGAAGACATCGTGGAAAATGTCCGGCTCCTGCAGATAGTCGATCTGGTCGGGGGTGCGGATGAAGCGGCCGGCGACAAAGCGGCGATTGGCCAGATGCTCGAAGAAGACCCGATCCGGCACCAGCCCCGGCACGGCCACCACCTGCCAGCCGGTCGCGCGCATCAGCCGATCGGACAGTTCCTCGAAATTGGGGATGCCGGGGCGGTTGATGCGCAGGATATCAAGCCCGGTCATGAACTCGGGCACCACCCGGTCGGGCAGCATGGCGGACTGGCGCGCGAACAGCGTATCCCACATCGCATGCTCGGCCGCGCTGTAGCGGTCCCACGCCTGCGGGATCGTCCAGTCGGTCGCAGCGCCTGCGGGTGGTTCAAGCTCCTCTACCATCACGCCAATCTCTCACAGAGTGGACGTAATTGCCTTTCAATCGGGGAGAATTTACAAGGGATTTTGGGAAATCAATTCACCGATCGGCGATATCATGAACAAATCCGTCAATCTCGATGCGCTCGACCGCCGCATCGTCGCAGAGCTTCAGCGCGACGCTTCGCTCAGCAATGCGGACCTGGCCGAACGGGTCGGCAGCACCGCCCCTTCCTGCTGGCGGCGGATCCGGGCGCTGGAGGAGATGGGCGTGCTCAAGGGCGCGGTGCGCCTCGCCGATGCGGAGAAGCTGGGCCATGCCGTCAACATCTTGTGCAGCGTGCGGATGAAGAGCCACACCAGCGAAAGCGTCGACGCCTTCCACGCCTTTGTCGAGGCGCATCCGCAGATCATGGAATGCTACCTCATGTCGGGCGAATGGGACTATCTGATGCGGGTCGTGGCCTCCGACGTCGCCGATTATGAGCATTTCCTGATGCGCAACCTGCTCAAACACCCCTCGGTCGGCGGCGCCTCCTCCCACTTCGCCCTGTCGGTGACGAAATTCACCACCGTGCTGCCGGTGGGGGAGGTGGGGCGGTAAGAAGAAAGCGGCCGGATTACTGCCCCGGCCGCCTTCCGATCTTCAGGCCATCAGCGCCTTGACCGTGTCGGCCACGCGCTCGGGCGAGACGATATAGGCGTCCTCCAGCACCTTGGCGAAGGGCACCGGCGACTTGGGCGCGCCCAGGCGTCGGACCGGGGCCTTGAGCTGACCGAACAGTTCCTCCGCAATGGTCGAGGCGATTTCGCCGCCCGGACCGAAATCGCGCACAGCCTCATGCACCACCAGCGCGCGGCCGGTCTTGGCGACCGAAGCCAGCACCGCTTCCCGGTCCCAGGGCGATACGGTGCGCAGGTCGACCAGTTCGGCCGAAATGCCTGCCTCCGCCAATGCCGGCAGCGCGGCCTGGCAGCGCAGCAGCTGCGACGACCAGGAGATGATGGTGATGTCGGTGCCTTCCTGCACGATCCGCGCCTTGCCGAGCGGAATCGGCGTCGCAACCTCATCCACCTCGCCCGGAATGAACAGGCTGCCGGCGGATTCGATGAAGATGCAGGGATCGGGGTCCTGGATGCAGGACAAGAGCAGCCCCTTGTAATCGGCCGGGGTCGAGGGCGCGACCACCTTGATGCCGGCGGTGTGGGCGAACCAGCCTTCCAGATGGTCGGCATGCTGGCCGGCGGTCTGCCAGCCCGCGCCGGTCAGGGTGCGGATGGTGATCGGCACCGTGCTCTGCCCGCCCGACATGAAGCGCAGCTTGGCCGCATGGTTAAAGATCATGTCCATGGCGACAGTGGTGAAGTTCATCAGCATGATCTCCGCCACCGGCTTGTAGCCGGCCAGTGCCGCGCCGATCGCCGCGCCGATGATCGCCTGTTCGGAAATCGGCGTCGACTTGACGCGATCGTCGCCGAAGCGGGTCGACAGGCCGGCGGTCGCGCCGGTGACGCCGCCGCCCTCGCGGTCGGCGACATCCTCGCCCAGCACCAGCACCTTGTCATCCTCCGCCATCGCCTGGGCGAGCGCCGAATTGACGGCCTGGAGCGAGTTCATCTTCTTGGCCGTCATGCGGGCATCTCCTGGGCAAACACATCGCGGCGCAGTTCGTCGACCGACGGCAGCGGGCTGGCCAGCCCGAATTCCTGGGCATCCTCGACCTCGGCCTCGATCTTCGCCTGCATGTCGGCCAGCTGATCCTCGGTCGCGTGGCCCTGTGCCACCAGCCATGCCTTGAAGGCGGGCAGCGGATCCTTGGCGATCGCCGCGGCCTTTTCTTCCTTGGTCATGTACTTGTCGTCGTCGCCCAGGACATGGCCCAGGAAACGGAAGGTCTTGCACTCCAGCAGGGTCGGCCCCTCGCCCTCGCGGGCGCGGGTAATCGCTTCATGCGCGGCGGCATACATGGCGAGCGGATCATTGCCGTCGACCGTATGGCCGGGCATGCCGTAGCCGATCGCGCGCTTGGCGATGAAGTCGACCGAGGTGCCATTTTCGTAGCGCGTATGTTCGGCAAAGCCGTTATTCTGGCACACGAAGATCACCGGAAGCTTCCACACCGACGCGAGGTTCAGTGCCTCGTGGAAGGCGCCGATGTTCGATGCGCCATCGCCGAAATAGGCAATCGTCACCCGCTTCGATCCATCCAGCTTCGCCGCCCAGGCAAGGCCATTGGCGATCGGCATGGAGGAGCCGACGATGCCGGTCGTCACCATCACCCCGGTTTCGGGATGGGTGAGGTGCATCGGCCCGCCCTTGCCCTTGCAGGTGCCATCGACGCGCCCGGCAATCTCCGCCCAGAGCGGGCGCAGCGGCATATCCTTGGCCACCATGTCGTGGATGCCGCGATAAATGGTGCAGATCTTGTCATCATCGGTCAGCAGCGACGAGATGGTCGCGGGGATCACTTCCTGCCCGCGCGCCGAATAATAGGGCATCACCAGCCGCCCCAGGCGGATGGTCTTGCGGATCGCGTCGTCGTTGCGCTCGATCCGGATCATGCGGCGGTAGATGTCCACCAGCGCTTCCTGGCTCGGCGCCGGGGCGTTGCTCAACTCTGCCATGGGTTCCTCGATGGCTATGGAATGTGCCCCCTGCATTGGCCGTCGGGCATCGGGGGTCAACTCGCCCCGGCGATATGTGGTGCCGCGCCCCAAAAGGCGCGAAAATGCGTCGCTTTTCCGCGCGATTTCGCTCCACCGATATGCGGCCGGCGATGCTTGCAATGCGGTCCGATCGGCCCAAGCTGGCAGCAGGGAGAGCGCGCGATGACGAACATGCTGACCGCCGTCGCCAGGGGCGGCGAAGGGATTGAGGGGATCGCGATCCACAGCGTGCCGATCCCGGTTGCGGGGCCGGGCGAGGCGCTGGTGCGGCTCAAGGCGGCGACGCTCAATTTCCGCGACCTGATCATCGCCCGCGGCATGATGGCGGCGCTCGCCAAGGAACCCGATTATGTCCCCCTGTCCTGCGCCACCGGCGAGGTGGTCGCGGTCGGCGAGGGCGTATCGCATGTGAAGCCGGGCGACCGGGTCAATCCGATCTTCGCGCTGGGCTGGCTGGAGGGACGACAGCCGAGCATGGCGATGCTGGGCGGCAGCGCCGACGGCGTCGCCCGCCAATATGCGGTCTTTCCGGCGGAAAGCCTGTGCATCGTGCCGGACGCGCTCGGCGATCTGGAGGCGGCGACTTTGACCTGCGCTGGCCTCACCGCCTGGAACGCGCTGTTCCTGCCCCGCCCGATCCAGCGGGGCGAATGGATATTATGCCAGGGCACCGGCGGCGTCTCGATCGCGGCATTGCAATTTGCCAAGGCGGCCGGCGCCCATGTCGCCATCACCTCCTCCTCCGACGCGAAGCTGGCGCGTGCCCGTGCGCTGGGCGCCGACATCAGCGTCAATTATCGGACCGATCCCGACTGGCCGGCGGCGATCCGCCAGGCGCTGGGCGGGCGCGGTGTCGACATCGTCGTCGATGTGGTCGGTGCCAGCCAGGTGGAAACCGCCGCATCGCTGCTCAATCCCGGCGGGGTGATCGCCGCGATCGGCATGCTGGGGTCCGAGTTCAGCTGGCACCTTGCCGATGTCGGCGGCCATCCGGTCGCCCGCATCTCGGTCGGCAACCGCGCCGAGCATGAGGCCATGCTGGCCTTTTGCGCGCAGCATCGCATCCGGCCGGTGGTCGATGCGGTCCATGATCTCACCCGTCTGGCCGATGCCTGCCGCCATCTGGAAAGCGGCCAATTCTTCGGCAAGATCGGGATAAACCTACTCTAAATTCTGGAACGGACGCATGGACAAGAATGAAGAGGCGCGCGAGGCGGCCAAGCGCGTGCTGCAACTGGAGGCCGAACTGGAGGCGGAAGGCGATGCCCGGACCGGCGGCGACGAACTCGCCCATTCGCGCGCGGTGCTGCACCAATGGGTCGATACGGTGGTCGCGGTCGTGGCCTCGCCGGGGGTCGGCCGCGTGACCCTGATCCACGCCGATGGCGGCCAGACCAAGATCGCCTCGCCCAGCCTGCCCTTCCTGCTCTCGCGTCCGGCCCGGTTCGATGCGCAGGATGAAAATTCTCCGTCCGACGCGGGTTGAAAGCGGCGGGCGGCTTCCTATCTCTGAATAGTCCCGGCCAGCCCCCTCAGGCCGAGACATCTTACCAGGCCCCCGGCGCACTCCCCCCGCGTCGGGGGCAATGGTTTTCCGGGCTATTCCCTTCCTTCGTTACTGATTTTCCAGCCCCGCCGCATGGCGCGCGGCGATGTAGCCGAACACCATCGACGGCCCGATGCTGGCGCCCGCCGCGACATAGACATTGCCCATCACCGATGCGGTGGTGACGCCGGTGGCATAGAGGCCGGGGATCGGCGCGCCTGCACCATCGACCACCCGCCCGCGTTCGTCGGTGACGACGCCGCCATAGGTGCTGACATCGCCCGGCACGACCGGCACGGCGTAGAAAGGCCCCTTCTCGATCGATCCCATGGAGCGTTCCGCGGAAAAGGGATCGCCGACGAAGCCGCAATTGTCATAGGCGCGCGCGCCGCGATCAAAGTCCCCATCCTTGCCGACGGCAACGAAGCCGTTCCAGCGCGCCACCGTCGCGGCCAGGGTGGCGGGATCGGCGCCGATGCTGGCCGCCAGCCCCTCGATCGTGTCGGCGCTGTGCAGATAGCCGCTTTCCACCCAGCCTTCGGGAATCGCCTTGTCGATGAAGCGGCCGGCGACGGCATAAAGTTCGACATATTGACGGTCCAGGATCGCCCAGCTCGGCACCGCCGGCACCACCGCGTTCCGCCGGACCATCGTTTCACAATAAAGCTCGTAACTGCCCCCTTCATTCATGAAGCGAGTGCCGCCCTGATCGACCAATATGGCGTGCGGCTTGCCGGTCATCGACTGGGCGCCGGGCGCGACATAGCCCTTGTCCCAGCCGGGCGCGGGGGTGAGCTGATAGCCGACCATCTGGTCCATCTGTGCCAGCCGGCCGCCGATCCGCTCCAGTTCCTGCTGCATCTCGCCGGTGTCGCCCTCGGGCGTCTGCGACCATTCGGCGCGGGTGCCCGGCATGTAGCGGTCGCGCATCGCCTGGTTGCGGGCAAAGCCGCCGGCATTGACCAGCACGCCCAGCCGCGCGCCGATCCGCCAGGGCTTGCCGTCCTTCACCGTGACGACGCCGGTCGCGATCCCCTCCTGCACGACGACCTCCCTTACCGGCGTATCGGTGCGGACATCTGCACCGGCGGCCAGCACGGCTTTCAGCATCCGCCCCTGCAGCGCGGCCCCGGCCGTCGTATATTTGCGGCCCAGCAGCTTGTCGCGAATGGTGCGCAGCGCGATCTTGGCCATCATCTTGCCCGACGCCTTGTTGGTGCGGCGATGGCCCTGCGCCTCCATCCCCTCGACCAGCGTGACGTTGAACTCCGCAAAACCCTGACGCAGCCGGTCGGCCCAGTCGCCCAGTTCCTTGCGGTTGAAGGGCCTGGCCACCACGGTGCGCGACGTCTTGCAACCGCCGGGCTGCTCATCGTAATAATCCGGCCAGAAGGTCGAACCGCGTTGCAGCGCCACTCCCTGATCCACCAGGAAATCGACCGCGCGCGGCGCCTGCGTCACATAGGCGAGGCGCTTCTCGCGCGAGGTGCCGGGGGCCGGATGGCCGTCCAGCGCCTGCAGCGCGTCGAGATAGGTCATCGCCGCCTCGGCACTGTCCGCCTCGCCATCGGCCAGCATGAAGCGGTTGGCGGGAATCCACATGACGCCGCCCGACTTGGCGGTGGTGCCGCCGATCTTGTCGGTCTTTTCCAGGATGACGACCGACTTGCCGGCCTGGCGCATGACCAGCGCCGAACTCATCGACCCAGCGCCGCTGCCCACGACCACCCAGTCGAATATCTCGTCGAACCCGTCCATGCGCCGCTCTCCCTTTTCTGTGCGTCCGGGCTATCGTGCCGGGGCGATGATGGGGAGGGCGAAGCCACGCTCATCGCCACGGCGACGTTCGCGCCGCACGGCGCCATGCTAGAGCAGGCCGCAAGGAGAGACGCATGAACCACGACCTGCCCGATTATCGCACCATCCTGCTGGAGCGGCGGGGGCGGCTGTTGGTGATGACGCTCAACCGGCCGGAAGCGCTGAACGCAGTCAATCTCGACCTGCATGACGAATTGCCCGAGGCGCTGGCCTTTGCCGGCCGCGACAATGGGTCGGACGTGGTGCTGCTGACCGGCGCCGGGCGCGCTTTCTCCGCCGGTGGCGACATCGCCCATATGGAGCATAATGCCGCCAATCCGCATCTGTTCGACCATGAGGCGCGGCAGGCCAAGCGGATCGTGTCCGCCCTGCTCGACATCGAAAAGCCGGTGGTGTGCCGGATGAACGGCCATGCGGTCGGGTTGGGCGCGTCGATCGCCTTGCTGTGCGACATCATCTTTGCCGCCGAGGGGGCGAAGATCGGCGACCCGCATGTCGGCATCGGCCTGGTCGCCGGCGATGGCGGCGCGGTCATCTGGGCGCAGCGGATCGGCCTTGCCAAGGCGAAGGAATATCTGCTGACCGGCGAATTGCTGAGTGCGGCCAGGGCGGCGGAGATCGGCCTGATCAACCATTGCCTGCCGGCCGACGAGCTGGACGAGGCGGTCGATGCCTTTTGCGCCAAGCTGCTGGCCGGCGCGCCCAATGCGATCCGCTGGACCAAGATCCTGACCAACATGGAATTGAAGCGGATCGCCGGCGCGGTGATGGAAGCCGGCATCGCCTATGAATCGCTCAGCGTCCGCACCGCCGATCACCGCGAGGGGATCGCCGCGCTCAAGGAGAAGCGGACGCCGAAGTTTACAGGGCGATAGAAGGCCACTGATAGATGCGTAGGCGACAGCCTTCTTCATACCGTCATCCCAGCGAAGGCTGGCATCTCTCTTTTCTTTCAAGCCCATCGCCAAAAGAAGAGAGATGCCAGCCTTCGCTGGCATGACGAACGGTGGTGGCGCGTCAGATAATATCCGCCATGCGCACCCAGCGGCGTTCGGCACTGGAGATGCGGATCGCTTCCTGGATGCGTTCGACCTCCAGCGCGCGGGCGAAGTCCGGGGCGGCCGCGCCGCGACCGTGCATCGCCGCCACCATGGCCTGCATCGACAGCGCCATCGGGTAGCTGGGCTGGGGCTCGCTCTGCCAGTCGAGGGCGATGCCGGGCGTCGTCTTGAACGCATCGGGCAGCGCCACATCCGCCAGCGTGCCGCCCAATTGCCCGGCGCGCAGCGTGCAGTCGCGCGCGGTCGGGAAAGTGGGCGAGGTCGAGACCATCCGCCCCTTGTCGCCGAACAGGTCGAGCAGGAAACCGTCATGCAGCGCCATGCTCCAGCTGATCTGCATCTGCAGCACCAGCCCGCTTTCGAAGCGCAGGATGACATTGGCGAGATCGGTGGTTTCGGGCGTGATGGTGTCGCCGTCGGGAAAGACCCAGCGCTTGAGTATCTGGCTGTCGTCGGCGACCAGTTCGGCGATCGGACCGAGCAGATGGACCAACAGATAGAGCGCATGGCTGCCATTGTTGCGCACCGCCGACACCCCCTGCCCGGCCTGCGCGAACCAGTTATAGGGGAACAGCTTGTTGGGCTGGTTGAACAGCGAAATGTTGAAATGGCAGGTGCCGCCGAGTGGCGCGCCGATATGGCCATCGTCCAGCATCTCCTTCATCTGGCGCAGGGCGGGCAGATATTGCGAGAAGGCGTCGACGACGCCGATGCTGGTGCCGCCTTGCCAGGCCGTGGCGATCGCCTTGGCACCGGCCCAGTCGGGCGCGTGGGGACTGGCATTATAGACATGTTTGCCATGGGCGAGCGCGGTCAGAACCATCGGCAGGCGGACGCTGGGCCGGGTGCCGAGGTCGACAATGTCGATGTCGGGATCCGCGCACATCTCCTGCGCATTCCAGAAGGCGCGCGGCAGGCCGAGCCGCTGCTGCGCGGCGCGGGCCGTCTCCTCGCGCGAGGTGCATATCGCCGTTACCTCGACGCCGGGAATGGCGCGCCAGGCAGGCAGATGCGCGAAGGCGCCCCAGGCGGCGCTGACGATGCCGACGCGCAGCACCATCTTATTCGATCGTGCCCAGAACGGTGCCGACCTCATAGGTTTCGCCCGGCTGGGCGATGATGCGCAGCGTGCCGCTGGCCGGAGCCTCGACCTCGTTCGCCGACTTGTCGGCTTCGAGCAGATAGAGCGGCTGGCCCTCGGTAACGGTCGCGCCGTCTTCGGCCAGCCATTCGGCGATCTGCGCCTCGGTCATGGAAAAGCCGATCTTGGGCAGCAGGATGTTGGTGGCCATGGTGTGTCCCCTTTGAAACAGCGAATATCTGTTCCCCTGCTATCGCGCCTTTGGCGGCGGACAATGCGCAAAAGCGGCACGCCGCCGCCATATCACCGGCGCGATAAGGGAACGACGATCAGTAGCCGCGCGTGTCGGTCCAATTGTCGGTTTCGCCCGGCTTGAAGGTCTTGCCCGGCGTCCTGCCCGATCCGGTCTTGAGGTCGAAGCCGATCGGATCGGCCCCACCCTCGATACCGACGCCGAAGGAGGAGAGCGCCCAGCTGGTCATGACATAATGGCCGATCGAAAAGACCAGATCCATTTTCTGCCGCGTGTCATAATAGGCGCCCAGCCCGTCCCAAGTGGCGTCGCTGATCTTGCCATCCTCGATCAGTTCGTCGACCGAGCGCAGCACCAGCGCATCTTGATCCGTCCAGTCGCCACCTTCGGGGAAATCGCGGATCGCGCCAATCTCCTCCAGGGTGATGCCGGCGTTGAGCGCATAGCCGACATGGTTGTGCCACTCATAGGCCGAGTTCACCCGCCAGGCGACACGCAGGATCAGCAGTTCGAGCGCGCGCGTCGACAGGCTGTTCGCCATCAGCAGATGCTTGCCCCAGATATTATAGACCTTCCCCAGCGGTGGATGGTTGGCCATCACCATCATGACATTGGTCTTGGACCCCTCCTCCCAGGCATTGGGTTCGCCCCAGAAGGCGAAGACCTCGCGCGCGTCGTCGGTCCACTGGTCGCGCGGCAGATGGGAAATACGGGGGGTGATGTCGGTCATGATGCGTCCTTGATGGAGAATCTCAAAGTCCCTCGACCAGCAGCACGCGATAGGGCGCTGCCTTCATCCGATAGGGCAAGGCCGCCTGATATTCAGGGCTGTCATACCAGGCGCGGGCCTTGGCGGCGTCGGGAAATTCCAGGATGATCGCGCCGTCCGCACCCTCGCCTTCCAGCAATTGCTGCGCGCCATAAACGGCGAGCGGACGGATGCCGTAATGGGCGACGAAGGTCGCGGCATTGGCGCGGTTCATCGCGCTATAGGTATCCATCGCTTCCTGATCGGCGATCGGGCCTTCGCGGGTGACGATCATATAAGCGGGCATCGGCAGCGTTCCTCGCGTCAGTGGATGGCGGCGGGCATAACGCTGCGGTCCCAGCCGCCGGCCGCGGCGAAATCCTTGCGGCAGCTGCGGCTGGCGAACCAGGCGAGGATGGTGCTGGGAATGCCGACCAGCAGCGCCCAGCGCATCGCCATGCCCAGCGAATCCTCGCCATAGACCGGGCGCAGCGCATCGCTGAGCGCGCCCACCAGCACCGGTCCGCCGCCCAGACCCACCACCTGGATCGACACCATCAGAACCGCGATCGCAGTGGCGCGCGAGCGCGAGGGCACCAGCCCCGCCACCACCGCCATCAGCGGCGCCGCAGAGAGACCACCCAGCAGCATGTTGAGACCATAGAGCGGGAAGACCCGCTCGCCCGGCCCGGTCAGGATCATCCAGCCGATGGCGGTGGCGCAGGCGCCCGACAGCATCAATATCCAGACATACCAGCGCATGTCGCGGCGGCCGAGAAAGTCGGCCAGCGGTCCGCCCAGCGTATGGCCGATCGCCGAACCGAAGAAGAGCGCGCCGCCCATCTGCAACCCGGCCTGGCTGGCCGGCATGCCATGGGTCCGTTCCATGAAGGCCGGCGCCCAACTGATGAAGCCCATGGTCAGCAGCGCGTTGAGCGATGCGGCGGCGATCAGCGGCGGCAGGGTGCGGATCGCCAGCAATTCGCGCGCAGTCTGGAGGAAGGGCACGGGCCGCGCCTGTTCGGCCGAGGCGCCGTCGGCCAGGCCCGATCGGCTGTCGCGTAGGGTGAACCAGACGATCGGCGCCAGGATGAAGCCGGGGATGGAGGCGAAGATCAGCGTTTCGCGCCAGCCATAGGCCTGCACCGCCCAGCCACCGACGGCAGGACCGAGGAAGGTTCCGAGCGAGGCGCCCAGCAGGAAGATGGACAGCGCGGTCGCGCGCTGGCGGATCGGGAAAAGATCGGCAATCCAGGCCTGGGACGGCGGGGTGAAGCCGCCTTCGCCAAGGCCGATGCCGGCGCGACCGATCAGCAATATCCAGAAGCTCTTCGCCAGACCGCAGACGATGACCGCCGCGCTCCACACGGTGGCGGCGATGGCGACGATCTTGCGCTTCGACCAGCCATCGGCGAGCCGTGCCAGCGGGATGATGGCGAGGATATAGACGATCGCGATGATCATGTCCTTGGCCATGCCGATCGCCGCGTCGGACAGGCCCAGTTCGTGGCGGATCGGCTCGACCATCACCACCATCAGATAGCGTTCGCCCTGGACCGAGGCCGACACCAGCACCATCAGCAGCAGGAAATAGGCGCGATAGGCCATGGAGGGCAGCGCTTCGGGCGGCGTGACGGCGGAAGCCGTGTCGAAATGCGGGTCGCTGTCTGCCATGCGCTTGTCCTCACCTGTTGCGGCGCGGTCGTGGCGCGCGACGATCATGCGGCTGGAGCCGTCTTGTCCGGGCAGGATTTGAAACCGGTTCGACGCGGGAGGCAATGCGGGCGGGAAAGGATCGCTTGCGCGATGGCCCCTCCCCGCCCGGCCAGATAGGATCAGGCGTCCTCGTCGCTCATCCAGTGGACGAAGCGCTGGAGCGGCAACATGCCGTCATGGGCGCCGCCCATCACATGCTTGGCCGCGCCACCGAGCCGCACGACCCGCTGCGCCCCGGCGCTGGCGAGGCGGTCGCGCAGCGCCAGTTTGCGCTCGGGCGGATAGATGCCGATCGTCTGGGTCGCGACATTCACATAGCGGACCGCCGCATCGAGCGAGGCGACATGGACGACATTGGCGGTCTTGTTGCTCGGATGGAAATCGACCGGCTCGTCGGTCAGGATGACCAAGCCCCGGCCGTCCGGCTTGCCCCAGACTTTGGTATCGTCGCCCATCAGCGTCAGCATCTCGATCTCGTCGCGCACCTCGACCGGCAGCGGATGTGCGACCGCGGACGCCGTTTCGCGATCGAGGCCAAGCTTCTCCTGCAGCTTCGCGCAGAAGGCCTCCACCCCGGCCCGGTCGCCCTCGACGAAGATGAAGCGGCTGGCGAGGCAGGCTTCCTGATTCATCGTCGCGACGTCGGTTGCGGCGGCATCGGCGACATCCTCGATGACGGCGGGATCGAACCCTTCCGGTCCGATCATCGAGATTGATGTCTTGGGATCGAACGACACCATCTGGATGCCCGGCCCCAGATATTTGATGACATTCTTGATCGCATCGCCGCCACCCCAGGCGACGATCTTGTCGAAATATTGCGGCCGATAGAGCGTCCCTTCGATCCGCTCGTCACCGCCGCGCCAATAGACCGCCGACATCGACCGGACGACCGGATGATTAGGATCGACATCAGCCATGGTGCGCAGCATCGCGACACAGGTGAACGGGTCGCTCGACGGCATCTTGAAGACGTTGACCGCCTTCACCAGCGCGCCCTGCGCAATCGAGGAGATGCAGCCGGTGGGCGAATTGCCCGCCAGCATATGCACCATGCGCGGCGGGAAGGCGCGCAGCGCGCCGCGATTGCCGTGCATGTCGGTGCGCTCCACCCAGCGGTCGAGCGCGGCAGGATTGAGGAAGCTCGATTCGATGCTGCAACGCAGCCCCTCGGGCGTCAGGAAATGCTTGGCCCGGCGGAACAGATTTTCCACCACCCGGCGCGGCAGCGGATTGACCTTGACCGTATGTTCCAGCGCCGCCTGCAGATAGGGATTGGTCTCGAAATCCATCCGCTGCCCGGCCTCGACCAGGAAATCGATGATTTCGCTGACCGGCACGTCGAGCAGGGGCGGCAGTTCGGATCGCGGCGCGACCAGCGCATTGAGGTCGATCTGCGGCGTCGCGAAATCGACGCCCAGATCGCGCGAGCGATGGCGCACCGCCCCGCCCTCGACCAGTTTGCCGCGCACGAAATGATCGACGCGGATCGGTTCGGCCGCCGTTTCGACTGGGGCCGTCTGTTCAAGCACGCTCATGCCACACCTCGCACATAGGCATCGACGGTGCCCGCGCAGCCGATCTTGTCGTCGCCATCCAGATCGGCATAGCGGGCAATATTGTCGCGAATGGATGGCCCGCTATTGCCGCAGGCACAGGGACTGTAATCGACCGATATCCGGTCGCCGGTGATGACGCCGCCCCAGCGGCCGTCGAGCGACAGGTCGAAGAAGGCGGCCCGCCCCTCGACCTCGCCATCATGATCATGGGTGATCAGCGCATCGCCATCCTTGTCCAGGATCATCGGCACGATCCAGGGCGGCACATGATAACGCCCGCCCTCGCGGCATTTGGGCATGCCGCTATTGAGTTCCTGCATCGAATAATTCTGGAAATGCCGGCCTTCGGGAATGTTGAAGGTTTCATGCACGAACTGCTGATAGTCGTCCGGCAGTTGCGCGCGCTTGAGGCCACCACCGATATAGATGCAGTTGTCGGGGTTGAAATCCTTGGCCGAATAGCCGCGCTCCCGCACCGCCTTGGCGACATGGTAGAGCGCGTTCCACATGCCCGCGATATAGAGCTTTTCGGCGCGATGTTCGATCATCGCATCGGCGGCGATATGGACGGCGGCGTCCATCGCCTCCTGCCGGAAGCGGGACGTTTCCTCGAACTCGGCAATGTCGCCGGGCAGCGCGCTGCCGTCCGCCATCGCCTTGCGCAGCACGACCATGCGGGTCAGCGAGCCGACGGTGATCGGCGGCACCGGATATTGGAACATCGCCTTTTCCGGATCGCCAAAGGCCGCGCGCTGGGCTTCCCCGATAATCTCGTTCTTGGGTACCTTGGCGACCGGGGCCAGCCCCATGATGCGGCGGTCCTGCGCCGGCTGCACGCCCGATCCCCAGGCAAAGACATTGACGGTATCGACCTTCGACCAGTCCATGTCCGCTTGCGACGCGATCAGCATCGCCGACTTGCCGGTGGTGCCGCTGGAGCAGGAGACATAATGGCCCGCTGCCTGCAGCCGGGCGATCCAGTCATCGACATCGGTGATGCCATCGAGGTCGATGTCGGTGACCGGATGGGCGGAAATGGTGTTGAGCCACTGGGTCAGCTTGTCCCAGCGCTGCTGCATCAGCCAGTTTTCGGGGTAGCTCTTGTACGCCGTATGCGGGAACAGCAGCTTCACCGCGTCGTCGAGCGAGGTGACTTCGCTGATCCCCGCTTCCCGCGCGCGGTGGCCGAGCAGGCGGATGCCATCCTTCTTTTCCTGGAACCGCTCGTTCAGCGCCGCGATCTGCGCGTCGCGCAATTCGGCGTGGGGAATGTTGAATCGATAGTCCGAACTGACCAGTCCGGTGAGGCGATCGGCCTGCGCGCCCATATCCTGCTCCTTGCCCTTGTGGCTCCGGTGCATTAATGACACCTGGTGCGTATCATTATGCATGATTCGCAAAAGGCGGCAAGGGCCATAATGATGCTGGTCATGGACACTCCGATTTCAGATCCCCGCCCCGCCGCCGGGCGCCCGACCCGCGCGCAGGCGCAGGCACGCCAGGCCGAAATGCTCGACGCCGCGCTCGACATGTTCCTCGACAAGGGGTTCGAGCTGACGACGATGGAGGCGGTGGCCGCCGCCGTGGGCATGACCAAGCGCACCATCTATGCCCGCTATCCCGACAAGGGGGCGCTGTTCATGGCCGCGGTCGGCCGGGCGATCGCACGCACCGCCACGCCGCGCGCCGCTCTGGAGGCGATCGCTGGCGACGATCTGGAAACCACGCTGGTCGCGATCGCCCGGCTGCGCATCGCCGACCTGTCGACACCCGAGGGCGTTCGGCTGCGGCGGATCATCACCACCGAATCCTATCGTTTCCTCGATCTTCTGATGCTGTCCTACAGCCAGGGCGCCCAGCCGGTGCACGACCATCTGGCCGACCTGCTGCGCCGCCATGATAGCGCCGGGGCGATTTGCGTGGACCGGCCGGACATGGCAGCCAGCCTGTTCATGACGATGGTGCTGGGCGGGCCGATCCGGCTGGTGGGATCGCCCCAGCCGATGAGCGCCGCCGAGGTGGATGACTGGGTGCGGGCCGCCGTGCGCCTGTTCCTGAACGGCATAAGGACCAGATCGGACTAGTAACCCGGACCACCCGCAAGAGGGGGCCGGCACCAGATGAGGAGAGGGATATGGGATCGGCCTATTGGGGTGAGTTGCGGACGCATTGGCGCCCCCTGCTCGCCGCGACGATGGGACTGGGCTTCGGCATCGGCCTGTCGGCCTATACGATGAGCCTGTTCGCGCCGAAGATGATCGGCGAGTTTGGCTGGGCAAAATCGCAATTCGCGCTGCTCGGCAGTTTCGGCCTGCTGATGCTGATCATGCAGCCGATCACCGGGCGGCTGACCGACCGCTTCGGCGTGCGCGCCGTCTCCGCCGTGGGCGTGCTGGCCGGGCCACTCGCCTATCTGGGCTTCGCCTTCCAGCCCGGCAGCATCCGCGCCTTCTTCGCCGTCGCCGTGCTGCAGATCATCCTTGGCACGCTCACCACATCGCCGGTCTATACCCGCATCGTCGCCGAACGGTTCGAGCGGGCACGCGGCCTTGCCTTCTCGATCGTGATGACTGGTCCGCCGCTAGTCGGCGCGGTGATCGCCCCGCTGCTCGGCGGGTTCATCGAAAGCCAGGGCTGGCGCAACGGCTATCTGCTGATGGGCGGCGTCACCCTGGTGTTCGGCCTGATCGCGGTGCTGCTGACCCCGGCGCATATCGGCGTGCATCCCCATGAGGAGGTCGAGGAGGCAGGGGCGCCCGCGCCGGTCGGCAGCCGCGTCATCTTCCGCAATCCCGCTTTCTGGGTGCTGATCGTCGGCATGGTACTGGTCAATTTCCCGCAGGGCCTCGCCTCGGCCCAGATGAAGCTGGTGCTGATGGACAGCGGCGCCGCGTCGCAGACCGCGACCTGGCTGATTTCCATCTATGCCATCGGCGTGCTGCTCGGCCGCTTCGCCTGCGGCCTGTCGCTCGACCGGATGCCGCCGCACCATGTCGCCGCGCTGGCACTGGCGATGCCGGCGATCGGCATGGCGCTGATGGCCTCGCCACTGGATGCGACCATTGTCCTCGCCCTCTCCGTCGCGATGATGGGGCTGGCGCAGGGGGCGGAGGGCGACATCGCCGCCTATCTCGTCTCGCGCCGTTTTGGCCTGGGCGTGTTCAGCCTGGTCATGGGTTTCGTCGGCGCGGCGATCGCGGGCGGCGCTGCGCTGGGATCACTGACGCTCAGCCTCACCCTGAGCATCTGGGGCAGCTATGCGCCGTTCCTGGCGCTCAGCGCCTGCGTCACCCTGGCCGGCGCTGCCCTGTTCCTGACCCTGGGGCGCCGTCCCCCCACTATGGAGCCCGTCTACGCATGAGCGACACCCAACGCATCGCGATCGTCACCGGGGCCAGCGCCGGCGTCGGCAAGGAAGCCGCCCGCGCCCTGCTGCAACAGGGCTGGCGGGTGATCGGCATCGGCCGCGACGCCACCCGCTGCGTCGCCGCAGAGGCCGATCTCAGGGCCGAGGCCGGCGGCGATTTCACGATGCTGCGCGCCGATCTTTCCTCCATGGCCGATACGGCGCGGGTCGCGCGGGAGATCGCGACGCTTGCGCCGGAGATCGACGCGCTGCTCAACAATGCCGGCGGCGTGGTGGCGGAACGGACGATCACGCCCGAAGGGTTCGAGGCGACCTTTGCCTCCAACCATCTCGCGCCCTTCCTGCTGACGCAGAAATTGCTGCCCAATCTGCGTGCTGCCGCCGCTAGGCGGGGGCCGGGCGCAGTGCGCGTGATCGCCGTGTCCTCGACCGGGCATGAACAGAGTCCGGGCATCCAGTGGGACGACCTCAGCTTCGCCAATAATTTCGTCGGTGGCGCGGCCTATTGCCATGCGAAGCTCGCCAATATCCTGTTCACCCGCGAACTGGCCCGCCGTGTCGCCGATGACGGCATTATCGCCCACGCCATGCATCCCGGCGTGGTCGCGAGCAATTTCGCCAGCCACTGCGACGCGCCGATGCAGGCCTATATGGAATCGATCCTCGACCGATCGGTCACGCCCGCCCAGGCCGCCGACACATTGGTCTGGCTGGCCAGTGCCGAGGAGCCGGGGCGCAGCAGCGGCCGCTATTTCCATCAGCGCGCGGAACTGACGCCATCGGCGGCCGCGCAGGATGATGCGCAGGCATTGAAGCTGTGGCAGGTGAGCGAAGCGATGGTGGCGGGTTTCTAGAGCATCCTCCGATTAGGTTAAATCGGAGGATGCTCTAATTTCCTTTGGTTTGCCGCATTCTGCGAGTCGTCGGCTGTTCCAGCCGACTTCAGAATGCTCTAGCCCCGCCCCTCGGCCACGATGCGGAACTCGTCGAAGATATCGGTCGGGATGGCATAGCCGGCGCCATCGTCGCGGATCCTGTCGATATGGGCGGCAACATCCTCGGCCGTCGGCGGTGCGTCCAGCCCATGATCCCATCCCGTGGTGGCGCCGACGAACACCCGTGCGATCCGGCCGCCGAGCGCGGAATAGATGCTGTGGGTCGAGGTGCAGCGATCATGCGCCAACCAGGCGACGAGGCCGGCGGTGAAGCGTGGATCGAAGCTGGGGCCGAGCGCCCGGCCCCAGGGATTATGGCCGAGCGTCCCCTCGCTCATGCCCGCCGACATGCGGCTGGCGGCATTGGGCATTACCGCGTTGCAGAGGATGCCATGCGGGCGCCCCTCCTCCGCCAGATTGTGCATCAGCCCCATGACGCCGCCCTTCGCCGCGCCATAGGCGGACAATTGCCCCATGCCCAGCATCCCGCCGCCCGATGTGGTGAGCACCAGCCGGCCGCCGCCCTGCGCCCGCATATGCGGCCAGGCGGCGCGCGCGACATTGAAGGAACCGCGCACATGGACGGCGAGCAGCGCATCGAGATCGGCCGCCGTCAGATCCTCTACGGGCGCAAAGCGCATATTGCCGGCATTGGCGATCACTGCGTCGATCCGGCCGAAACGGGCGATGGCGAGGTCGATCATCGCCTGCGCGCCGTCGGGCGACGACACATCATCGCCATTGGCGATCGCGATGCCGCCCGCCGCGACGATTTCCGCCACGACGGCGTCGGCCATGGTCGCGGACGCTCCCTCCCCCGTCACCGATCCGCCCAGATCATTGACGATGACGGCACCGCCCCGCGCGGCGATGTCCAGCGCATAGGCACGGCCCAGGCCCCCGCCCGCCCCGGTGATGAGGATGGTGCGGCCGGTAAAGTCGATCCTGTCCATGCTCACCCCAGTTGCGCGATGATCTGCGGCAGATCGGCGGTGGTGCGGATGCCCGGCGGCGCATCGCAGACCGCCGGAATGGCATTCACCGCGCGATGGGCCGTCAGGCCCGGCGTGAAGGCGGCATAATCCTCCGGCGCGACCGGGAAGCTGATGTTGACGTCGAGCGGCGTGTCGCCCTGCACCTGGATACGCCAGCCGGACTCGCGCAATTCCCAGTCGGGCCGGTCTATGTCGCGGGTGCAATACCAGTTGGCGCGGAAGCGCAGCACGGCCTTGTCGCCCCGCATCCCCGATATGGTGATGCGCTGGGCGCCGACGGTGCCGGCGGCGATCGTGCCGGCTGCGATCGTCACGTCGCGGGTCGCCGCCGCCATTTCGCCGAATGCCTCCCACCGGTCGACCACGATGCCGGCGGCGTCGGCCAGTTGGGCGAGCGAGCCGGCGAAATCATGCTTCACATAATCGACCTTGCGCTGGTCGAATTGCGTCGGCGCGACACCATAGCCCATGATGTTGAACAGCAGGTCGGGCGAATCCCGGCTTTCCATGTCGGCAAACTCGTCGATCGTCAGGCAGTCATGCCGGCGCGAGAGCGAGAGCAACGGAATGGTCAGCGCCTCGGTCACGAAACCGGGGCTGGAGCCGGTGCTGTAGATCGAGCTGTTGCCGGCCTGGCAGGCCGCCTCGATCCGGGCGCGGACATCCGGATCCATGGAGGCGGGATGATGGAAATCGCCGCGCGTGGTGAC
Source organism: Sphingobium sp. SG1 (assembly GCF_057063145.1). Lineage (NCBI taxonomy): Bacteria > Pseudomonadati > Pseudomonadota > Alphaproteobacteria > Sphingomonadales > Sphingobiaceae > Sphingobium > Sphingobium sp. SG1. Next base: position 38,449 of record NZ_JBVVOJ010000009.1, on the reverse strand, counting down.
GACATTCTTGCCCGATGCCAGCAGCCGGCACAGTTCGTCGATGTCAGTCCCCTGCCGCATGTAGAGGACGCAATCGGCCGGGGTTGCGACCAGTGCGTCGACATCGCTGGTGGCGGTAATGTCCTGCGGCGCGGTGCCGGCGAGCGTGCCGGCGTCCTGCCCCGCTTTCGCCGCCAAACTGACCCAAAGACCGGCCAGGTCCAGCCCCGGATGCTCGATCACCGCGCGCAGGGCACGGCCGCCGATATTGCCGGTGGCCCACTGGATCACCCGATAGTGCTTGCCCATCGCCATCCTCTCCCTTGCCGCCCGGATCAGAATTTGACGCCGGCCTGGACGCCCCAGGTCGCGGGTGCGCTCCAGACATTGCCGATCCCGAAATTATTGCTGAGAACCTGGGTGCGGTAGCGGCTGTCGGTGACATTGTCGCCGAAGACGGCCAGCGAAAAGCGGTCGCTGGCGTCGGTCCATTCCGCGCGCAGCGCCAACACCTCATAGCCCTTCTGCGCGAACTGGGTGCCGGACGGGCCGAAATAGAATTTCGAGGTGTAATAGAGATTGCCCGACAGGGCGAGCGAGCCACCCGCCAGGTCCAGCGTGTAGCGCGCGCCGACATTGCCGGTGAAATCGGGCGTACGCTGCATATGCACATCGTTGAGCTGGGTCGGCACGACGACGAAGCTGATCCCCTGCGCCGCGCAGGCGGCCAGGGTGCAGCGCGTATAGATCGGCGCATCCTCGAAATTGGTGTAGCGCGCATGGGTATAGGCGGCGCCGACATTGAACTGGAACCGGTCGGTCAGCCGATAGGAGAGCTGGCCTTCCAGACCATAGATTTCCGACGAGGCGGCGTTGATGATCTGGGCCGAGGGCGGGTTGCCGCGATAGAGCGACACCTGCAGATTCTTGTAATCATAATAATAGGCCGACAGGTCGACCGACAGGCGCCGGTCATCATATTTGAAGCCGACTTCATAGGCGTCGATATCCTCCGGCGCGACCTTGTTGCCGGTATTGCCGCCGACGTCGAGAATGCCCGATTTGTAGCCCTTGCTATAGGAGGCGTAGACGCTCGATTCCTCGCTGGGCTTGTAGCGCAGCACCGCGCGCGGCGTGAACTTGTCGCCATTGAGGTCCGGCACATAGGTGCGCACGCCGGAGAAGGGGATGATATAATAGGCGTCGCCGATCCTGTCGTGGCTGTAGCGCCCGCCCACCGTCAGGAACAGGTCGGGCGTGAAGGCATAGGTGAGGTCGGCAAAGGCGGCATAGGATTTGCTGTTGGTGCCCGAACCGCCCAGCGCAATGCTGGCAAGCGGATCGCCGGCGGTCGGCGTGCCGACCCGCGTGCCCCATGTATCCTTGTTGTTGAAGTAGAAGAGACCCGCGGTCCATTGCAGCGGTCCGCCCGGCTTCGAGGTCAGCAGCAATTCCTGCGAGAAGGTCTTGCTGCGCACCGGAATGTGCAACAGGAAGATGTTCGCTGCCGTGCTGTCCAGATCCTCGACGATCAGCGAATTCTCGTCGCGATACTGGGTGTAGGAGCTGAGGTCGGCGAAGCCCAGATCCGCCTTCAGCGTTGCCTGGATCACGTCATTGTTCGACAGGAACTCGGTCGGGCCGCCGGTCGCCACTTCATCATGTTTGGTCGCGTAGAGGCTGGGCGGCAGGTTGGTGCCCGCGCCGCCAATATCGTCACCGACATAGATATTGGTGTTGAGCAGGGTCGGATCATCGGTGTCGCTATGGGTATAGCGCAGCAGCAGCGACACGGAATCGCTGATGTCCGCCTTGATCCCCGTCCGCACCGACCAGTTGCTGTAGCGCCCGTCCCGGTCGCTGCCGGTGGTGATATTGTGGACGAAGCCGTTGCCGCGCCGGAACAGCGCCTCGACATCCATCGCCACATCCTGGACCACGCCGAAGGTGGCATAGCCCTGCACCGCCAGACTGTTGAAGCGGCCATAGCTGACCTTGAACTCGCCCGCACCGTCGCTGCTGGGATCGGCCGTGGTCAGCAGGATCGCGCCGCCGGTGGTATTGCGGCCGAACAACGTGCCCTGTGGTCCTTTCAGCACCTGCACGCTTTTCAGGCTCATCAGCTGAAAATCGGCGGCCAGCGGGTTGGGCGAGTAGAAGCCGTCGACATAGATGCCGACATTGGCGCCGCCGCCCGAACTGGCGACCGCCGTGCCGACGCCGCGAATGGTCGGCTGGACGAAGGCGGCCGCGCTGTCGAAGCGCAGCGCGGGGGTGACGGTGGCGATGTCAGTGAGCTGGCTGGCGCCGGCGCTGGTGAGCTGATCCTGGGTGACGGCGGTGATGCTGATCGGCACGTCGCGCGACAATTCGGCACGGCGTTGCGCGGTGACGATAATGAGGTCGCTGTCATCCTGGGCCGGCGGCGGCGCAGCCTCCTGCGCGACGGCCAGTTGCGACACGGTGGCCAGCAGCATGGCCGCGCCAATGCCCGACGAACGAATAAGCGTCTTCCGATGGATCATCCTTGCCTCCCATGATCGGTGCCGGTGGTCCGGCCTTCCCTATGGGCGGCATGATAAGGCCGAGAACCGCGGTCTCGCGCGCAGATAAGCGGCTGGCGGCTGACTCATCGCCTCGGCGTTGCCGCGCCGCATTCAGGGGCCAAGATATCCGATCGTATCCTGTCGCGGATCGGGCGAGTCCGCACGCCAGCGGACCGATCCGAACGGCCGCTCCAGCCGCCGCCGCACCCGCACCTCGCCCGCCTTGCGGTCGAAGGCGCGCGCCACCTGCTGCGCCAGCTTGTCGGCCTGGGTGAAACGATCGCGCATATGGAGATAATCGCCCCAGGTCGGGCATTGATAGCGCTCGGTCCACAGCGCGGGATTGGCGATGTCGCGCGCGATCGACCAGTTGAAGCCACCATTGCGCATGCGGGTGCGCTGCACCTCCACCATCGCCGCATAGAAATCGCGCGCCTGGTCGGGATCGACATCATAGTCGATCTCGATGATGACCGGGCCGGAACGACGGGTGAGCGCCATGCCGACTTCCGGTTCGCCCGCAATGATGAAGGGCTCGACATCCGCCTCGCTGGTTTCGGGCAGTGGCAGCAGCCAGCCCAGCAACGGCAATATGGCCAGTGCCAGCCCCGATCCATAGAGGGCGACATCGACCGACCAATGTTGCGCCACCAGCCCCCAGAGCAGCGCGCCGATCGCGATGCCGCCGGTCAGCGCCGAGGAGAAGAGCGACAAGGCCCGCGCCGTCACCCAGCGCGGCGCCGACAGCTGCACCGACACGTTGAACAAGGCGATGGTCAGGATATTGGCGCCGCCCGCGACCAGCAGTGCAAGGCAAGTCAGCGGCACATGGCGGCTGACCCCGACCAGCGCGAGCGCGATGCCGCTGACCAGCGCCAGCACGGCGGTCGTCCGCTGCGTTCCGAAGCGATCGCGGCATGGCCCGACCAACAGTGCCCCCAGCACGGCCCCCACCCCGCTGGCGCCCAGCAACAGACCATAGATGCTGGCATCGCCGCCCAGCAGATCCTTTGCCACCAGCGGTGCCAGCGCGGACGCCGACGCGCCGGCCAGTCCGAACAGGAAAGCGCGCAGCAGCACCGTGCGGATCGCGCCGGCATGCAGCGCATAGCGCATGCCCGATACCATCGCCCGGTGGAATTGTTCGGGCGGCAGGCGCGCGGGCACATGACGCCGCTGCCAGACGAAGAAGGCGAGGAACAGCGGCAGATAGCAGATGGCGTTGATCGCAAAGGCGGCATGGGCGCCGGCCGCCAGCACGATGATGCCACCCAGCGCCGGGCCGAAGCTGCGCGCGACATTATAGCTGATCGTGCCCAGCGCGACGGCGGCGGGCAGCAGGCGCGGCCCGACCTGTTCGCTGATCGACGCCTGCCAGGCCGGCGAATAAAGCGCGACGCCGGCGCCGATCAGCGAACAGAAGGCGAGCAGCATCCAGGGCGAACTGTGGCCGGTCCAGGCCAGGAAGGTCAGCAGCGCGGCGCAGGCCATGGAAAAGGCCAGGCCGCTCATCGCGATCCGGCGGCGGTCGAACATGTCGGCAAAGGCGCCGGCGGGCAATGTCACCAGCATCAGCGGCAGCATCAGCGCGGTCTGCACCAGCGCTACCATGCTGGGCGACGCGCTCATCCGCGTCATTTCCCAAGCCGCGCCAACGCCCAGGATCAGCTGGCCGAAATTGGAAAGGAGGCTGGCGGTCCAGATGCGGCGGAACACCGGTTCGCGCAGCGGCGCGAAGCTGCCGCCCGTCGCCTGCGCGACTTCGCCTTGCGCCATCCGTCTCCCTCCTCATCATCTGCATGCCCAGCCTGCACCAGCCGGGCGACGCAGGCCAATCCGCGCGCGATCAATCGCCTGTGCGATTGGGGGCCGTCCCGCTTCCATGCGATAGGATGCGAGAGCCGCGCCTGCGGCAAAAGAGACCGGGAGAAGATGCTTGACCGACGCCTATATCATTGATGCCGTCCGCACCCCGCGCAGCATCGGCAAGATGGGCAAGGGCGCGCTGTCGCACATGCACCCGCAGCATATTGCGGTGGCGGTGCTGAAGGCGCTGAAGGATCGCAACAATCTGAACACCGCCGATGTCGACGACATCATCTGGGGCACCAGCGCGCAGATGGGGCTGCAGGGCGGCGACCTTGGCCGGATGGCGGCGCTCGATGCGGGCTATGACGTCAAGGCGTCGGGGGTGACGCTGGATCGCTTCTGCGGCAGCGGCCTCACCGCCACCAACCTGGCCGCAGCGCAGATCATGTCGGGGATGGAGGATCTGGTGATCGCCGGCGGGACCGAGATGATGTCCTATGTCACCTGGTATGGCCAGTCGCTGCGCGAAGCGGGCGTGAAGGCCGCTGGCGGCCTTGGCACCGGCAATATGCGGTTGCAGGACAAGCATCCCCAGTCGAACCAGGGCGTCGCCGCCGATGCGATCGCCGCGATGGAAGGGATCACGCGTGAAGAGCTGGATGCCTTTGGCGCCGAAAGCCAGCGCCGCGCCGGCATCGCGCTCAGGGAAGGTCGCTTCGCCCGGTCGACCGTGCCGGTGCATGACGAGGATGGCAGCGTGGTGCTGGACCATGAGGAATATCCCCGCCCCGACACCACCGCCGAGCAGCTTGCCGGGCTGAAACCCGCCTTCGCCGCGTTCATGGACATGCCCTCGCGCCAGGATGGGCCGACCTTCCGCCAGCTCATCAACCAGAAATATCCCGATCTGGCGATCGAGCCGCTGCATCATGCCGGCACCTCGTCCGGCGTGGTCGATGGCGCGGCCGCGATCCTGCTGGCCTCTAAAGCCTATGCCGACGCCCATGGGCTGAAGCCCCGCGCCCGCATCGTCGCGACCGCCAATGTCGGTGACGATCCGACGCTGATGCTGAACGCGCCGGTCCCGGCCGCGCGCAAGGTGCTGGCCAAGGCCGGCCTGACCGTGGCCGACATCGACGTGTTCGAGGTCAATGAAGCCTTCGCCGTGGTGACGGAGAAATTCATCCGCGATCTGGGCGTCGACCGCGCCAAGCTCAATCCCAATGGCGGCGCGATCGCGCTCGGCCACCCGATCGGCGCGACCGGGGCGGTGCTGATCGGCACCGCGCTCGACGAGCTGGAGCGCAGCGGCGGTCGCTATGCCCTGATCACCATGTGCGCGGCTGGGGGCATGGCGCCCGCGATCATCATCGAACGTGTCTGATCGGATCGTCCGGCCGCCGCGCTGCGCCGAACAGGAGGAGGCTGCTTTCGTTTCGCCGCGATGGCGCTATGCTGCGCGCACAATGGAAAGCCTGCAGGACAAGACACTCGCCGACAACCCGCCGGCGCTGATGCGCAACGCGACGATGAAGCTGACGATCATCGCGCGTCAGCTGCGCGCACATTTCGACCAGAGCGTGGTGCGACTGGGCGTCACCCGCTCGCAATGGACGGTGATCGCGGCGGTCGCGCGCTATCCCGGCACGACCCAGCGCCATATCGCCAATCTGCTGGAAATGGCCGAGGCATCGGCCGGACGGCTGATCGACCGGCTCTGCGCTGACGGCCTGCTGGAGCGGCGGCAGAAGGATGATGATCGGCGCGCCCATGCCGTATTCCTGACCGAGCGCGGCCAGGCGATCACCATGCAGCTGTCGGGCATCGCGCAGGAGAATGAGGAGGTCGCCTTTGCCGGCTTCTCGGCCGAGGATTTGAAGCGCCTCAACAGCCTGCTCGACACGATTTCGGAAAATATCGTCAAGCCCTGAAGGCCGCCGCCGTCCCGGCGCCCCACCCTTCCCGGACATAAAAAAGGGCCGCCCTGTGATGGGGCGGCCCATTCGCTATCGGCCGGCGCAGGGGAGGCCGCGCCCGGCGATCTCTTAGTGCGCGGTCAGCAGATCCTTCTTCGACAGGCTGGTGGTCAGCTTGCCGTCGGCGGCGGTCAGGCTGGACGCCGGAACATTCACCATCTTGCCGTTGAGGATGATCTGCGCATTGCCATCGGCCGCGACGCGATAAATGGCGGCCAGACGATCGCCGCTGGCGGTGTAGAGCATCTTGCCCTTGTAGTCGGCGGCAGCGGTGGCCGCGCTGATCTGGACGGCTTCGCCGGCGGCAGCAACCTGCGGCAGGGCGGCAGCGGCGAGAGAGAGCGACAGGGCGATCTTGGCGAAACGAGTCATGGCACAACCTCTTCAACTAAAAACGGGTCGGGGAACTATATCCCCTTAACACTAAGCTAGGTTAGCTATTGCCGGCGATAATGTCAACCTAGCTTAGTATTTATTTTTGCACGTGCGAACAGCGGCTTGAGCGGGCAGACAAAAGGCCGCGTCCATATGGAACGCGGCCTCTTCGTCCCATGGACGTAGCCCCGGTGATTCAGCGCGGCGGAAAGCGAATCGCGCCGTCGATCCGGAACAGCTGGGCATTGATGTAGCTGTTGCGCGTGATCTCCAGTGCCAGCCCGGCAAATTCCTCGGGCTTTCCAAGGCGCTTGGGGAAGGGGACGCTGTTGTTCAGGCTTTCGTACATGGCCGGATTCATATCCTTGAAGCGCAGCATCGGCGGCGTCGCAAAGATGCCCGGCATGAGCGCATTGACGCGAATCCCCAGCTCCATCAGGTCGCGCGCCATCGGCAGCACCATGCCGTTGACCCCAGCTTTCAGCGAGCCATAGGCGACCTGGCCGACCTGCCCATCCTGCGCCGCAGCACTGGAGGTCAACAGGATGCTGCCCCGCTCGCCATCCTCCAGCGGGTCGAGCGCCGCCATGCCGAGCGCCGCGATCGAGGCGATGCGATAGCTGGCGACCAGCACGCCTTCGGCCGAGATCGCATAATCCTGCGTCGACATGCGCTTGAAGCCGCCGGTTTCCTTGTCCTTCGACACGGTCTTGCCTCCCTTCGACACGACCGCGCAATGGACCAGGATGCGTTCCTGCCCCTGCGCCGCCCGTGCCGCGTCGAAACCCGCGAGCACGCTGTCTTCCGACATGATGTCGACCTTGCAGAAGGTGGCCCCGACCTCCGCCGCGATCGCCTGGCCGCTATCCTCGTTGATATCGAAGATCGCGACCTTCACGCCGGCTTCGCGCAGCGCCCGCACCGTCGCCAGCCCCAGGCCCGACGCACCGCCGGTCACCACGGCGGACAGGGAAGAGTCGAGTTTCATGGCATGTCTCCCACATCTGTTTTCGGACCGGCTATGGCACAGCAACAAGGCGGCTCAACCCATGACCCAGCCGACGCCGGCAATATCGCTGCGGCGCTAGGGGGCCGGGGCGCATCGCGATAGCGATAGCAGGCCCGCCGGACTTGCGGCGACCGGCGCAGCTTCTACCCTTTCTCCAACAGGTCGCATCATGCGGCGAATGAGGGGATGGCTGATTTTATGACCCAGGTGATGAAGGGGGTGCGCGTTCTGGAAGTGGCGCAGTTCACCTATGTGCCGGCTGCCGGCGCGATCCTGGCCGACTGGGGCGCGGACGTCATCAAGATCGAGCATCCGGTGCGCGGTGACACGCAGCGCGGGTTCCTGAACATGGGCGGGGTCCAGCTCGACCCGCTGCGCCACACCTTGTTCGAGCATCCCAATCGCGGCAAGCGCAGTGTCGGCATCGACCTGTCGACGGAGGAAGGCCAGGCCGTGCTTTATGAGCTGGCCAAGAGCGCCGACGTATTCCTGACCAACTATCTTCCCCAGGTGCGGCAGAAGAACAAGTTCGACATCGAGCATATCCGCGCGGTCAATCCGAACATCATCTATGCCCGTGGCAGCGCGCTGGGCAACAAGGGGCCCGAGCGCGAGGTCGGCGGCTTCGACGGCACCTGCTTCTGGTCGCGCAGCGGCGTTGCCCATGCGATGACGCCCGAGGAACTGCCCGGCCCGCTGACCCAGGGCATTCCAGCCTTTGGCGATTCCATCGGCGGCATGTTCATTGCCGGCGGCATTTCCGGCGCGCTGTTCCACCGCGAAAAGACCGGCGAGGCGGTCGAGCTGGACGTTTCGCTGCTGTCGAGCGCATGGTGGGCATCGGGCGCGCTGATCGCGCAGGTGATGGAGACCGACATCCTGACCCGCAACGGCATGCCGAGTTCCGGCGGGTCGCTGCGCAACCCCTTCATGGGCAATTTCCGCACCTCGGACGGCGGCACGATCAACCTGTGCATGGTCAGCCCAACCGGCCTGATCGCCGACACCTTCGCCCATGTCGGCGTGCCCGAGGCGGAGGACGATCCGCGTTTCAAGGATGTGCTGGCGCTGATCGAGAATGCCGGCGCGGCCAGCGACATATTGGTCAAGGCTTTCGGGGCGAAGCCCTTCGCCTATTGGCGCGAGCATCTGAAGACGATGAAGGGGCAATGGGCGCCGATCCAGAGCTTCAAGGATCTGCTGACCGACGAGCAGGCCATCGCCAACGACATGATCATCGAGGTGGAGGGCGCCGATGGTGGCGCGCCGCTGCGGCTGGTGCGCGGGCCGGTGCAGTTTGACGGCCAGCCGGTGCAGACCACGCGGTCGCCCCAGGCGTCGGAGCATACCGAACTGGTGCTGATGGAACTGGGCGTCGAGTGGGACCAGATTGAACAATGGAAGGCCAGCGGCGCTATTGCCTGAAGGGGCGGACGTCGGGGGACTGGAAGGCAGGAATGATATGAAACCGGGTACGAAACTGAAAAGCGCGTTGTGCGACACCGAAGTGATGGTGATCCGCAGCGGCGCCGGCACGATCGAATGCGGCGGCAGCGCCATGGGCGAGGCCAAGCCGGAAGCGGTCGGCACCCCCGCCGCCGATTTCAGCGCCGGCACGCTGATGGGCAAGCGCTATGTCGATCCGGCCGGCAATTTCGAATTGCTGTGCGTCAAGCCGGGCAAGGGTTCGCTGTCGGTCGACGGCGTGGCGCTGAGCCCCAAGGACGCCAAGCCCCTGCCCGCTTCGGACTGACGCCCATCCCATGAACATCGCCCTGTTCCTCGAAATGGCGGCCGATGCCGCGCCCGACCGCATCGGCCTGGTCTGTGACGGCCAGCGCTGGAGCTATGCCCGGCTGCTGGCCGGCGCGCGCGGCGCCGCCGCGCTGATCCGGAACAGTGGCTGCAGCCATGTCGCGCTGTTGGACGAAAGCAGCGAGGCGGCGGCGATGGCGCTGTTCGGCGCGGCGATCGCCGGCGTGCCCTATGTGCCGCTCAACTATCGGCTGGCCGACGCCGACCTCGCCGCACTGCTGGCGCGGATCACGCCGGCGCTGATCGTCGGCGATGTCGCGCGGGTCGAACGGCTCTGCCCCTCGGCCGACAACAAGGTGCTGGCGCGGGCCGACTTCGTGACCGCCGCGCTGGACGCTGCGGCCGATGCGCCGACCGAGGCGGACGAAGGCGATGGCGTCGCCATCCAGCTGTTCACCAGCGGCACCACCGCCGCGCCCAAGGCAGCGATCCTGCGCCACGCCAATCTGGTGTCCTATATATTGGGTACGGTCGAGTTCGGCGCCGCGCCGGAAGAGGATGCCGCGCTGGTGAGCGTGCCGCCCTATCATATCGCCGGCATCGCCGCCCTGCTCAGCTCTATCTATGCGCTGCGCCGCATATTGCTGCTCCCCGCCTTCGATCCGGCCGCCTGGCTGGACCTGGCGGCGGGCGAGCGGGCGAGCAATGCCTTTGTAGTGCCGACCATGTTGTCGCGCATCATCGAGACGGTCGACAAGGGTGTCCGCCCCGACCTCAGCAATCTGCGCGCGGTCGCCTATGGCGGCGGCAAGATGCCGCTGGAACTGATCCAGCGCGCGCTCGATCTGTTTCCCAATACCGGCTTCACCAATGCCTATGGCCTGACCGAGACCAGCTCGACGGTCGCCCTGCTGGGGCCGGACGAGCATCGCGCCGCCCATGTCGCGACCGATCCCGCCGCCCGCGCCCGGCTGGCGTCAGTCGGCCGGCCGCTGCCGACGGTCGAGATCGAGATTCGCGACGAGGATGGCCGTTGCCTGCCCGCCGGCGAGCCGGGCGAAATCTATGTTCGCGGCGACCAGGTGTCGGGCGAATATCGCGAGCGCAGCGCGCTCGATGCCGATGGCTGGTTCCCGACCCGCGACGCCGGCTATATCGATGCCGAAGGCTATCTGTTCCTGTCGGGCCGCGCCGACGATGTGATCGTGCGCGGTGGCGAGAATATCTCGCCCGGCGAGATCGAGGATGTGATGCTGGCCCTGCCCGCCATCGCCGAAGCGGCGGCGGTCGCCATCCCGTCCGCCGAATGGGGCGAGGCGGTCGGCCTGATGGTGGTCGTGCGCGACGGCCATGCGGCGCCGGCCGACGAGGAGCTGAAGCAGGTCATCCGCGCCCGGCTGCGTTCTTCGCGAGTGCCCGAGCGCGTGCTCTTTGCTAAGAGCCTGCCCTATAATGAAATGGGCAAGCTCCTCCGCCGGGAAATCAAGAAGCTGTTCGCAGCCTGACATGGCTCTCGCCCTGCCGCTTGCCGGCTGGGCCGAGGCGCAACTGGAGGCGATCCGGGCGATGGCGGGAACGCCGGCGCTGGCGGGTTTGAGCGGCGCGCAACTGCTGGGCGAGCGGGCGGCGCTGAACGGTTTTTCGATACCGGGGCGGCGCTCGGCCGGGGGTGGATGCCGGCTCTACGACACGATCGACGGACAGGTCGCGCTGACCCTGGCACGGGCCGACGACCGGGACTTGATGCCGGCTCTGTTCGGCGATGTCGGCATCGAAAGTGACAGCGATATTGTCACGGCTTTCGCTACTGCGCAGACCAGCGCGATCGTGACACAGGGGCGTCAACTGGGCCTCGCGATCGCGGCGATCGACGAGGTGCCCGCCAGCCCCACCTGCCGCCTGATGGTGACAGGGGGTGAGCGGCCGATGCGCGACGGGCCGCCGCTGGTGATCGACCTGTCGGCGCTCTGGGCCGGTCCGCTGGCCGGGCATCTGCTGGGGCTGGCCGGCGCGCAGGTCGTCAAGGTGGAGAGCCGCAACCGGCCCGACCGGATGCGCGCGGGCGATCCGCTGCTGTTCGCGCGGCTGAACCAGCATAAGGCCAATGTCGCGATCGACCTGCGCGACGCGGAGGATCGGGCGGCTCTGATCGCGCTGATCCGCCGCGCCGACATGGTGATCGCGGCCGCCCGCCCCCGCGCGCTGGCGCAATTGGGGATCGATGCCGATGCGCTGGTGCGCGACGTGCCGGGGCTGGTCTGGGTGACGATCACCGGCCATGGCGCGGAGGGCGACGCGGTCCACTGGATCGGCTTTGGCGATGATTGCAGCGTCGCCGGTGGGCTGAGCGCCGCATTGCGACAGGCGCGCCGGCGGATCGGCTTTGGCGGCGACGCCTGCGCCGACCCGATGACCGGAATCCATGCTGCCCACCTGGCGCTGGCACAGTGGCATAAAGGCACAGGCGCGCATCTGCTGCTGTCGATGAGCACCGTGGTGGCCGAGGCGATCGACTGGGAACGGGCGCGTGATGCGGCCGGCTTTACCGCGACGCTGCAACGCTGGGCCGAGGCCGAGGGCCTTGCCTTTCCCGCCATGGCGGCGCGAACCACGGGACCGGTCGCGGCGCTGGGGCAGGATAATGCGGCCTGGCTATGCTGATCCGCGACGCCGAACTATGGGGCGTGGGCCGGGCCGACCTGCGCATCGCCAACGGACGGGTCGCGGCGATCGGCGTGCTCGCCACGCTCCCCGGCGAGCCTGTGGTCGCCGCGCACGGCGGCGCCCTGCTGCCCGGCCTGCACGACCATCATATCCATCTCGCCGCCCATGCCGTTGCCCGCGCCTCGCTGCCCTGCGGACCGCCGGCCGTGACCAGCGAAGCCGATCTGGCCGCCGCGCTGGGCCAGCCTGGCGAGGGCTGGCTGCGCGGCATCGGCTATCATGAGAGCGTCGCCGGACTGCCCGACGCGCGGACGATCGACCGATGGCAAGCCGAACGGCCGGTGCGCATCCAGCATCGGTCGGGGCGCATGTGGCTGCTCAACAGCCGGGCGCTGGAGCTGTTGTTGACGCTGGACGCGCCGCCGCCGGGGCTGGAGCGGATCGACGGGCGCTGGACCGGACGCTTGTTCGACGAGGATGGCTGGCTGCGCCGGGTGCTGGGCGGCACGCCGCCGGCCCTCGACACGGTGGGGCGCGAACTGGCCCGCCATGGCGTCACCGGCGTTACCGACATGTCGCCGGGCAATGACGGCGCGAGCCTTGCCTGGTTCGCCGCCGAGCGGGCAGCCGCGCGTCTGCCGCAGCATCTGGTTGCCGCCGGCACGCTGGCGCTGGGGGATGCGCCGCCCCCGCCGGGCATCGCGGTCGGCCCGGCCAAGCTGCATCTGCATGAAAATGCCCTGCCCGACTTCGACCAGTGCGTTGCCTTCCTGCGCGCAGCCCATGATCAGGGCCGGGCGATCGCCAGCCATTGCACGACCGAGACCGAACTTGTCTTCACCCTCGCCGCGCTGGCACAGGCCGGCGCGCGGCCGGGCGACCGGATCGAACATGCCGGCATCACCCCCGATGCGCTGCTGGAGCAGATGGTCGAATTGGGCGTGCAGGTGGTGAGCCAGCCGCATTTCATCGCCGAGCGCGGCGATCAGTATCTGCGCGATGTCGAACCGCGCGAACGGCCCTTGCTCTATCGGCTGGGCGCCTTCGCCCGCGCCGGGCTGGTGCTGGCGGCGGGGAGCGACGCGCCCTATGGCGTCGCCGATCCCTGGGCGGCGATGCGCGCGGCGGTTTCGCGCGAAACGGCTGGTGGTGCGGTGATCGGGCAGGACGAGGCACTGACGCCCGAGGCGGCGCTCGCCCTCTATCTCGCCGATCCGCTGGATCTGCGCCGGCAACGCAGCATGGTCGTCGGCGCGCCGGCCGACCTGTGCCTGCTGGATCGTCCCTGGGCGCAGGCACGAGACCGCCTAGGGGCGGAGGATGTCGCGATGACGTGGATCGCCGGATCAGTCGTCCATGATCGTGTCGACCAGACCCCAGCCTAGCGCCGTGCGGACGTTGATCCGTTTGCCCGAGAGGATCATCAGTGCTGCGCGTTGACGCCCGATCCGGCGGTTGAGCGAGACGCAGCCGCCTGCGCCAGGAATGATCCCCATCGCCAGTTCGGGCAGATGGAACCACGCATCGGCGCTGGCTGTGATGTGCCTGGCAAAGGCCGCCATTTCGAGCCCGGAGCCGACACAGCCACCCTGCACATGGACCGACAGCCGATCCGCGCAGCGCAGCAGCGCATGGGCGGGCAGCGTCTGCATCCTGATATCATGGGCGGCGGCGGGATCGAGCGTGGTGCCAAATTCGCTAAGGTCAGCCCCGGTGCAGAAGCTGCGCCCGGCGCCGCGCAGGCAGACATGGGTGATGTCAGGATCGAGCGCAGCAATGTCGAACGCCGCGCGCAGCCCGTCGCGCAGATCGCGGTCGATGGCATTATGGGCATCGGGCCGATCGATCAGGATCGCCAGCCGGTCGCCATCCCGATCGACCTTGATGGCGCCGGGTGCCTGCGCAGGCGCGGGGACTTGCGCGGCCAGCCAGCGGGCATGGCCGGCGCTGCCCTGAAGCAGGCCATAAGCGAGCGATTCCGCGACGAGCGCCTGGGCCGGGTCCAGCCCGTCGATCAACCGCAGCAATTGTACCAGCACCCGCGCCGCTTCCGGCTGCGCCATGATCTGCTGCGTGATCGTGGCGAGCGACACCGGCAGTTCGATCAGCGCATCAAGCCGCGACGCAAGCGGGTGAGTCGGGTCGCCGATCCCCAGCAAGGGAAAGGGTGGCAGGTGCAACGGCGCATCGCTGCGCGGCGCGCGGTCGAGATCGACCAGCCCATAGGGCTGCGCATCCCCGGTCCAGGGGAGCGTCAGGCCATCGGGGTCGATCAGGGCGGCAGGGCCGGGCATGGGCGGCAGGGTAGGACCGGGCCGAAGCGCGGCAAAGGCGGCCGCAGCACTGATCGCCAGGGCGTTGCGGACAATGGCTGACCAGCGCCGCGCCCTGCCGCAATATCGCGCCATGGAGACGGATCACCCCAGTCTGCGCGCGCTCGCCACCGCCGCCCTGCAACGGCCCGCCGATCAGGCAGCGATCCTTTATGAGGGCGAATGGATCGCTTGGGGAGCGCTGCGCGCAGTAGCCGAAGAGATCGATGCGGCAATGGATGCGAGCGGCATTGCGGCGGATGCCCCGGTCGCCTTCGTTGCGCGCAATCGACCGGCGGCGCTCGCCGCGCTGCTGGGCCTGATTGCGCAGGGGCGGACGATCCGCATGATCTATGCCTTTCAGTCGGACGCCGCGATCGCCCGCGACCTGACGCGGATGGCCCCCGCCGCGCTGGTCGCCTTTGCCGAGGATATCGGGCCGGAGATCCGGGCCGTGCTGGCGACGGAAGGCATCGCGGCAGTCGCGATCGACGGCATGGCCGCGGCTGCGCTGCCGGGTCATGAATATGCCTCGCCAGAAGTTCAGCAGCGTCAGGGCCCGGCCGCGCCGCAGATCGAGATTTTGACCAGCGGCACCACCGGACCGCCGAAAAGTTTCTCCGTGCCTTATGCGCTGCTGGAACGGCATTTCCTCTCGACCCCGCTGACCCGGCAACAAACGGACGATCCCCAGGCCGCGGCCCCCTTTCTCCTCTATTTCCCGCTCGGCAACATCACCGGCCTCTATTCGACGCTGCCGATGCTGCTGCGCGGGCAGCGGGTCGAGCTGCTGGAGCGCTTCTCGCTCAGCGCCTGGCATGCCCATGTGCGGCGCTGGCGGCCCAGCCATGGCGGCCTGCCGCCGGCCAGCGTGCAGGCGGTGCTGGACGCCGACATAGCGGCCGAAGACCTCGCTTCCCTGCGCGCGATCGGCTGCGGCGCGGCGCCGCTCGATCCCGGCGTGCAGCAGGCGTTCGAGGCGCGCTACGGCATTCCCATCCTGCTCTCCTATGGCGCCACCGAGTTCGCCGGCCCGGTAGCGTCGATGACCGCCGCGCTCCATGCCGAATGGGGCGCCCGCAAGATCGGGTCGGTTGGCCGCGCCATGCCGGGTGTTGAGCTACGCGTCGTCGATCCAGATAGTGGCGTCCCGCTACCACCCGACACCGAAGGTCTGTTGGAAGTCATTGCGCCGCGAATCGGCCCGGACTGGATTCGCACGTCCGACATCGCCCTGATCGACGCCGATGATTTCCTGTTCCTGCGCGGCCGGGCGGACGGCGCGATCATCCGCGGCGGCTTCAAATTGCTGCCCGAGTCGATCGAACGCGCGCTGATGCTGCACCCGGCCGTCACCGAAGCGGCGGTGACAGGCATGGCGGACCACCGGCTGGGGCAAGTGCCGGCGGCCGCGATCCGGCTTCACACCGATTTTGCTGCACCCGCCGTCGCAGCATTGGAAACGCATGTGCGCCAGCATCTCCCCGCCACCCATGTTCCGGTAAAATGGCTGTTCGTCAGGGACTTGCCGCGCACCCCGTCGCTCAAGACCGATCGCCGTGCGCTTCAGGCGCTGTTTGCGAATATGTCGCCGGAAACGGAGAATGAGACAGAGAATATCACATAAACGAGGGCATCTCATTTTTTGTTGACAGCCTCCCGGCGTTAGTGAACAACCATGTTCAATAACGAAGGAGAGGAACCATGGCTCTGATCGAGTCCCATAAGCCGAGGGTAGCCAAGACCGAGTCCAACAAGGCGAAGATCGCCAAGCGCGTGGTCGAGGTACTGGAATTTTTCGACGAGGATCATCCGCAGGCGACGGTGATGGACATTGTCCGCCGCTTCGACCGCCCGCAGTCGAGCACGTCCGAATTGCTGTCGAGCCTGGTCGACCTGGGCCTGCTCCACAAGGATCCGGGTTCGCGCGCCTATTCGCCGACCCCGCGCGCTGCGATGCTGGGTGCCGCGATCCAGCCGCGCATGGTGCGCGATGGCGTCCTCAACGGCCTGATCGATCGCCTGTCGGCCCAGACGGGCCTTGGCATTGCTGTGTTCGGCATGGTCGGCCTCAACATCCAGATCGTTCACTGGCGCGCTGGCAAGAAGGCGCTGCGCACCTCGGCCAATAACGGCCTGGCCGGTGGCCGCCAGGAACGGCTGACCGACTCCGCCGCCGGTCTGCTGATGCTCTCGACCGTGCAGCAGCCGCGCCGCGACGGCCTGATCCGTCGCCTCAATGCCGAAGCGCCGCAGGAGCGCAAGTTCGTCTTCGCCGATGTCGCCGGCCAGGTGCAGCGCTGCCGGGACGAGGGCCATATCAGCGGCTTTGCCGGCTTTGGCTCGATCGCCGACGTCACCGCCATGCTGCTGCCCCACATGCCCGACGGCCAGCCGCTGGCGATCGGCTTCGTCTATGAACCGTCCGACCAGATCGATGCCGCCGGCCTGCAGCGCACGCTCAGCGAAGCGGTCCGCCGTTCGGTCGAGGAACAGTCGCCGGCCGCCTCCGTCCAGCCGATCTTCGAATCCGCCAGCTGGCAGGGCGCGCTGGAGGTGAAGCATGGCTGATGTGAAGGACAAGGACGTCGCCGACGCCCAGGCCGCCCGCAAATATTGGTCGGCCGAAGGCTATACCGAAGGCGGCGTCATCCGCGAGGTCGATTACAGCACCCAGTCGGGCGGGCTCGACCCGTCGCTGGCCGGCATCAAGATCGTCGATACCGACACCCATATCACCGAAGCGCCGGACCTCTTCACCTCGCGCGCGCCGGCCAAGTACAAGGCCAAGGTGCCCTATGTGAAGCAGGACGCCGACGGCGTCGAACGCTGGTATGTGGGCGACCGCAATTTCGGGTCGATGGGCGGCAACGTCATCCGCGCCGACAATAACAAGCTGCTCGGCCGTCTTGCCTTCCCCAAGCTGGCGCAGGCGCATCCGGGTGGCCATCTGATCAAGGAACGGCTGCAGGCGATGGACGATATGGGCATCTATGCCCAGATCGGCTTCCAGAATTCCGGCGTCACCCAGGCCGGATCGCTGATGTCGCTGGGCGACCCAGACCTCGCGGTCGCGATCATCCAGATGTATAATGACGCATCGGCCGAATATCAGCAGGTGTCGGGCGAACGCATCTTCAACATGGCCCATCTGCCATTCTGGGACCAGAAGGCGATGGAGACCGAAGCACGGCGCTGCGTCGACATGGGCCTGCGCGGCTTCGTGTTGCCCGACACGCCCGAGCGCGTCGGCGTGCCGAGCTTCCTCAATGATTATTGGACGCCCTTCCTGGAAATGTGCGAGGCCGAAGGCCTGCCGCTCAATTTCCATCTCAATGCGGCGATCGACCCCAATACGCTCACCTGGGACGGCTTCGGCTTTGAACAGACGCTGTCGGTGGTCGCGACCATGTTCTCGATCGGCAATGCCGCGACGCTGGGCAACTGGATGGTGTCGGGTCGCCTGGACCGTCATCCCAAGCTGAAGATCGGCCTGATCGAAAGCGGCGCGGGCTGGGTGCCCTTCGCGATCGAGGCGCTGGAGCATCAGTTCGACGAAATGCTGCCGAGCAAGGTCGGCCTGCTCAACAAGCGGCCGTGGGAATATTTCCGCGACCATTTCTGGGTCACCTTCTGGTTCGAGAAGGTCGCGCCCAAGCTGCTGCTGGAAACGATCGGCGTCGACAAGGTCATGTTCGAAACCGATTTCCCGCATCCGACCTCGCTCTATCCGGGCGTGCAGGCGCATCTGACCGATGTGCTGGGCGGCTATGACTTTGCAGTGAAGAAGAAGGTGCTGCAGGACAATGCGGTGAACCTCTACAAGCTGCCTTTCTGAGGGGCGCAATCCGGATGAAAACGGAAAGGGGCGCTCCTGCCGGGAGCGCCCCTTTCCATTGGAGGGCGGTCGTCGAAGACAGTCATTGGTGAAAATGGAGACGCGAAAGCGCTCCGCCGCCAGACAGATGATCGGCGGCGAAGGGCCAGGAACGCGGCAATGTCGGTCAGTCCAGCGGCTTTGGTGCGCCAGTCCCCATGTAGCGGGACAGGTTGTAATGGAGGCTGGCCACCGCCCGCTCCATATAGGGGTTGGGCTGGGTGCCGCGGAAGCCGACATTCTTCATGCCCTGCTGCACCGCCTGCATATTGGTGAAATCCTGTTGCAGCACCGGCGGCCATTGCTCCGCGCTGGTATATTCCCATTCGGTCGCGGGGGTTTCCGCGTCCGGGAAGAGTTCATAGACCGCCGCCTCGAAAATGCACTTGTCCGGATCCGCGCCATAGGGGCGGGCGGAGTAGCAGAGCATGTTGTTGACGGCATGGCCGATCTGGAAATTGGGGAAGATCTGCCAGGCGGTGCCACTTTTCGCCGTATGGGCGGGTTCGACCACCGGCCAGAAGACGCCACGCTTCTCGTCATCGGCGCGCGCCGTGGCCAGCCAGTGCTGCAGCACCTGCGGCGCAGGGGTGCCCTCGGGCAGTTCGTCCTTCAGCCGCTGGGCGGCGGCGACCAAAGTCATGGTCGTGTTGGTATTGGCATTTTCCCAGGTGAAAAGCTGCATTTCCGCGGTCGACAGGCGCGGGTCTTCGCCTGAACCGATGCGCAGCTTGGCCTGGTTCTCGTCCATATTCTTGGGCGCTTCATAGCCGATATTGGTGTGCAGCCCATGTTTGCGCGCCCAGCCGCGAAATTCGCCGAAGGCGTTGAATTCGGGATGGGTTGTCTGGACATGATAGGTCTCGCTGAATGCCTCCATCGCGACCTTCCAGTTGCAGTCGAAGATGATCCATTTGCGCCAGCGATAGCGCATATTCTGGAGGCCGAAGGGATCGAGCATGTCGGGCACCACGCCCAGATATTCAGCGAGCGGGCCGCAATCGGGATCGAGATTGATCCAGGCCCAGCCGCCCCATGTGTCGACGCTGACCTTGCCAAGCGCGGTGCGCTGCGCCGTCAGCTTGCCCTGCCAGTCATCGGCATGGTTGGCGAAGGTGCATTGGCCCTGGCGGTCGAAGGTCCAGCCATGAAAGCCGCAGATGATCGACTTGCGGTTGCCGCGCGCGTTGCGCTGGCCTGCGGGCGTGTCGATCAGGCGGCGGCCGCGATGCGGGCAGACATTATGATAAGCGCTCAGCTCATCCGGCCCGGTGCGCATGATGATGACCGAGTCTTCGAGAATGTCATAGGTGACGAAATCGCCAACCTCGGGAATATCCTCCAGCCGGGCCGCCTGCAGCCAGACCTTGCGCCACAGCCGGTCCTGCTCGGCGCGGGCATAGTGTTTCGACACATAGGCTTCGACCGGGACGACGACCGGCTCGATCAGATCCTCGCCGGGCATGCCGATGCTGCTGATCTCGTTCATGGCCTATTCCTTCTCCATTCTACCCTTTTGCCATGTCCGCGTCACCCGGACTTGACGATTTCAGACAGTCGGGCTCAGCGCCCGGTCCATTGCGGCTTGCGTTTTTCGGCGAAGGCGCGCGGTCCTTCCTGCGCGTCCTCGCTATGATAAGTATATTCGGATGCCGCGCGGGCAGCCTGCAGCGCGGCGGCGCGGCCCATTTCGGTCGCCAGAATCACCGTGTCGCGCCCGGCCTTCACCGACAGGGGCGCACCCTCCAAAATCTCCGCCGCCAGATCGAGCGCCGCCTGCATCAGGGCTTCCGGCTCGGCCAGGCGATTGACCAGGCCGATCTCGTAGGCGCGCTGGGCAGTGATCGGTTTGCCGGTCAGGATGATCTCCATCATGATCCGCTGCGGGATCATGTGAATGAGCGGCGCGGCCCAGGGCGAGCTGCGCCCCACCTTCACCTCGGTAATGGCGAAGCGCGCGGCCGTGCTGGCAACGCACAGGTCGCAGGCCTGGGCGATCATCCAGCCACCGGCAAAGGCGACGCCGTTCACCGCCGCGATCGTCGGCTTGCTGAGTTCGATACCGTCATAGGGCAGCGGGAACATGGCGCGCGGCGGCACGGTCATGCCGGTGTCGACCATTTCCTTGAGATCGCCGCCCGCGCAAAAGGCCTTGTCCCCCGCGCCGGTCAGGATGGCGACGCGCAGCGCCGGATCATCCTCGAACCGTTGCCAGGCGGTGCGCAGCCCCTCGCGCACGTCGCGACTGAGGCAGTTGCGCTGGTCGGGGCGGTTGATGGTGAGGATGGCGATGCCGTCGGCCCGCGCCTCGAACAGGACTGCGTCGGTTGAAGCGTCGGGCATCAATACCCCCTCTGCTGGATGATATGGGCCGACCGCTCCAGTTCCTCGCGGAAGGCGGGGTCGGCGATGGCGATCAGGCGGCGGGTGCGTTCGGCCAGCGTCTGCCCTTTCAGTTCCGCCGCGCCATATTCGGTGACGATGATGTCGACATCGCTGCGCGCGGTGGTGACCGGGCCGGACAGGCTGGGCACGATCTTGCTCAAACTGCCGCCCTTGGCCGAGGCGGAGAGCGCGATGATCGAGCAGCCGCCGGGCGAGCGGGCGCCGGCGCGGACGAAATCGACCTGGCCGCCGGTGCCGCCCAGATAGGCCGCGCCCGACTGTTCGGCATTGACCTGGCCGGTGAGGTCCACCTCCAGCGCGCTGTTGATGGTGACGAGGCGCGAGAGTCGCCCGAGGACGGCGGCATCATGGGTGTAGCTGGTCGCGCACATGCGGATGGCCGGGTTGTTATGCGCCCAGTCATAGAGGCGGCGGGTGCCGATCAGCGCGCCGTTGATCGAGACGCCGGTGTCGATTTCCTTGCGGGCGTTGGTCAGCACGCCCGCTTCTGCCAGTTCCACCAGCCCGTCGCCCAGCATGCCCGAATGGACGCCGAGGTCGCGCCGGTCGCCCAGCAGCCGCAATATCGCGTCGGGCACCGCGCCGACCCCGGTCTGGATCACCGATCCGTCGCCGATATAGGCGGCGCAGTGGCGGGCGATCGCTTCGTCGGTCTCGCCGATCTTCGCGGGCGCCACCTCGACCGGCGGGCGCGACACGGGGATGGCGACGTCGATGGCGGATGCGGGGATCAACTCGCCCGGCACATAGGGCACGGCTTCGTTGATCTCCGCGATCACGACCCGCGCCTTGTCCACGGCGGCGCGGACATAGTCGCCGATCAGGCCGCAGCTATGATTGCCGTCGGCGTCGGCCGGGCTGAGCTGAATCATCGCCACGTCGCAGCCGATGATGCCGGCCGTAATCATCGGCGCAACCTGGCTGACATGGACGGGGATGACCTGCAGCTTGCCGGCTTTCGTCATCGACCGGAGTGCACCGATCGCACCCATGGAGGAGAGGCGGAAGCTGTCGGCGCTTTCGGGCGTGAACAGGCCTGAGAAGCTGGTGGCGATGAAGGCGGACAGGTCGCCGATCCGCGCGCCCCGCTCGATCAGCGCGCTGACCAGGCTGACCGGCTCGCCGCAGGCCTGACCAAAGACGATGCGGTCGCCGCGCCGCAGATAGGGGGTGAGGTCGATCACAAGGCCCCGGCCTGGCGCAGCAACTGCTCGGCGCGGCTGAGATAAGGCCGGTCGAGCATCCCGCCCTTGTAGCCGATCGCGCCGACGCCGGGATTGGCGGCGAAGATGTCGACGATCGCCTGGGCTTCGGCAATCTCTTCTTCGGTCGGGGTGAAGGCGGCGTTGATGACATCGACCTGCGCCGGGTGGATCGCCAGCATGCCGCGATAGCCGTCGCGCCGCACCTTTTCGGCGCGTGCCTTCAGCCCGTCGAGGTCGCGGAAATCGCCCTGGATCGTCTCGATCGCGGTGACGCCGGCGGTGGCGGCGCCCAGCAGGCACATGGAGCGCGCCAGTTCATAGGTGAAGCCATAGCTGCCGTCGGCATTGCGGTTGGAACTGGCGCCGATCGAGTCGGCCAGATCCTCCGCGCCCCAGGTCAGCGCCACCACGCGCGGGGCGCCCTTGTAATCGCCGGTATGGAACATCGCCTCGGCCGTTTCGGTGACCAGCACGATCAGCGGGGTCGATCCCCGTTCGATGCCATGCGCCGCTTCGAACGCGGTCAGATAATGGTCGAGCAATTCGACATCCTGCCGGCCATAGACTTTGGGCAGCATGATGCCGCCCGGCCGCGCCGGCATGATCGCGGCGAGATCATCGAGCGTATAGGGGCCGTCGAGCGGATTGACCCGGACCCAGAGCCGCTCGCGCCCTTCCGGCCTGGCGGCGAGAAAATCATGCACCATCTGGCGGGCGAGCGGCTTGTTTTCGGTCGCGACCGCATCCTCCAGGTCGAACAGCGCGATGTCGGCGGCGCTGTCCGCCGCCTTGGCCATCTTCTTCTCGCTGTCGCCCGGCGCGAACAGCCAGGAGCGCATCTTGATCGGCAGCGTCATCGTTTTCGCCTCAATAGGATTTGGGCAATTCCAGCACCTTTTCGGCGATGAAATTGAGGATCATGTGGGGGCTGACCGGGGCGGTGCGCGGGATCAGCACTTCGCGCAGCAGCCGTTCGACATGATATTCCTGGGCATAGCCCATGCCGCCCAGGGTCAGCATCGCGGTATGGCAGGCTTCGAACGCGGATTCGGCGGCGAGATATTTGCCGCTGTTCGCCTCCACGCCGCATTCCTCGCCCTTGTCGAACAGGGTGGCGGCCTTCATCACCATCAGGTTCGCCGCCTCCAGCTGCATCCAGCATTTGGCGAGCGGATGCTGGATCCCCTGATTCATGCCGATCGGCCGGTCGAAGACGATGCGTTCGCGGGCATAGCGGGCGGCGCGCTGGATCGCGTTGCGGCCGATGCCGATCGCTTCGGCGCCGAGCAATATGCGTTCCGGGTTCAGCCCCTTGAGGATGATCCTGAAGCCCTGACCTTCCTCGCCGATCCGATCCTCTTCGGGGATGAAGAGGTCGTTGATGAACAGCATGTTGGAGCCGACCGCATGGCGGCCCATCTTGGGGATCAGCTGATGCTCGATCTTGCTGCGATCCAGTTTGGTGAAGAAGAGCGACAGGCCCTGCGTCTTGTTCTTCACTTCATCGAGCGGGGTGGTGCGAGCGAGCAGCATCATCCGGTCGGCGACATGGGCGTTGGTGATCCAGATCTTCTCGCCATTGACGCGATAACCGCCCTCGACCCGATCGGCTCTGGTCTTGAGCTTGGTGGTGTCGAGCCCGGTATTGGGTTCGGTCACGGCAAAGCACATCTTCTCCGCGCCCGAGATGATCGGCGGGATCATGCGCTGTTGCTGCTCCGCCGTGCCGAACAGGGCGATCGGCTCCAGGCTGAAGACCGGGCCGTGGATGCTGGACGCCGCCGTCATGCCGCCGCCGGCCTCCGCCACCGCCTGCACCATGATCGCCGCTTCGGTAATGCCCAGGCCTGCGCCACCGGCGGCTTCGGGCATGGCGATGCCCAGCCAGCCGGCGTCCGCCATCGCCCGGTGGAAATCTAACGGGAAGACGGCATCCTTGTCCCGTTCCAGCCAATAATCGTCGGGGAACTGGGCACAGAGCTGGAACACCGCGTCGCGGATGTTCCTCTGGTCTTCGGTCAGGGCAAAATCCACGTCTCTGGGGGCCTTCTGCTGGCGTCTGGATGATCGCCTGCGGGTATCATCCGGCCTCCCGCGCGCACAATCGGGCGGCCCCACATATCGGTGGGGCGAAGGGGTTGCGCGTGGATTTCGCCGCGCCCTTGGCCTAGCCCCAAGGCAGTTATGGGGAGAGGATGATGGACGCGACGCACATGCCGAAAGGGCCGCTGGCCGGGATCCGCGTGGTGGACCTGACGGCGATGGTATTCGGCCCCTATGCGACCCAGATCATGGCCGACATGGGGGCCGACGTGATCAAGATCGAGCCACCGGCCGGCGATGCCACGCGCTATATCAATGCCGGGCCGGCGCCCGCGCTGGGCGGCGTCTTCACCAACGTCAATCGCGGCAAGCGCAGCCTGGTGCTGGACCTGCGGCAGGAGGAGGACAAGACGGTGCTGCGCGCGCTGATCGCCACCGCCGATGTCTTCATCCATTCGATGCGCGGCAAGGCGATCGCCAAGCTGGGCTTCGACTATCAGGCGGTGAAGGCGATCAGGCCCGACATCGTCTACACCAATTGCTATGGCTATAGCCGGCGCGGGCCGGACGGCGACAAGCCTGCCTATGACGACACGATCCAGGCCGAATGCGGCATCCCGCATTTGCAGCAACTGATGACCGGCAAGCCCGATTTCATGGCGACGATCATCGCCGACAAGGTGGCGGGCCTCACTGGCCTCTATGCGACGATGATGGCGCTGTTCCACCGCGAGCGCACCGGCGAGGGGCAGGAGGTGGAAGTCTCCATGTTCGAGACGATGGCGTCCTTCATGCTCACCGAACATGCGAGCGGCATGCTGTTCGAGCCGCCGCTGGGGCCGGCCCATTATCACCGCGTCGTCGCCCGCAATCGCAAGCCCTATGCGACCAAGGACGGCCATGTCGCCGCGCTGGTCTATAATGACAAGCATTGGAACGCCTTCGTCGCGGCGGTGAACCCGCCCTGGGCGACCGACGAGTTCGACACGCTGGCCAAGCGGGCGAAGCAGATCGACCGGGTCTATGGCCTGCTGGGCGACACCTTTGCCGAGCGGACGACGCAGGAATGGCTTGAACTGCTGGAGGCGCTGCATATCCCGGCCGCGCCGCTGCGCACCACGGACGAACTGTTCGACAATGCGCATCTGAACGCGATCGGCTTTTTCGAGACGGTGGAGACGCCGCAGGGGCCGGTGCGCTTCCCCGGCGTGCCGACCTGGTTCTCGCAGACGCCGGGCCGGGTCGCTGGCGGCGCGCCGGAACTGGGCGCGCACAGCCGGGAGGTGCTGGACGAACTGGGGGTGGCCGTCCATCGGTAGGGCGATGGGTTGGGGCGCTGCCTTGGCGCTCCCCAGCCCAGCCTTTACCACTTCATCCAAGCAAGAAATCTGGGTGAGGCATGGCATGGTTGAGGCTGCTGAAATGACGCGTGCGGGCTTCCCGCTGGAAATCAGCGATCCCGAGCGCATTCCCACGGCACGTTATTATGACGCGGATTTCTATCGCCGCGAATGCGAGGAATTGTGGCCCCATGTCTGGCAGATGGCCTGCCGCGTGGAGCAGGTGCCGGAGGTCGGCGACTGGATCGAATATAGCAATCTGGGCAAGTCCGTCATCATCGTGCGGACCAAGGACGGCATTCGCGCCTATCATAATGCCTGCCGCCATCGCGGCGTGCCGCTGACCGAGGGCAGCCATGGCAATTGCAAGGGCAAGGGCTTCATCTGTCCCTTCCATGGCTGGCGCTGGAATATCGAGGGCAAGAATACCTTCGTCTATGGCCGGCACATGTTCTCCGAGCATCAGCTGGACGAGCAGGATCTGGCGCTGCGCCCGTGCCGCACCGAGATCGAGATGGGCTGCGTCTTCATCAATTTCGACGATGACGCGCCGTCACTGCGTGAACAGCTCGGCCCGCTCGCGGTGGGGCTCGACGCCTATAATGCCGACAAGATGCGCGCCGAATGGTGTTTCGGCACGGTGCTGCCGGCCAATTGGAAGGTCGCGATGGAAGCCTTCATGGAAGGCTATCATGTCATGCGCACCCATCCGCAGCTGCAGCAGAAGGTGCCGATCCTCTATAACATGATGTACGGCATGGACACCGGCGGGATCGGCGTGCCGATCAATCCCAACCGGTCCATGAAGGAAAATATCGTCGACCAGGTCGACCATATGCAGCTGCTGAGCGAGGGCATGGCCGGCATGTGCCATGCCAAGGATGTCGCGGTCGCCCGTACCCTGATCGACGTGGAACTGCCCGAAGACCCGCAACAGGCGATCATGCACTGGTTCGGCATGGTCAATCATTGCGTGACCCAGGCCGGGCAGGCGCGCGGCGAACCCACGCCCGATCTCAACAAGCTGGCGGTGGAAACCCCGGTCAAGTCGGTGGAATTCATCTTCCCCAATTATTTCCTGCTGCCCTTCCTCTCCAGCATGGCGGCCTATCGCATCCGCCCGATCGGCCCGGAAAGCTGCATGTTCGAGCTATGGTCGCTGACCCATTTCCCCGAAGGGCAGGAGCCGCCGGTGGTGATGGAACCGGTGATGCTGCCCTATGACAGCGATCAGTTCCCGATGATCCCGCGCCAAGATTATTCCAACATCCCGCTGCAGCAGAAGGGGCTGCATGCCGAGGGCTTCGACTTCATGCGCCTGTCCAAGGTGATCGAAGGGCTGATCAGCAATTATCAGCGGATCATCGACGGCTATATCCGGCATGAACCCATGGATAAGCTGAGCGCGGCGACGCAGAAGCTGGCCGGCAATTTCGACGGGCCGGTGCTCGATCTGGGCTTCTGAGCCGGCGGGAGGCGGGGTCATGAAATTCGCCTTCGGCATGCCCCGGCTGATCGAGCTGAAGGCGACGATGCAGCCCTGGGAATTGTCGGTCACGGGGGCGGACCAGACGCAGCTGGCGAAGCTGGCCGATGATCTGGGTTACGACATGATCAGCGTGCCGGAACATTTCCTGATCCCGCGCGCCCATGTCGACCTGTCGGGGCCGCATCATTTCCATGCCTATGCGGCGATGGGCTATTATGCCGGCGCGACCAGCCGCATCCGCATCAACAGCTCGATTTCGATCCTGCCGCTGCAGCATCCCGCGATCACCGCCAAGGCGCTGTCGACGATCGACTGGCTGTCGGGCGGTCGGGCGATGGTGACCTTCGGCGCGGGCTGGCTGGAGCAGGAGTTCGACCTGCTCGGCGTCCCCTTCCACCAGCGCGGGCGAATGTGCGACGAATATCTGGCTGCGATCGTCGAGCTTTGGACCAGCGACGATCCGCAATTCGAGGGCGAGTTCGTGTCCTTCCGCGATGTCGCCTTTGCCCCGCGCCCGGTGCAGCAACCGCATATGCCGATCTGGATGGGTGGCGAGGCCGACGCCGTGCTCAGGCGCGCCGCGCGCCATGCCAGCGGCTGGTGGCCTTATCTAACGAAACCCGAGGATATCCCGGCCAAGATCGACTTCATCAAGTCGCAGCCCGGCTATGACGGCCGGCCGTTCGACGTGATGTACGGCTTTGCCACCAGCCGGGTCGGCGAGGGGCATGCCGTGGTCGATGATCCGCGCGCCCGGCCGGGCATGACCGCACCGGAGATCATCGACCGGCTCGGCTGGTTCGCGACGCTGGGCGTCACCATGAGTTCGGTGCCAATCCCGGCGGTGCGCAGCATCAGCGAATATGAGGATTATGCCCGCTGGGTGATCGAGGAGATCAAGCCGAAGCTGGGCTAGAGCCTGATCGTCTGAGGTGGAAGCGCGCCGCGCTTTCACCGATGGCGTGAATCAGGCTCTTTCATTGATTCTAACCCCAGAGCGCATCGGCAACGGCGAGCGCCTGGCCGCCGCGTCCGCCGAGGTCGCCGATCAGCGCCTTGAGGCGATAGGTCCACAGGTGCAGCGGATGCTCCAGCGTCATGCCCATGGCGCCGAGGAACTGGTGGAAATCATAGACGCAGCTGCGCGCCGATTCCTGCGCATGCAGCGCGGCCAGCGCTGCGTCCCCGGCATCGAGCGTGGCCGCCGCCTTCATCGCCAGCCAGTAGAGTCCGTTGGCGCGGACCTGCGCCTCGGCCAGGCGATGGCGCAGCGCCTGGAAGGTGGCGAGCGGGCGGCCAAACTGCTGGCGATCGGTGACATAGGTCGCGGTGCTGTCGAGCGCGGCGGCGAGCAGGCCTGCCGCCTCCGTCGCCAGCGCCACGCGCCAGCGGGTGCGGACATCGTCGGCCGACACGGCGTGATCGGTAAGATCGTCGGGCTGGGCGATCAGGCTGCCCATCGGATAGGCGTAGAGGGCTTCGGGTTCGGCCCGGACATGCTCGGGGCCGGCGACGAAGCTACGCACGCGATCGGACCCGACCAGCAGCACCGTCGCACCCGGCGCAAGGAAGCGGACCGGGCGATGGGTCTTGCCTTCCTCCACCAGGCAGAGCGGGCGCGGCGTCGCATCACCCAGCAGCGGGCGGATAAGGGCGCTGGCCGCCGCCTCCACCGCCTGGGGCAGGCGCGCCAGCCGCTCGACCACCAGGGCGGCGCTGATCGCGCCGAGGTCGGGATCGAAACCGATATCGAGGAAGCCGCCTTCGGCGAGGTCACGGTCGAGCGCGTCGCTGCTGAGGGCAAAGCCTGCCTCATGCAGCGTCGCGCCGGCATAGGGCCGGGTCAGCGTGTCGATCGCGTCGAGGATGGCGATCTGGTCGTCGGTCAGGGACAGGTCCATCAGCGCGGCTCCCGTGGCAGTTTGAGCACATCGCTGGCGATGATGTTGAGCTGGATCTCCGCCGCGCCGGCGGCGATGCCCGCGACAATCCCGCGCTGATGATGCATCTTGAGATAGGGATGCGCGTCGGCCAGCGCCTGCGGCAGATATTCGACGATGAATTCGCACACGCGCCGTTCGGCCATCACCGTGGCGAAGCGGGCGGAGCTGGATTCTGCGCCGATCGCCTCGCCCCGGCAGCGGCGGTCGACGATCGCATAGCTGGCCATCCGCGCCGCTTCGCACAGCGCGGCGGCATGGGCGGCCTCGATCCGCACCGCCTCGCCGGCAAATTCGCCCTGCGTCTGGAGCAGCGCCACCGCCCGGTCGAGCGCGGCGCGGGCGAGGGCATAGCGGGGAATGCCGAGCCGCTCATTAGTGAGCGAATAGCCGATGATTTCCCAGGCCTGGCCTTCCTCGCCCAGCCGGGCCTCCACCGGCACGACGACATCGTCGAAGAAGACTTCGTGAATGTCGCCCTCGCCGATCAGCGAGGGGATTTGCCGGACGGTGATGCCGGGCGTGTCCATCGGCACCAGCAGGATGGAAATGCCCTTCTTGCGATCGTCGCTGGTGCGGCAGACCAGGAAACAGGTGTCGGCAAGCCCCGCATAGCTGGTCCAGATTTTCTGCCCCGACACGCGATAGACGTCGCCGTCGCGGGTCGCGCGGGTGCGCAGCGAGGCGAGGTCGGAGCCGGAACCGGGTTCGGAAAAGCCCTGGCACCACAGCGCCCGGCCGCCGGTGATGGCGGGCAGATACTGGGCTTTCTGCGCCTCCGATCCGTAGCGGATCAGCGTCGGCCCGACCCAGTTGACGTTCATATATTGGCCGCCGCGTGGTTCGCCCGCGATCCACATTTCTTCGGCCAATATGGTCTGGTGCCAGGGGTCGAGGCCCTGGCCGCCAATCTCCCTGGTCCAGTGCGGGGTCAGCAGGCCTTCGTCGGCCAGGCGCCCGCAAAAGGTGCGGGCATAGTCGGTCAGCGCCGGGGAGGCCGGGCCATGTTGCGAGAAACGCTCCCAATCCTGCGGCAGCGTCGCGGCGAGAAAGTCGCGCAACCGCTGGCGAAAAGCCTCTTCATCCTGCGTCCATTCAAAATCCATCGGTCCACGCATCCCCTGCCGAACAGGGATGCGATACTTAAGAGCGGCGCGGCGCGACAGGGCGGCGGGCAAGAGAACGCCCCGGTGATGGGCATGAGCCGGCCCTTGCCGCGCTCCACCGGCTTGGGCAGCTTTCGGGCATGAGCGAGCGCGATTTCAAAATGGCAGCCTCCCTGGATGAGGTGCCGCTGGGCAAGACCAAAAGCGTGACCATCGACGGCCAGACCATCCTGCTGTGCAACAGCGACGGGCAGATTCACGCCATCGCCGCGCTCTGTTCCCATGCCGACGAACCGCTCGCCTGCGGTCGTATTCGCCTGGGCTGGATCGCCTGCCCGGCGCATGGTGCCCGGTTCGACCTGGAGACCGGCGAGCCACTGACCGGCCCGGCGAGCGAACCGATCGCCACCTATCCCGTCCGCATCGTCGACGACATGATCGAGGTGGCGATCTAGCGCCATCGCCTTGGGGATATCGCCGGCCGCCATCTTGCGGGGGGCCGCGCAATTGGGCCTAGCGTCGGGCATGGAAGGAACCGGAACGGGATGGAGGGGCAGGCTTTGACCGATGCGCTCGACGGGCTGCGGCAGGAAGTGCGCCAGTGGCTGGCTGACCATGCGCCCCAAGGCTGGCGGGAGCGCAGCAGCAGCGAGGCCGCCTTCCTACAGATCCAGCGCGACTGGTTCGCGAAGCTGGTCGAGGGCGGCTATGCCGTGCCGCACTGGCCGGCCCAATGGCCGGGCGGCGGCCGGTCGCTTGCCGAACAGAAGATCCTCTATGAGGAACTGGCTCGCGCCGACACGCCGCGGCTGCTGCTGTCCTTCATGTCGACCTATCATGCCGCCTGCACCCTGTTCGAATGGGCGAGCGAGGAGCAGCAGGCGCTGCTGATTCCGCGCATCCTGGCCGGCGAAATCTGGTGCCAGGGCTTTTCCGAACCCAATGCCGGGTCCGACCTAGCCAATGTCCGCACCCGCGCCGAGCGGGTCGGCGACCATTATGTCGTCAACGGGCAGAAGCTGTGGTCGACCATGGGCCAGTTCGCCGACAAATGCCTGTTGCTGGTGCGCACCAGCCAAGACGGGCCGAAACAGGCCGGCCTCACCTATCTGCTGCTCGATCTCAAGGCGCCGGGCGTCACCGCGCGGCCGATCCATCAGATTCACGGTGACGAGGAATTTGCCGAGCTGTTCCTCGACAATGTCGAGATTCCGGTCGCCGACCGGCTGGGCGCGGAAGGTCAGGGCTGGGCCGTGGCGCAATCCACCCTCTCGTCCGAACGCGGCCTGACCCTGCTGGAACTGAGCGCCCGGCTGCGTGGCGCGCTGTGGCGGCTGGCCGACCTGGTCCGCGCGCAGGGCCGGGAGGATGATAGCGGCATAGTCCGCGACTTCGGCCGGTTGAGCGCCAAGGTGGACGCCAGCTGCGCCGTCGCCGACCAGTTCCTCGCCAACCGCATCGCCGGGATCGAGCGGGTCGGCGACGCGTCGATCGTCAAGCTGTCCTATTCGCGCACGCTGCGGGAGTTCACATCGCTCGGGATTCGGCTGGGCGGTATCGACGCGCAATATCACAGCCCGATCACCTTTGGCGGCGGCATGGAGACCGGCAACTGGATGGCGGATTTCATGAACAGCTATGCCTGGACCATCGCCGGCGGCAGCGACGAGGTGCAACGCAACATCATCGCGGAACGGCTGGTCGGCATGCCGCGTGAACCCAAGAGCTGGACCTTGAAGGAGGGCGCGGCATGACCATGACCCGCGCGGAAGTACAGGATGCGGCCGACAAGGCGTTCGGCCAGAGCGAGTTGGCCCCGGATGCGGCGCAGAGCTGGGCGCTGATCGCCGAGATGGGCTGGCTGATGATGGGCGTGCCGGAGGAACTGGGCGGCCTGGGCCTCGGCCGCGAGGCGGCGGGCGTCATCCATCAGGGCGTGGGCAAGGCGCTGGTGCCCGGCCCCGTGCTGGCGCAGATGCTGACGATCGAGGCGCTGGCGGCGGCAGATGATCTGCCGGAGCGCGACGCGCTGATCGCTGACGCCATGGCGGGCGAGGTGATGACCGCGTCACTGGCGGGCGGGCTGGACGCTGCCGACCGGCTGACCTGCGTGCCCGATGCCGATACCGCCAGCCATGTTTTGCATGTCACGGCGGACCGGGTGGCGCTGATGCCGGCCGAGCAGGTTTCCGTCACGTATCGGCAAGGTTGGGACAAGAGCCGTCGCCTGTTCGATGTCGTCCTTGAAGGCACGGGCCTAACTTTGGCAGAGGGCGATGCCGCCCGCGCGCTGGCCGATCGGATCGAGGCGCTGCGCCTCTTCTGCCTGGCGGGCGACAGCCTGGGCGGCGCGGAGGCGGCGCTGGCGATGACCGTCGCCTATCTCGAAACGCGGCAGCAGTTCGATCGGCCGCTGGCGCTGTTCCAGGCGCTCAAGCATCGCGTCGCCGACATGCGGACGCAACTGACCGCCGCCGACGCCCTGTTCTGGAGCCGGGCGCAGCAGGCCGACGTCGATATCATCGCCCTGGGCGCGCTCAAGGCGCTGGCCTGCGCCGTCTATCGACTGGTCGCGGAAGAGGCGATCCAGCTCCATGGCGGCATCGGCCTCACCATGGAACATCCCTGTCACCTGTTCCTGAAGCGCGCGATGCTCAATTGCGCGCTCGGCGGCGATGCGGATCATTGGGACGAACAAACGGGCAGGGCGGCGCTAGCAGCGGCGGTCTGACACCATGACGGGAGAGAAGAAGATGCGCCGATCGATTGCCCTCTGCATGACAGCCCTGTCACTGGCCCTGGTCGCAACGGCAGGGACCGGCGCCGACGCCCAGCCGGGCAGCACCCCGGCCGCCGCCGCCGAAGACCCGCTCTTCACCCAGCCCTATATCGATATCGACGAATGGCGCGATGCGCCGGTGCGGCACCGCTATGTCCATGGCGGGTTCAAGGGGACGGAGACCCGCTTCTCCTTCTATTTCCCCGACAAGGCGCACTATCAGGGCCGCTTCTTCCAGCATATCACGCCGGTCCCGGATGACGAAAATCTGGCGCAGAAGCTGACCGATGGCGAGGAAAATTATATCGGCTTTTCGATCGCGTCGGGCGGCTATTATGTCGAGACCAATGGCGGCGGCCGC
Organism: Sphingobium sp. SG1; assembly: GCF_057063145.1. Lineage (NCBI taxonomy): Bacteria > Pseudomonadati > Pseudomonadota > Alphaproteobacteria > Sphingomonadales > Sphingobiaceae > Sphingobium > Sphingobium sp. SG1. Next base: position 5,478 of record NZ_JBVVOJ010000009.1, on the reverse strand, counting down.
GATCAGGTGGGGATGCCGGGCAAGCCCAATGATTTCACCATCGCGGCCTATCGCGCCAATGCCGCATCGGCCCGCTATTCGCGCGTCGTCGCGCAGCAGATGTACGGCGGCAAGCGCCCCTATGGCTATGCCTTTGGCGGCAGTGGCGGCGGCTTCCGCACGGTCGGGTCGATCGAGAACACGACCGGCGTGTGGGACGGCGTCGTCCCCTATGTGCTGGGATCGCCGATGGCGCCGCCCAACATGTTCTCCGTGCGGATGCGCGCGATGCGGGTGCTCAACGACAAGTTCCCGCAGATATTGGACGCGGTCGAGCCGGGCGGCAGCGGCGACCCCTATGCCGGGCTGACGCCGCAACAGGCATCAGTGCTGCGCGAGGTAACGGCGATGGGTTTCCCGACGCCCAGCTGGTTCGGCTGGAAGACGATGGGCATCCACGGCTTTGCCGCCCTTTATGGCGGGATGGTGATGGCGGATGCCGGCTATTTCACCGATTTCTGGAACAAGCCGGGCTATCTTGGCCATGATGATCCCAAGAGTTTCGACGGCTATCGGCTGCAGCATGACGCGACCATCGCCGCGCCGATCAGCGCGGCGCAGGCAGCCGAACTGAAGCTCGACACGCGCATCACCGATGGCGCGGCCAACGTCGACAATGCCTTTGCCGCGCTGCAGGGCCGGGCGGCGCAGCGCATCGTCGCCTTCCGCCTGTCGAGCCCGCCGCCCAAGACCTATTTCGTCGGCGGCGACCTGATCGTCGGGTCCGGCGCGGCGCAGGGCAAGCGGCTGACGATCAACCGCATCGCCGGCGATGTCGTGATCCTGGGCGTGGTGGACGATGCGGTGGTCGACCGGCTGAAGGCCGGCGACAAGGTGCGCGTCGACAACAGCAATTTCCTCGCCGCCGAAACCTATCACTGGCATCAGGTGCCGCCGGCCGACGCCGGCTATCCGGTCTGGGACCAGTTTCGCGGCCCCGACGGCAAGCCGCTCTATCCGCAGCGCCCCTTCCTGCTCGGCCCGCTTTTCACTGCGGCGACCACCGGCAAGCCGATGGGCCAGCCGCCGATGACCGGGCAGTTCCAGGGCAAGATGATCCTGGTCGAAAATCTGTGGGATCGCGAAGCCATGCCGTGGCAGGGCGACTGGTATCGCCAGCGGGTGATCGCTGCGCAGGGCGCGGGCGTAGACCAGAATTTCCGCATCTGGTTCACCGACCATGCGCTGCATGGCGACAGCAGCCAGCAGGAAGACCCGACCCGCACGGTCAGTTATCTGGGCGTGCTGGAGCAAGCGCTGCGCGATTTGTCCGCCTGGGTGGAAAAGGGCGTCACCCCGCCTGCCAACACCGCCTATCGCATCGATAATGGCCAGGTGATCGTGCCGGCCGATGCGGCGGCACGGGGCGGCATCCAGCCGGTCGCCAGCGTCTCCGCCAATGGCGCGGCCAAGGCGGTGGTGAAGCCGGGCACGGCCGTGACCTTCCGCGCGACCATCAGTGTGCCGCCGGGCACCGGCCGGATCGTGTCGGCGGAATGGGATTTCGACGGCAGCGGCGCCTTTGCCGAGAAGGCGAAGCTGCCCGACGGTTCGGGCAGCAGCCTGACCCTGACCACGCGCCACAGCTTCGCCGCACCAGGCACCTATTTCCCCGCGCTGCGCATCGCGTCGGAGCGCAAGGGCGACGCCGCCGCCCCCTATGCCCGCATTCAGAATCTGGGTCGGGTGCGGGTCGTCGTCCAATAGCGGCAGAGGCGACGCCGCATCATGTGGCGCCCCTGTCCCGTCAGTTCGACACGTCAGGGCATTGGCCGGGACGTTTTTCCTCCTGGCCGGCCTTGAACCAGCGGGTCGACTGGGCATCGACGGCCTCGTCATAATAGCAGACCTCCGCCGTGCCGCTGGCCGGATCGACCAGGGTCAGCCATTGGTGCGGGCCGCAATTATGGGTCTCGCACGACCAGGCCGCGATCTTGCCGTCGACGGTCGCGATCGGCGAGGACGGGCCGCCATCCTCCAGCACCCATTTGCGCACTGCCTTGTCCGCGACCGCCGCCTTCACCGCCGCGACCACGGCGGGATCGTCGTTCCAGCTATGGGCGCCGACCTTGTCGAAGGGATATTTGCCGACATACTGGCTGAAAGCGTCTGCGCTGGGCGCGGCGGCGTTGGTCGCGTTGGCGGCGTTGGCCATGGCATTTTCGACCGCATTGACCGCATTGTCGGCCGGGCTGTTCTTCTCGCCGCTGCAGGCGGCCAGCGTGACAGACAGGAGGACGGGCAGGGTCAGGACGGTCCAGAGGCGGTGGCGGGTCATCGGCGGTCCTTTGCGGCAGGAGAATGCCCCCATCGTGGGGCGGGACGCGGCAGCGAGCAAGCGCGATTGCGCCACGGGCGCGGAAATTGGCGGCTGATCCGTCTGTAGGGGCAGATGATCTTCGATTGCGAAAGGCCCCTTGCCCGATGCGTTTCCCCCCTGCCCTGATCCTGCTCGCCAGCCTGGCCACCGCGCCCGCCACCGCCCAGACCGCGGCACCCGCCGACGGCCCGTTGAAGGTGGAAAATTACTACCGCGTCAAATGGGGCGGGATGGGCCAGTTCCTGACCACCTATCACAAACAGCATGAAGCGTTGCTGCGCGAGATGATGCGCCAGGGCTATATCAGCGAAGTCACGGTCGAGATGCCCTTCACCCATATGGGCGGCAGCACGCGGTGGGACGTGCGCACCACCATCGTCTACAAGCATGGCGCCGACGGCGTGGGCGCGGGCGAAGCATACAAGGCGGCGATGGCGGCGGCCAAGGCACGGATGTTCCCCGACAAGGCGGCGTTCGATGCCGAGGAGGCGAAGCGCATGGCGGTGACGGAGGATCATTGGGATGTGGTGCTGGAACCCGCGCCATAATTTTAGAAAATGCGGGAACGCATTTTCTGTGCCGCACCAGCCTTCAAACGAGGCACGTGACTCGTTTGAACCCCCACCCGACCACCCATAAAATACTGACGTTGGGCGGTCGACTGGAGGATCGGGCTGGCAGTTTCGATTTTCTGCAAAAACACTGACACGCCTTATGCAGATGGGGCATCGCTGCGGCGGACCGTGAAGCTGTCGCGATTCATGGGTGAAATGCCCCCTTTTCCTTTGCCCGAAGCCACGCCATGTTGGAGCCGAGTAAAGTGCATCGCGGGAGGCAGGCAAACGCATGTTCGGCGCATTGTGGAAACGAATCTTCGGCAAGACCAACGCCCCCGAGCAAGAAGCAGCCCTTCCCCCCTATGATCCGCTCGCCGCGCTGCGCGACCAGGTATGGCGCGACGTCGCCGGGGGATTTCATGACGATGACGCGATCCTGACCGCCGCCCACGACACGTTCGTCGAGGAACTGCCCGGCCCGACCCTGCGCCGCGAGGCATCGGCCGCGCTGCGTCAGGCGCTGGCCGAACATAATGCCGCCGAAAAGGCCTGGCCCGACATGACCGATTGCGACCGGCTGGACGCGGCCTTTGCCGCGCTGGAGGCCGAGGGCGTGATCGCCCGGCAGAATTTCACCTGCTGCGGCAGTTGCGGCGCGATCGAGATCTGGGACGAGATCGAGGAAGCGATCGGCGAAGGGCGCCCGGCCGAGGGTTATGCCTTTTTCCACATGCAGGACACCGAGGCGGCGGTGGAGGGCGAGGCGCTCTACCTCAATTACGGTGCCTGCGCGGCGGGCGAGGCGGCCGCGCTCGACATCGGCCGGCGGATCACCGCCCAACTCGACGCGCATGATCTGGCGGTCGATTGGGACGGCAGCTGGAGCATGCGCATCCAGGTTGTGCTCGACTGGAAGAAGCGCCGCACCCTGCGCATGCTGGAGGCCTGAACCGGCGAGCGGACGCCGGTTCGCCCCAGGGTCACGCCCGAAGTTCACAGCGTTATCGGCCTTTTCGGGGGATGTGCGCCGCTTTTGCACCGGCAGCGCGTCACCCACGCGCCTGCTCTGCATCAGAACGCGCCACCGGGGCGACGCATGTTGCGTCCATGATGCCCCGGTGACGCGACAGCTTTGCACCTGTTTTGCACCGATATGCCTCAGCGCCGCGTCGCGGCCTGCGGGCGAAGCTGGGTGGCGATCGGGTCGGCCATCGCCTGGGCATGCAGCGCCAGCGCGTTGCTCCAGTCCCCGTCGAAGGCGGTGCCGGCGAGGCGACGACGCAGGCGATGCGCGCTGGAGGGCGACATGCCGACCATGCGCGCGGCCTGGGCCACGCTGCCGCTCTGGTAGAGGGCGGTCAGGAAGGTTCGCTGCCGGGCCGGGGTCCAGCGGGCGGGGGTGAAGAGCGCCGGCGCGGGCTGCGCGGGCGGGCGAGCGGGGATGGACTGTGTCATTCCCCAGGGTAGATCAGAGGATCGCCGTGTAGGACAGGGGATATTGGCGCCGGGGTGTCAGGGGGCGAGATGGTGGCGAAACCAGTCAGCCAGTTCTTCTTCCGACAGGGTGCCAGCGGCCAGTTCCATGAACGCCACGACCAGTTCGGCATCGGTCGCGTTCACGCCATGGCCGTTCAGCAGCAGGAAGGTTTCGCTGACCACCGCCGCAATCCGTTTGTTGCCATCGACAAAGGGATGGTTACGCGCCAGCCCATAGGCGTAAGCTGCCGCCAGGGCAGCGGCATCCGGTTCACCATAATGGGCAAGTTGCTGGGGCCGCGCCATCGCGCTTTCGAACAGGCCACGATCGCGCAACGCGTCGCCGCCCCCGCCATGTTCGGCAATCTGCTCGGCATGGGCGGCTTCCGCCACGGCGGGCGTGATCCAGACCCAATCGGGCCGGACCATTATTTCGCCAGTTCGCGCAGCGCCCGCTTGCGCCGCGCCATGACTTCGCGCGCGGCGGCCATCTGCGCCTCGAAATCCGGCTCGGCCGCAGACAATTCGATGCCGCGCGGCGTGAGGACAACCGAAAGGCTGTCGCCCGCCGCCGCCTGGAGATGCGCCAGCAATTCCTTGGGCAGGATCACCCCGGCGCTGTTGCCGATCTTCGTGATCTTGAGGGGCATGTTCATACGCGGGTTATAACTGAGATGGCGCTTCACGACAACGTTCACCGGCATCATCCGCTAAGTCTCTGAAACTGAATCAGTTTAAATTCTTGAAAAAAAAGGTAGAATCATTATTATAAGAAATGGTCTGAAACTCGGCACAACCGGGAAGTAGGACTGACCCGGCGGGTAGCTTCGGTTATCCGCCCTTTTTATAGTTGCACAATGCCCAGCGCGTTTGACTTGCTTGCCGCCGTGTTCAAAACCGGCTGGAGACGGTCAAAGTATAGATGACCACCTTTACGCTTGACGTAGCTGTTAGGTGCATATTTTTGCTGCAAAAAATAAGCACATATGTCGGCCATCTGAATTGCCAAAGAGGCCGTTTCGAAAGGGGTTGAGCGGCTGAGGTTCGTGTGATTCCGGGGGTTTTGCAGACAACCCGGAGATCTTG
>NZ_JBVVOJ010000008.1:0-195386 GCF_057063145.1 Sphingobium sp. SG1 | reverse complement strand
GCCTGATGCCCCCCTGCGTTGTACCAAGAACATACCGTTCAATGGTGCGTCAGGCACGGTGCAGACTGTCCAGATAACGCGATAAGTTCCTCGCGGGCATAGTCCTTGCTGCCGAAGGGATTGGTCATATCCCGGCTCAGCCGCTTGGGGTGGCCGGTCGCGTGACACAATTCGTGAAAAGCCGTCCTGTGCCAGTTCACCGGATCGAAGAAGGCGGCCTGCGGCGGGACGGCGACGAAGTCGGCACCGGGCGCATAAAAGGCCTTGTCCCCGCCCACGCGAAACTCGACGCCCGAAGCGGCGATCAATTGCCGGGCGACCGGCACGATCTCGCTCTCGGCCAATCGCACCGGATCGCCGGCAAGGTCTGCGGGCAGCCCATCACATTGGGCGACGTTGAAGAGGGTGAAGCGCTTGAGGAAGGGAATGGCGCGGGGCTCGTCGCCATCGCGCGTCGCCCGCTCGGCCTCGCCCCTGGGGGTGAAGCGATCGGCATAGACCACCGTTACGCCGCGCTCACCCTTGCGGACGCATCCACCCGCCTCGCGAGCCTGTCGAAAGGTCAGCCAGCCTTGCGAAGGCCAGCTGTTTTCGATGACGGCGCACCACAGGATCAGGATGTTGACGCCAGAGTAAGGCCGGGCCGTCACCGCGTTGCGCGGAAGGCCGGGCGCGGCGTTGACGCCCAGCCCTTCGATCTTTCCCCATGGCTGGACCCAAGGGAAGCGCCCCGCCTCCAGTTCCGAGACGATGCGCGTGGTCACCTCGTCATAGAGGGTAGCGCGTTCGCCGTTCCCGCCCTTTCCGACTTCACGGGCAGCACTGCGGCTTGAAGAATTCGGCATGGCCTGTCCTTTCCGCCACCCTAAAAAAAGGCACAAAGCCTCCCCGCAAAGGCGGGGGTGGGCGGCGAAATGCGACCAAGAGGCCCGGCTCCAGCGGGTAAGGACACCGCAAGGGCGGAACGGATGTGGAGCACCCCGCAGGAGCGCAGCGGGCGGGGTTGTCCTTGGCCGCGACGGGCCTAGCCGGGAGCGCCGGCCACTCCCGCCACGCCGGGAGAGGCAAACAGGAAGCGCCGCCGCGCGAACCGCGCGGCGACCATCATCCTGCGCAAGCGATCGTCACCGAAGGCCGAGACTCGCAAGGGGCTCGGGGGCGAGGGCAGCGAGCCCTGGAGCGCGGTCGTGGCCCCTACGCGATGCGCCCCTCGAACCTTCCACGGAAGCCTCCGCTGCCCCGTCATCCCTCCGGGCTGGAGATTTAGGACAGAAAGGCAATTCGCCAGCGCAGAACCAGATGCAGACATGCACGCCCGGCCCATCGAAGCAAAAGATCGACAACGCCGCTCAGCCATTCCCGTCAGGCCAGGATTGCAGGATTGCGGCAGGTCCCTTCTGGCATAGCAGGGTGCCTGCCGCCACGAGGCGGCGGACCAGCGACTTGCGGTGCTCGCCATCTCCGGGCCAGCTGCCTGGCCCCAGGACAAGCTCGGCGACGTCCCGCAGGTTCGCCCCTGCGGCGCGTGCATCTGCGGCGAGAAGCGACAGATGCTGGCGCCGCAGCCGATTCGCCTGCCCGCCCGCCCCGGCATGGAAGTAGATCCGCTGGAGCGCGGCCAACTGCGAGCCAAGCCGCTCGTCGGCGATGATTTCGAAGCTCAGCAGCACTGGTTCGGCGGGCAACCTCTCCCCGACAAGATCGATCCGCGCCACCTCCCCCAGGCAGTCGAAGGCGATATGCTCGCCTTCTGTCCCCGGGATGCTGCGCGCCCGGCGGGCCGGCGCATCGAAGCGACAGAACGCATTCGCCTCCCCAGATGCGATCCGGGCGCGCAGGACGCACGGATCGAGGACGGCAGACCAGACCGGCACCACCTGCATAGAATCCTCCCCTGGATCTTCGGCAAAAGTGCAACCCCCATTGGTGCGCCAGGGCAGCCTTGCGCGAGACCAACGGGCGGTCGTCTCGCCCGGATGGTAGATTGTCAGCGACGACCGCGCGCTCCCAGTCAGCACGATAGGCGGGGTCGCGCCGCGTCACCTCCCAGGCCAGACCGGCGCGCCCGCGACGCACCAGTGCCTCGATACGGCGAGCCAGCGGCCCGGCTATCATCGCCAGGCGGCAGGCGGCGGAGGCGCCAGCATGACGGGATGGGCCCGGCGCGGGCGCCGAGGAGATGCGGAAGGGATACGCACATTCGGGGAGCCGAAGCGGTGATCACCAGACCTATGCATATGCCCCCTTTCCGCAAGGGCAGTCGATCTCGATGCCCCAGGCGATGGCGGTGCCCGGGCCGGGCAACGACAGCGCATCCTTTGGTCATCGCGGCCTTCGCGCGAGGCGGTCACCCCCCGAAGATCGTGGCGGGGATTTCCAGCGGGCCGACCGGTCGAGCAATGAGAGGGCATCGCGTGCGTGGCGGCGCGGGGGCCAGGGGGAAGGAGATGAAAGAAATCCAGGGCTCGGGCCGCGGAGCAATCCCAAGCCATCCCTCGCCTCGAGGCCGCGCGGGTCTATAAGCCACTGCGAGCGCCAGGTTCAGGATCTCGTAGCCCGGGAACGCGCAGGAACGCTGCGGGCTGGCAGGCGAGCGGGTCCGACGTATTAACAAGCCGCACCGCAAAGATGCATGATTGCAAAGCGCCATTCATAGGGGGGGGACGCCGCGAATCACGCAATCTGTGCGCACGACCGAACCGATCAAACGGATCGGCCATCCGCCGCGGGCATATGTCTTCCCCGCGCGTCGGGGTGGCAAACCGGAGATTCGCGATCTACTATCCCTGCGGCCAGAATTGACCATAAACGGTATGGGATTGGATACGTTGGGAAAGGTGCTGCGGGCCGCTCGATCATGATGGAGCGGAGGGAGGTGCAACGCTGGTGCGAACGGCAATCAAGATGATCCTCGCGGCCCACGCCGCGTCCATCGAGCGGGCGGCAGCCCGCCCTCTCCCCCTACTGGTCCTTGAAGGAGCGATGCAGTGATGGAGGAGGCTGAAGCCCTTGCCGACAGGCTTGCCCCCCGCCATCGCGAATGCCTGTGGCATGTCTTCCAGCTGCGGACGTCCAAGGAGATTGCGGGTGAGCTCGGCATCGGCGTCGGCACGGTGGACTCCTATATTTCAGAGGCGGTAGCAATCCTGGGCGCGCCCAACCGACGCCGGGCGGCCGAAATGCTGTTCGGCGGCAAGAATATGACGCCCCCCGGGAAATCGGGGGGCGAATTGGCGGGGGTAGCCATCGGCGCGAGCGATCCCCCAGTGCCGGGTCAAGGGTTGCAGGTCGGCGAATGGCAGGTGCTGCTTCCCTTTCGTCACAAGGGAGTAGATCGCAATGCACTCGGACTTATCCACCGCCTCTTCTGGTTCATCCTCCTCGTCCTTGCCGCCGCGGCAAGCTTCGGAATGCTGGCCGTCGGCCTCGAGGTCCTCTCCAGATTCTTCGCTGGCGAATAAATCTGGCCCGCATGCCTCGGGCCCGGGCATCGCCGCCCTCGCCAGCGATCTGCACGCCTATGAGAAGCTGCTCCAAGCCCTGTTTGCCAAAGGCGGCGAGCTTTCGACTTCCGCGATCCTGGCGCAAGTCGGCCGCAACCTGTCCCCCGTGGCCGGCCATCAGGTCCTGGCCGCCATCAGCAACGCGCAGTTGCTGACATCGAGCGCGCTCGGACAGGTCGCCGAGGCCCACCGCATGCTAGAAATGCTTGGTCGCAAGCTCGGGATCGACGTGCAAGCGTTCGGCGACGTCCTCAAGCCGCCGGCAAGCGCGATCGGCGTAGAGCCATCCGGAGCCGATGGATGAGCGGCGGCGATGATCCCGCACGTCCGCGACATCGATGACCCCGATCGCGGCCTTCCTCCTGCTGGTCACCGTCTTGGCGATCCACGCCGGCTGGCGCGGCGGCGCCCCCGAGCGTCTCGCGGCAGCGGCGATGCTGGTCGCCACGATTGCAACGAGCCTTACGAACATGCAGGGGGCCTTGGCTTTTCGCGATGTGCAGTGGTCGATCGTCTGGATCGATGCGGCGCTCCTCGCCGCTCTGCTCGCGATCGCGTTGAGGGCGAATCGCTTCTGGCCGCTCTGGGTTGCGGCGATCCAGTGCCTGGCGCTCGCTGCCCATGCCGCGCGTGCCTTCGACGCCGACATCCTGCCGCTGGCCTATTGGTGGGTCGTCGGCAAGCTGTCCTATCCGATGCTTCTCCTCCTCATCATCGGCACGGAGCGGCATCATCGACGCCGACGTCAGGGCCACCGCGATCCGGCGTGGAGCTGGATCGGCCAATGACGAGGCTCCTCGGCGGGGCACGAGGCAGTGGCGCGAACGTGACGCGGCGCAGGCAGGGTCCAACGGGCGATATCGCATGCCTCCGCGCCGCCCTGGCCCGGAACATGACCGCTCGGGATCGCGCCAGAGTGACATATCGGAGCGACGGGCGATTGCGCATTGTCCGGGAGGGACAGGATAGGGAGGCTGCCAGATGACAGGCTCGGACAAGGAGCTGCGCGCCCAGGCATGCCGGATTCTAGCCAGCATGCGCGAGGCGACGAGTGATTGCCTCGGCAGTGACTTCGTATCCACCCCGCGCCTCGACATGCTCGCCCAGCTCTACCTCGCCGAGTGCGAGCATCGCACGCTGCACGCCTGGAGCTTGTGCCTGGCCTCGCAGGTGCCGGCGTCGACCGCGCATCGCAAGGTCGGTGAACTGGAGCGGGATGGCCTCGTCCTCTGCCGCCGCGGCGCGAGCCCGGAAAATGGAGCCGAGCGAAGCCGCCGACAGCGCGATCACCGCTATGTACGCGTCAGCCTCACGCGCGAAGGCAGGGCGAAAATTGGCCGGCTACTTGACCGACTCGTCAGCATCTGGGGCGGTGCTTGCTCGGGCGACGGGATCGACAGGTCGGCATAGAGCGCAGCCCCTGCCGGGCGCCTGCATGCCTCCGGCGAGGCGTCAGCGTTGACATGCCCCGATACAAGGCCAGCGCCAGCAGGAACGGCACGCGCGATCCTGCAGGCGGGTAGCCGGCGCGGCAAGCCGATACCCGCAAGCGGAGGCGAAACCGGCAGGGGCCCAGCGGACCGGAGCGCGGGGCGCAGAGGTCCCCATGCGCACAATGGAGGTAGGATGGCGCCCGAGCCCATCACGGCAGACTATATATATCGTCGCATCCGGCATGAAATTGTCGGGGGCGCCTTCGCGCCCGGCGCGATGCTCAAGCTCACCCGTCTCACCGATCAGTTCGGCGCGAGCGCTACACCCGTCCGAGATGCCCTGCACCGACTGGTGGGCGAGCGTCTTGTCGTTCTGCTTCCGGGCGGGGGCTTTCGCGTCCGGCCGCTCGATGCCGACCGGCTCGCCGGGCTCTATCGCTGGCATGGCCATTTGATCCAGATCACTCTCGAGCGTCCTTTGCCAGAGAGCGCAAGGAAAGGACTCGGCGCGCTCAAGCATGAGGCCCTAGAGCCGGGACAAGTGGCGGCGGCGTCCGAAAGGCTATTCGGCATCCTGGCATCCGTCCCGCAAAATGAGGAGCTGGAGCAGGCAGTGGCAGCAGCCTCACACGCATTGGCACGTGCGCGGGCCCTGGAGCATCGCCTGCTCCCCGATGTCGTCGGCGAATTCTCGCAGCTCCTCGCCACGATCGACAGGGCGCCGATCGGCGCGGCGCGCCGAGCCATGGCCCGCTATCACCAAGAGCGCGCACGGTCGAGTTTCGCGATCCACATGATAATGCAGCCATGAATAGCCACCAATTGATATATTCATCCAGAATGATGAAGCATTCTCAATACTAATGATAATAGTCCCGCCCGCCCAGCCCCGAGGACTCTCATTCCGGCATAATATAAGTTCGCACGCGGAAACTGCCGATCCTATTCTTCTCGTGCCGCAATCCAGCGGCTACAAGGAGTAGACGAAATGGAACGCAACAGCGAAGACCGCCGTGACGACGTCGTCGAACTCGGCGCGGTGAGCGTCGAAACCAAGGGCATCTCCGGTGGAACGGTCGATGCGCCTGCCGGCCAGGGCCTTGCCGGTATCCTCGACGACTGATCTACCCTGGCGCATTCCCGGCCGGGGATGCGCCAGGCTCCGTAACCCGCAAAGCGCGAGGCAGGCTTTGCCTGCGACGCCCGCATGCAGGGAGCCAGAATGCATCATGGCCCGCGCGGACATAAATTGGTGCGATGTCGGAGGGCGGATCGTCGTCATCGATGTTGCGCGCGACATCTACCTCCAATTGCCTCAGCATCTGGTCGAGGCCTTCCACGCCTTGCGACATAGCGGCGCCCGTGCCGATGGCCCCGCCCATCAGTTCGAGGCGCTCGCCCGGATCGGCCTTTGCGACGCGGATTTCGGCCGCCCTGCGGAGCCGAGCCATATCACGGTACCTGCGCAGGATGCGCCGCCGCCGGCCACAGCCGACATACAGCGCCGACCCCTTGTGACAGGTGCGACAGGGGCGGCGATCGTGCGGATCATCACCATGCGCCTTGCGGTGCGCCTCATTCCCCTGCGCCTCCTCATCCGGTGGGCCCGCCGCCTCCAGTCCCGCCCGTCGGTGCCCATGACGCCAGGCCAGGCAGCAGCCAGAACCGCGCTGTTCGTGCGGGCGCGGCAGCTATTTCCGGCGCGCGACACCTGCCTCCCCGATTCGATGGCGCTACTGCTTTTCCTGCGGTCGCGAAACATGGCCTGCCGCCTCGTGCTCGGCGTGCGCCTCGACCCGTTCGAGGCGCATTGCTGGGTCCAGGACCATGACATGATCCTGGGTGACACGCATGAGCGGGTCGCCTGCTTCACGCCGATCCTGCAGCTATGATGCTTGGCGCCTATCTCGGCGTGGTGACGCTGGAGCGCGACCGGCCGGCCCCGGCCCGAACCGCGGTCGATGCGGTTGCAGAGCGCCTAGGCCTGGCGCCCTGTGCCGTCTCGAGCGCTCACGCCTTGTTCGCGGCAGGTCCGACCCAGAGCATCGGCGGCGTTCCTGCAGACATTCACATAGTGGGGCCGGCCTTTTCGCGCGTACCGGGCGGATCCCCGTTCATAGGGGTCATCGATTCCAACGCCGCACCCGCTGCCTTTCTCGAAGCGATCGAAGCGCGGTGGGGCGCTTTCGTGGCCTGGACCGGCATCGAGGGAGCGGATGCGGTGTGTATCTATCGCGATCCGTCCGCGCGCTGCCCCTGCTACTACAGGCGCTGGGGCAGCGAACTGGTGATCGCGTCCCACTTGCCGTTCATCGAGGCGCTCACCGGTCGTGCCAATGCGATCGACTGGCCGGTCATCGAAGACGAACTGCTCTATCCGGACTTGGTGGGACGCGCGAGCGCCCTTGTCGGCATCAAGGAGGTTCTGCCAGGCGAGATCCTGCATATCGGGCCCGAGGGCGTCTATCATCATGCACTATGGAGCCCGGCCAAGTTCATAGACGCCGCGCCTCTCCCATCTTTCGCGCAGGCTCAGGACGAGGTCGCACGGGCGGTGGACAGCGCGTGCCGCGACTGGTCGCGGCAGGTCGGTCCGGTGGCGCTGGCATTGAGCGGCGGGCTCGATTCCTCGGTGCTCGCCGCGACGCTCCCCGGCCTGCGCCATGCGATCACCCTGGTAAGCGGCACAGGGAGCGGCGACGAACGCGCATTTGCCAGCGAGGTATGCCGGCGTCTCGACCTGCAGTCGCATCAATTGGACCTCTCCCCAGCCGACGTCGCCCTGTCCGTGTCGAGCGCGGCGCAGCGCCCCCGGCCCTCCACGCGCGCCTTCACGCAAAGCCTCGTCAAGCATGGCAGCGCTGTCGCCCATGACGTGCGCGCAAGGGCGATCGCCTATGGCAGCGGCGGTGACAATGTCTTCTGCTTCCTGCGCTCGGCGACGCCGGCAAGCGACAGGATGGCCGCCCACGGGCTGGGGGCGGGATATTGGCGCACGGTGATGGAGGTCGCCGCGGTAACCGAATGCTCGCCCTTCCTGATCGCCCGTCGATCGCTGCAGAAGCATCTGCGCCGCCGTCGGGCCTGGACATGGCCCCGGGACGAGCGCCTGCTCGCCACCGGGCTGATCGAGGCCCGCGCGTCTCATCCGCCGCATCCCTGGATCAACGAGTTCGCAGACCTTCCCGTCGGAAAGCGCGAGCATGTCGCGGCGATCATGCGCGGCCTTGCCCTTGTCGACTATCTCGATGGGGCGGACGGCATGCCGGTTATCTATCCGCTCCTGTCGCAGCCGGTGATGGAGGCCTGCCTGCGGCAGCCGACATGGCTCTGGTACGAGGATGGCATGAACCGGGCGATCGCGCGCCGCGCCTATGCCCCCAAGCTCCCGACCAGGATCGTCCAGCGTGCCTCGAAGGGCGGTTTCACCAGCCTCGTGCGAAGCCTTTATCTCCGCAACCTCGCCGCTATCCGTGCGATGCTGCTGGAAGGCGAACTATGCGCGCGCGGGATCCTCGACCGGCGGGCACTGGAGGCCAGTCTTGCGACGACGCCGGACGCGGGAGATCATCTCTATGTGCGGATCATGCGGTTCGTGGATGTCGAAGCCTGGCTCGCTGCCCGTCGCGGCTGACCCTGCTCAGCCTCATGGCGCTGCACCCTCGTTCGGCTTGAACCAGCGCTGGAACCAGGCGAGGTTTCGCTCATATACGGCGAGCCGATGGGCTGGCTGCAGCTTGACATGGCCCTCGCCCGAAAAGACGTACATCTCGGTCGGCCAGCCGGCATTCTTGACTGCCGCGTAGGTCGGCAATGCGAAGCGGAACTCCTCCTCGCCCGCCTGGATCAGCAAGGGAACCGGCGGCAGCGCCCCAAGATTGGGTGCCAGCGATCCCTGCTTCCAGAAGTCGGGGCGGTCCTCGTTGAACCTTGGATATCCCGACTTCGCATACCAGTCCTCGAATCCAGGGCCAAGACTGGCCATCATCGCCGGATCCTCGCAGCAGGTGCTGAGCGCGACGGCCTTGAACAGCCGGGAATGAATCAGTGCGAAGGTCGCTGTGGAGGCGCCGTCGCTTTGCCCGGTGATGCCGATGCGGGCGGGATCGGCGATGCCCCGCGCGATCAGGCGCTCGACGACGATCTCGAGGGAGGACTGGACGCTGCGCCGATCCAGCCAGTCCTTCTGGTTGGCCTGGAGGAAGGCGAAAAGATCGAGCGGCTTTCCCTGGAGGGCGTACCAGGGCGGCCGATTGAAGCTCAGGACGGCAAAGCCATGGGCCGCGAACAGCTGGATTGGGAATTCGTCAGCGGTCCCGCCGCGCAGGAAGCCGCGCGATTCATATTGGACGACAATGAGCGGCACGGGATGGCGGGGGCGATAACCGGAAGGAAGGACGAGGTCGGCAAAGGTCTCGATGCCGAATGCATTGCGCCAGACCAGGCGCTCGGGGGGGCGAAGCCGAATCGCGGCAAATTCCGGATTGGGATCATAGATCGTGCGGACCCTGGCCGTGTCCACATCGACGCCGATCACATGGCGGGGCGCAGTTCCCCCCTCCGCCGTGCAGACCAACTCCTCCGGCCCGAGCTGGCAGCCCAGCCAGGGATCATTGGTGCCAAGCAGCCGCCGAGGTGCGCCTGCGCCGAGGTCCCAGCGCATCAGGGCCAGTTCGCTGCGCGCCACGCCTTGTCGCTTGAGGAACAGGATCGTGCGATCATCGCGCTTCCACAGGCCGATCACGTCGATGCAGGCCGGCTGCGGGCAAGGCAGTTCGCGGCCGTTCACCGAGACATGGAGAATATTGGGCTTGAACAAGGCATCGGGGTTGGCCGGCGCCAGCCAGGCACGATCCGCGCCGCTGCCCAGCGGCAGGGCCTGGATCGCCCCAGTCGGCCAGCCCGGCGTGCCCGCCGGCTCTAGGACGAGGCGCTGTGCATCGCTTGCCGGGCGCATGGTCCGATCCGCCAGCGTGATGACATCGGCCCGGCTGGGGATCGGGGATGGCGGGTGCGGCCGGCCACCGGCCAGGGGCCAGAAACGCAGGTCGTAGCGCCATCCGCTCGGCGCCTCGCCGTCGATCCGCCGCTCCGCGTCGATCAGGCCAGCGCGGCTGGAATAGACGATCGCCTCGCCGCCTGGCAGCCACTGGAAATCGTCGATCGAGACGTTCGAATGCGTCAGTTGCGTCTCATCTGTGCCATCCGGGCGAACGAGGTAAAGCTGCATGATGCCGCCCACCGCCTTGGTGAATGCCAGAAGCTTGCCATCGGGAGCCCAGCGCAGGACCGAAGGCACCGGCGCGCCTGCCACAAGGCCGGAGAAGCCATATTTGTCGAAGGAGAGCCGGATGACCTCGCCGCCATCGGCGACGATCCGGGGCGGCGCGGCGCTCCGGGTCTCCTTCACCAGGATGCCGGTGCAGTAGCGGTTGGACGAGGGGTCGCCGCGACGAAGCTGCAATGCCACATGCCGGCCGTCAGGCGACAGCGCCGCCGGAGGCCCCGGATAGCTATCGAACTGCATGCCCCCGAAATCGCGCAGGCGGACAAGGTCGAGCGCGTTGATCTCGCGCCGAGCCTCGGCCGGCGCCGCGGCGGGCGGCAGCAAGTCGCAGGACGGCTGGCTTGCCCAGGATGCGACCGGCACCAGCGCCATGCCAAGGGCAAGGCCGCCAAGGGCGATACGTCGCTTCCCTCCGCGTGCGCGGCCAACGAAGCGACGACCCCGCCGTCGCGCTGCCACTTGCGTTGATCCAGCTGCGGGAAGATCAGGACCGGTCATCGCTCACCACTCCTTGGTCAGCGAGACGCTGATGAAGCGACCGATCGCGGACTGGTTGGTGGAATCGTAGCTGACATAATAGTTCGCCACCGCGCGCGCATAGGCAGGCTTGTCATTGAGAAGGTTGCGGACGGCCAGCGCGAAGCCGACGCCCGGGACCAGTCCTTCCTGCGATGGGCGGTAGACAAGCGCGAGATCGAAGGTCGTCTGCGATCCCACTCGCACAGCGGGGCTATTGCGGGTGTCGTCCACCCCGCCGGTATAGTTGGCAAAGGCGGATGCGCTCAGGGGGCCGCGCGTCCATGTCGCTCCGGCCCGGCCCCGCCAGTGCGGCGGGTTGAAGATCGTCCCGGCAAGGTCGGTATAAGGCAGCGACGGGTCGAGCCTCTGGCGTGACTGCAGCCAGGACGCCGAGCCTGTCAGAGACAGTTTGTCGCCACTATCGAGCTCAGCATCATAACGGGCCATGAGGTCGACGCCGCGGATCTTCTGCCGCGCGACATTGAAGAATGTATTGTGGACGGCGGCGACGACTGCATCCGGGGCGTAGGCCTGCCCCGAATAGTTGAAGAGCGGGACGGGCGATGCGGCGATCAGCGCCGCTTGCTGCTCGGCATCAGGATAGGGATCGACAAAATCGTCGAGGGTCAGTCGGCCGAGCGCATTGTAGAAGTCGGTACCCTGGAACGGCTGCGCTACCCGGTCGCGATAGGCGATCTCGAAATAGCTCGCCTCCAGCCGGAGCCCGGAAACAGAGCGGGGATGGGCGGCCAGGGTCGCCGACCAGGAGGTCGCGCGCTCGGGCTTGAGCGCCCGGTTGCCGCCATTGGTGAACAGCGCGGTCGCGCCCGCCGGGTAGCCCGAACCACCCAGGGTCGTCGCGTCGTACAGAAAGGCATATTGGGGCTGGTACTGCTGGTAGAGCGTTGCCGCCTTGAAGGATTTGCCCCAGGATGCCTTGAGGTCCAGGTCCGGGCCCGGCGCATAGATCAAGCCCAGCTTGGGTGTCAGCACGTCGTCGATACCGGGATATTTCTCGTAGCGCAGCGCGCCGGTGAGCGACAGGCGATGGATGGCGGCGACCGCCTGTGCTGGCGAGACCAGCGGGACGTAGATTTCGCCGAAGCCATAATAGCTGTCCTGGTGGACGTCGATCGGCTCTGGCAGGCTGGTGGAGCGGTTGAGATAGCCATTGTCGCGATAGCCGGCGCCGCCGGCGAACCTGACCGTGCCGGCGGGCAGGTCGAAGAGGTCACCCTGCGATGTCGCTTCGAGGGACTTGACCTTATTGCAGTAGCAATAGGGATAGGCGCTGACCGCGCCCGCCGCGGTGGTGGTGAACTGCCTGGTGTCGGTATGGTCCTCGCCATAGACGCCACTGATGGCAAAGGAGAGCGAGGGCGACGCCTCGAACGACAGCGACGGCGCGATCGCGAAGGACTGGTTGGTCGGCTCGGTCGTGTAGCGCGACCCGCCCGGCACTTGCAGGACGGTGGGAGCGCGCCGCCAATTATAGAGGCCGTCGATACTGAAGGTCAGGTCGCGGGAGAGCGCATGGTGCAGGCTCAGCACCGCGCTGTGCCGCTTCACGGCAGGCAGCAAGCTAGTATTGCCCGGCATATATTGGGTATAGCTGCGCTGCCGGGCGGTGATCGCGGTGTCGCGCTCGAAATCATAGGTCGCCATGAGGCCGCCGCCGTTCCAGGTCGTTCCCGCGACGAGGCTGTATTGCTGCTGCATATTGCCGCCGTCGGTCGCGGAACCAAGCCGCGCGGTAGCGGAGGCGCCTTCATAGTCCTTGCGCAGGATGATGTTGGCGACGCCGCCCACCGCATCCGAGCCGTAGAGCGCCGAGGCACCGTCAGCGACGATCTCGATGCGATCGACCGCGGCAAGCGGGATGGCATTGACGTCGATGGCCTGGGTGAAGGAGCCATAGGCGAGGCGATGGCCGTTGAGCAGGGTCAATGTCGCATCTGGCCCGAGGCCGCGCAGATTGATGCTCGAGCCCGAATTCTGGTTGTTATTGCTGCCGGGCGCGCCTGGCGCCACGCCCGGGTTCTGGCCACCACCAAAGCTCTGCGGCAGGGTGCGCACCGCCTCGCCGAGGTCGGTCTGCCCGGCCTGGGCGATTTCGCGGCTGCTCAGGACGGTGACCGGCGAGGCCGGCGGCGCTCCGCGAATGCGCGACCCTGTCACCAGGATCGCGGCATCCTCACCATGTTGGGCCGCTGCGGCTTGCGGCGCCTGCGATCGCCCCACGACGAGGACCGTGCCATCCCGCTCGACCGTGGACAGGCCGCTGCCAGCCAGCAGCGTGTCGAGTGCCTCCTTGAACGTATAGGCGCCGTCGAGAGCCGCGGCGGACTTGCCGGCGACCGCGTCGGAGGTGAAGATGATCTCGCGCCGGGCGGCGCTGCCGAGCGCTCGCAGCGCATCGCCGAGCCCCTGGGCAGGCAGGTGCAACTCCTGGCGTGGTTCCTGCGCCCCGACCGGAACGGCCAGCGCCCACAGGCTCGCCGCCAGGAAAAATGCACTCGTTCTCTTGTTGCTCATGGATACCCCCTTGTCCCGTTGCAGGCTGTTCAGGGGCATCCATGCCGGTCAGGCGAAATTTATGAGGGCGGGCACGAATTTTTTTCGTGCGCAGCGCAGCGTCGGCCAAGTGCGATCCCTGACGGGCCTTGGACGAGGGAGAGATCGAGCAGTTCTGCAAGGTTTGCGGCGAGGCGCGCGGGCTCGCGGACGCGGAAGATGCCCGAGACGCGCAGGTCGCCGAGCCCGGGCTCGGTCAGGAACAGGGGCCTGTCGGCATAGCGGTTCGCTTCCGCCAGCAGATCGCGCAGCGGCACGTTCCTGAAGTCGCGCAGGTCGCTCGGCCAGTCGGCCTGGACCACCGGGATTGCCTGAAGCGCTACCCCCTTCCCCCCACCGATCGCGATGCCATGGCCGGCGGTGAGGCGCGTTACCTCGCCGCTTTCTCGGGATGATCCTGCGGCCGTGCCCGAGGCGGGCTGGCGGACATCAACCTGGCCTTCGATAAGCGCGACGGTAGCGCCATGGCCACGAAGCGTCACATCGAAGATGGTGCCGCGCGCGAGGACAGAGCCCCCGCCGGCCGCGACGACGAAGGGCCGCGGCTCATGCGCGACGACAAAGCGCGCGCGCCCACGCAGCAGCGCCAGGTCGCGCCGCTCGGCCGAGAGGATGACGCGCACGCGGCTGTCGGCATCGAGGATCAGGCGGGATCCGTCGGCCAGCCGGAATGCCCGCACTTCCCCGGGCGACGTGGCGAGGCTCGCCTCGGCGACCGGTGCCCTGCCCGTTCCGTCCGCCTGGATGAGCGGATGGCCGGGGCCAATCGCGCGCATCGCGAGCACGGTCAGGCCGACCAGCATGGGAACGGACACGAGAAGGAACAGCAGCATGAGGACCGGGCTGCCCATCATCCGGGCGAGCAGCATTGGCTGTCCCGCAGGACGGCGTGCATCCGGGACCTCGACGGCGGGCTTCAGCCCTTTCCCGAGGCTGAACACCTCGCTGATATGGCTATAGGCCTGGCGATGCGCCGGATCTGCGGCAAGCCAGGTCTCGAACTCCACGCGCCGCGTCTCGGCTTCGGGACCGCGCATGAGGGCAAACCACATGGCAGCGTCCTCGCGCAGCTCGGGCGTTCGCAATCCATCCATCTGTGTCATTCGGTTTCAAGAGCCGTGGAGATTTGTGCCAGTGCCCGCCCGACATGATATTGGACGGTGGGAATGGAGATGCCGAGCCGCTCGGCGATCTCGCGATAGGTCAGTTCGTCGAGGCGGTGAAGCAGGAATGCCTCGCGGGTCCGGTCGGGAAGGCCCTGCACGGCATCCTCGTAACGCGCCATGAGGTCGGCATGCGCAAGGGCTTCCTCCTGGGCAGGCGGCACTGCAATGTCGGCTTCCTCGCCGATGGCGACATGGGCGGCAGCCATGCGGCGCGCGCGGCGGCGACTCCGTTCGAACAGGAGATTGCGAGCTATGCGCTGGAGATAGGGCGCCGGGTTGGCCAGGCCCTCGCGCGCCATGAAGGCGGCGAGCCGCGCGAAGGCTTCCTGCACGAGATCGGGCGCCTCGTCCGTCTCGCCGATGCGACGACGAAAGTAGCGGGCGAGGCGCGGCGCCTCCGCCCGGTAAAGCCCCTCGATCCTGTTGGCCTTGCCGCCAATCTCGTGCGCGTCTTCACCGGGGTCTTGGTCGGCGGGTTGCGCAGCGATGCGGCGTTCGCCGGCAAGCGCCCGGGCATGTCGCATTGGCATGGAAACGCACGACCTCGTCGGGCCAGCAGTCGTCGCGCCCCGGGACGGTCCGGGGTTGGCGAGAGCTAGCGACGCGCGAGGTCTTTAGAAGAACCCCTGCCACCCGACCGCAGGGACGGATGTAGTGATGCCTGGCAGAACAGGAGGGAGGCGGGTGCCGGCGATCAACGCCTCCGGAACCCATGATAGCCAAAGGTGCGAAGGGCGCAAGACGCCCGCTCAAGCCTGACCGGTAACGGCCCTGCGCAATTGGGCGATGCGCGACTGGCACAAGGCATGGACGCGCTGCCCAAGGATCTCGGCATGGCCGGCGAGCCATTCCAGGTCCTCGCGGCTGATCCTGTAATGGCGCGAATAGCGGCCCTTGCGATAGGCGTCCTTCAATTTCTGGTAGAGCGCGCGCTCCCGCCGCGTACCGCGCGGCCAGACGTCGAAGAGGCTGCGATCGATATCCTCGGCAAGGTCCCGCAGGAACAAAATATTGTGATCGTATGGCGTATAGAAAGTGAAAGTCAGCAATAGGCCCTGATAGAGATTCTCGACCGTCTGATGCAGAAGGAACGCTGCCAAATTGAAATGCTCACGGCGCATGGCGTCTTGGTAACCGCCAAAAAATTCTGCTGCGTCAGCCATATATTCGGCGAAATAATCCTCTGCAGCCGCCAAGGCCATGTCCGGCGTCTTGGGAACCGGCGTCTTCAGCGGCCGATCGTCGGATTCGTAGAGAAGGATGCCGTCGTTGAGGATATTCATGAAAAACAGTCGGCCATGCGCCAGCCCGTCGTTCACCTCCTGCAGCGAGTGAACGATGAAATTGGCGGGCGTGCCAAGGGTCTTCTCGAAATTATAGGCGGTGACGATCCGCTGGTCGGTCTCGTTCCAATAGGTTGCACGATCCGCCAGGTCCTTCTGGTTGACGATCACCAGCAGGTCATAGTCGGACTTGTACCGGTTGGCATCGAGCGGGGCATCCACCCAGTCGCCGCGGGCATAGGATCCGAACAATATGATCTTGAGGATCCGGCCGGACTTGCGCCGCCCCGTCGCCGCGACGGTGGCGTCGCGAAGCCCCTGGAACAGCATTTCCACGACAAGGTCCAACTCGCGCTGCTTGTGTAGCGGCAGATGATCGAGATCGCTGCGCACGGCTCAGGCCTGGCGCTCTCTGCCAAGGACGGGGACGGCGATGCGCAAAGCGTGCGAACTCCAAATGCGTGGGCAGGACCGGTTGCTATGCAGGGCCAGGCGAGCAAGCGGCACAAATATAGAACGGGAAAGCGTCGAAGCACAAGGTTGGAGGCGGCCGCTGCAAAAGCGATTGAAGATCCATCCCCGATCGACAGCGACCGGCCGATTGGCGTCCAGACCATCGCGACGAGGCCGTCCTGCCGCCGCGGGCCGGCGCCGTCCACGCGATCGATCTCCTCCGCGATGGAGTGATCGGCATGGACCAGACGGGACCGTCGACTGCCGCCGCGTGAAATTCCAAGCTTGCCCGATGGCGTGCCCCTGTTCCTGCGCATCGAAGGCGGCACGGGCATTGGCCGTCAGCGGGCCGGGATGATGCCATCGATCGCCACGAGGTAGCGAACTGCAAGTGCGATTTGCCGCCCCAACTTGGCGCCGGTCCGAAACCGGTCGCCGGGGACCGCGAGGAGATGCCTCGCGATACCAGCGACGCCCTGACGCCAGAGCCGTTCTTCTGGGACTCTATGCCCTAGCCCGCGGTCAGTTCCCGGACCGGGGCGGAGGCCCGCATGACCCCGACAAAGCTACTCATAGGACAGATCCTCATAGTGCTCGCGATAATACTCGCGGGCATCTGGACCGCCACGCAATGGGCCGCGGCGCAGCTCGCTTATCAGCCGGAGCTTGGCGCCCCTTGGTTCGTCTTGCTGGGCCAGCCGATCTATCATCCCTGGTCGATTTTTCCCTGGTGGTTTTCGTTCGACGCCTATGCGCCCGTCGTCTTCGACAAGGCGGGTGGCATCGCAGCCGCTGGCGGCTTCGTTGGCTGCGGCGCGGCGATCTTCGGTTCGATATGGCGCGCGCGCCAGTCCAAAAACCTGACCACCTATGGCTCGGCCCGCTGGGCGACCCACCGGGACATCAAGGGTGCCGGGCTCCTCGACCAGCGTGGCGTCGTGCTGGGGCGCATCGGCCGCGATGACTTGCGCCACGATGGCCCCGAACATGTCATGGCGTTCGCGCCCACCCGGTCGGGCAAGGGGGTCGGGCTTGTCATCCCCACCCTCCTTTCCTGGACCGGCTCTTGCCTCGTACACGACATCAAGGGCGAGAATTGGCAGCTGACCGCCGGCTGGCGCGCCCGCTTCTCGCACTGCCTGCTGTTCAATCCAACCGACGCTCGGTCGGCGCGCTACAATCCACTGCTCGAAGTCCGGCGCGGCGTGAACGAAGTCCGCGACGTCCAGAATATCGCCGACATCCTCGTCGATCCCGAAGGCGCGCTCGAACGTCGGAACCACTGGGAGAAGACCAGCCATTCGCTGCTGGTCGGCGCTATCTTGCATGTCCTTTATGCCGAGGAAGAGAAGACGCTCGCCCGCGTCGCGACCTTCCTGTCGGACCCGCAACGCAGCTTCGCCGCGACCCTGCGAAGGATGATGGCCACCAACCATCTCGGTACGGCAGATGTACCGCTAGTCCATCCCGTGGTCGCCTCTGCGGCCCGTGAACTGCTCAATAAGAGCGAGAACGAACGCTCCGGCGTGCTGTCGACCGCCATGTCGTTCCTTGGCCTATATCGAGACCCGACCGTCGCAGCAGTGACGGCAGCATCCGACTGGCGCATCGCCGACCTTGTCGAAGCGGCGCATCCGATCTCGCTCTACCTCGTCGTGCCGCCGTCCGACATCAGCCGGACCAAGCCGCTGATCCGCCTGATCCTCAACCAGATCGGCCGCCGACTGACCGAAGAACTGCATGGCGTCGGCAAAGACGGTGAGACCGCACAGGGCCGACATCGGTTGCTGATGATGCTCGACGAGTTCCCGGCACTGGGAAGGCTCGACTTCTTTGAGACGAGTCTCGCTTTCCTGGCGGGCTACGGGGTGCGCGCCTTCCTGATTGCGCAGAGCTTGAACCAGATCGAGAAGGCCTATGGCGAGCACAACGCCATCCTCGACAATTGCCATGTCCGCGTCGCCTTTGCGACCAACGACGAGCGGACCGCCAAGCGGATCTCGGACGCGCTTGGCACGGCGACCGAACAGCGCGCGATGCGCAACTATGCGGGGCACCGGCTCGCGCCCTGGCTCGCGCACGTCATGGTCAGCCGCCAGGAGACTGCGCGGGCTCTGCTGACGCCGGGCGAAGTGATGCAGCTTGCGCCGACGGACGGGCTGGTCCTGATCTCGGGACACCCCCCGATCCGCGTGAAGAAGCTGCGCTATTACGAGGATCGCCGGTTCACCGAACGCCTGTCGCCTGCACCGATATTGGATCGCGCCGGCTATCGTGACCTTCCGGCGGCTCGCCCGGATGACTGGGCTGGTCAGGTTCGCGGCGCAGACATGCGCCTGTCCACCGGCAGCGATGCTGATGAAGGAGCCGACGCCGGCGGCCTCGAGCAGGCCTGTCACCCCGCGCAGGAGATCGAACCCGCAATCGTCATCGAACCAGAGATCGCCGACCCCCTGGGCCTTGGCGAGGACGATGGAGACCAGGCTGCCGAGCGCCGCGCAATGGACCGGGTCCAGCAGCTCGGCGCCGCGCGCACGGTCTATGGCCTCGATGCCGCCTCTGGCCGTCCTGACGACCTGCAACTGGGATTCTGACCATGGAGAAGGTCCGCCATCAGCTGTTCCTGCCCAAGCCGGTGTCCGATCGGCTGGAAGCGCTTGCCGCCAGGCCCGGCACCAGCAAGTCGGCCATCCTCGTCGATGCAGTCACTGCCTGGCTCAATCGCCGGGGTGCATCGGAGCTGGAGGATCGGTTCGCGATCCGCCTCGACCGCCTCACGCAGGCGATCGGCCGGGTCGATCGCGACACCTATGTGATCCTCGAAACGCTCGCCCTCTTCATCCGGTTCGAGCTCGCGATCCAGACGCCGCTCGCCGAGAACGATCAGGCGGGCCGAGCGCTCGGCGCCAAAAGGTTCGAAGCCTTCGTCACCCAGGTCGGACGACAAGTCTCGACCGGTCGGCGCACGCTGGTTGCCTCGTCGGAAGATGGCAAATGATCGCCCGGCCAGCCCCTGCAGGGCCGACAACCTCGGCTGAGCGCCGTCGTCGAATGCTGATCACGGCTCTTGGCAGCGACATTGCCGCCGCGATGCGCGACCCGCTGGTCACCGAGATCATGGTGAACCCTGACGGGGCGCTGCGGCTTGATCGTCTTGGCGAAGGCCGTACCGACACCAAGGTCCGCATCGAACCCGAACAGGTCGAGCGGATCATCCGGCTGGTGGCAAGCCATGTCCGTGCCGAAGTCCATGCCGAGCACCCGATCATATCGGCCGAGCTGCCGCCGCATATCGAGGGCCGCGCTGGCGAGCGCTTCGAAGGCGTGCTGCCACCTGTGTCGTCCGCGCCGTGCTTCTCGATCCGCAAGCCTGCCACAAGGCTGCACACGCTCGACGACTATGTCGCCGATGGATTGATGTCGGAGGTCCAGGCAGACGCCCTGCGCGCCGCTGTCACCCAGCGCTTCAACATCCTCGTCGCTGGAGGCACCAGCTCGGGCAAGACGACACTCGCCAACGCGCTGCTCGCAGAGATGGCATGGGTGGATAGCCGCGTGATCGTCATCGAGGACACGCGCGAGCTGCAATGCCCGCTGCCAGACACCGTCGCGCTCCGTACCCGACCCCCGCACGTGTCGATGACCGAACTGGTGCGCTCGACTATGCGCCTGCGTCCCGATCGCATCGTGGTCGGCGAGGTCCGCGGCCCCGAAGCGCTCGACATGCTCAAGGCCTGGAACACCGGCCACCCCGGCGGGATCGCGACCGTCCACGCCAACGGCGCCATCGCCGCGCTCTACCGCATCGAACAGTTGGTGCAGGAGGCGGTCGTCACCGTGCCGCGCCAGCTGATCGCCGAGGCCATCGACATCATCGTTTTCATCTCCGGGCGCGGCATCGACCGCCGCGTCTCGACGATCGCGCGTGTCGCCGGGCTCGACCCCGACACCGGCGCCTACGCGCTCGCCGATCTTCCCAAGCTCAATCCCCCCAAGTCCAGCCCGAAGGAGACCTGACCCATGACCCTTGTCCGCAATCCCCGCCGCATCGCCAGCCGCCTGTCGCTTATGGGTGGTACGGTTGGCCTCGCGCTGACGCTCGCCACCCAGGTCCAGGCGGCCGGCTCCGGCATGCCGTGGGAAGAGCCATTGCAGCAGGTGCTGGAATCCGTGCAGGGTCCGGTTGCCAAGATCGTCGCGGTGATCATCATTATCGTGACCGGCCTGACGCTCGCTTTCGGCGAGAGTTCGGGCGGGTTCCGGCGACTGATCCAGATCGTCTTCGGCCTCTCCATCGCCTTTGCCGCCTCGAGCTTCTTCCTGTCCTTCTTCAGCTTTGGCGGCGGGGCATTGATCTCGTGACCGGTGCCATGTCCTTTGGGGCACAGCATATCGACGGCTACGAAGTGCCGATCCACGGCTCGCTGGGGTCGCCGCTCTTGCTCGGCGGCGCACCGCGGGGCCTCGCGATCGTCAACGGGACGCTGGCCGCAGCGGTCGGCCTTGGCCTCCAGCAATGGCTGGCCGGGGTGCTGCTCTGGGCCGTCGGCCAAAGCGTGGCCGTGATGGCTGCCCGCCGCGACCCGAGCTTCGCGCCGGTCCTCCTCCGCCACATCCGCCAGAAGGGATATTTCGCATGCTGAGGCACCTGAAATGATGTTCATGGGCGAATATCGCGCCTCCGCCGAGCGGCTTGCCGATCACCTGCCTTGGGCGGCGCTGGTGGCGCCGGGCGTGGTGCTCAACAAGGACGGCAGCTTTCTGCGCGTGCTTGCCTTCCGTGGTCCCGACCTCGAGTCCGCGACCGAGGGGGAGCTGGTCGCCGCCTGCGCACGGGCTAACAACGTGCTCAAACGGCTCGGCAGCGGCTGGGCACTGTTCTTCGATGCGGAGCGGCGCGAGGCGCAGGCCTATCCCGACAGCGCCTTTCCCGATGCCGCGAGTTGGCTCATCGATGGCGAGCGGCAAGCGGCGTTCGAAGCGGCAGGCACGCATTTCGAAAGCCGCTATCACCTGTCCCTGACGTGGCTTCCGCCCGCAGATGCTACCGACCGTGCGGGGCGGAGCCTTGTGGAGCGGCCCGATGGCGAAAATACACGCGACTGGCGCGGCGCACTGGAAAGCTTCGTTGCCGAGACCGACCGCGTGCTCGACCTGCTCTGCGGCTTCATGCCGCAGGTGCGCCCGCTCGACGATAGCGAGACGCTGACATTCCTGCATGGCGCGATCTCCGACCGTCATCATAGCGTCGCCGCGCCAGAAACGCCGATGTATCTCGATGGGCTGCTTGCAGATACGCCGCTGGTCGGCGGGCTTGAACCGCGCCTTGGCGACCTGCATGTCCGCACGCTGACCATCCTCGGCTTCCCGAGCCTCAGCCGTCCCGGCATCCTCGATGCGCTCAACCACCAGGACTTCGGCTATCGCTGGGTCACGCGCTTCATCGCGCTCGACAAGAGCCAAGCGACCAAGACGCTGACCTCGCTCCGGCGCCAATGGTTCAACAAGCGCAAGTCCATCACCGCAATTCTCCGCGAGGTGCTCTATAATTCACCCGCGCAATTACTCGACAGCGATGCCGACAACAAGGTGGCCGATGCCGACCAGGCGCTCCAGGTGCTTGGCGGCGACCATGTCGCATTCGGCTACCTGACCACGACGATCACGGTCAGGGACCGGAGCCGGGCGGCGGTGGGGGACAAGGTCCGCGCCGTCGAGAGGATCGTCAACGGGCTCGGCTTCACCTGCGTCCGCGAGACCGTCAACGCGGTCGAGGCCTGGCTCTCCTCGTTGCCGGGCCAGACTTACGCCAATGTCCGGCAACCGCTGGTGCATACGCTCAACCTCGCGCACCTGATGCCGCTTTCGTCGGTGTGGGCCGGGCCGGTGCGCAATGGGCACCTCGACGGACCGCCATTGCTGGTTGCGAAGACCGCCGGCTCGACGCCGTTCCGGGTTTCCACCCATGTCGGTGATGTGGGGCACATGATGGTCGTCGGGCCGACGGGCGCCGGCAAGTCGGTGCTGCTGAGCCTCATCGCGCTGCAATTCCGCAGATACCCGCGCGCGCAGGTCTATATTTTCGACAAGGGTAACAGCGCGCGGGCGGCCGTACTGGCGATGGGCGGCGCCCATCACGCGCTCGGTTCGGCCGAAGCCGACGGCGAGACGCTCGCATTCCAGCCGCTTGCGAACATCGACGATGCCGGCGAACGGAGCTGGGCAGCGAATTGGATCGCGGCGCTGCTCGCGCACGAGAGCTTGATCGTAACGCCGGAAGTGAAGGACGCGATCTGGACCGCGCTCGGCAGCCTTGCTTCCGCGCCGCGCGAGGAGCGAACCCTGACTGGGCTCGCGTTGCTGCTCCAGTCGAACGCGCTGCGCGTCGCGCTTCAGCCCTATACGCTCGAGGGCCCGCATGGCCGGCTGCTCGATGCCGCCGAACAGCATCTTAGCCTGGCCGACGTCCAGTGCTTCGAGACCGAGGCGCTGATGGGCCAGGCCGGCGCGGTCGCGCCCGTGCTGACCTATCTGTTCCACAGGCTGGAAGAGCGGTTCGATGGCCGCCCGACTTTGCTGATCCTCGATGAGGCGTGGATCTTCCTTGGTCATCCGCTGTTCGCCGCCCGCATTCGGGAATGGCTGAAGGTGCTGCGCAAAAAGAACGTAGCGGTGCTGTTCGCGACGCAAAGCCTTGCAGACATAGCAGGCTCCGCGATCGCGCCGGCCATCATCGAAAGCTGCCCGCAGCGGATTCTGTTGCCAAACGATCGGGCGATCGAGCCGCAGAGCCACGACATCTATGCGCGCTTCGGCCTGAACGATCGGCAGATCGATCTGATCGCGCGGGCCACCCCCAAGCGCCACTATTACCTCCAGTCCGCACGCGGCAACCGGCTGTTCGAACTGGGCCTGGGCCCGATCGCGCTGGCTTTGTGCGGCTCGTCTGATCCCGCAGCGCAAGCCCGGATCGATGCAGTCCTTGCCAAGCATGGGCACGGCCGTTTCGCTGAAGCCTTCCTGCGCGATGCCGGCCTCGGCTGGGCGGCCGATCTCGCCGCCGACTTCCCCGGTCCTCCCGCTTCCCAGGCACCCCAATAAGGAGACAAGTAATGCGTATCCTCACTCGAAAGCATGTGATCGCGACCGTCCTCGGCCTCGGCGCGTGCGGCGCGCTTGCCATGGGCGCGATGACGATGACGGCGAGCCCGGCACACGCCCAGTTCGGCGGCGTCGTGTTCGATCCGAGCAACTATGCGCAGAACATCCTGACCGCCGCACGCACGTTGCAGACCGTCAACCAGCAGATCCAGCAACTCCAGAATGAAGCGCAGATGCTGGTCAACATGGGCAAGAACCTGACGCGCGTCGACTTCCCGCAACTCGACGCCCTCCAGCAGAAGCTCGCGGAGATCGACCGGCTGATGGGTCGCGCGCAGGCCATTGATTTCCGCGTCGACCAACTGGACGACAAGTTCCAGTCACTGTTCCCCCAGGACTTCAGCTCTGCCTTGCGCACCGATACCCGCGTACGCGACGCGCGTGGACGCCTCGACGCCAGCATGGGCGCGTTCCGCCAGACGATGACCGTGCAGGCCCAGGTGGTCGAGAACATCCAGTCGGACACCGAGACGCTGGCCGACATCGTCGCGCGCAGCCAGGGTGCCGAGGGATCGCTCCAGGTCAGCCAAGCGACGAACCAGCTTCTCGCGCTCGCGGCAAAGCAGCAGTTCCAGCTCCAGCACATGATGGCCGCGCAGTTCCGCAGCGAGGCCGTCGAGCAAGCGCGTCGGGCAACGCAGGCGACGGAAGCCCGCGCGGCGACGAAGAAGTTCCTCGGTTCCGGATCGGCCTACACGCCTGAATAGCCCCCTCGGGCTCCAGGCCTGATCCGGTCCGCGATCGGCGGCGCTCCCTCTCATGCCGTCGATCGCGTCGCGGGGCGCGGTCCAGCTCCCCAGCCGCGCCCCGCGACACCTTTTCGCTCCATCAGGAAGGCAGTCATTTGAACGACCTCAATGTCATCGACCGCTTCCTTCAGGCGTTCATCACCTACATAGACAGCGGGTTCGGATTGCTTGGGCCCGACGTCGGGTTCCTGACCGCGACGCTGATCGGCATCGATATCACGCTCGCCGGTCTGTTCTGGGCGATGGGCGGCGAGGACAATGTCATCGGCCGGTTCCTGCGCAAGATCCTGTACGTCGGCGCGTTCGCCTTCATCCTGAACAGCTTCTCTCGCCTAGCCGACATCATCTTCCGCTCGTTTGCGCAGGCTGGCCTTACGGCCGGTGGCGGGACGCTCTCGCCCGATGACCTGCTCAAGCCCGGGCGGCTCGCGGGGACGGGCTTCTCGGCGGCATGGCCACTGCTCGAACAGGCGAGCGAAATGGTCGGGTTCACGACCTTCTTCGACAATTTCCTGACGATCATGGTCCTGCTGTTCGCCTGGGCGCTGGTGATCGTCGCTTTCTTCATCCTCGCGGTGCAGATGTTCGTCTGCATTCTCGAGTTCAAGCTGACCACGCTGGCCGGCTTCATCCTTGTCCCCTTCGCGCTCTGGAACCGAACGAGTTTCCTTGCCGAGCGCGTGCTGGGCAACGTCGTCTCCTCCGGCATCAAGGTGATGGTGCTCGCCGTTATCGTCGGCATCGGTTCCAATTTCTTCACCGAGTTCACCGACGCGCTGCAAGGCCAGGAGCCCCACATCGGCCAGGCCATGAGCCTTGTGCTCGCGAGCCTTTCCATGTTCGGCCTGGGCATATTCGGACCGACGATCGCTTCTGGCCTGGTGTCCGGCGCGCCGCAATTGGGCGCTGGCGCAGCCCTCGGCACCGCCGTCGGCGCTGCCGGGGTGACGATGCTGGCTGGCGGCGCCGCCGTGGGCGGAGCACGCGCCTTGGGTGGCGCTGCCCTCGGCGCCGTCCGCTCGGGCACGGCAATGGGGTCGGCCGCATCGACCGCCTACCAGCTTGGCCGCGAGACCGCCGCCACCCCCTCGGTCGGCGCGGGCCTCGGCGGCGTGGGCCGCGCCGCGGGGAATGCCGCGCGGTCGCGCGTGGGCGGCGCCCTTGGTCTCGGCGAAGCCGCGGCCGGCGGTCGTCAGGCCGCTTGGGACGCGCTCAACCAAAGCCCACCGCCATCCAATCCGATTGGAACGGGCGGCGGCGGGGAGGCGGGCGGGACGCCCGCCTGGGCGCGCGCAATGCGCAACCAGCAAACGAGCCGCCATCGCCAGAGCCAAGCGATCCACACGCTTCAGCAGGGCGATCGCGGCGGTGGATCCGCCACCCCGGACATCAAGGAAAGGAACGACTGAGCCATGTTCTTCAAGCGAAGCGCGCAGCGCTACGGGCGCACGCCACCTCCCGAGACGCCGTACCAACGCGCCGGCCAACTCTGGGACGAGCGGATTGGCTCGGCACGGGTGCAGGCGCGAAACTGGCGGTTGATGGCATTTGGTTGCCTCGCGCTGACCGCCGGCACCTCGGCGGGTCTCGTCTGGCAATCCTTGCAGAGCCGGGTGACGCCCTATGTCGTCGAGGTGGATCGGCTGGGCGAGGCGCACGCCGTACTGGCGGCCGATGTTGCGTATCGGCCGACTGACGCACAGGTCGCTTGGCACCTCTCGCACTTCATCACCAACGTCCGGTCGGTGTCGCTCGACCCGGTACTGATGCGCCGTGACTGGCTCGAGGCCTATGATTTCGCGACCAAGCGGGGCGCGCAGTTCCTCGGTGAATATGCCCGCTCGGCGTCGCCATTCGCCAATGTGGGGACACGCACAGTGTCGGTGCAGGTGACCAGCGTGGTGCGCGCGTCGGACAAATCTTTCCAGGTGAAGTGGACGGAGACGGCGTTCGAGCGCGGGTCGCAAGCGGGCAGCAGCCGCTGGACAGCCATCCTCACCACCGTCACGCGCCCGCCAGCATCGGCCGACGTCCTGCGCAAGAACCCTCTGGGCATCTACATCGATGCGATCGACTGGAGCCGCGAACTCGACACGACGCCCACTTCCTCGCCCACGGCGCGACCCGCACCGCAACCTGCCGCGACCTTGCCGATGGGATCGCCGCTCGATCACGACCTCCGGGCCCAGACCATGATGCCGGTTTCCCCCTATCCCCAGGAGAAGAATCCATGAAGTTAGTCCTTCTGCCGGCGATTGCCGGAATTGTCCTCGCATGCCCCGCGCTCGCGCAGGAGCGCTCCGCATCACCACTCAAGACGGTCCGGTCGGCGACGCGCAGCGCCACCGTGGAACCGGTCGCCCTCGGCTTCATCGCCGGGGCACAGGTCTATCCTTTCAGCGAGGGCACGATCTTCGCGGGTTATGCCGCGCCAGGGCTGGTGACTGACATCATCCTGCAGCCCGGCGAAAACCTCGTTGCGGTCGCCAGCGGCGATACCGCCCGCTGGGTGATCGGAGACACGACCAGCGGCTCGGGGGACGGCAAGCAGACGCATGTCCTGGTGAAACCGTTCTCGGCGGGCCTGCTGACGAACCTTGTCATCACCACCGATCGCCGCGCGTACCATGTCCGCCTGGTAAGCACCTCGGCGACCGCCCTGTCGTCAATGCGGTGGACCTATCCCCAGGACGAGTTGCTGGCGGTCCAACGCAAGGCGGAGGCCGCCCAGGTCGCGGCGCCGGTGGCCGCCGGCGTCGCCATCGATCAGTTGCACTTCCACTATGCGGTCAGCGGCGACCGTCCTGCATGGCGTCCGCTCCGCGCGTTCGACGACGGGGCGAAGACCTATATCGAGTTCCCCACGTCGCTTGGCGTCGGCGAGGCGCCACCCCTGTTCGTCCTTGGTGCCGACGGAAAGGCTGAACTGGTCAACTATCGGCAGCGCGACCGCTTCTACGTCGTCGACCGGATCTTCGACGCCGCCGAGCTTCGCCTCGGCCTCAAGAAGAGCCAGGTCGTGCGCATCGACCGCGTATCGCGTCCGACCAAGCGGAGGGGCGCATGACCGACACGCTCGCCACGGAGCAGCCGACCACCTCGGCGGCGAAGCTCGATCCCGAGACGCTGAGCATTCGCTCGCGACCGGCGCGGGCGATCCGCTTTCGCCGGGGCGCGATCATCGGCGCAGCCGCGCTCGGCTCGGCCAGCCTCATAGGCGTCGCCTGGATGGCTTTGAAGCCGCAGGTTTTCCAGCACGTCGTCCAGGACAGCGAACTCTCGCAGCCGATGGCAAAGTCGGCCTCGGACGCGCTGTCCGGATTGCCCACCAGTTATGGCGATACGCCCAAACTCGGTCCGCCATTGCCTGGCGACCTGGGTCGACCGATCCTTCGTGCGCAGGAACGGGCGGAAGCCGCGACCGCGTCCACGCCGGTCGATACCGCTGCGGCGGCACGCCAGCAGCGGCTAGCCGATCTCAAGGCTGCAAGAGAGTCGGGGCTCATGGCGCAGACCACCAGCGGCCGCGGCGCGGCGGGCCCGGCAGGCGCAAGCGCCACGACGCTCGATACCCAGCCGGCCAATCCGACCGCCACCGGAACCCGCAAGGAACAGTTCGCGTCGACCCGGGACGCCGGTGGTGATGTCAATTCAGGAGTGTTGGTGGCGCCGATGTCCCCCAACAGCCTGCTTGCCGGCAGCGTAATCGCAGCAAGCCTCATCACCGGGCTCCACTCCGACTTGCCTGGCATGGTCACCGCGCAAGTAACGCAGAACGTATTCGATACGGTCACGGGCAATATCCTGCTCGTGCCGCAGGGTGCGCGTTTGATAGGCAAATATGACTCTGTCGTCGCCTTTGGACAGCGCCGGGCGCTAGTCATCTGGCAGCGCCTGATCTTGCCGGATGGCAGTTCGGTGCGGCTCGACAACATGCCGGCGACTGACGCGGCGGGTTATGCCGGGCTCGTCGACAAGGTGGATTTTCACACTTGGACCCTGCTCAAGGGCGTCGCCATCGCCACGATGCTGGGAGTCGGATCGGAGCAGTCGATCTCTGGCGAGAGCGATCTCGTGGAGGCGATCCGAGAGTCTGCCCAGTCGAACACCGCGAGGGCCGGCGACCAGATTACACAGCGCAACCTCGACATCCAGCCGACGATCACGATCCGGCCCGGCGCGCCCGTCCGCGTGCTGGTGACCCGCGATCTCATACTGGCGCCATGGCGCAGAAATGCAGGGAACTGACACATGGTCGATATCAAACTCGCAAGGTTGCCCGATCGCACGCCGGTCAAGCTGGCCATTACCATCACCCCGGATTTGCAGAGCGCTCTCAACGACTATGCCGCCATTTACGCCCAGGCCTACGGGCGTGAGGAGCCGGTGACCGAATTGATTCCGGCGATGCTGACGTCGTTTCTCGAAAGCGACCGCAACTTCGCACGTGCGCGCGAGGGCGCGCGGAAGGGGCGACCATGATCGAGCGGGCTTGGGAGCAGAAGATCGAGCCGCTGACGGTGCGTATTTCGACCGCTGTCCGCATCACTGGCCTCAGTCGTTCGCGCATATACGAGCTCATTCAATCCGGTGACCTCGACACGGTGAAGGTCGGGAGAGCCACCTTGGTTCAGTATAAAAGCTTGAAAGCTCTAACTCAGGTTCGAGGAGGACTCGGAAATTGAGCGGTGTTAATTTTCGCTAAGGATCTATTTTGGCGGAAGAGCCGCGATCATCGACTGCCGCCAATGCAGCCGCTGCGTGCCTCCATGATGAGAACACGGCCCCCGTTTTGTTGTGCTTTGCAAACTCGCTCTGCAACTTATTTCCGATTGGCAGCGTTTGGCGACCTGAAAGGAGATGTATTATGGGTCTCTTCCGAGCGCTTTTGGTTGGCGCGGCTGGCTTTGCCTTATACAAGTATGTCACAAAAGAGCGATGCGATGTTGTTTCTTCAGCGGATTGTCCTGATGTGCGTGATGCGGGACCGGAAAATATGACGAACCCGCCGCGTTCATGGGATAAGGAAGATGAAGCAAGCGATGAAAGTTTTCCGGCGAGCGATCCGCCCGCTACTTATTGAATCATAATAATATTTGCGCACGACCATACGAAGGTAGAAGTCCGATAGTTAATGCCGCAGCGCTTGATGCCCATTTCGCCAAGCCGGGGCTGGTCGAGCCGCATTTTAGATATCGGGGAGCAATTGGTCCGCCCTCCCCCAAAGCGCGAGATTTTTCAGGGATGCACGCTTTAGCATTTGGGTCGCATCGCCGATATGCCAAAAAGAGGGCTTTTCAAGATCGCGCAGTTCTTCCCAGGTTACCGGGACCGCAATCGGGGCGTGTTCGCGGTTGCGCGCGCTATAGGGCATGACGGCGGTCGCGCCGCGCTGGTTTCGCAGATAGTCGATGAAGATCCGTCCCGTCCGTTTGGCCTTTGAAAGGGCGGCGGTGAAACGGGCTGGCTCCGACTGCTCCAGCGCCATGGCAAAGCGGTTGGCAAAGTCCTTCACCACTCGCCACTCCGCCGACGGCGTGAGGGGCGCGATGACATGAACGCCTTTCCCGCCGGTCACCATCGGAAATGTCGTAAGGCCCATTTCGGCCAAAAGATCACGCACATGCAAGGCGGCCGACACGACAACCTTGAACCCAAGGCTCTCGTCAGGATCGAGGTCGAACACAAGCCTGTCCGCTTTCTCGACGTCCTCGATTCGCGCGCCCCAGCCGTGGAATTCGATGGTGCCCATCTGCACGCACGCCAGCAGGCCAGCGGGCGTATCAACGAAGAGATAGGCTTCCTGATGCCCATATTTCTCCCGGATACCCACTTGTTTTACTGCATCGCCAAAGCTGCCGGCGTCATGCTTCTGGAAAATGCACTTCTTCGCTCGGCCCTGCGGGCATCGGACCAGGCTGATTGGTCGGCTTCCCGCCCATGGGAGCATGATCGGCGCGACGGTTTCGTAATAATCCGCCAGCTGCCCCTTGGTGAGCTTGCCTTCGGGAAAAATCACCCTGTCGCGGTTGCTAATCTTGACCGTGCTGGCTGGCGCAGCAGTGACGACGTCCACCGCTGCTTCCTTCTCGATCACCACCGCTTCCGGCTTCTTATCCTCGCGCAGCCCCAGATAACTGGGGTGACGCAAGACGCCTTCGTCCGTGAATTCTAAATACGCGATTTCCGCGACAAGCTTCGGCTCGATCCAGCGTGCCCCGCGCACGGTGGCACGCGGGGCCTCGACAGTTGGCACCTTTCGCGCGAGCGGGGCCATGATTTCCAATAGCCGCTCGATCTCGTCGCCGGTGAAGCCGGTGCCTACCTTCCCGGCATAGCGAAGCTGGCCAGCTCAAGGGCCATGGTTTTGAGATCGTGCGCTACCGTGAAGATCGCGGCGCGTTCACCGCGCTGCGTCAATTGGAAGAAGTTCCGGGAATGGCAGGGAATGCGGATGGGCTGGATGATATCTTGATGATCTGATCCACTTTGTCAGATACAAAGACGCCGCCCCGTAAGGGGCGGCGTCCTGAAGCTCGATAGAGACTTATTCCTTGGCGCCGGTGCCCGGTTCGGTCGTCTTGGGTGCCTTGCCGTCTTCGACGCGACCTTCGTTGCGCAGATCGCGGCCTTCCTGGGCCTTCTTCTTCGCTTCGGCGGTGTCGCCGTGTTCGTTCATCTCTTCCTTGACGAAACCGGCAGCTTCCTTGGCTTTGCCTTCAATGCTCATGATGCTCTCCTTCAAATGGAATGGCTGTAAAACACGTGCTGAGGTGAGGTGTTCCCAATCGATGTCTAAGCCAGCATGCGGACCTTCGGTTCGCGCGCCCAGATGCGGGTCGCAGCAGTCTTGATGAAGGTCGCACCAAGGTCGGTGACGCCTTCGTCGGGTTCAACGCCAGCCTTGTCGAGCAATGGCTGTGCCTCTGCCGTATGGCCGATCGCCTTGAGATGCCCGAAAGCATCCATCACGAACTGAACGGCAGCCGCTTCTTTAAGAAGCTGCGTGCAGCCGTCTTCCGACAGGATGACGGCAATAGCATCGAACAGCACAGAGGGACCGCCAGCGAGCTGGAAATCGGCTTCCAGCACTGACCCATCGGACATCTTCGCGCCGCCGATTTTGGGTGCGACGATTACCGGGCGGCCCCCGGCATCACCGATCTGACTGGTCAGCTCGTCGACAACGCCAGCATCAGAGCCATCGGCAATGAGGATCGCGATGGTGCGCCCCTCAATCGACTTTGGCGCCCGCGGACCTTCGATGATGCGCAGGGCCGGCGAAGGCTCCATGTCCTTGACCGGCGCAGCCGATGGTGAGGCCTCCGGAACTTCCATATTGAGCCCGTCCGCAACGCGCTTGGCGAGCTTTGGATCGACATTTACAAGATTGCCCATCATTCGCGTGCGCACATGCGCCAAGCCGACCTTGCTGAGTTCGAAGAACAGGGCTGAGGCCAGATGCGCCTGCTCCGGTTCGGCGAGGGAACGGAAAAACAGCCTCGCCTGGCTATAATGGTCGGCAAAGCTCTCGGCGCGAATACGAAGCTTGCCGCCTTCCTCGTCCGGCCCGGTCGCAGCGGCGATGCTGCGATAGCCGGTGACGGGGCATTCGCGCGGGCCGGGCTCATCTCCGGGCCGCGTCTCGGCGCCTTCAGACAGGCCATTGGGCTCGTAGTTCGTGCGCCCCTTTGGCACCGCCATCTGAAATTGGCCGTCGCGCTAGAAATTCATCACCGGGCATTTGGGCGCGTTCACCGGAAGCTGGTGGAAATTAGCCGTGCCAAGCCGCGACTTCTGGGTGTCGAGGTAAGAGAAGAGCCGGCCTTGCAGCAACGGGTCATTGGAGAAGCCGATGCCAGGCACGATGTTGCCCGGGCAATAGGCAACCTGCTCGGTCTCGGCGAAGAAGTTGTCAGGATAGCGATCGAGAACCATGCGGCCGATCACACGCACCGGCAGCATTTCTTCCGGGATGATCTTGGTGGAATCGAGCACGTCGAAATCGAGGCTGTCGGCAAAGGCTTTGTCGAAAGCCTGGATGCCCAGTTCCCATTCCGGGAAGTCGCCCCGGTCGATCCGCTCGAACAGATCACGGCGCTGATGATCAGGATCGGCTCCAGCGATCTTCACCGTCTCGTCCCAGATCGTCGACTGGAGACCGGCCTTGGGCTTCCAGTGGAATTTCACGAAGGTCACGTCCCCTGCTTCGTTTTCCATCTGGAACGTGTGGATGCCGAAGCCTTCCATCGTGGCGAACGAGGCCGGCAAGGTGCGATCGCTCATCGCCCACATGATCA
This sequence comes from Sphingobium sp. SG1, assembly GCF_057063145.1. Lineage (NCBI taxonomy): Bacteria > Pseudomonadati > Pseudomonadota > Alphaproteobacteria > Sphingomonadales > Sphingobiaceae > Sphingobium > Sphingobium sp. SG1. Next base: position 162,958 of record NZ_JBVVOJ010000008.1, on the reverse strand, counting down.
TGTGGGTGGATTCGGGCATCAGGCTGATGAAGTCCCAGAAGGTGTCGTGGGCCGTCGCCGCCTGGGGATAGCCGGTCTGGGCTTCCATCTTGGCGGCATGGATCAAATCGGGAAACTTGATCGCGTCCTGGATGAAGAACACCGGGATGTTGTTGCCGACCAGATCCCAATTGCCTTCCGTCGTATAGAACTTGACCGCAAAGCCCCGCACGTCGCGCGGGGTATCGACCGAACCTGCGCCGCCCGCGACTGTCGAGAAGCGCGTAAAGACCGGAGTCTTGGTGCCTTTGGTAAAGACCGCTGCCTTGCAGATGTCGGAGATGTCGTCGGTCGCCTCGAAATAGCCATGAGCCGCAGAGCCACGGGCATGGACGATGCGTTCAGGAATGCGTTCATGGTCGAAATGGAAAATCTTTTCGCGCAGAACAAAATCCTCCAGCAGGACCGGGCCGCGCGCGCCTGCCTTGAGCTGGTTCTGGTTGTCGGAAATCCGTATGCCCTGATTGGTGGTCAGGACATTATCGTCGCTCGCTTGCTGATGGGTTTCCCCGCCACTTCCCGTGGTGTTTTCGATTGCGCTCTTACTGGCCATGTCGGTCCTTTTCGCGCTGATCGTGATCTGGTTCACTCGCAACGCATCAGGGCGAAAAAAGTCCGCACCTCAAAATCAGAGTCGGAAGAGATTGTCCGTGATGGACCACCGGCAAGCTGGCGAGTTGCAAATTATACTTTGGAAATGACAGTATGTTTAATCACGTCCACTAGCGGACTATAATGATCATATAGTCAACAATCTTCTTAATCTATTATCATCCGTATGTAAAATGACCCCATGTTGCGATCTGATTTTTTCCGATTGGCCGCGAAAGTCTGCGACCACTATATTGACCGAAGTTAAGCTGCACTCGTTGCAGAGAAACCCTGCTACATCCGGGAAATAAACCTTCATATAAGCGTTAACGGCTTGGCGATTGCGAAACATGTGCATCGTCGCAGGGAGCCCGTTGAATGCGCATTGCCATCATAGCCCATTTGAAGTTCCCCATAAGTGAGCCGTTTGCAGGCGGGCTGGAGATGCACACCCACATGCTGGCGCGGTCACTGCGCGAACGCGGGCACGACGTCACGCTCTTTGCTTCGACGCGCTCCGATCCCGCACTGGGGGTGGAAGCGATCTGCGATGAGACCTCGCTTCTCGAAACGGGCATAGCCGAAGCCAATGATGTTGCCTTCTTCCGCGAACACCATGCGTATCTCGGGCTGATGACCGAATTGCGGTCGCGATCGTTTGACGTGATCCACAACAATTCGCTGCACTATCTCCCCGTCAGCATGGTCGAGACGCTTGATACCCCTGTCCTTACCACGCTCCACACCCCGCCCTTTTGCTGGCTGGAAAGCGGTGTCCGGCTCAACCGCGGACCGATGACCTATGTCGCCGTATCGCAGGCGACGGCCGACATGTGGAGCCACGTGGCCAGGACCGATCATGTCATTCCCAACGGCATCGATCTGACACACTTCCCGTACCAGCCTGTAGCAACCGAAACGCAGTATCTGGTCTGGTATGGCCGGATCGTCCCGGAAAAGGGACTGGACTACGCGATCGATGCGGCGCGGCTTGCAGGATTGCCGCTGCGTATCGCCGGCCCCATCTCGAACCAGAGCTATTTCGATGAAAAGATTGCGCCGCGTCTGGGCGCCAAGGTCGAATATGTCGGGCATCTGTCCCACCGCGAACTCGCCCGCCTGGTGGGAGGGGCTATCGCCGCGCTTTGCACTCCGCGATGGGAAGAACCCTATGGCCTGGTCGTGGCTGAGGCGCTGGCTTGCGGCACCCCCGTCGCCGCGTTCCCGCGCGGCGGTGTGCCTGCGCTCTTGAATGAAGATTGCGGCGTTCTTGCGCAGCCGGACGATGTCGCTTCGCTGGCATCGGCGGCGCTGGCCGCTTCCGTGCTGAGCCGCAGCGCCTGCAGAGCTCATGCGGAGCGATATTGCGACGCGCAGCGCATGGTCGATGAGTATGAAGCCGTGTACCGTCAGATCGCGCTTGCTTCGGTTGTCGCCCACGAGCCGCAGACTGCACCTCTTATTGCCAGCGTCGCATGAGGCCTCCAGTCTGCGTCTGCATACCCGCTCGTAATGAGGTGGAGCGTATCGGTCGCCTGATCGAAGCTCTGGCACAGCAAACCGTTCAGACCTTCGCTGTCGCGATATGCGTCAACAACAGTAGCGATGCCACACATGCGAAAGCCGTCGAAGCTACGCTTCGCTCCAATGCCGGGTTTGCGCTTCACATCGTTCAGCGCGTGTTCGAGCCGGAACTTGCCCACGCCGGATCTGCCCGCCGCGCGGCGATGGACATGGGCGCTGATCTTCTGACGCCCGGCGGCCTATTACTTTCAACGGATGCGGATTGCCGACCTCCCGCCGATTGGATCGAGGCCAACCTGGCACATTTTTCGCCGGAGCGGATCATTGGCGGTCGCATCGAACTGGACGAACTGGAAGCGGACATGGCCCCGGCCATCTTCAGGCTGCGCCGCCGGTTCGATGCCTATTGGGAGGCCGTGCGCGCGATCGAGGACAAGATCGATCCCGTCGCATGGGACATGCCGCCCCGACACGGTGATCATACGGGGGCCAGCCTTGCGCTGTCCGTCGGCCTTTATCGCCGTGCGGGCGGCGTTCCGCTGCTGCCAACCGGCGAGGATCGTGCCCTGGTCGAGGCGGCGATCAAGGCGGGGGGCAAGCTCGTCCACCCGAATGCGGTGTGGACCCGGGCCTCCTCCCGGACTGCAGGGCGTGCCAATGGTGGTATGGCGGCCGACATGCAGCGCTGGATCGACTGCGCCGCAAGTGCTGAAATTCCTATGGTCCCTGCTTTCTCCCATTGGGAAAAGCGCGCAGGCTGGCGGCTTTTAACCAGAGCTAAAATGGGCGTAACGGCCTGTCTGGAAGCAGAGCGTGCCCTACCCCCTATGCCGTGCGACATGCCGCTTCCCGACATGGCGGAAGCCGAAATATCAGCCGTCCAATGAGCCGCCCGATCGGATATTATGTCCATCATCACGGCGATGGCCATCGCCAGCGCGCGATTGCAATCGGTCAATCGCTGGACAATGTCATGCTTATGGGGAGCGGGCTTGCCTACAGAACCGGAAACCTCCCCTTCCTCGACTTGCCTGACGACCGTCTCGACGACAGCTTCGCCGGCATCGATCATGTCGACCGTCCTTCTTCCCTGCACTATGCGCCGCTGGATCATGAAGGCCTCCGCCAGCGCACTGCGCTGATGACAGGCTGGATCGCCGAGGCGCGTCCGCGCCTCATGGTGGTGGATGTCTCAGCCGAGGTGGCGATGCTGGCGCGGCTTGCATCGGTGCCCACCGTTTATGTCCGGTTGAGCGGGCGCCGGCTCGATGCTGCCCATCTGGACGCCTTTCGCGCAGCTACCGCTCTGCTCGCTCCTTTCCAAGATGCGCTCGACGATGACGAAACCCCACGCTGGGTGCGCGAGAAGACCTTCTACGCCCCTGGCATCGTCCGATCTGCCAGCCAAAATATCAGCGCGAATGATGACGTTGTGCTGGTCGTCCTCGGGCGCGGGGGCGCGATATCCAATGGAGAGCACTGGGCAGCCGCAGCCCGAGCAGCGCCCGCATGGCAATGGCGCGTCATCGGTCCCTGCACCGTACCCGCAGATTTGCCACCCAATCTTGAATTGCCCGGGTGGGTCGATGATGCGGACGCGCAGATTGCTGCAGCCAGGGTCGTCATTGGCGCTGCAGGCGATGGCGTCGTCAGCGCAGTTCTGTCGGCGCGGCGCCCATTCATTTGCCTGCCCGAACCCCGCCCGTTTGATGAGCAGGCATCGAAGGCCAACAGGCTGGCGGCAGTGGGCGGAGCCATCGTGCGGCATGAGTGGCCCAAGCCTCAGGAATGGCCTAGCCTGATCGGTCGGGCTATCGCGCAAAACCAGCAATGGTCCGCTTGCCTTGAAAGTGAAAGCGGGCCGGAACGAGTCGCGCGTTGGCTCGATGACCTCTGTGCCCGGGCAGTCTCAAACAGGAGCCATATCGCGTGATCCCCGATCTTCAGGACCAAGTCATTGACTCGACGGACATCGTCGATCGCCTTGCAATGCTTGGCGCGCGCTATGACGCCGCACCTAATTTTCCCAGTGATAGCCTGACAGCTCTGATCCAGAGCGGTCATCATCGCCGGTTCGCACCGCAATTATGTGGAGGGAGTGCTTTTGACAACGAGGCGGCCCGCGCACGCACGATGGCAAAGGCCCTGCGCCAGGTCGGGCGCGGCGATCTCAGTATCGGTCGCTTGTATGAAGGCCATGTCAACGCTATGTTGCTTTTCGCCTGGTACGCAACACCCCATCAGCTTGAGTGGCTGACGCAGGTGCTGGATCGCGGTGCATGGTTCGGTGTGTGGGCGACCGAGCCGGCGCCCGGTGTCCGGCTCGCTGGCGAAGCGGCCCTGTCGCTGATCGGCGAGAAGATGTTCGCAAGCGGGGCCGGCGGTCTCGATTATGCCCTCGTCACGGCGGCCTGCGAGGACACCGCCCGGCGCCTGGTCATTGTTCCCGCCAATGAAAAGGCGCGGACGGACCTGTCGGGCTGGCGTGTTCGCGGAATGCGTGCGAGCGTGAGCGGCCGATATGTCCTCGACGACATGGCTGTCGAGCCGCTCATGCTGCTGGGTAAGCCGGGCGACTATGACCGGGATCCCCGCTTTACAGCAGGCGCCTGGCGCTTCTGCGCGGCGCAGCTTGGCGGCATCGAGGCGCTTGCATCGGAAATCCGGTCGGCCATGCGCGATAGCGTCCGCGACGATCCGCTGCAGCGGGCACGGTTTGCCGATGCCGTCGTAGCGGTGCGAACCGCAGGCTTCTGGGTGGATGAAGCAGCGCAGCGCTTCGCGTCGGGTGATGCGGATGCGGTTGCCGTCGCGCGGCTGACGCGCGGGGTTGTCGAAAATGCCGGGTTCATCGTGATGGAGGCCGCTGCGCGCATCCTTGGCACGCGTAGCGCCTTTGACGGTGAACGAGCGGACAAGATCATCCGCGACCTTTCCCTTTATCTGCGCCAGGCTGGACCTGATCATGCGCGTGACGAGGCCGCCCAGATGCTTCTCGATCACGACATTTGGGATGAGAGCGACCGCTTGTGGTGAGAGAAGAGCCATTGGCCCACAGCCGCTGGGCGCAGGCGCGCTGGCTTGTGCTTGCCCCCCATCCCGACGACGAGACGCTCGGCGCGGGTGCCTTGATCACGCACAGCGCCGCCAAAGGCCGGCTCGGAGCCATCGTCTTTCTGACGGACGGTACGGGCTCCCACCCTCAAGGTACGCCCCGCATCGCCGCGACCCGGCGCAAGGAAGCCCGCAATGCGCTCGGCAGGCTAGGCGCAAAAGCAATCCCGACGATCTGCATGGGATGGCGCGATGCTCATCCCTATCCCATCGACAGCAGAGTATTTACGCGGGATGCCGGTCGGCTTGCGGCCCTGCTGCGCTGGCACCGGATCGACGCCATTGCCGTCTCCGACAAGAGCGAGGCCCATTGCGACCATCTTGCGACATACAGACTGGCCGAAGCGGCCTTGCGAAAAGCGAGGCGGCCCGTGGCTTTGTTCGCCTATCATGTCTGGAGCGAGGCACCGCGCCGGGCGCGACGTATTGCAACGCCAGCCATGCCCACCGGGCAGCGGCGTCATGCCCTTCTGGCCCATCGTAGCCAGCTCTCGCCGGTGATTGGACAGGGTTTCCGGCTTCCCCGGAAGATGCTGCGCATGCCCGCGCAAGATGTTCTGACGTTGAGAAGGGATTGCCGATGACCGGTGCCAGCCTGACCGCACAATATTTCGATGACATCTTCGGATCGGACGATGACCCATGGAATCTTGCGTCGAGCAAGTATGAAGCGGCCAAATTTCTCCACACACATGATGTTCTAGCCGACCGACGATATGCCCGCGCAATGGAGATAGGCTGCGCGCATGGCGTTCTGACAGGGCACCTTGCTCCCATGTGCGATAGCCTGCTTGCTGTCGACATCAGCTCAAAGGCATTGGCAAAAGCGCGGGAACAGGTCGGCGATCGTCCTGGCGTGTCACTCGCCCAAATGGCGTTTCCGCAGGACACCCCTGACGCCGAAGATTTCGACCTCGTGGTGTTGTCCGAAGTGGCCTATTATTGGGGTCTGGCGGATCTCGACCGTGCAAGCGAATGGCTTCGAGATCACGTCTCTCCCGGCGGCCGGATTATCCTTGTCCATTACACAGGAGAAACCGACTATCCGCAAAGCGGCGATGAGGCGGTCGAAGCCTTATGGACCGAACTTGCTGCGGACTTTGACGTTGAGCTCACCGAACGCCGAGACAAATATCGTCTCGATTTGTGGAAGCGCCGCTGATGGGCGTCTCCGTTCTCACCATTGTCCGTAACCGGAGCGCGCATCTGGCGCAGCTCGTCGAGGGCCTGCGACGGAGCGATCGCCGACCCGATGAGTTGATAGTCGTCGACATGAGTGACGATCCGATCACGGTGGGACCGACAAGCTTCCCCGTCCGCATCGAGCGATTCGAGACGGACGGTCTTCCATTGGCCGCCGCCCGCAACCGCGCGGCGGCCTTGGCCAATCATGATATGCTGGTGTTCCTCGATGTCGATTGCATTCCACTAAGTGATTGCGTCGGCCTCTTGGCCGAGACCCTCACCGAGCACGATAGCCTGCTTTGCGCGGATATTCGCTATCTTGGTCCCTATGATGCGCGCGGATGCTGGGAGGAAGCCGAATTGCTGAAGCATGGCATGGCGCATCCCGCGCGGACGTTTCCCACCCAAGGCGTACGTGAGGAAACGAATGCCGGGCTTTTCTGGTCGCTTGCCTTCGCGCTGCGTCGATCGACATTTACAGCGCTGGGCGGGTTTGATGAGGGGTTCACCGGCTACGGCGCCGAAGATACTGATTTTGGTTTCCGGGCTGCTGCTGCCGGGTTGAAGCTGCTATTCGTCGGACAGGCGATTGCCTGTCATCAATATCATGACAGCTATGAGCCACCCGTGCAGCATGTCGCTGACATTGTGCACAATGCACAGGTGTTCCAGGCGCGCTGGGATCAGTGGCCTATGGAAGGCTGGCTTGCAGACTTCGAACGGCTCGGACTGGTGCGCTGGCAGGGGAACGCTCTGGATCTCTTGCGTTTGCCGACAGCCTGCGAAATGGCCGCAGCCCGCGTCGAACCGGCAGGTTGGAGCAGAGCAAAAGGCGATGCCAGGACCGAAGAAGCACATGGCGGGAGGGGGGCCACCGCAAATTGAAGCCAATGCCAATCTCAACCGCCAGGCAGGAGCCAGTAGATGACCACGAGCTACAACGCATGGATGAGAACCGGATTTGATTTCTGGATGCTAGGTGCGGAGGCGGGAACGGTGATAACAATGAGGCTCGCAAAGCTCGCGGTGGGCGGTGCTGACGCAAGCGTCGAAGCCGAATTGATGATGTCGGAAAAAGTTCGCGCCATGATCGAGCTACAGACCAAAATGATGACCGGCGCTCTTGGAACAACGCCTTTGAGCAATACGCGAGGCGCCCTCAAACATTATCGTCAGAAAGTAGCGGCAAATGACAAGCGTTTACGCCGTTAAATAGATGATTTCTTTCCCAAGATGCACTCGTATTGCGGAACACGCTGGCGATCCTCAGACCACCAGCGCGTCGGGCGAAATTCAGACCGCGCGCCGGGCCGTTGGGAAGGTGGGGCGGAGAATCTTGCCGCCGTCCCGCAGTTCGTCGAGATAATCCGACCAACTCTGCATCATCTGTACGCGTTCGTCCCAATACTCGCCCCGGGCGTAAGCCCGTCGCACCTGGTTGGTGTCGACATGCGCGAGTTGCCGCTCGATCGCATCGGGGTTCCATTCGCCCCTCTCGTTGAGAAGAGTGGCGGCCATCGCCCGGAATCCGTGCGCCGTCATCTGATCGCTCGTGTAGCCGAGATTGCGCAAGCCCTGATTGACGGCGTTTTCCGACATCGGCTTCCGCGGTTTACCGAGGCACGGGAACAGATATTTCCACCAGTGCGTGTGCTCGTGAAGTTCCTGGAGCATGTCGATCACCTGCCGTGACAGCGGCACCCGGTGCGGCCTTCGCATTTTCATGCGTTCCGCCGGAATAAACCAGATGGCCTCCTCGAAGTCGATATCGGCCCACTCCGCCTGCCTTAGCTCGCCAGGACGTAGGAGCACGTGTGGGGACAAACGCAGCGCCATCACCGTCACCTTGTGACCGCTGTATCCGTCGATGGCCCGTAGCAGCGCACCGACCTCCGACGGCTTGGTGATGGCGGCGAAATGCTTGACCTTTGGCGAGGCGATTGCACCACGCAGGTCGGCGGCAACATCCTTGTCGCATCGCACCGTCGCGACGCCATAGCGGAAGACCCGGCTAAGGACACTTCGCATGCGCCGTGCGCTTTCAAAGGCGCCGGTCGCCTCTACCTTGCGCAGGACCGCAAGCGCCTCGTGCGGAGTGATCTGGGCAATCGGAATGCTGCCGATGACCGGGTAGGCCTTGGCGAGCAGCCAGCGGATTTTGTCTACGGTCACCGGGGCGAGGCCGTCTCGCTCGCATTTGACGAGCCATTCCTCCGCCACCGCCTCGAAAGTGTTTGCCGCGGCATACTTGGCGGCGATCCTCGCGCGCTTTTTCTCAAGCGCCGGATCGATCCCTTCAGCAATCTTCTTCTTGGCTTCGTCGCGTCGGACACGCGCATCTGCGAGGCTGGTTGTTGGCCAGCCGCCGAGATGAAGCTTCTTCTGTTTGTCCAGAAAACGATAGTTGAAGCGCCATAGCTTCGAACCGTTCGGCTGGATGACGAGATAAAGGCCTTGGGAATCGGAGAGGTTCCAAGCCTTCTCTCTGGGCTTCGCGGCATTGATCTGGATGTACGTCAGCATGGTCGTTTTCCCAGCAAGGCCGGGTCGATCCGAGGGCAACAAAAAGAACCACATTTTGTGGTCGCTGCTGTTGCCCTTAGCCGGATTTCGCCGGACGGTGTCTGGCGATTCTCTGTCGGAAAATGCTGTGAAACCAGCCGCTTACTGGACGCCTCTGGACGAATCCAGAGGCGACAGTGGTGCCCAGAAGAGGACTCGAACCTCCACGACCTTGCGATCGCCAGCACCTGAAGCTGGTGCGTCTACCAATTCCGCCATCTGGGCACGGGGTAGGAGTGCGCCTCTAACGGCGGCCTCCAGACCTGTCAACGCGGCAATGCGTTTTTTTTGAACTTTCACGGGAAAGGGCTATTTTTGCCGTCAAAACATGGCAATCCGGGGCCATGCTGTGCCCCGGTCCACAGCGATGGAGCCTTTGAAACTTGAACGCGCCCGAATCTTTCCCCCAATTTCTCGCGCGTGCCGACGGGCTGCGCCTCGCCTATCGCCATCGTCCGGGGCAGGGGCCGACCATCATCTTCCTGCCGGGCTACATGTCCGACATGGAAGGGAGCAAGGCGATCGCGCTCGACGCCTGGGCTGGCGAACAGGGCAGGGCGATGCTGCGGCTCGACTATGCCGGTTGCGGCGCCAGCGAGGGTCGGTTCGAGGACGGCACGCTCGCCAGCTGGCGTGACGATGCTCTGGCCCTGATCGACGGGCTGACGCAGGGGCCGCTGCTGCTGGTCGGATCGTCGATGGGCGGCTGGCTGGCGCTGCTGATCGCGCTGGCGCGCCCGGAACGGGTCATGGGACTGGTCGGCATCGCCGCCGCGCCCGACTTCACGGAGTGGGGTTTTACCGACGCCGACAAGGCGCTGCTGGCGACCGAGGGGCGGATCGAGGAACCCACGCCCTATGGCGACCATCCCTATGTGACGACGCTGGCCTTCTGGCAGTCCGGCCAGGCGCATAGGCTGCTGGACGATGCAATCGCGATCGACTGCCCGGTGCGGCTGCTCCAGGGCCAGTGCGATACGGATGTCCCCTGGGAAATCGCGTTGCGTACGGCCGATCGGCTGCGTTCATCCGATGTGCAGACGCTGCTCATTAAGGATGGCGACCATCGCCTTTCCCGCGACGGCGACATCGCCCTGCTGATCCGCACCGTCGCCGCTCTTCTGGACAATCGCTGATGCCCGTCATCCTCCCCCTCCTGATGTTCATGCAGGCCTATGATCCCGAGATCGAGGCGGTGATGCGCAACAGCCGCAAGAAGAAGGAGGATGCCGCAGCGGCGGCCGCCTCCGCAGCGTCAGTCCAACAGGCCGCGGCCGCCCGTTCGGCGCCCGACGCCGACGGGCGCATCCCGGTCCCGGCCAAATTTGCCGGGCCGTTCCAGGCCTGTCTCGACCAGGCGCTGGAATCGCCGGACAAGGCAATCACTTTCGCCCAGAATTGGCGGATCGACGGCGGCAGCTTCTACGCCCGCCACTGCATGGGCTTTGCCCTGTCGCGGGCGGAGCGCTGGGGGCCGGCGATCGTCGCCTTCGAACAGGCAGCTGAGGAAGCCGAGCGCGGCGGCGAGATCGTGCAGAGCGCGCGCCTCTGGGGCCAGGCCGGCAATGCCGCCCTTGCCAGCGGCGACGCGAAGAAGGCGCGGGAGGATTTCGACGCGGCACTGGCGCGTGGCCTGCCCGACGGCATGGAAAAGGGCGAACTGCATCTCGATCGCGCCCGTGCGCTGGTGGCGCTGGGCGATGTCGATGGCGCGCGCGGTTCGCTCGACACCGCGCTTGCCCAGGCGCCCAAGGATCCGCTCGCCTGGCTGCTGTCGGCCACGCTGGCGCGCCGCACCGGCGAACTGTCACTGGCCCAGGCGCATATCGCTCGCGCCGTGCAATTGTCGCCCGATGATGCCTCGGTCGCGCTGGAGGAGGGCAATATCGCTGTCCTGACCGACCATGCCGACATCGCCCGCTCGGCCTGGCAGCGGGCGGTGAAGCTGGCGCCGGATGCACCGGCCGGCAAGGCAGCGGCGGAAAATCTGGGACGTCTTGAACCGGAGGCGACGGCACCCAAGCCGGCGGGCTGATTGATCAGCAAGACTTTGTCACGGAACCCTCGTCCGATCCCGCCCGTTCGCCGACCGAGCGGGATAACGGAACGGATGGTGATGATATGACTGGCAAATTTTCCCGCATGATAGCGCTTGGCCTGTTGCTGGCTGGCGCGACCTCGCTCACGGCCTGCTCGCGCGGCGCAACCCGTGGCGGCCTGATCGGTGGCGCAGGCGGCGCGGTGATCGGCAGCGCGACCGGTCTCGGCACCACCGAGGGCGCTGTCATCGGTGGCACCGCGGGCGCGATCATCGGCGACAAGAGCGACTGTTCGAAGAAGGACCGCCGCCGGGGCCGCTGCTGACCCTATTTCAGGTAGAAGTCGACGGTCGTGACGACGCGCACCTTCTTGTAGGGCGTGTCGCTCGATCCGTCGCCGCCTTCGCCGTCGCGCGGGTCGATCGAGAAATAGCCCTGGGTCGCGCTCTTGATGCCGCCGACGCCGGACCCTGAATCCTTGGCGAACTGTTCGGCCGCCGCGCGCGCATCGCGCGTCGCCGCCGCCACCATCGGGGGTTTGAGGTCATTGAGCCTGGTGAAGCTGTAGCGCATCCCCGATCCTTCCTGCAGCGTCACGCCGCGCCGGACCAGGTCGAACTGCTGCGCGACGGCACGCTGGGCGCGGGCAATGTCGGTGGTGCGCAGCAGCATCCGCTGGGTGATGGTGATATTGTTGATGCCATTGTTGAGATATTGGTTCACGCCCGCGCCGACCGGGGTCAGCGCATCGGGCTTGAACCCCAGGCTGGCGAAATAGGCCTTGAGTTCCTGGGTATTGGCGTCGATTTCCGCTCGCACCGTCGGCAGGTCGGTGCCGGTCGCCGAATAGCTGATCGACCAGGTGGCAAGGTCGGCGGTCACGTCCTTCTCGGCCAGGCCCCGCACCGTGACCGACCGGTCCGCCGCCCTCGCGCGCTTGAGGCCGTCACCCAGCAGATAGCCGCCCGCGATCACGCCGACCGCCAGTACCGCCGCCGAACCCAGCAGCACCTTGTCCCGCATTTCCAGAGCCATGATCGCTTTCCTCTTCCGCCGGGCCGGTCCCGGTCCTATCTAGGGAGCTATCTGCCAATCTACCGATGAACCGTTGCTTTATGGCGACGAACGGAGAAAGCTTTGCTCAAATATCTGCACACGATGATCCGCGTCACGGATCTCGACAAGACTATCGGCTTTTTCGAGCTGCTTGGCCTCAAGGAGGTCAAGCGGTTCGACAGCGAGGCGGGCCGCTTCACCCTCGTCTACCTGGCTGCGCCGGGTGACGAGGACGCGCAGGTGGAACTCACCTACAACTGGCCGCCGCAGGATGGCAGCCCGGCGGAAGTCTATGATGGCGGCCGCAATTTCGGCCACCTCGCCTATCAGGTGGACAATATCTACGAGACCTGCCAGCGGCTGATGGACGCCGGCATCATCATCAACCGCCCGCCGCGCGATGGCCATATGGCGTTCATCCGCACCCCCGACAATATCTCGGTCGAACTGCTGCAGGACGGCCGGCTCGACCCGGCCGAACCCTGGGTGTCGATGCCCAATATCGGGGCCTGGTAAGCCGATGCTGCAGGTCGTCCGCGTCCCCGTCCTCTCGGACAATTATGTCTGGCTGCTGCATGATGATGCCAGTGGCCAGACGGTCGCGGTCGACCCCTCGGTCGCCGACCCCGTGCTGGCGGCGGCTGCGGAACGCGGCTGGACCATCGACCAGATCTGGAACACCCATTGGCACCCCGATCATGTCGGCGGCAATGCCGGCATCAAGGCCGCGACCGGCTGCCTCGTTACTGGGCCGGCGGCCGAGGCCGCCAAGATCGACACGCTCGACCGGCAGGTGGGGGAGGGGGACAGTGTCCGCATTGGCGATCATGTCGCCATGGTGATGGCCGTGCCCGCCCATACCGCCGGCCATATCGCCTATCATCTGGCCGATGACGCGATCCTCTTCGTCGGCGACACGCTCTTTGCCATGGGCTGCGGCCGCCTGTTCGAAGGGACGGCGGCGCAGATGTTCGCCAACATGCAGCGGTTCGAGGCGCTGCCGGGCGACACCATCGTCTATTGCGCCCATGAATATACGGAGAGCAACGGCCGCTTCGCGCTGACGGTGGAGCCGGACAATGTCGCGCTTCAGGCCCGCATGGCGGATGTCGTTGCGGCCCGTGCGCATGGCGAGCCGACGGTGCCCACGACGATCGCGCTGGAACGTGACACCAACATCTTCATGCGCGCGCAGGACGTCGCCCAACTGGCGGAGCGGCGCGCCGGCAAGGACGCATTTTAGGCGCGGTTCTCGACGGATTCCGCGCTATCATGGCGTCCTGTTTGCAAGGACATGGATGGAGAGAGGCGATGCGCGCATGGATATGTCTGGCCCCGCTGGCGCTGGCGGCCTGCAGCGGCACTTATGAGCCCACGCCGCTGACCGAGAAGCAGGCGGCCAAGATGGACAAGGCGCTGGCCGGACTGGTGCCGGGCGATAAGGTGACCTGCGTCAATCGTGAGCCGCAGACCAATTTCACCGTCATCAGCGGCAATACGCTGCTCTATCGGGTCAGCAAGAAGCTCATCTACAAGAATGAACTGATCGGCAGCTGTAATGGCCTGGCGAGGGGCGACACGATGATCGTGCGCACCTTCGGCTCGCAATATTGCCGGGGCGACATCACGAGCAGCGCGGATCTGACGATCGGCATTCCGACCGGCAATTGCGCGCTGGGCGATTTCATTCCCTATCGTCCGCCGGCCCCATAAGCCCGATTGGACGCGCCTACCCCTTGTAGAGCGCGTCCAGCCGGTCCTGATAGCGTTTGCGGATGACATGGCGCCGGATCTTCATCGACGGCGTCAGTTCCTCATTTTCGATCGCGAACGGCTCATCTGCCAGGATGAAGCGGCGCACCCGCTCGATCACCGACAGATCGTCATTGACCCGGTCGACCGCCGCGCGCAGCGCCGCCAGATAGGTCGGATCATCGGTGATGCCCTTGATCGGCCGGCCATTGGCGGCCGCCCATTCCATCGTCCATTCCGAATCCGGCACCAGCAGGCCGACCAGATGCGGGCGACGATCGCCATAGACCATCGCCTGGCCGATCTCCGGCTGCAGCGTCAGCATGCCCTCGACCTTCTGCGGCGACACATTGTCGCCCTTGTCGTTGACGATCAGATCCTTCTTGCGGTCGGTGATGCGGATGCGGCCGCGATCGTCGATCTCGCCAATGTCGCCGGTATGCAGCCAGCCATCCTTCAGCACCTTCTCGGTCTCGGCCGGGTTGCGCCAATAGCCGTGCATCACCAGCTCGCCGCGCACCAATATCTCGCCATCCTCGGCGATCTTGACCTCGACCCCGTCCAGCGGCGGGCCGACCGTGTCCATCGCGATGCCGGCGGCGGGTCGGTTGCAACTGATCACCGGCCCGGCCTCGGTCTGGCCATAGCCCTGCAGCAGCATCAACCCCATCGCCTCGAAGAACAGGCCGACATCCGGGTTCAGCGGCGCGCCGCCCGACACCAGTGCCTTCATCCGCCCGCCGAAACGGGCGCGAATCTTGGGGATCAGGGTGCGCGACAGCAGCGCCTTCATTGGCAGGTCGACGATCGACGACTTGCCCTGCTGTTCCTTGGCGGCGATCCGCAGCGCCTGGTTGAGCAGATAGGTGGGGAATTTGCCCTGCTTCTCGATCGACTTGATGATGCGGGTGCGCAGCACCTCGAACAGGCGCGGCACCACGACCATGATGGTCGGCCGGGCTTCCTCGATATTGCTGGCCAGCTTCTCCAGCCCTTCGGCATAATAGATCTGTCCGCCCAGCAGCATCGGCAGGAACTGGCCGCCGCTATGCTCATAGGCATGGCTCAGGGGCAGGAAGGACAGGAAAACCTCGTCGCCCCAGCCGAAATCCTCCAGCACCACCTGTCCCGCGCCTTCGACATTGGCCAGGATCGCGCCATGATGCTGCATCACGCCGCGCGGGGCGCCGCCGGTGCCGCTGGTATAGATGATGCACGCCTGGTCGCTGCGCGCGGCGGTCTGGGCCAGCGCGCAGGCATCGACATCGGCTGGATGGGCGGCGATCAGGTCGGACCACAGGCGGCAGGTATAATTGCCCTGCGCACCGCGGATCGGCTCCATCGGAATGACCAGGCTGACCTGCGATCGCAGCACCGCCGGCATCAGCGTCGTCGCCAGCTTGGCGGTCGACACGATCACCGCACGCGCGCCGCTGTCGGTCAGGATATGCTGATGGTCGCGCGTCGTATTGGTGGTGTAGGTCGGCACCGTGATGCAGCCGGCGGCCATGATCGCCAGATCGGCGATGCAGAATTCCGGGCGATTTTCGCTGACCAGCATCACCGGGTCGCCGGGCTTCAGCCCTTCCGCCTTCAGCCCGGCCGCCATCGCTGCCACCTGGCGCGCGACTTCGGCCCAGCTCAGCGACTGCCAAGTCCCTTGCGTCTTGCGCCACAGGAAGGGCGCGTCGCCCTTTTCCTTGGCGCGGGCAAAGAACATGGTGACCAGATTGGGGAAACGTTCGATCGCCCTCACAGGCTCAACTCCTCTTACATCGGCGCGTCTGCCGCGCGCCTGCAGCGCCAGCTGGCTATAGCCCGGCCTTGCCGTAACGGCCATGCACAATAACGGGTTTCGGCGCATATCGCTGCGTCGAATCGGGAAAGCGCGCGCTCTAGAAAGGCTGGCCGAAGGGCGCAAGCGCCAATGGGATCAGTCGAACAGCCCGTCTTGCGACCCGGCCGGGGGATTGAGGCCCAGATGCTTCCAGCCCGGCCCGTTGAGGCAACGCCCCCGCGCGGTGCGGGCGATCAGCCCCAACTGGATCAGATAGGGTTCGACCACTTCCTCGATCGTGTCGCGCGCCTCGGACAGACCGGCCGCCAGCGTCTCGACCCCCACCGGCCCGCCACGATAGATGTCGGCGATCATGTGCAGATAGCGCCGGTCCATCAGGTCGAGGCCGAGATGATCGACCTCCAGCCGCTGCAGCGCCGCGTCCGCCACCTTGGCATCGACGGTCGGGGCGCCGGCGACATTTGCAAAGTCGCGCACCCGGCGCAGCAGCCGCCCGGCGATGCGCGGTGTCCCGCGCGACCGGCGGGCAATCTCGATCGCCCCGTCCGACGTGATCGCCAGGTCCAGCAGTCGCGCCGCGCGCCGGACCACCAGCTCCAGCTCGTCAACGGTATAGAATTGCAGCCGCACCGGAATACCGAACCGATCGCGCAGCGGCGTCGTCAGCAGCCCCTGGCGCGTGGTCGCGCCGACCAGGGTGAAGCGCGGCAGGTCGATCCGCACCGACCGGGCCGACGGTCCCTCGCCGATCATCAGGTCGAGCGCCCGGTCCTCCATCGCGGGATAGAGCACTTCCTCGACCGCCGGATTGAGCCGGTGAATCTCGTCGACGAACAGGACATCGCCTTCGTCCAGATTGGTGAGCAGGGCGGCCAGATCACCGGACTTGGCGATCACCGGGCCGGACGTGGCGCGGAAACCCACGCCCATTTCCTTGGCGACGATCTGCGCCAGCGTCGTCTTGCCAAGGCCCGGCGGGCCAAAGAACAGCACATGGTCCAGCGCCTCGCCACGGGTGCGCGCCGCCTGGATGAAGATACGCAGATTCTCGCGCGCCGCCTGCTGCCCGACAAATTCATCGAGCGACTTGGGCCGCAGCGCCGCATCGACATCCTCGGCCCGGCGGGCGGGGGTGATCAGGCGATCCTCTTCGCTCACTTCGCCGCCTTCCGCAGCGCCAGGCGGACCAGCGCGTCAAGGCTGGCGCCTTCACCCAGTTCGTCTTCGGCGGCAGCTACAGCGCCGCTCGCCTCGGCCGGTTTGAAGCCCAGATTCTGCAGCGCTGACAGCGCGTCGGCGGCAAAGCTGCCGGTCGGCAGCGCGACCACGCCCGGCATGCCGGGCGCACCGGCCGGGGCGGCGCCGATCTTGTCCTTCAGCTCATTGACGATGCGCTGGGCCAGCTTGGGGCCGACGCCATTGGCGCGCGCGATCATCGCCTTGTCGCCCATCATGATCGCACGATGCAGCTCCAGCGGCTCCAGCGCCGACAATATCGCCAGCGCCACGCGCGATCCCACGCCCTGCACATGGGTCAGCAGCCGATACCAGTCGCGCTCCTCGGCACGGGCAAAGCCGACCAGCCGGATCGAATCCTCGGCCACCAGCATCTCGGTATGGATGGTCACCGCCTCGCCCACCGGGCCGAGCGCCGCCAGCGTCCGCGACGACGCACCGACCAGATAGCCGACTCCGCCGACATCGATGATGGCATGGTCGATGCCCGTGCTGTCCAGCCGTCCTTTGAGTTTCGCGATCATCGCCATTGCCCCATGGTCATGATCTGTTCTTTACAGCCTCTTGCGCCCCGCGCCAGACAAAAGCGCATGCCGGATCGGGCACCAAATGGCGGCCCGTGCGTAATGCCGGTCGATTGCCATCCGCCAGAGGACCATGAGACGATGCTGATGACCGCGCCGATGCTGACCCCCAAGGATTTCGAATTTCCCGCGATCATGCTGTCGGGCGTGGTCGACCATGGCATGTATCTGCATTTCAAGAATTGCCTGTCCACCGCGCCGCAGCAGGGTCTGGTGGTGGTGGAAATCTCCACCCTGGGCGGCGATCCGGAGATCGCGCGGATGATGGGGGAGGATATCCGCTTCCATTCGGATCTCTATCCCGAACGGCGGCTGGTCTTCCTCGGCAAGACCGCGGTCTATTCCGCCGGCGCCACCTTCATGAGCTTCTTCGCCACCGAAAACCGCTATCTGACGCGCGGCACCCGGCTGATGATCCATGAGCGGCTCATCACCAAGAATATCCATCTCGAAGGGCCGCTCTCCACCTGCATCGCGACATTGAAGGCCTCGCTGCACGAGATCGAGGCATCGATCGCGATCCAGAATGAGGGCTTTGCCAATCTCATCCTGGGATCGCAGGTGACGATGGAGGAGGTGCTGCAGCGCGCGCCGGAAAACTGGTATCTGGAAGCCAATGAGGCCGCCGCGCTCGGCCTGGTGGCGACCGTGCTCTAAACGCTTGCACGGCGGCATTTTCGAGCCTTTGATGCGCCATGGCCAAGACGCAGAAGCGATCCACCCTCTTCCCCTGGCGCTATGGCATGTTCCTCATGCTGCTGTTGTTGATCGCGCCGTTGATGCTGTGGCTGCCCTGGCATGAGGCGGTGATGGGCGGGTTCGACCTTGCCGCCATCGCCTTCTGCCTTGCCGCCGTGCCGCTCATCGATTCCGATCCGGCCCAGATGCGGCGCAAGGCCGTGCTCAATGACGCCAACCGGCAATTGATGCTGCTGCTGACCGGGGTGGTGTGCATCGTCATCCTGGTCGCGGTCGGCGTCGCCGCCAGCGCGCCGGGCCATCCCGATGCGGAAAGCATCATATTGCTCTTGGCGACGCTCGTCATCGCCTGGCTCTTTTCCAACCTCGTCTATGCGATGCACTATGCCCATGCCTTCTACCTCGCCGACGACAAGGGCAAGGATGCGGGCGGCCTGGATTTCCCGAACACGGACGAGCCGGTCTATTGGGACTTTCTCTATTTCGGCTTCACCCTCGGCATGACCTTCCAGACCTCCGACGTGTCGATCACCTCGACCGGCATGCGCCGCACAGTGACGCTCCACTGCCTCGCCGCCTTCGTCTTCAACCTTGGCATCCTCGCCTTCACCATCAACGTACTGGGCGGCTGAGCCTTGGGCTTCATGGCTTGCTTACCAATATCGGCTATAAGCCCGGTCCCATGAGCAAGAGCGCCGATCCCTGCCCCAAATCCGCCGTCAGCCATGGTGTCGGCATTGCCGGCCTGGTCGGCCTTGGCCTGTGGACCCTGGTGGCGCGCCATTATGGCATGAACGGTCCCAATGCCGGTCTGGCTGCCGTAGTCGCCTGCGGCATACCGATGGTGCTCTGGTCGCTGCTGGTGGACAAGGTGCATCGCAACCCCAGCACCGGCGTCGACTGGAACGGGCCGGCCCGCTCGGTCCGCAGCATGCTCGACATCAGCCTGGTGAAGATTGCGGGCCTGTGGGCCACATGGCTGGCGATTGCCGTCTGCTACTGCATCGGCCGCTGGTATTGGACCGGCAGCTATCGCTTCGCCATGGACCTGCTGATGGCGGCGGCGCCCTGGCTGCTCTTGCTGTCCATCCCCTATGTCATCTGGCTCGACCGCCGGCTGGTCGAACCGCGCGATGCCTGTTTCGCCTTCGGCCAATGGGTCATTGGCGGCGCGGCCGGCAAGGCGGACATGGCGCAGGTCGCCAACCATGCCCGCGCCTGGGCGGTGAAGGGCTTTTTCACCGCCTTCATGATCAGCATCGTGCCGGGCAATTTCACCAGCGTCATCGACTGGCGGCTCGACGACCTGCTGCACAATCCGGTCGCGCTGACCGGTTTCCTGATCGGCATCATGTTCATGATCGACGTCTGCATGGCGACGGTCGGCTATCTGCTGACGATGAAGCCGCTGGATTCCCATATCCGCACCGCCAATCCCTATCTGGGCGGCTGGCTCGCGGCTTTGCTCTGCTATCCGCCCTTCGTCATGATGGGGGCGGGCGGCCCGTTCGACTATCATGGCGGCGGCGCAGAATGGGATGTCTGGACGCAGGGCATGCCGGCGCTGCAATGGGGGCTGGGCGCCTTGCTGGTGCTGCTGACCGCCATCTATGCCTGGGCGACGGTTGCCTTCGGCATCCGCTTCTCCAACCTCACCCATCGCGGCATATTGACCCATGGGCCCTATCGCTGGACCCGCCATCCGGCCTATCTGACCAAGAATCTCTTCTGGTGGTTCTCGTCGCTGCCCTTCCTCACCACCACGGGCAGCCTGACCGACATGGTGCGCAACTGCGCGCTGCTGGGTGTCACCAACGCTGTCTATTATTGGCGGGCCAAGACGGAGGAACAGCATCTGTCCGCCGATCCCGCCTATCAGGCCTATAGCGACTGGATGGCGCGCAACGCGCCGGTGCCGCGCTTCTTCGCCTGGGTCGTTGGCCGCAAGCCGGACGCGCCACGGGAAACCCAGCCCGCCGAATGACCGGCGGGCTGGGTAGGATCAGAAGCTTTCCTCGGCATAGACGCGGCTGACATTGCCGTCCCATTCGCCATGATAGCGGTCGAGCAGCCGCTCGGCCGGGGTCTTGCCGGTGGCGATCACTTCATCGAGGGCCGACAGATAGCCGGTCTCATTGTCGCCCGCGGCGTTGAACCGCTGGCGCGCGGCAAGACCGGAGCGGGCGATATCCAGCACCTGCGGCGCGATGTCGCGCAGCGTGCGCCCGCCCGACACCGGCGCGTCGAGGCCGAGCTTCGGCACGGAATCGCGCAGCACCTGCCGCTCTTCCATGCTCCAGTCCTTGACCAGATCCCAGGCCGCGTCGAGCGCACCCTGGTCATAGAGCAGGCCGACCCACAAAGCCGGCAGCGCGCAGATGCGATTCCACGGCCCGCCATCGGACCCGCGCATTTCCAGGAAGCTCTTGAGGCGCACTTCGGGGAAGGCGGTGGAGAGATGATCCTCCCAATCCTTCTCGGTCGGCTTCTCGCCGGGCAGAACCGACAGCTTGCCGTCGAGGAAGTCGCGGAAGGACAGGCCCGCCGCATCGATATATTTGCCGTCGCGGTAGACGAAATACATCGGCACATCGAGCGCATAGTCGGCATAGCGCTCGTAACCAAAGCCATCCTCGAACACGAAGGGCAGCATGCCGGTGCGCTGCGGGTCGGTGTCCGACCAGATATGGCTGCGATAGGACAGGAAGCCGTTCGGCTTGCCCTCGGTGAAGGGCGAATTGGCGAACAGCGCGGTGCCGAGCGGTTGCAGCGCCAGCGAGACACGGAACTTCTGCACCATGTCCGCCTCGCTGCCATAATCGAGGTTGGTCTGGATGGTGCAGGTGCGCAGCATCATGTCCAGGCCCATCGACCCCACGCGCGGCATGTGCCGCAGCATGATGTCGTACCGGCCCTTGGGCATGATCGGCAGCTCGGCGCGGGTCTTGTCCGGCCACATGCCAAGGCCCAGGAAGCCCAGCCCCAGCATGTCGCCGACATATTTCACCTGTTCCAGATGGCGGCCGGTCTCGGCGCAGGTCTGGTGCAGATTGTCGAGCGGCGCACCGCTCAGTTCCAGCTGGCCCGCCGGCTCCAGGCTGATCGTGCCGTCGGCGCCGGACAGGGCAATGATATTCTCGCCCTCGAACACCGGGCTCCAGCCATAGCGGGTCAGGCCGATCAGCAGCGTGTGGATGCCGCCCTTTTCCTCATAGGCCGGGGCGTGATGGTCCTTCGTCGAATAGACGAATTTCTCGTGTTCGGTGCCGATCCGCCAGCGATCCTTGGGCTTGGCGCCCTTGGCAAAGGCCGCGATCAGCTGGTCGCGGCTTTCGATGACGGGATCATGTCCGCCTGAGTCTGTTCTGGTGCTCATGCCCCGCCCTTAGTCTTTCCCCTTTGCGCGTCAAATCGAGGCGCGAATGCGACAGATAAGGCAGGCCTATGTCCGCTTCAATTGGTTGCGGAAGAAAACCATTAGCCCCAGTCGCCATTCACCGTCATCCAGGCCGCCGTCGCGGCGATCGCGGCCGTCTCCGCGCGCAGGATTCGTGGGCCAAGCGACACAGGAACGGCACCCGGCGTCGCCCGGATCGCCTCGCGCTCGGCCGGATCGAATCCGCCCTCCGGCCCGACCAGGAAGGCCGCCGGGCCGGGATGGGCGCGCAAGGTTTCGTCCAGTGATGCCCCGCCGGTCTCGTCGGCGAAGAACAGATGCCGCTCCGCCGACCAGCCCTTCAGCAGCGCGTCGAGCTTCACCATCTCGGTCAGTTCGGGCAGCGCGGTGCGCCCGCATTGTTCGGCTGCCTCGACCAGATGGGCGTGCAGCCGGTCGAGATTGAGCTTGTCGACCACCGCCCGCCGGGTCAGCACCGGCTGCAATCGCGCCACGCCCAGCTCGCACGCCTTTTCCGCGATCAGGTCGATCCGCCCCTTCTTGATCGGCGCGCAGCACAGCCAGAAATCGGGCACCACCTCCGGCGGCTTGGTCTGGCTCACGCACTCCAGCACCAGGTCGCGCTTGCGAATGTCGCGCGCGCGCGCCGCCCACTCGCCCGACTTGCCGTCGAACAGCAGCACGATATCGTCCGGCTTCACCCGCATCACGCTGATCAGATAATGGGCGCCATTGCCGTCCACCGGCACGGCGACCCCTTCGCCCAGCAGCGTTTCGACATGCAGGCGCGGGGCGCTCTGCGGCGGCCAGGCGGGGGTAGCGGTCATTTTGTCTCGTCCATTCCGGCCGCGCTTGTCGTCGGCCCGATCTTCCCTAAAGAGGAAAGCGCGTTCCCGACAAGCGCGGGACGAACGGAGTTGCAGTGAATCAGTCGATCGTCCCCGACAGCGAAGCGCGCGGCCTGCTTGCGCGCCTGCCGGAAACCCCGCGAATCCTGGCCTCGCTGGCCCGACTCGACCGGCCGATCGGCTGGTGGCTGCTATTCTGGCCGGGAGCCTGGGCGGTGGCGCTGGCGGGCGGCGCCTTTGTCCGCTGGCCGCTGATCCTCTGGCTGCTGCTCGGCAGCATCGCAATGCGCGGCGCAGGCTGCGTCTTCAACGACATCGTCGATCGCGATCTCGACGCGCGGGTCGCCCGCACCGCCGCCCGCCCGCTCGCCAGCGGCGCGATGTCGGTCAAGACCGCCTGGGCCTGGCTGCTTGCGCTCTGCCTGATCGGCCTGATCGTGCTGTTCCAGCTCAGCGGCTATGCCCAGGTCGTGGCGCTCGGCTCGCTGGCGCTGGTCGCCGCCTATCCCTTCATGAAGCGGATCACCGGCTGGCCGCAGGTCTGGCTCGGCATCGTCTTTTCCTGGGCGGCGCTGGTCGGCTGGAGCGAGATTGCCGGCGCGCTGACCCTGCCGGGCCTGTGCCTCTATGCCGGCTGCATCTTCTGGGTGCTGGGCTATGACACCATCTATGCATTGCAGGACCGGGAGGATGACGCGCTGATCGGCATTGGTTCCAGCGCCCTGTCGATGGGCCGCCATGTCCGGGGCGGGGTGACGCTCTGCTATCTCGTCGCGCTTGCGCTCTGGGCCAGTGCCATCTGGCAGGTCCGGCCGCAGCTGCTGGCGCTGGTCGCGCTGGTGCCGATGGCCGCCCATCTGCTCTGGCAGGTCGGTACGCTGAAGGAAGACGGCACCGATCCGCTCGTCAAATTCCGCTCCAACCGTTTTGCAGGATTGCTGATGTTCCTTGCCTGTCTGGTCGTCGGGAGTGCCGGCGTATGAGCATGACCGGTCTGCCCACCCCCGGCGAGGATTGCTGGCGCATCGAACAGGCGGTGCGCGCCAGCGTGATCGTCGATGCCGACGCCTATTTCCGCCATGCCCGCGCCGCGATGCTGAAGGCGAAGAAGCGGATCATGCTGATCGGCTGGGATTTCGACGCCGCGATCAGCCTGATCCGCGAGGACCAGGCCGATGATGGCGCGCCGGTGGTAATCGGCGATTTCATCAGCTGGCTGGTGGAACGCACGCCGGACCTGGAAATCTATCTGCTGCGCTGGGACATGGGCGCGATGAAGTCGATGGTCCGGCCGACCAACCTTTTCACCACGCTCAAATGGATGGCCCATCCGCGCGTCACGGTGAAGCTGGACGGCCATCATCCCCCCGCCGCCTCGCATCACCAGAAGATCGTCGTGATCGACGATTGCTTCGCCTTTTGCGGCGGCATCGACATGACCGGCGACCGTTGGGACACCCGCCATCATCGCGACGAGGATCCCGCGCGCCGCCATCCCGATGGCTCTCCCTATGGCCCGTGGCATGATGCCACGACCGCCTTGCAGGGACCGGTGGCGATGGCGCTGGGCGACCATGCCCGCGCCCGCTGGGTCGGCGCCGGCGGTGATGAACTGGCCCCGGTCGAGGGTGAATATGATTGCTGGCCCGACGCGCTGCCGGTCCATTTCGAGCATGTCGATGTCGCCATCGCCCGCTCCGCGCCGAAGATGGACGATCAGGACGAACTGATCGAGATCGAGAAGCTCTATCTCCACCAGATCGCGGCCGCCCGGCACTGCATCTATGCCGAAAGCCAATATTTCGCCTCGCGCCGCATTGCCGAGGCGATCGCCAAGCGGCTGGGTGATCCGGACGGGCCGGACATCGTCATCATCAACCCGCTCCAGGCCGATGGCTGGCTGGAACAGCAGGCGATGGACACCGCTCGCGCCCGCCTGTTCGAGGCGCTCAAGGAGCGTGACCCGCATGGCAAGCTGCGCATCTATCACCCCTTCACCACGCGCGGCGCCCCCATCTATGTCCATGCCAAGATATTGATCGTCGACGATCGGCTGATCCGCGTCGGATCGTCCAACATGAACAACCGCTCGATGCGGCTCGATACCGAATGCGACGTGGTGATCGACACCGCGCTGCCCGGCAATGAAGGCCGGCAGGATGCGATCCTGGCCATTCGCGACGACCTGATCGCCGAACATCTCGACTTGCCGCGCGAGCGTGTGTCGGCGGTGATCGCCCAGCGCGGCCTGATCGCCGCGATCGAGGAATTGCGCACCAAGCCCGGCCGCACCCTGCGCCCCTATGAGGTGCCGGACCTCGCCGATGTCCAGGCCTGGCTCGCCGATAATGAGGTGCTCGATCCCGAAGGGCCGGACGAGATGTTCGAACCGGTCAGCGAACGCGGCCTGTTCCGCCGGATGAAAGGCTGGTTCGGCCGGAGCTAAACTATGGTGAGGGCAGTCGCGATCCGCTCCACCGCGATCGCGAAGCCTTCGGCCTGCTGCGCGAAGCCCAGCCGGATATGCGCCGGTTGGCCGAAACAGTCGCCCGGCGCCAGCAGCACACCCTGCGCCGCCAGCGCCTCGCATAGCGGCCGGCTGTCGCACCCGTCGCCCAGCCAAGGGAAGGCGGTGGTGCCACCCTGTGGCCGCACCCATTGCAACCTGCCGTCGGCTCCCGCGATCAACTGGTCGAGGACAGCGATGTTGACAGTGGCAACGGCCTTCAACCGATCGGTGATGGCCGCGCTATGCTCCAGCGCATGGGTCGCCAGCCGCTCCAGCAGCGGCGAACTGCTGATCGTGAAATAACTGCGCGCGTCGATGATCCGGGCGCGCTGTGCATCGTCGGGCGCGATGATCCATCCCATCCGCAATCCCGGCAGCGACAGCGCCTTGGACATGTCGCTGGTGACATAGGCGTTGGGAATGCCGGCGGCCGATTGCTGGGGCGTGCCGAAATAGAGCGGATGATAGACCTCGTCGACCAGCAGCGGCACGCCACGTTCGGCCAGCGCTGCCGCCAACCGTGCGATCTCCGCGCGCGGCATCACCGATCCGCTGGGATTATGCGGCGTGTTGACCACCACCCCGGCGGTATCGGCATCGATCAGCGCCAGGATCGCATCCACATCCTGCACAAAGCCGGTCTCACGGGTCAGCGCATAGTGCCGCGTCCCCAGTCCCCAGGCCTGCGCCACCGCCGCATAGGCCGGATAGCCGGGATCCGGCATCAGCATATGCGCGCCCGGTCGCGCCGCGAGGCAGAAGAAGATCGACAGCGCTTCCGAGGATCCGGTGGTGACCACCACCCTGTCAGCTTCGCTGTCATGAAAGGCGGCGATCGCCGCGCGCAAGGCCGCGCTCCCCTCGGGCGGGGCATAGCTCAGCACGGTGTCGTCGATCGCTAGCGGCGCGTCGCCCAGCGCGCAGATTTCCGCCACGCTCCAGCGCGGCCCGGTGCTCGACGCCAGATTATAGGCGATCGGCGGCGTCGCGAAATCATAGGCCGACAGCCAATGGTCGAGGGCAAAGGGCGGCAGGTCCATGGCACAACTCCGTGATCAGGCCGCCAGCTTCGCCAGCCGACACGCGGCGGCAAGGACCGGTTGCACGGCGCTGGCCCTATTGCGCCGCCAGCAGCGCCTCGGCGCCGTGCAGGTTGACCGACACCAGCCGGCTGACGCCGCGCTCCACCATGGTGACGCCGAACAGGCGGTGCATGCGCGCCATCGACACCGCATTATGGGTGACGATCAGGTAGCGGGTGCGGGTCTGGGCGACCATCGCGTCGAGCAGGTCGCAGAAGCGCTCGACATTGGCGTCGTCCAGCGGCGCATCGACTTCGTCCAGCACGCAGATCGGCGCCGGGTTGGTGAGGAACAGGCTGAAGATCAGCGCCACCGCAGTCAGCGCCTGCTCGCCGCCCGACAACAGGGTCAGCGCCGCCAGCTTCTTGCCCGGCGGCTGGGCCATGATCTCCAGCCCCGCCTCCAGCGGATCGTCGCTGTCGATCAGTTCCAGATGGGCCTGGCCGCCATTGAACAGGGTGGTGAAGAGCCGGCGGAAATGGCCGTCCACCGCCTCGAACGCGGCCAGAAGCCGCTGCCGCCCCTCGCGGTTGAGACTGCCGATCGATCCGCGCAGCTGGTTGATCGCCTGGGTCAGTTCCGCGCTTTCGGACCGGCTGGTCGCCTGGATCGTCTCCAACTCCTCCAACTCCTGCGCCGCGACCAGATTGACCGGGCCGATCCGCTCGCGCTCGGCCGAGAGGCGATCATGCTCGGCCTGCTCGCTCTGGGCGATGCGGATGTCGGCGCTGGGAAAGCCCAGCTTCTCCGGCAGCACCGGAGGCGGGCATTCGAACCGCTCGCCCGACAGGCGGTTGGTCTCGATCCGCCGCTCATCCGCCGCTTCCGCCCGCGCCACCGCCGTTGCCCGCGCCTCACGCGCACCGGCCAGCGCTTCGCCGGCATCGGCCGCGCGCTTCTCGGCTGCCTTCAGCGTTGCTTCGGCCTCGATCTCCGCACGGCGGGCCTGTTCGGCACGTTCGACCTGCGCCTCGCGCTCTTCGGTCAGCGTGGCGATGCTAGTGCCCAGCGCCTCGGGCTGGCCCTCGATTGCGGCGCGCTCCTGCACCACCGTCTCGCCGCGCGATGCCATGGCGGCTATGCGCTTGGCCGCTTCGCCCGCGCGCGTGTTCCAGCCCTTGGCTTCGGCATCGGCCGCCGCCATGCGCTCGCGGTCGCTCGACAGTGCCCGGTCGGCCAGCGCCTGGTCGGCCTGCAACTGGCTGACCGCCATGCGCGCCTTCTCGCTCGCCTGCGACAGCGCCGCCACCTGCGCGCGCGTCTCGGCACCATCGGGCAGGGCGGCCCGTGCGGATGACGCCTTGTCATGCTCGGCCTGCGCCATTTCCTGATCGCGCCGGGCCTCGGCCAGCCGTTCCTCGATCGCCTCGCGCTTGCCGCTCAACCGCTCCAGCGCCCCCGCCGCCTCGTCCGCCGCGCGCAGCGCCGTGCGCAGCCGCTGGTCCGCATCGCCCAGCTTGGTGCGGCCTGTCGCCAGGGCATCCACTGCCGCCTTCTCGCGCGCGCCAGCCTCGGCCCGTTCCGCCTGTGCCGTCTCGACCGCCTGCGCCGCTGCCGGACGCGCAGCATCGATCGCCTCCAGCCGGTTGATGCGGATCAGCCGTTCGGCTGCCGCCGCGCCCCCCTCGACCGCGACATAGCCGTCCCAGCGCCGCAATTGCCCATCCAGCGTCACCAGCCGCTGGCCGACCCGCAGCGCCTGGCCGCTATCCTTCTCCACCACCGCTACCTGCGCCAGCCGTCGCGCCAGCGCCTCGGGTGCGGTCACGTGCGCGGCCAGCGGGCTGGCGCCGTCGGGCAAGCCGGGATCATCCTTCAACGCTTCAGCACCCGCCCAGCGGCGCGGCCCTTCCGCCCCGATCGGCGCTTCCAGATCATCGCCCAGTGCCGCTGCCAGCGCCCGCTCATAGCCCGGCGCCGCCTTCAACTGGTCGAGCGCCCGCGCCCGGCCGCTGCCGCCGGCATCGATCGCCTTGCGCAGCGCCGTCGCCTCGCTGTCCAGTGCCGCCAGCGCCGCCCGCGCCGATGCCAGCGCCGCCTCCGCTGCCGCCCGCGCCTCGCTCGCCGCCTGCCGCGCCGTCTCGGCCGTCGCGATCGCTGCCTCCGCCGCCTCGCGATCCGCATTGGCGCTTATCTGCGCCGCCGCCGCCTCGTCGCGCTTCGCTTCCAGCGGCGCGGCATCGGGCAAGGCCGCGGCCTCCCCCTCCAGCCGCCGCATCGCCTGTTCCGCCCGGCCCAGCCGGTCGCGCGCCGCCGCCAGCGCCGCCTCGGCCACGCGCAGCTCGGCCTGCTCGCCCGCCTGCTTGGCCATCGCCTTGGCCAGTTCCAGCTCGGCATCGCGCGCGCCATCCTCGGCGCGGGCGATACGCGCGGCGAAATCGGGGCGCATCGCCTCGGTCTCGGCAATCCGGGCCTTCAGGCTCGCGACCTCGGCCGTCAGCCGCGCAATCGCTTCGGCCGCGTCATTGGCCAGCGTGCCCTCGCGCTCGCGATCCTCGTCCAGCCGCGCCGCCTGCTGCGCCAGGTCATGCAGCCGGCGCACCACCCCGTCGCGCTCTGCCTTCAGCGTGTTGAGCTGGTGGCCGGATTCGCTGGCGGCATCGCGCGTCGCCAATGCCTCCGCCCGCCGCTCGGCCAGCGCGGTCACGGCCGCGCCGCTATGGACATTGGCCGCCGTCAGCGCCTCCTGCGCCGCGCCCACCGTCGCCTCGGCCAGCTTCGCCTCGGCCCGCGCCGCTTCGGCACTGGCATTGGCCTCGCGCCAGCGGGCGAAGATCACCCGACCCTCGGCAACGCGTATCTGTTCGGACAGGCGAATATAGCGTTCCGCCGCGCGCGCCTGGCGCCGCAAATTGCCGGCGCGGCTGTCCATATCGGCCAATATCTCGTCCAGCCGGGCCAGATTGCCCTCGGCCGCGCGCAATTTCTGCTCGGCATCCTTGCGCCGGACATGCAGGCCGGCGATCCCCGCCGCCTCTTCCAGCATGGCGCGCCGTTCCTGTGGCCGGGCCGCGATGACGGCGGCGATCCGCCCCTGGCTGACCAGTGCCGGGCTGTGCGCGCCGGTGGCGGCGTCGGCGAAGATCAGCGCCACATCCTTGGCGCGCACATCCTTGCCATTGGCGCGATAGGCGCTGCCCGCGCCGCGCTCGATCCGGCGCGTGACTTCCAGCTCGCCATCGGCGCCGACATCGACCGCGTTGAACAGCTCGCCCTGTTCCTGGATGGTCAGTAGCGATACTTCGGCAAAGTCGCGCTGCGGCCGGCTGGTGGTGCCGGCGAAGATCACATCCTCCATGCCGCCGCCGCGCATCGACTTGGCGCTGGATTCGCCCATCACCCAGCGGATCGCTTCCAGCAGGTTGGACTTGCCGCAGCCATTGGGGCCGACAATGCCGGTCAGGCCCGGCTCGATGCGCAATTCGGTCGCATCGACGAAGCTCTTGAAGCCCGAAAGCTTGAGCCGCTTTATCTGCATGGGGAAACGCCGGGGCAGGGTGCCGCCCCGGTCTCCTTGGGCCTCAGGCCTTCAGTTGTCGCCCCCCCTTGCGCCAATCAGATACCCGCTTCCTTGAGCTTGTTCTTCAGCACCGGCCAGGACGAGGCATTCTCGACCACCACGCCGTTCATCAGGAAGGTCGGCGTGCCGGAGATATTATATTGGGCATTGGCCGCCTCGACGCCCTTGGCCAGCTTCTCGGCAGTTGCGGTGTCGGCCAGGCACTGCTTGGCCTGATCCTCGGCAATGCCGCGCTGCTTGGCATAGTCGATGAGGCCAAGCGCGTTGGCCAACTGGCCGAAACGCTGCGCCGGCGGGGCCGACACCATCGCCTGATAGGGGGCGTCGCCCAGGCCCTGCGCCTTTTCGAACATCGCGCTCTGGTTGGCGAAGAACTGTTCCGACAGCGGATAGTAGATGTCCTTGCCGCCGCAACGGGCCAGCAGCGCCGTCGTGATGTCGATCGGGTCGCGGACATAGACGCGGAATTCGTAGCTGATCTTGCCGCTATCGACCATCGCCTTCAGTTCTTCCGACGATTCATGAGCGAAGTCGCGGCAGTGGCTGCAGGTGAAGGAACCATATTCGACCAGCTTCAGCTTGGCATTGGGATTGCCCATCACGAAATTGCCCTCGGGCGTTTCGGCGACGGTTTCCGACCAGCTGGTGCCGGCGGGCGCGGCCACGGCGGCGATCGGCGCGGCGGAGGTTGCATTGCCCTCATCCTTCTTGCCGCAACCGGCAAGCGTCAGGGACAGGGCGATAAGGGCAAGGCCGGACAGGACTTTCACGACGGGCGACGCTCCGAATTATGGATAGTTGGGGACGGTTTAGATCAGCGGGCGGCTGCGGGCAATGCGGCCTTGAGCAACTCCCAGGTCGATCCCTGGACCAGCGTGCCGTTGACGACGAAGCCGGGCGTGCCGGTGATCTTGACCTTGTTCCACGCCTCGTCGGTCATCGCCAGGATCGCCTTTTCCGATGCCGGGTCGGCGATGCAGGCGTCCAGCTGCGCATTGGTGAAGCCGCGCTTGTTCATCAGCGCATACAGGCCGGTCTTCTGGCCGATGTCGCGCAACGCCGCCTTCTGCTCGCTCGGCTTGGCCGCGCCCTTGTCGTACGCCATGATCTGCTCCATCCAGGCATCCTGGTTGGCGAACAGCGCCTCATGATTGCCCATGAAGCGCTTGGCGCCGCCGCAACGGGCCAGCAGCGCGGCGGTCAGGTCATATTTGTCGCGCACCGCGTTGCGCACTTCGGCGCTGACCTTGCCGCCCTTCACATAATCGGCCTTCAGCGATGCACTCGCATCATTCACGAAATGGGCGCAGTGGCTGCAGGTATAGCTCACATATTCGACCAGCTTGGTCGGCGCGGCAGGGTTGCCCATGACATGGCCGCCGATCGGCGAACGCACCACCTGCGCGACCCAGTTGGGCGCGGCGGCGACGGCGATGGCGGGAACGGCGATCAGGGCAAGCAGGGAAAGGCGGAACTTGGTCATGGGGCAGTCCTAAGGCATCGCCCCGGACGGGGCGGGTTGCATCAACCGATCTTGGGCAGGCCATTCGAATTCGCAAGCCCCTGTGCCAGCGATTCGAGGACTTTGCGCAATTCCGGGTCACCGATGTCGCGCAGGGAATCCCCCAGCTCGACCGGAATGGGTTTGAGGTTGCGGGGCGGCGGGCGCCGCTCGACCGGTGCGGGACCGACCATGCCCTGCTTCATCGCCACCTTGGCGACGGCGGCATAGCCGAAGAAGCGGTTCACCCGTTCGATGATGTCGGGCAGCGCATGCTGGATCATCGGCGCATGGCCGCTCATCACGGTCAGTTGCAGCGTGCCGCCCGATTTCTGGCCAACCGGGAAGCGGATCGATTCGGGCGCGGTGATCGCGGCATAGTCGGCGCCGACGATATCGTTCCAGCGGGTGACGATGCTCGACTGGACGAAACCGAACTTGCGAAAGGCGGTGCGGCCGATTTCCGGCATCAGGTCGGCGATCGCGCGCGGCGCACCCACGCGGGGGCGCTCGGCCGGCGGCGTGGCGCGGCTCGTCTTTTTCGCGGTCGGGGGGCGTTCCTTCATGGCGCGCTACATGGCATAGGGCCGCCATGCGCGTCGAGATGTCGGGTTCAAAAATCGCACGGGATCTGCTGGCCCATTATGACGTCCATGCCCGGCGCCTGCCCTGGCGCGCGCCGCCGGGCGCCAATGCGGCCGATCCCTATCATGTCTGGCTGTCCGAAGTGATGCTGCAACAGACGACGGTCGCGGCGGTTGGACCCTATTTCGAAAAATTCACGGTCCGCTGGCCGACGGTGGAGGATCTGGCCGCCAGCGCCGACGCCGACCTGATGGCCGCCTGGGCGGGGCTGGGCTATTATGCCCGTGCCCGCAACCTGCTGGCCTGTGCCCGCGCCGTGGTGGCCGACCATGGCGGCCGCTTCCCTGATACCGAAGATGCATTGCGTGCCCTGCCGGGCCTGGGCGCCTATACCGCTGCTGCCGTCGCCGCGATTGCCTTTGGCCGGCGCGCCGTAGTGGTCGACGCCAATGTCGAACGGGTGGTTGCCCGCCTGTTCGCCATAGCGACGCCGCTGCCCGCCGCTCGGCCGGACATCCGCGCGGCGGCCGACAGCATCACGCCGGACCTGCGCGCCGGCGATTTTGCCCAGGCGATGATGGACCTTGGCGCCACCATCTGCACCGTGCGCAACCCGGCTTGCGGCATCTGCCCGCTGCGTCAGAATTGCGCGGCGGTGCGCACTGCCGATCCTGCCGCCTTCCCGGTCAAGGCGCCGAAAAAGGCCAAGCCCCATCGCCTCGGTCATGCCTGGTGGATCGAACGCAGCGATGGCCAGGTCTGGCTGGTGCGACGCCCTGACAAGGGATTGCTGGGCGGCATGCGCGCGCTGCCCAGTTCCGACTGGAATGCCGCGCCCGATGCCACGCCGCCCTTCGCCGCGCCGTGGCGGACGATCGATCCGCCGGTCGCCCATGTCTTCACCCATTTCTCGCTGGCGCTCAGAGTCCACACTACCCATGTGGGGCAGGACCATGTGCCTGACGGTGCAGGGGAATGGTGGCCGCGCGACCGGATCGGCGAGGCGGGGCTGCCCACCCTGTTCGCGCGGGCGGCCGATGCGGCGATGAAGGAGATGACGGACGATGCACGGAACTGACCCCCAAGCGCACGGCCTGCCCGGTTTCGTCGGCGGCACGCTCGATCGGGTCGATCATATCCGCAGCAATCCCGCGCTTCATGCGCAGGCCTTTGCCTCGCCCAATGCCCGGTTGCTGATCCTCGAAGGGCTGGAGCCGGTGACGGACGATCATGGCCTGGCCCTCGCCCCGCTTGGCCCCGACGCGCGGATCGAGGAACATGTGCTGCTCGGCGTCGATCTGCAGGAGCGCCCGATCTTCGCCCATCTGGTCGAGACGCTGGAACAGGGCCCCAATGCGACGCCGCGATCGCGTGGCCTCGCCGATCTCGTCTCCGCGTCCGATGTCGCGCTCTACGGCACCGCGCGCAGCCTCGTCTTCTGGCATGCCCGGCATCGCTTCTGCTCGGTCTGCGGTGGGCCGACCCATGCGCACAAGGCCGGCTGGGCGCGCCGCTGCGGAACCTGCGCCTCCGAACATTTCCCGCGCGTCGATCCGGTCTCGATCATGCTCGCCGAGCATGAGGGCCGTGTCCTGCTCGGTCGCCAGCATAGCTGGCCGCCCGGCCGCTATTCCGCGCTCGCCGGCTTCATCGAACCGGGCGAGACGGTCGAGGAAGCGGTCGCGCGCGAACTGAAGGAGGAAGCCGGCATCACGGTCCATTCGGTCCGCTATGTGATGAGCCAGCCCTGGCCCTTCCCCTCCTCGCTGATGATCGCCTGTGTCGCGCAATGCGATGATCCCGCGCTGACCCTGGACGAGACCGAGATCGAACATGCCTTCTGGTGCGATGCCGATGGCGTCGCCGCCGCGCTGGCGGGCGATCCCGACGCGCCCTTCCTCGCGCCGCCACGCATGGCGGTCGCCTGGCACCTGCTCGACCATTGGCTGCGCGGCGCGGTTGCCCCGTCCGACGCAAGGGCGTAAGGCCCGGCTTCGTCTTCACTACAGGATCGACCTCCCCTTATGCTCAGCCTCGAAGAAGCCCAGTCGCGCGCGCAGGATCTGGTGACGGCGGCGCGCAAGGCGGGGGCGGACGCGGCCGACGCCATCTATGCCTGCAACGCCTCGACCACGGTGGCGGTGCGGCTCGGCGCGCTGGAGGATGTCGAACGGTCCGAGGGCGAGGAGATCGGCCTGCGCGTCTTCATCGGCCAGCGTTCGGCCAGCATTTCCGCGTCGGACATGAACCCGGCGACGCTCGCCACCCTGATCGATCGCAGCATCGCCATGGCGCGCGAAGCGCCGGAAGATCCCTATGCCGGCCTGGCGCCGGAGGATCGGCTGCTCAGGAAGCGTGCGCCCTCGCTCGACCTGGTGGACGAGGAAGAGCCCGAGCCCGCCGCGCTGCGCGAACGCGCGCTGATCGCGGAAGAAGCGGCGCGCAGCATTCCCGGCATCACCAACAGCGAAGGCGGCGGCGCCGCCAGCGGCCGCAGCCAGGTCGCGCTCGCCACCAGCCATGGCTTTGCCGGCGCCTATGCCGCGACCAATCATTCGACCTGGGCCAGCGTGCTCGCGGGCAGCGGCGCCGACATGCAGCGCGACCATGCCAGCCATGCCAGCCGCCACCTCAAGGATCTGGACGATGCCGAAGCGGTCGGCATCCGCGCCGGCCAGCGCGCGGTCGCTCGGCTCAATCCCGGCAAGGTCGACAGTGGCGTCATGCCGGTCATCTTCGATCCGCGCATCGGCTCCAGCCTGGTCGGTCATCTGATCGGGGGCATGGTCGGCCCGGCGATCGCCCGCCGCTCCAGTTTCCTGCTGGACTCGCTGGGCGAAACGCTGTTCGACAGCAAGATCACGATCATCGACGATCCGCTGCTGCTGCGCGGCCTGCGCTCCCGCCCGTTCGACGGCGAAGGGCTGCCGGTCGAGCGTCGTGCGCTGATCGAGGATGGCGTGCTGACCGGCTGGCTGATGGACAGCGCCTCGGCCCGCCAGCTTGGCCTGGAACCCACCGGCCATGCCAGCCGGGGCGGCGCCGGTGCGCCGGGTGCGGGCATCACCAATGTCCATATGGAAGCGGGCAGCCTGTCGGTCGGCGAACTGATGGCCGATGTGAAGCGCGGCATCTATGTTACCGAACTGATCGGCATGGGCGTCAACGGCGTTACCGGCGACTATAGCCGCGGCGCCGCCGGCTTCCTGATCGAAAATGGCGCGGTCGGCCCGGCCGTGTCGGAAATCACCATCGCCGGCAATCTGAAGGACATGTTCCGCACCCTGGTGCCGGCCAATGACCTGATGTTCCGCTATGCCATGAACGTGCCGACCCTGCGCGTCGACGGGATGACCGTTGCCGGCGGCTGAGCCTCTGTTGCCGGCCGTCGTCGCGGCGGTCACCGATGCGGCCGATCGCGCGCTGGCGCTATGGGCCGATGGCGAAACGCGCGTGCGCCAGTGGGAAAAAGTGCCCGGCCATCCGGTCTGCGAGGCGGACCTGGAAATCGACGTCATGCTGCGCGAACGGCTGGCGGCGATCGATCCGCAGGCCGGCTGGCTGTCGGAGGAGACGGCCGACACCGTGCATCGCCTGGGCGTATCGCGCGTCTGGGTGGTCGATCCGATCGATGGCACCCGCGACTATCTGCGCGGCCGGCCCGGCTGGGCGGTCTCGGTCGCCCTGGTAGAGGATGGCGCGGTCCGTCTGGGCATCCTGGCGGCACCCGCGCGCAAGGAATTGTGGATTGCGCAGGCAGGGCAGGGGGCGACCCGCAATGGCGTGCCGCTCCATGCCGGCAATCGCACCATGCTGCCCGGCGCCCGCGTCCCCGCCGATCAGCTGCCGCGCGCCGACCGCGATCTCGTTACCGTGGACAAGCCCAACAGCATCGCGCTGCGCATGGCGATGGTCGCCGCCGATGAGGCTGATCTGGTCGCCACCGTGCGCTGGGGCAATGAATGGGACGTCGCCGCCTCCGCCCTGATCGCGCAGGAGGCCGGCGCCATCGTCACCGACGCGCTGGGCGATCCGCTCGCCTTCAACCGGCCCCAGCCGGTCGCCTTCGGCCTGCTCTGTGCGGCGCCGGGCATACATGCGGCCGCCGCCGCCCGTCTCGCGCCGCGCGCGAAGGAAATATTGGGCAAGGCCTGATCAACTGCCAGCGCAGGCCTTCACCGTCTGGGCGGGCAGCACCTCTTTCAGTCTAGCCCGCACGACATCGGCCCAGATGCGGTAACCGGCCGGGTTCATATGCACCTTGTCGGACTGATAATTGTCGCCCAGCTTGCCGTCCTTCAGCAGTGGCGTGGTGATGTCGGCATAATGGACATTCTGCATGTGCGGGATCAGCCGCCGGGTCGCATCATTATAGATTTGCTGCTGCGGAAAGATCGCCCAGCGCCCCGGACTGGGCTTCATCGATAATATGATGACCGGCACATCGCCCAGCAACTGCGTCCGCATCTCCAGGAAGCGTGCCATATCGTGGAAGATCGGCCGTAGCTGTCGCCCGCCCGCCAGGTCATTCTCGCCGGCATAGAGGATGATCGCCGCCGGTTTTGGCGTGCCCTGCTCGATATTGGCGAAACGCGGCAATATCTCGTTGAAGGTGGCGCTGTTGATGCCGCGATTATGCGCGACCCAGGGCGCCATATCCTGCTCCAGGCTGGTCCAGCGCTTGATCGATGAACTGCCCACGAACCACAGGGCGCACGGCCCCTCGCGTCCCTGCCCGTCCGGCAGGGTCTGGCTGGCGTCACGATAATGGGTGAAGGCGAACCAGCCCCCGACGATCACGCAAAAAATCGACAGGGCCAGCAGACGCTTGCCCAATGGGGAATCCAGTTTCTGCAAGATGATGGCGACCCTCCTGCTAATAGCCCAAGTCTAAACGATATTTTCCTTAAGAAAAGATGGCTGCGACAGAATGATGCCATTGCGGATTTTAAGAGCTTGGCAATATTGTGACGCTATCGTTTCGATGGCAGAATTTGCGAGCATATCGTGACCAAGAACCCGTCGATCGACCTGCTGAAAGGCTTGCTGATCCTGCTCGTCATGGGCGGGCACGCGATGGAATTGACGCATCAGCAGCATGTCCTGCTGTGGATCGGTTCGGGTTTCCGCATGCCGCTGATGATCGGCATTTCCGGTTATCTGCTCAACGTCACCCGCACCCGCTCCATGCCGATGGGCGAGATGTTCAGCCGCTATGGCCGGCGCATGCTGCTGCCCTGGGCGGTGGCGATGCTCGTCTACTGGCTTGCCAGCGGCGGCCTGCTTTCCTGGCAGACCCCGCTCGACCTGCTGCTGCGTCCGCCCTTTCATCTCTGGTATGTGCCGGCGCTGTTCCTGTTGATCCTGGTGACCCGGTTGCTACCACTTTCGCCGCTTGTGCTGCTGGCGATCGGCGCGCCCGTCAGCCTGGCGACCATGTACAGCTTCGGCCTCGACCATGGTGCAGTGGGCGGCAGCCTGTTGTCGCCCGACAGCCGTTTCCTGCGCTATCCGGTCTATTTTTTCTTCGGCATGCTGATGGCCGAACGGGGCATGCCCAAACGCTATTTGTGGCCCGTGCTGCTGGTCGGGGCGCTGGGACTGTTCTGGTGGTCGGATCTTTATGGCACCGGCAACGCGCTCGCCTTCGTGCCCGCCCGTTTGCTCATGTGTCTCGCGCTGATCGCGCTGCTGCCCAGCATCTCGGCGGTGCGCCTCCATTTCGGCCCGATCAACCGGATCGGGCGCGAAAGCCTGTTCTTCTATCTCTGGCATCCGCTGGTGATGGGGCTGGTGGCGATGCTCGACCCGCATGGCGCCGTCATCCTCGCTGGTGCAGTGCTGCTGCTCTACATCGCCAGCGCGCTTGCGGGGCAGGGGCGACTGCCGCCCCTGTTGCTGGGCGCGGTGCCGCACCGCAGGCCGGCCCCGGTCGCCATGCAACCGGAACCGGTCACGGTTTAGATCTTGCCATATTTCGCTTCGAAGCCGGCAATGTCGCCGGCGGCGAGATATTTGGCCTGGTCGATCCACTGGTCGCGCACCGGCCGCCCCTTGAAATTGCCCAGCTTCGCATCGATCGCGGCGATGTCGCTGTCGCTCCAGCCGGCGATCTGGGCATAGCGCGTCACGCCCAGCTCGGTCAGCAATGCGCCCAGCTTGGGACCAACGCCCTTCAGCTTCAGCAGGTCGTCGGCGCCATCGGCCGGTGCCGCGACGGCAGGCGATGCCGGGATCGGCGCAGGGGCCGGTTCGACGACAGGGGCGGGGGCGGGCGTTTCCTCGACCACGACCGGCTCGGCGATCACGGGTTCGGCAACCGGCACCGGATCGGGCGTGGCCACCAGCGGCGCGACGACCGGCTCGGCAATCGGCTCGGCGGCCACGGGCGGTGCCACCGGCGCGGGGGCTTCCGCCACGGCCGACTTGCCCTTGCCCGACAGCAGGAACACCAGGCCGATCACGACCAGCAGCGCGATCAGCAGCCACAGGCCATAGTCCATGAAGAATTCCTGCATCGCCCTTTGCCTCCCGGAATGGATATGTCGCCCTATTTAAGGACGCTTGGCGGCGCGGGACAAGGGGGACATGTCCCGATCCCGCGCCGGTTTGGCCCTTATTGCGCCTCGCGGGCGACCTCGCGCCAGCCAATGTCGCGGCGGCAGAAGCCGGTCGGGAAGTCGATCGCGTCGACCGCGGCATAGGCGGCGGCCTGCGCCGCGCCCACCGTATCGCCGGTCGCGGTGACGTTCAGCACGCGGCCGCCATTGGCGACGATCATGCCATCCTTCTCCGCCGTGCCGGCATGGAAGACGCGGGCGCCCTGTGCTTCGGCTGCGTCGATCCCCTTGATCGCGCCGCCCTTTTCCGGCGTGCCGGGATAGCCATTGGCCGCCATCACGATGGTCAGCGCGGTGCGATCGGCCAGCGCGACCGGCCCCTGCTCGGCCAGCCTGCCTTCGGCCACCGCCAGCAGCAGCTCGACCAGATCGCCGTCGAAGCGCATCATCAGCACCTGGCATTCGGGGTCGCCGAACCGGGCATTATATTCGATCAGCTTGGGGCCTTCCTCGGTCAGCATCAGCCCGGCATAGAGCACGCCGGAATAGGGCATGCCCTCGGCCGCCAGCGTCTCGACCGTCGGCTTGATGATCCGCTCGATCACCTGTGCTTCCAGTTCGGGCGTCAGCACGCGGGCCGGGCTGTAGGCGCCCATGCCGCCGGTATTGGGGCCGGTGTCGCCGTCGCCGACGCGCTTGTGGTCCTGGGCCGAACCGAAGGGCAGGATCGCGCTGCCGTCGGTCAGGGCAAAGAAGCTGGCTTCCTCGCCGGTCATGAACTCTTCCAGCACCACTTCCTCGCCGGCCTTGCCGAACGCGCCGGAGAACATGGTGTCGAGCGCGTCGAGCGCTTCCTGCCGCGTTTCGGCGATGATCACGCCCTTGCCCGCTGCCAGGCCATCGGCCTTGATCACCACCGGCAGGGTGAAATCGTCGAGCGCGGCGATCGCGCCATCCTTGCTGGTGACACGGATGTAGCCGGCGGTCGGGATGTTGGCGCGCTGGCACAGATCCTTGGTGAAGCCCTTGGACCCTTCCAGCTGCGCCGGCTTCTTGTCGGGGCCGAACACGGCGACGCCCATGGTGCGCAGATTGTCGGCCAGGCCGTCGACCAGCGGCGCTTCCGGCCCGATCACCACCAGCGCGATCGAATGGCGGGTGCAGAAATCCAGCACCGCGCGATGATCGGTCGCGTCGAGGTCGACCAGCGTGGCATGCTGGGCTATGCCGGGGTTGCCAGGCGCCGCATAGAGCGTCGAGAGGCGTGGCGATTGTGCCAGCTTCCACGCCAGCGCATGTTCGCGGCCGCCGCCGCCAAGCAGAAGGATGTTCATCTCGGCCATGTCCCCGGAATTTGATGCCTATGACAGTTCGGGCCGCCTGTTAGCCGAGGAAAGGGCGGGGGACAACGCGCCGCCGCTCAGTGTCAGCGAATTGTCGGGTCTGCTCAAGCGCACGGTGGAGGATCGCTTCGGCCATGTTCGCCTGCGCGGCGAGATTTCCGGCTTCAAGCGCGCGGCCTCGGGCCATCTCTATC
Organism: Sphingobium sp. SG1; assembly: GCF_057063145.1. Classification (NCBI taxonomy): domain Bacteria; kingdom Pseudomonadati; phylum Pseudomonadota; class Alphaproteobacteria; order Sphingomonadales; family Sphingobiaceae; genus Sphingobium; species Sphingobium sp. SG1. The sequence goes on along the minus strand of NZ_JBVVOJ010000008.1, from coordinate 123,240 downwards.
TGGCGCTGAAGGACGACAATGCCGTGCTCGACGGGGTGATGTGGAAGGGCGGGGCGCAGCGGCTCGCCTTCCAGCCACAGGACGGGGTGGAGGTGATCGCCACCGGCAAGCTCACCACCTATCCCGGTCGGTCCAAATATCAGATCGTGATCGACCGGATGGAACTGGCGGGCGAGGGCGCGCTGATGGCGCTGCTCGAAAAGCTCAAGGCGAAGCTTGCGGCCGAAGGGCTGTTCAACCGCGATCGCAAGCGCCGCCTGCCCTTCCTGCCGCGCACCATCGGCGTCGTCACCTCGCCCACCGGCGCGGTGATCCGCGACATTCTCCACCGCCTGGCGGATCGCTGCCCGACCCAGGTGCTGCTCTGGCCGGTGCTGGTCCAGGGGCAGGGCGCCGCCGAACAGATTGCCCGCGCCGTGCGCGGCTTTTCCGCCATGGACGGCAGCGGCCCGCTGCCCCGGCCCGATCTCGTCATCGTCGCGCGCGGCGGCGGCTCGATCGAGGATCTGTGGAGCTTCAACGAGGAAATCGTCGTCCGCGCGGTCGCCGAATGCTCGATCCCGACCATTTCGGCGGTCGGGCATGAAACCGACACGACCTTGTGCGATTATGCCGCCGATATGCGTGCGCCCACACCGACCGCTGCCGCCGAAATGGCGGTGCCGGTCCGCGCCGAACTGCTGGCGATGCTGGGTGAGATGGGCCTGCGCTCGGGCCGGGCGGTGCGGCGCGGGGCGATGCAGGCGCGCGAACGGCTGGAGATGCAGGCGCGGCTGATGCCGACGCCCGACACGCTGCTCGCGCCGCAGCGGCAGCGGCTCGATCTTCTGTCCGACGGTCTCAACAGCGGCCTGCGCCACCGTCTGGCCGATGCCCGCGCCCATCTGGGCCAGGTCAGTGGCGCGCTGCGCCCGGCCTTGCTGCGCCAATATGTCAGCCGCGCGGCCGAGCGGGTCGACCGGTTGCGGCTGCGCCCCGACTATCTGACCCGCGTCTATCGCGATCGCGCCACCGCCTTCGATCGCCTCTCGCGCCTCTTCACCTCGGTCAATCCCGATCTGCCGTTGCAGCGCGGCTTTGCTCGGGTGATGGCGGGCGATCGGCTGGTCCGCTCGGTCACCGATGCGCAGGCCGTGGGCCAGGTCAGCCTGCACTTCGCCGATGGCGCCGTGGCCGCCGCGATCGACACCGCCGCGCCCCTTGAGGCCGCGCCCGCGCCCGCTATATCCGCCCCATCCCGTCCCGCGCGCAAGCCGCGCGACACCGTCGAAGGCGGCCAGCAGGATCTCTTCTCCTGATGCGCCGCAGAAAGGCCTGATTCATGTTGATGTCCAACCGCGACCGCCCGGCCCGGCTGCATTATATGCCTTACAGCTTTCGCGTGCTGCAGGCCGGCGACCATGTGCTGTGCGCCGTGTCCGGCCAGCGCATCCCGCTGGAGGATCTGCGCTACTGGTCGATCGCCCGGCAGGAACCCTATGCCAGCGCCGCTTTGTCGGTCGAGGCGGAACTGAAGGCACGCGCCGCCGGATGACCCGCCGGCTCGCCGCTTTGCTGGCCCTCACCGCGCTGCCGCTTGCCCCGGCGATGCTGCGCGCGGCGCCGACGAGTGTGGCTGGACCCGATTTCATCCTGTCCGGCCCGGCGATCCAGGGGGGCACGCTGGTCGGCACGGCGCCGGCCGGCACGGTCGCGCTGCATTTCGGCGACCAGCTGGTTCCGGTCGATGCCGATGGCCGCTTCCTGATCGCCTTCGATCGCGACGCGCCGCCACCGGCGAAGCTCAGCGCGCGCCTCTCGGATGGCCGGGTTATCGACCGAACCCTTACCGTCGCCCCGCGCGAATGGCGGCTGGAACGGATCAATGCGCCGCTGCGCCCGACGAAAAGCAGCGAGGCCTTCCTGGCCTTGCGCAAGCCCGAACTGGAACAGATCGCTGCCGCCCGCGACAAGGTGACGGACGCACAGGGCTGGCGCCAGACTTTCATCTGGCCGCGCCTCGGCCGGATTTCCGGCCTGTTCGGGTCTCAGCGCATCTATCAGGGGCAGCCGGGCGCCTATCATGGCGGCGTCGATGTCGCCGGCGCGACCGGCGAGCCGGTAGTGGCGCCGGCGGACGGGGTGGTGATCCTGGCCGCCGATCACCCCTTCACGCTGGAGGGCAATCTGCTGATGATCGACCACGGCCATGGCCTCAACAGCGCCTTCCTGCATCTGTCGCGGATCGACGTGAAGCCCGGCGACCATGTGGCACAGGGGCAACGCATCGGCGCGATCGGTGCCACAGGCCGCGCCACCGGACCCCATCTTCACTGGGGCATGAAATGGAACGACGCGCGCATCGACCCGCTGCTGCTCGCCGGGCCGATGCCGCAACCGCGATAGGGATCAGCCGACGCGCTTCACCCGTACCGGACGACCGGCGATCTTCGCCATGAAGCCGCCCATGCTGGCGCGCTTGATCTCGATCGTCATACCGGGCTTGGGGTCGCGATAGGTAACCGCCTCGGTGGTCATCCATTCCGCGCCGTCTTCCAGCGTGATCAGCCATTTGCCGTTGCCGATGCTTTTCGCCGAAGCGATCGTCGCCTCGATCTGGGTCATCGCATCAGATTGCGGAGTTGCGTTTTTCTCATCTTCATCGCCATCGTTGAGGAAAGGCAATTTGGGGAAAGAAAAGCCGAATAGCGTCCGGCGGGTCTTGTTGAGTTCCGTCTTGTCCAGCACCACCACCTCGTCGCGCTGGGCAGCACTATCCATCGCGCCAACCTGGCGATCATAGCAGGCAAGACGTCCCTTATCGTCGGAAATTTCACGACATTTCAGGAGGTCCGTGAAAATTTCCGCGCGTGGCTGCTGGCGCTCTGCTGCACTTGTGCCGGTCGCGACCAGGCATAGAGGCAGGGCCATGATCATCGCATGAGGGGCCTTCATATGCTTGATTCTCCGTCGATCTGCAGCCAATGGGCGCCACCATGCACTCCGCGATTCCATCGTCAATAGAGTGCGGCGCTCTCATGATATTCGATCTTGCGTCACAAACTGACAGCGTATCGCTCGCTGCTGCAGCATTGCGTCGCCTTATATTGCATGTGTGAAATTATCTTGCTTTGCGACCGTAAAATTCCACATGTTTCGTCTTGTTGCATTTTTGATACAGGGCTGTTCAAAAGCGGCAAAGGGCCATTTCCCGCGCTTTACAGCAGCTTTCCCACCGCGCAGGTTCCCGCAATCCATACGGGGGGATCGCTGTCGGGCACCATATCCCCTTGTAGGTGCACATGAAGGCAGGTGACTGCCCAACTCCAGAGCAAGGGACTGGAAACGTGAAGACATTTTCGAAGAGGGCACTGCTGCGTGCCAGCGCCGCTCCGGCGATTCTCGGTGCGTCGCTGATCGCGACTGCCGCATTCGCGCAGGACGCGCCCCAGGGCGCCGAAGCCGAAGCCACCGACACCATCGTCGTTACCGGCTCGCTCATCAAGAACCCGAATCTGGAACGCTCGACCCCGGTCACCGCGACCTCGGCGGACCAGATCGAACTGAAGCAGAACAACACCGCAGAAGATATTCTGCGTGAAATTCCGGGCATCGTTCCCAGCATCGGCTCGGCGGTGAACAACGGCAACGGCGGCGCCTCGTTCGTCGATCTTCGTGGCCTGGGTTCGAACCGCAACATCGTCCTGCTCGATGGCGACCGTCTGGTTCCGGCCGAACTGAACGGCCGCTTCGACCTTAACAACATTCCGGTTGCGCTGATCGAACGCGTCGAGACGCTGACCGGCGGTGCGTCGACCACCTACGGTGCCGATGCCATCTCGGGCGTGGTGAACTTCATCACCAAGTCGGATTTCTCCGGTTTGGAAGGCACGATTTCGAACCAGCTGACGGAACAGGGCGACGGTAATTATTTCCGCGCCGACGTCACCATGGGTGCGAACTTCGACGACGGCAAGGGTAACGCGGTCTTCTCGATCGGCTATCAGCAGTCGGATCCGGTCTATCAGGGCGATCGCAGCTTCTCGGTCTTCAACGTCGATTCCTACAGCGGTGCCATCGGCGGTTCGGGTACGGCGACCCCGTCGCGCTTCACCGGCACCAACCCCTCGGGCACTGCTGGCGGCAACGGTACGCGCCAGGTGACTGCTGATGGTTCGGCCTTCCGTCCGACCACTGCGTTTGATGCGTTCAACTTCAACCCGTACAACGTCTTCCAGACGCCGTTCGAACGTTTCAACATGTTCGGCGCTGCGCGTTATGAGATCAGCGATGCGGTAGAAGCCTATACCCGCGGCATCTTCTCGAAGAACACCGTCAAGACCATCATCGCGCCGTCGGGCATCTTCGGCGCCGCCGTCGATATTCCGCTCAGCAACCCTTATATGACGGCTGCTCAGCGCAACGCCTTCTGTCAGCGCAACATCGCGACCCCGGCGGAGATCGCTGCCGGCGTCTATACGCCGCTCTACACCCAGGCTGAATGTGACGCGGCCGCTGTCGCGACCGATCCGAACGATCCCAACTATCGCGAAGTCACGACCGCCATGTCGCGTCGTGCTACCGAACTGGGGCCGCGTATCTCGGAATTCACCACCACCTTCTTCGACTATAAGCTCGGCTTCCGTGGCGGCATCACCGACACGATCAGCTGGGACGTTTCGGGTGCCTATGGTGAAAGCGAACAGACCCAGACCCAGAAGGGCTACTGGCTGACCTCGCGTGTCCGTCAGGCGCTGCAGGCGACCAGCACCACCGACTGCCTTGACACGTCGAACGGTTGCGTCCCGCTCAACGCCTTCGGTCCCGATGGCTCGATCACGCCGGAAATGAACGCGTTCCTGAACGCCAACAGCCAGGTCGTGACCAAGACCTCGCTGGCCCAGGCCAATGCGACCATTAGCGGCGACTTCGGCTGGGCGGTTCCGTTCGCCAGCGACGCGGTGGCTTTCGCCATCGGTGGCGAATATCGCAAATATGCCGCTTCGCAGGAATCGGATCTGCTCTCGCAGTCGGGTGATCTGGGCGGCGCCGGTGGTGCGGCTCCGAACATCTCGGGCGGCTATGACGTCTATGAAGCATTCGGCGAACTCATCGTGCCGCTGGTTCAGGACAAGCCCTTCTTCCAGGATCTGACCCTGGAAACCGGCATCCGCTATTCCAGCTACAGCGTCGATGCGCCCAGCAGCCCGTCCTACAAGACCACCACCTGGAAGGCTGGCGGTAGCTGGACTCCGGTTGAAGGCTTCAAGATCCGCGGTAACTATGCCCACGCCGTGCGTGCGCCCAACATCGCGGAACTGTTCGCTCCGGTCAGCACTGCGCTCACCAACCTGGGCACCGACCCCTGCTCGGGCAACGCGCCGCTTCTCGACGCGAACCTCGCTGCGGTCTGTATCGCTCAGGGCGCGCCCGCCTCGACCATCGGTGCGATCACCAACGATCCCGCCGGCCAGGTCAACTACACCGGCGGTGGCAATCTTGATCTGAAGCCCGAAAAGTCCAACAGCTGGACCATCGGTGCTGTCTTCCAGCCGTCGGGCCTGCGTGGCTTCTCGGCGACGGTCGACTATTTCAACATCAAGATTAAGGACGCCATCACCTCGCCGACCCCGGGCGATGCTGTCTCGGCTTGCTTCGACAACATCACCGCCTCCAGCGCGACCGATCCGGCTTGTACCTCGATCCGTCGTAACCCGCTGACCGGCGAACTGTTCGGCGAATCGCTGACCACGCCGGGCCTGTCGCTGGTGACTTCGAACCTGGGCAAGCTCAGCACCGACGGCGTGGACTTCACGCTGAACTACCAGACTGACATCGGCTTTGCTAAGCTGGCGCTCAGCCTGCTGGGTACCTGGACCAACAGCAACAAGTTCCAGGCGACCTCGGCCTCGTACAACCGCGAATGCGTCGGTTTCTACTCGGTCAACTGCGCTTCGATCCAGCCGGAATGGCAGTTCTCGCAGCGTTCGACTCTCAGCTTCGAAAAGTTCGATATCTCGCTGCTGTGGCGCTATATCGACAGCGTGAAGTATGAGCCGAAGCAGCTGGCGGACGATCTTGCCGCTGCCGAAGTTGCCGGTTGCAGCAATCCGACCACCACGGACGAAGATGGCTGCATGGTTGATCCGGAATTCCGGAAGATCAAGGCCGAACATTATTTCGACCTGACCGGCCGTTTCCACGTCTCGGATGAAATCACCATCACCCTGACGGCCCAGAACCTCTTCGACAACAAGCCGAAGGTTGTGGGTAACACGATCGGTTCGACCAGCTACAACAGCGGTAACGTCTATCCGTCGACCTACGACGCGCTGGGCCGTCGCTACGCGATCGCCGCCAAGTTCCGCTTCTAATCGAAGCGCAACGTCGAATGAAAAAGAGGGGCCGGCTGCAAAGCCGGCCCTTTTTTCATGCGGTCTTCGGCGCCTGAACCCGACATGCGCGATAGCGCCGCTGCGCCCAGCAGGCGTTTTTCCGTCGATTATCTGATGGTCTGCTCCGGCCTGCGGCCGGGATAGGCGTCTCAGCCCAGCAGCGGGCGAGGCAGGTCCATGACGATGCCATTGTTGCGGGCGATCAGGCTGGCCCATTCGCCGACCTTCTCGACCTCCTCGGCATGCAGCGCCTTGCCATCCTGCGCGGCGCGCACGCGCTGGCCCTGGGCGAAGTCGGCGCCGGTCTTGGAATCGCGGCCGAATATCGGTCCTGAAACGATGTCGGCAATATCCGCGCGGCTCAACGCGATATCGAAATGCCGTGCCAGCGCGGCCAGGCTATCGGCCGGATGCGCGATCAATGTTTCACTGTTCAGGGTCAGGACGCGTTCGCCCAATTGCTTGGTCAGCGTCTGGAACTGGGATTGTTGTGTTAGCCATCCCAGCGCTGCGATCTGGATATCGGTCAGCCCCAGATAGTCCGATGGTGCGACGCCCAGATTGACCACGCCTTCGCGCAGCAACTTGCCGAACAGGTCGCGCACCCATAGTCGGCCCCACATGCCCTTGCGCGCGATGGACGCCAGATAGGCATCGAGGGGCGCGTGGAGGAACAGCGCGCGGGCGGTCGGCCACATCGCCATGATTCCGGGAATCAGCGGGTTGATCAGGTTGGATGGCTTGATCACCACCGCTTCGCCGGCCGAAAAGGGGCGTGCCAGCAGTCGCAGTCCATGGTCCAGCGCGCGCGCTGCTTCCGGCCCCTTGGCGCCGCGATGGCGCCAGCCGACAATGTCGTTCAGCAGCACCGGTTCCTTGAGGCCCATGGCGATGCCGGGCCGATCGAAGGCGGCGGCGAGCAGGGTGGAACAGCAATAGGCCGAATGGAAGATGAAATGCAGCGGGGCGGGGGCTGGTGCTGCGGCGATTGCATCCTCGCGCCGTAGCACGATCGGCTCGACGGCCTGCCCGACATACTCGTCGGTCAGGAACGGTATTTCGCCATGGCGCGCGCGCGGTAGCTGTAGAAAATGGAAGGCGTCCTGCCCCGGATCATAACGGTGGGCCAGCCACTGGGCGTCGGCCATCAGGCTGTTCAGAGGCTGGGTGGAGGAAGCGGTCATCGGTCGCAGCCTTCGCATGACGGGCAGGGGCACACAAGGCTGCAGGCCAGCGGCTTGCCTCGACCGCGCCATATGATAGCAGGACGGGATGAACCAGCAGATCGGACGATTTTTGCAGCAGGCGGCGGAAGCCCGTCGCACCGGACGCCATGGCGATGCGCAGGCTGCGCTTGCCCAGCTTCTAACGCTTCAGCCCGGCGAGCCACAGGCGCTCAACATGCTGGGCATGATGGCGCTGGAACAGCGCGATTTTCATGCCGCTCGCGATCATTTTCTGGGAGCCACCGCCAGCGATGCGGGCGAACCGGCCTTGTGGATGAATGTCGCCGCGGCGCAGCGCGGACTGGGCGATGCAGAGGGGGAACGGAGCGCCCTGCAGCGGGCGATCGACATCGACCAACGCAACTTCATGGCCCAGCTGCGCCTGGCCCAATTGCAGCAGCGTCTGGGGGAGGCCCAGTCTTCGGCCGACAGCTGGAGCAAGGTGTTGGCTCTGTCCATGGGCATGCGGGATCTGCCGGCGCAACTTGTCGAGACCCTGGCCGAGGCGCGACGCTTTCTGACCGATCATCAGGCCCGCCTTGCGAACATGGTGGAACAGGATGTCGCACCGCTGCTGGTGGATGCCGACATGCGGAGCCAGCGTCGTTTCAAGGCTTGCCTCGACAAGGAATTCGGGGGGCGCCCGCTGTACCAGAACCAGTGTTCGGGCCTGCATTATCCTTTCCTGCCGGCCGATGAATATTTCGATCGGGACCATTTTTCCTGGATGGCGCAGCTGGAGGCGAAGACCGACGCCATACGCGAGGAGTTTCTGGGCCTGATCGACAAGCAGGGCGGTAATGTGCGCCCCTATGTGCGGCAGGATCCGGGCACGCCGGAAAATAAGTGGACGGCGCTGGATGGCTCGCTCGACTGGGGTGCAGCCTTTCTGTGGGAATATGGCGTGCGCAACGAAGCCGTTTGCGCCGCCTGTCCCCAGACGGTCGCTGCGCTCGAAGCGCTGCCGCGGGCCGATATTCCCGGCCGGGCACCATCCGCCTTTTTCTCGCTGCTCAAGCCTCACAGCCGCATTCCGGCCCATACCGGCGTCACCAATACGCGCGCAATCATCCACCTGCCGCTCATCGTCCCACCGGGCTGTTTCTTCCGCGTCGGCGGTGAAACCCGCGCCTGGCAGGAAGGACAGGCTTTCGCGTTCGATGACACGATCGAGCATGAAGCCTGGAATGACAGCGATCATTTGCGCGTAGTCCTGATCTTCGACGTGTGGAATCCGCATTTGTCACTTGCCGAGCAGCAGCTCTTGAAGCAATTCTATGCGACAGCTGATGCCAGCAGAGCGCAGGACGCTCTGGGGGCCGGGGTTTGAGGCAAGGGATGCGACGGCCACCGCGCCGGATCGCCTTGTCGTCTGGGAGATATAAGATGCGTATCGTCAAAACCTTGGTCATGACGGGCCTGTTTGCGATGGCCTATCCAGCCCTCGCTGAAGACAAGCCCAAGCTCGACCGCAATGATCCCAATGCAACGCGCTGTCGCAGCTTTCCGGTAACGGGTTCGCTCGTAAGGAAGGAACGCATCTGCAAGACCAATGCGGAATGGCGGGCGATTAGCGAGCAGCAGAGTCGTGATGCCGACGACCTGATCATGCGTAGCCGTGCCGGTATGAATCCAAACGGCTGAGTCTGCCTGTCAGCCCTGCGGGGCGATAGGGGTAATGATATCTGATTTACGGGAGCGGTCGCTTGGTGCGGGCGCTCCCTTTATCATGAGCGCCAGGCATTTGCGATGGTCTGCGGTGGCTTTTGGGCCTTTTCATCGCCGGTTCCATGCGGCCAAAATTTTCAAGCCAAGCCTTGTCATATAATGATGCGGTATCTCTGCAGCTCAGCGCGGCACCATCTATTCAGTTGCACAAAAATACCGATAATCTGGGGGTTTTGGAGCGCTCGCACCTCGGCATTCCACAGAATTTCATTTAGTTTCAACACCGTAATGGTGTTGCTGCAATGTTGCACATTTGTAAAAATCGTAACGTTTCGTAACGCAACCGGGTTTACAGCCGGTTCCATGGGGCGCACCCATGCCCCGCCTTGTGGTTCCGCAGGGTCGCACTGGTCACAGCAGGCAGACAAATCTGCCGCTCCAGATAAGGGACTGGAAATTTGAAGAACGCATCGATTGCCGCATTCTTGCGGGCCGGAGTCGCGCCCGTCATTCTCGCCACCGCGCTGTTCCAGGCGCCCCTCCATGCTCAGGATAATGCGCCCCAGGCCGATGACGGCGCCAACGACGCGATCGTCGTGACCGGCTCGCTGCTGCGCCGCATTGACAAGGAAACCATTTCGCCGATCACCACCGTGTCGTCGGAAGATCTGGCGATCCGCGGCATCACCACGGTCCAGCAGGGCATCCAGAATCTGTCGGCCAATAACGGCCCGGCACTGACCAACGGCTTCTCGGCCAATGGCGCCTTTGCCGGTGGTGCGTCGGCGGTCTCGCTGCGCGGCCTGTCGACCTCCTCGACGCTGGTGCTGTTCGACGGCCTGCGCGCCGCTTATTATCCGCTGGCCGATGACGGCACGCGCAACTTCGTCGATCTCAACACCATCCCCGACGCCATCGTCGATCGGGTCGAAGTGGTGAAGGACGGCGCGTCCGCCACCTATGGTGCCGACGCGGTTGCCGGCGTGGTCAACATCATCACCAAGCGCGAAGTGAAGGGCCTGCACCTTCAGGCCGAAGCGGGCGTCGCTGAAAAGGGCTATGGCGCCAACCAGCGCCTGTCGGCCACCTATGGCTATGGCGACCTCGCCGAACAGGGCTTCAACGCCTATGTCAGCGCCCATTATCTCAAGAGCCAAGCGGTCTATAACAAGGACCTGGGCTATCCCTATAACAGCGACGACCAGTCCGGCATCTGCCATGACGGCGTCTGCGGTCCCAACAATATTGCCAATGGCGTCGATCCCAGCATCGGCTATACCGGCATGAACAACGCAACTGCGACCAATGTCTTCATGGTCCGTCCGTTCGATGCTGCCACCGGTGCTGGCACCGGCCGTTATGAATTGTTGAACGCCGCTGCTGGCTGTCGCAACCTGACCCCTTATACGCTCACCGATCAGGAATACGCGGACAACGCAACCGCGCCGCATACCGTCTGCCAGCAGGACATTACCCATGATTATGGACAGGTTCTGCCGGAACAGCAGCGCTGGGGCATTTCGGGCCGCTTCACCAAGATCGTCGGCGACAGCGGCGAAGCCTATCTCGAACTCAACTATGAGAACAGCAAGTCCTCCTATACCGGCCTTGCCTCGATCATCCGCGCCAATGCGCCGGCCGGCATCGACTATTCGGCCTATTCGACTTCGACCGGTGCGGGGCTGCTGCGCCTGCCGGTCTATGTCTGCGCCCGCGGCACCGCCAGCTGCGATGCCAGCAACGGCACGCTGAACCCGAACAACCCCTATGCCGCCCAGGGTCAGGAAGCCGCCATCATCGGCCGCCTGCCGACCAGCACCGAATATAATGAATCGGTCAGCCAGGTCTTCCGCGCTGCCGCCGGTATCAAGGGCGATTTCGGCAACGACTGGCATTATCAGGTCGATGGCACCGCCATGGTCTCGAAGCTGAAGACCACGGCCAAGGGCTATGTCTATATCCAGCATCTGCTCGATGTGATCGCGGACGGTTCGTATAATTTCATGAACCCGTCGGCGACCTCGCAGGAGACGCTCGACTATCTGACCCCGACCCAGATCAACCACAGCAAGACCCAGCTCTATCAGGGCCAGGCCAGCATTTCGAAGGAAGTGTTCGACCTGCCGGGTGGCCCGCTGCAGGTCGCAGTCGGCGTCGCCGCGCGTTATGAATCGCTCAACAATCCCAGCGGCAACCCCGACTATGATGGTCAGACTGAGCGCTATTTCCGCCTGAACGCCTTCGGCGCCAAGGGCCATCGCGATGTCGAATCCGCCTATTTCGAACTGAGCGCACCGATCGTCGAGCAGCTCGAACTGACGGCGGCGGGTCGCTACGACCATTATTCGACCGGCCAGGACAATTTCTCGCCCAAGTTCGGCGCGAAGTTCAAGCCGATCCGCGAACTGATGTTCCGGGGCACCTTCTCGAAGGGCTTCCGCATCCCCAGCTTCGCGGAAATGGGCGCCCTGCCGACCACCGGCTATGTCACCCAGTCGATCGGTTCGATGCCGCAGGAATTCATCGACCAGCATCTGAACTCGGTCGGCACCGGTCCCAACACCTATCTGACCAACTATTCGATCGGTCAGACGACGGTGGGCAACCCGAACCTGAAGGCGGAAAAGTCGCGCAACATCACGCTTGGTGCGACCTTCCAGCCGCTCAACAATGTGTCGTTCAGCGTCGACTATTATAATATCAAGAAGACCGGCGCGATCACCTCGGTGAACTTCTCGAACGCGATCGCCAACTATTACGCCACCGGGGAAACCTCCTATGATGGCGTGACGGTGATCCCGGACGAAGTCGATCAGGAACATACCGGTTCGCAGCGCCGCATCGCCTTCGTGCAGGGCAGCTTCATCAACGCCAACACGATCAAGACGTCGGGTATCGATTTCAACGCGATGGGCAAGTTCCGCCTGAGCGACAACATCACCTTCTCGACCTCGATCGATGCGACCTATGTCATCAAGCTGAACACCGAATATCCCGACGGGACGGTTGAACATTATGTCGACACGCTCGGCAACTTCAACCTGACGGCCGGTTCGGGCACGCAGCAATGGCGTGGCAGCTGGCAGAATACGCTGGACTTCGGCCGGGGTTCGATCAGCGCCACCGCTTATTATACCGATGGCTATAATTATTCGGCCGAGGATCAGGGCGGCACCGCTGGCGACTGCAGCCTGGTGCCGACCAACTATAATGGCGACGCCTATCAGGGCTGCCGCGTAAAGTCGTTCATCAGCGTCGACATGACGGGCACGATCAAGGTCAATGACCAGTTCGAGCTTTATGCCAACGTCATGAACGTCTTCAACAACAAGCCGCCGATCGATGCGACCACCTATGGCGCCTATCTCTACAACCCGGTGGTTGGCGAGTCGGCGATCCTGGGTCGCTCCTTCCGCATCGGCGCGAAGGCAAGCTTCTAAGCCAGATAATATAAAAGGGCGGCCCTCCCTTGCGGGGCCGCCCTCCTTTCAGGACCAACTGGCGCGCGGCGCGCCTGACTTAGCCGACACTGGGTCTCCGTGCGCCGTCGCCGTCTTCACCCCATCGCCGACCGGAACCAGCCGGTCACCGACGTCCGGGCTGCGCCAGCGGAAGGCGCGACATAGCTGACGCTGTGCAATTGCGGCACGCGGAACAGGTCGAGCCTGTTGAAGGCCGGAGCCCGGCCGGAAAAGCCGCCATCGGCACCATGGAACATCAGCAAGCCGCCCCATTCGGTCCGCCATCCCTCGGTCAGGCCAAAGACATAGGCGGCGTGCCGGTTCTTGCCCGCGACCCCATCATCATGGCCGGTCAGGAAATCGCCGCTGACATAGCGGGTCGCCTGCCCGTCGGCGAAGCCGATCGCCTCGCTGCCGGTGATCGCCCGGACCAGCGCCCGCACCTCCGGCCCCGCCATGAAGCGGACAAAGGCATCGAGCAGATGCGGCGACTGCCGGCGCGCCTGCTCTTCGTCGGGTACGCGAATGCTGCCATAGCGGAACTGGAAGCCATGGCGTGCCGCCTCATGCACCGCCTGGTTCAGGGCGCCCCATTGCTGCGACGTCATCGATTGCGCCGTCGGGCGATCGATCTCGAACAGTTTCTCGTCCGAATTGAGGACGATCCGCCAATCCTCGCGCGCATCCAGATGCGCTGCCAGCGCGCGGGCCGCCGCATCGGTCAGGAAGGGACCGATGCGGACATGCCCGTCGCGCTGATAGTCGGATCGCAGCTGGTCGATGTCGATGCCATCGGCCAGCGCGAAATCCGCCACCTTTGTCGTCATGCGACGCTGAGCTTCAGTGCGCCGTCGCCATCTTCCACCGTCACGGTCGATCCGTCCGGCACCGCGCCGCGCAGGATCAGGTCGGCCAGCGGATCCTGCAGATAGCGCTGTACCGCCCGCTTCAATGGCCGCGCGCCATAGACCGGATCATAGCCGACCCGGCCCAGCCAGGCGCGCGCGCCGTCGGTCAGGTTCAGCACCACCTTGCGGTCCTTCAGCAGCTTCTGCACCCGCGCCACCTGGATATCGACGATCGGCGCCATATGGCCGGCCCCCAAACGGTGGAACAGGATGATCTCGTCCAGCCGGTTGAGGAATTCGGGGCGGAAATGGCTGCGCACCATTTCCATCACCTGGTCCTCGACCTTCTCGACCGGCTCGTCGTCGGGCTGGGCGGCGATATATTGGCTGCCCAGGTTCGACGTCAGCACGATGATCGTGTTGGTGAAGTCGACGGTGCGGCCCTGGCCATCGGTCAGGTGGCCATCGTCCAGCACCTGCAGCAGCACATTGAACACGTCGCCATGCGCCTTCTCGACCTCGTCGAACAGCACGACCTGATAGGGCCGGCGCCGCACCGCCTCGGTCAGCACGCCGCCTTCCTCATAACCGACATAGCCCGGAGGCGCGCCGATCAGCCGGGCGACCGAGTGCTTCTCCATGAACTCGCTCATGTCGATGCGCACCATCGCGCTTTCGTCGTCGAACAGGAATCCGGCCAGCGCCTTGGTCAGCTCGGTCTTGCCGACGCCCGTGGGCCCCAGGAACAAGAAGCTGCCCAGCGGCCGGTTCGGATCCTGCAGACCCGCCCGGCTGCGGCGCACGGCGGTCGCCACCGCGCGCACGGCATCGGCCTGGCCGATCACCCGCTTGCCCAGTTCGGCTTCCATCGCCAGCAGCTTCTCGCGCTCGCCTTCCATCATCCGGTCGACCGGAATGCCGGTCCAGCGCGACACGACGCTGGCAATATCCTCGGCCGTCACCTCCTCGCGCAGCATCGCGCCCTTGGACGCGCCCTGGGCTTCGGCCAGCTGCTTTTCCAGCTGCGGGATGGTGCCATATTGCAACTCGCCGGCCTTGCCATAGTCGCCGCCGCGCTGCGCCTGCTCCAACTGGAGCCGTGCCGCGTCGAGCTGTTCCTTCAGCTTGGCCTCGTTCGCGATCTTGTCCTTCTCTGCCTGCCAGCGCGTCGTCAGCTCGGCCGACTGCTGCTCCAGATTGGCAAGGTCGGTCTCCAGATTGGCCAGCCGGTCCTTCGACGCCTGGTCGCTTTCCTTCTTCAGCGCCTCCCGCTCGATCTGCAGCTGCATGATCCGGCGGTCGAAATTCTCGATTTCCTCGGGCTTGCTCTCCACCTCCATGCGGATGCGGCTCGCGGCCTCGTCCATCAGGTCGATCGCCTTGTCGGGCAGGAAGCGGTCGGTGATATAGCGGTTGGACAGGGTCGCCGCCGCCACGATCGCGCCATCGGCGATGCGCACGCCATGATGCGCCTCATATTTGTCCTTGATGCCGCGCAGGATCGAGATCGTGTCCTCGACCGTCGGCTCGCCGACGAACACCGGCTGGAACCGCCGCTGGAGGGCCGGGTCCTTCTCGACATATTTGCGATATTCGTCGAGCGTGGTCGCGCCGATGCAATGCAGCTCGCCCCGCGCCAGCGCCGGCTTCAGCAGGTTGCCGGCATCCATCGCGCCTTCGGATTTGCCCGCACCGATCAGCGTGTGCATCTCGTCGATGAACAGGATGATATGCCCGTCCGCGCCCTTCACCTCGTCGAGCACGCCCTTGAGGCGCTCCTCGAACTCGCCGCGATATTTGGCGCCCGCGATCAGGCTGCCCATGTCGAGCGCCATCAGCGTGCGGTCCTTGAGCGTATCGGGCACGTCGCCATGGGCGATGCGCAGCGCCAGCCCTTCCGCGATCGCGGTCTTGCCGACGCCCGGCTCGCCGATTAGCACCGGGTTGTTCTTGGTCCGGCGCGCCAGGATCTGGATGGTGCGGCGGATTTCCTCGTCGCGGCCGATCACCGGATCGAGCTTGCCGGCCTTGGCCGCCTCGGTCAGGTCGCGTGCGAATTTCTTGAGCGCATCATAACGGTCTTCCGCGCCCGCGGTGTCGGCGGTGCGGCCGCCGCGCAGCTGGTTGATCGCGCCGTTCAGCGCCTCGGCGCGCACGCCGGCGGTCGCCAACGCCTTGCCCGCCGTCGTGGTCGTCGCCAGCGTCAGCGCCAGCAGCAGCCGTTCGACGGTGACGAAACTGTCGCCCGCCTTCTGCGCCACCTGCTCGGCGCTATCGAGCACGCGCACGGCATCATTGTCGAGGCCCGGCGTCTGCTGCGCGCCGCTGCCCGATACGGCCGGCACCTTGGCCAGCGCGGCATCGGTCTCGCGCAGAGCGGTCGCGGCATCGCCGCCCGCCGCCTTGATCAGGCCGGACGCCATGCCCTGCTCATCTTCCAGCAGCGCCTTCAACAGATGTTCGGGGCTGATCCGCTGATGGTTCATGCGGATCGCAACGGTCTGCGCCGACTGGAGGAAACCCTTGGCGCGGTCGGTGAATTTTTCGAGGTTCATTAGCATCCCCTTCAAGGCATTGCTGGCGATGTAATGTTGCAAAAATGACACACAAGGGGCGCGGGCAAAAAATCCGCGCCCCTTGCCTATTTTACTTACTGCTTGGGCGCCTTGGCCGCGTCCGGTGCGAACAGGTCGCCGAAGAAGTCCGCCTTGTACCATTGCGGCGGGGTGTCGCTATCGGTCATAACCCGTGCAATGCGATAATTCGCCTCGGCAAAACGGGCGCCCGCGTCCCAGTCGATCTTCTGGCTCATGTCGTCGCCGGGATGGTGATAGGCGCCGCTCAGAAATTCGCCCCAGGCCTTCTCGCCGCCATTGGCATAGCCGGTCGCCAGGAAGACGGCGGGCACGCCCTGCTTCACGAACATATAATGGTCCGACCGCACGAAAATGGTTTCCTGCGGCATCGGATCGGCGGCCAGCTTGATCCCCATCGGCGCAACCGCCTTGGCGACGATCGGCCCCAAGGTCGAATGGTCGGCGCCGAACGCGATCACATCGGTGAAGGGATAGAGCAGCAGCGGCATGTCCAGGTCGACATTGCCGACGATCTGCTTGCCCGGCACGGTGGGATGGCGGGCATAATAGTCCGCGCCCAGCAACCCCTTCTCCTCGCCGGTGGAGGCCAGGAAGACGATCGACCGGCGCGGCTTGTTGGGCGACTGTGCCATGGCACGCGCCACTTCCAGCATGGTCGCGATGCCGGCGCCATTGTCCAGCGCGCCATTGTTGATGCGGTCGGTGTCCGGCTTGTCGCCGGGCTTTTCCGGACTGATGCCGATATGGTCGAGATGCGCCGACAGGACGACATATTCGTCTTTCAGCTTGGGGTCGCTGCCGGGCAGGATGGCGACGACATTGGGGCTGGTCACCCGCTCGCTGACGCTTTCGACCTGGATCTGGGCAGTCGACTTGAGCGCAAAGCCCTTGGGCTTGCCGCCGGCCTTGTCGGCTTGCTTGCGGATCGCGGCGATGCTGGTCGGCGCGCCGGCGAACACCGCCTGCGCCGCGGCATCGTCCAGGCTGGCGCCGACCCGGATGCCGGGGGCGGCGTCGAACGGCACGCCCTCGGGCGAGACCCAGGTGAAGTCGGGCTCATCGGCGAACTGGACCATGCGGTTCCAGGGGCGGGCCTTCATCGACTGGAGGGTGCCGATGGACAGCATGCCGATCGCGCCATGCGCCTCGGCGATCTTGCCCTTGGTGGCGGACAGATGCGCGCCTTCCTCGCTCGGCAGCCCCTTGGGATAGCCGCGCAGGGTGACGACGATCTTCCCCTTCACGTCCAGCCCGGCATAGTCGTTGAGGCCAAGCCGCGCATTTTCCAGGCCATAGCCCACGAACACCAGCGGCGCCGACACGTCCAGCTTGGGCTCGGCCGCGTTCATGCCGATCAGCACGTCGCCGGCATGGGTGAAGCTTTTGCTGCCGGCCGGACCGGTGACGGTCAGCGTGCCCGGCGTCCTGGCGCGCTCGGTCTTCTGGAAACCGATGCGCTGCAGCCAGCTTCCATTGTCGCCGGCGGGCTTGAGGCCGAGGCCATCGAACTGGCTGGCGACATAGCGGGCGGCGATTTCATGGCCTTCGCTGCCGGTGTCGCGCCCTTTCAGCAGGTCGTCGGCCAGAAATTCGACATGGGCGCGCACCGCTGCGGCCGAGAAGGTCGGCGCATCGGCTGCGGCCGGCGTTGCTGTTTGAGCGGGCAGGGTGGCGGGCAGCACAAGGGCGGCGGTGGCGGCCAGCAGGGCCAGGCGTTTCATGGGATCGGGGACTTTCCGTCTCTATGGATGATGGCGTGCAGACTTGCCGCTGCGCCCCGTCGCTGTCCAGCCTCCGCTTGTCGATATCATGCGTATTGCGCCGCTATCACGCCCCGCTATGCTGCGCGCCATCGCGGCGGGGTCCGTCCCGGCCGTATCGACTGCCCTCCTGTCCTAGAGGTCTTCATGATCCTTACCCGCATGTCCCGCCGGCTTCCCCTGATGCTCGGCCTGTCCGCGCTTGCGTTCGCGCCGCTTGGCTCCGCCGCGCAGGCCGCCCCGGCCGCTGCCGCCGCCGCGCCCGCGCCGCTCTCCAGCCTCGTTTCGGCGGTGGACATCCCCTATCAGGAATTTCGCCTGCCCAACGGTCTGCGGGTCATCGTCCATAC
Organism: Sphingobium sp. SG1; assembly: GCF_057063145.1. NCBI lineage: Bacteria > Pseudomonadati > Pseudomonadota > Alphaproteobacteria > Sphingomonadales > Sphingobiaceae > Sphingobium > Sphingobium sp. SG1. The sequence goes on along the minus strand of NZ_JBVVOJ010000008.1, from coordinate 104,956 downwards.
CGATCGCAAGGCGCCGATCGTCGCCGTGTCGGTCTGGTATCATGTCGGCTCGCGCTTCGAGCCTGCCGGCAAGACTGGCTTTGCCCATCTGTTCGAACATCTGATGTTCTACGGCTCGGAAAATGCCGACGGTCCCTTCTTCGGCCGTCTGGAAGATATCGGCGCGACCGACTGGAACGGCACGACTTGGTTCGACCGCACCAATTATTTCGAAACGGTGCCGACCGGCGCGCTCGATCGCGCGCTGTTTCTGGAATCCGACCGCATGGGCCATCTGCTCGGCGCCGTGACCCAGACCAAGCTCGATGCCCAGCGCGGCGTCGTCCAGAATGAAAAGCGCATGGGCGAGAATGAGCCCTATGGCCTGGTCGAATATGCCCAGCTTGCCGGCATGCTGCCCGAAGGCCATCCCTATCGCCACTCGACCATCGGCTCGATGGCGGATCTGAACGCGGCCAGCCTCGCCGACGTCCAGAGCTGGTTCAAGACTCACTACGGCCCCAACAACGCCACCCTGGTGCTGGCCGGCGACATCGACGTGCCGACCGCCAAGGCGAAGGTCGAAAAATGGTTCGGCAACATCGCCTCCGGCCCGGCGCCGCAGGATGTCGACGCGACCGTGCCGACGCTCGACAAGGATGTGGAAAAGGTGATGCACGACAATGTCGCTGCCACCCGCCTCTACCGCAACTGGATCGTCCCCGGCGTCAATTCGCCCGACCTGCAGCAGCTTGACCTTGCCCTCTCGGTGTTCGGTGGCCTCGGCTCCTCGCGCCTCGACAATATCCTGGTCCGCGACGAGAAGGTGGCGGTTGCGGTCAAGGCCAGCATCCAGCCGTTCGAGAAGCTGTCGATGGTCGAAATCACCGTCGACGTGAAGCCGGGCCAGGATCCGGTCGCCGTGGGCAAGCGGCTCGACGCGCTGCTCGCCGACTATCTCGCCAAGGGCCCCAGCGCGGACGAGGTGCTGCGCGCCGCGACCCAGCAGCTCTCCGGCACGATCGGCGGCCTTGAAAAGGTCGGCGGCTTCTCCGGCAAGGCGGTGACCCTGGCCGAAGGCGCGGTCTATTCCGACGATCCGGGCAAATATAAGAAGGATCTCGCCATCTATGCCGCCGCGACGCCCGCCAGCGTCTCGGCCGCCGCGCGCAAATGGCTGGGCCGTCCGGTCTTCCGCCTGACCGTGTCGCCGGGCGAACGCTCGGCCGAGGATAATGCGCTCGCCGGCAATACGCCGACGGGCAGCGCCACCATGCATCCCGCCCATTTCCGCGATCCCAATGGCCCGGCGCCAAAGGCCGGCACGCCGCCGCCGCCGACCAAGGTTGCCGAGCCGCCGATCGAGCCGGTCAAGGATCTGGTCTTCCCGCCGGTCGAGCGCGCGAAGCTGTCGAACGGCATGTCGGTCGTCTTCTCGCGCCGCGCCACCGTGCCGGTGGTCAAGGTCTCGGTCGCCTTCGACGCGGGCAATGCCGCCGACAACCGGCAGAAGCTCGGCACCGCCGCGCTCACCACCGCCCTGCTCGACGAAGGCACCACCAGCCGCAACTCGGTACAGATTTCAGAGGAGCAGGAACGGCTCGGCGCCGGCATCAGCGCGGCCAACAGCATGGATGCCACCAATGTCGGCCTCTATGCGCTCAAGCCCAATCTCGACGCCTCGCTCGGCCTGCTCGCCGACATCATTCGCAACCCCGCCTTCGATCCCAAGGAAGTGGAGCGGTTGCGCAGCCAGATGCTGACCCGCATCGCCGCGGAAAAGACCCAGCCCATGGCCATCGCCCAGCGCATGCTGCCGCCGATGCTCTATGGCCAGGCCCATCCCTATGGTATTCCCTTCACCGGTTCGGGCACCGAAAGCGGGGTGAAAGCGGTGACGCGCGCCGATCTGGTCGCCTTCCATGACACATGGATGCGCCCGGACAATGCGACCATCTTCGCCACCGGCGACACGACGCTGGCCGAATTGCTGCCGCTGCTCGAAAAGCGCTTCGGCGACTGGAAGGCGCCGGCCATTGCCAAGGGCGCCAAGCTGTTCCGCATGGACCGCATGATGCGCCCGTCGCGCATCGTCCTCATCGACAAGCCGCAAAGCCCGCAGTCGATGATCCTCGCCGGCCAGCTCACCAACAAGGCGGGCACCGACAATCCGGTCACCCTCATCACCGCGAACGAGGTGCTGGGCGGCAGCACCACCTCGCGCCTGACCATGGACCTGCGCGAAGCGAAGGGCTGGGCCTATGGCGCGGGCACTGGCATGCCCGGCGTCAAGGAAACCATCCCGCTGCTGGTCTATGCCCCGGTCCAGACCGACAAGACTGGCGAATCGATCATCGCCGCGCGCCAGGACATCAAGGATTTCCTGACCAGCAAGGGCACGACCCAGGCGGAGCGCGACCAGACCATCAACGGCCAGATCCTGTCGCTGCCCGGCAGCTTCGAAACCTCGTCCGACCTGCTCTCGGCGATGATGCGCAACAATCTCCTCGGCCGGCCCGACGACTATTATGCCACCCTGCCGGCGACCTATCGCGCCATCACCGCGGCGCAGATGGATCAGGCCGCGCGCGAGGCGATCAACCCCGATCGGCTGATCTGGGTCGTGGTCGGCGATGCGAAATTGGTGAAGCCCCAGCTTGACGCGGTCGGTCTGCCGGTGGAAATGGGCACATTGGCTGATTGACGCTAACGTAAAGGAGAAGAGAGATGGCTGCAGTGGATGGTGCCTATGATTGCGTGGCTAAGACCCCGCTGGGCGAACAGACCGGCGTGTTCACCGTGATCAGCACGGGCGATCGCTTCAACGGCACCTTTGCCGGCATGATGGGCTCGCTCGACGTCAAGGATGGCGTGGTTGCCGGCAACAAGCTGACCTGGAAGATGGAAATGACCATCCCCATGCCGATGACGCTGGAATGCGAAGCCGAAATCACCGGCGAAAGCCTGACCGGCACGATGCAGCTCGGCGCCTTCGGTGCCGCGCCCTTCACCGGCACGCGTCGCGCATAATCCCGATCGGCTGCGGCCCGGTTCACGCCGGGCCGCAACCGACATTACCAAAAATTCATGGCCGACCCGTTGCACTATAAAATTAGTTAGCTATCTAAGCGTTCGTGAATCGGACCGAACTTCAGCGCGCCTTGGCGCATAATATGCCGCAGATCGCGCGCCTCTGGCGCCAGCTTGCCGATTCCACCCTGGCCGAATTCGGCGTCTCCAATTCCGCCGGCTGGTGCCTTCTCTATCTCGACCGGCTGGGCGCCGACGTGCGCCAGATCGAACTGGCCGACGTGCTGGGCATCACCCAGCCTTCGCTGGTTCGCACCCTCGACCATCTACAGGCCGCCGCCCTGATCGAGCGCACCCCCAATCCCGAGGATCGCCGGTCCAACTGCCTGTCGCTCACCACCTCCGGTCGCGACCTTGTCGGCCGCATCGAAACGCGGCTCAGCAACATGCGCAATGACCTGCTCGATGGTGTGCCAGAGGCGGATATCGAGACCGCCGTCAATCTGTTAGAACTGCTGCGACGCCGTATCGGGGAGCGCCGGGGCCAGTCATGAAAAAGGCCGCTTTGTCAGCCTGGAGCGAGCGCCTCGGCGTTCCCGCTGCGCTATTCTCCGTCAAATGTTTCCTGGCGGCGATGTTGGCCCTTTATGTGGCGCTCAGCATTGGCCTGGAACGCCCCTATTGGGCCTTTCTCACCTCCTATATCGTCGCCCAGCCGCTCGCCGGCGCGGTGATTTCCAAGGCGATCTTCCGCGCCATCGGCACCATCGTCGGCGCTGCCTTCTCGGTCGCGATCGTCCCGCCCTTGGTCAATTCGCCCGAACTCCTGACCCTTGCCATGGCCGCCTGGCTGGCGCTCTGCGTGTTCGTCTCGCTGCTCGATCGCACGCCGCGCTCCTACATGTTCGTGCTGGCCGGCTACAGCGCCTGCCTGATCGTCTTCCCCGACGTCGACTCGCCCCAGACCATCTTCACCGTCGCCACCCTGCGCGTGCAGGAAATCTGGATCGGTATCGCCTGCGGCAGCATCGTCCATGGCGTCGTCCTGCCCGGCTCGATCACCGGCAACCTCTTCGCCCGTGTCGAAGCCATGCTGCGCGATGCCGAACGCTGGTCGCGCGATGCGATCGCGACCGATCCGGTGCCCGGCCTTGATGCCGAACGCCGCCGCCTGGCGCAGGACGTCACCGAACTGCACCAGATGTCGATCCATCTGCCCTTCGACATCAGCCGCCTCGCGCCGCGCGTCCGCACCGTGCGCGCGATGCAGGACCAGCTCTCGCTGCTGCTGCCGCTGGGCGCCGCGGTGGAGGATCGGCTGGCCATGCTGAAACAGGCCAATGGCGGCATCGTCCCGGCCCAGGTCGAACAGCTGATCGCCGATGCGCGCGACTGGCTCGATCATCCCGGCACCGACAGTGCGACCCGCGCTGCCGGCGCCCAGGCGCTGATCGACCGCTGCGCCGCGCTGGAACCGACAGCCGACAGCCATATGGACTGGGCCGGCATGATGCGGCTCAGCCTCTATTCCCGCCTCGGCACGCTGATCGCGGTCCATCGCGACTGCCGCGACCTGTTCGACCAGATGCTGACCCACAGCCGCAGCCCGGTGACGCCGCGCGTCGCCGAACTGCTGGAGGGACGCCGCAACCGCGAATTGCACCGCGACTATGCCGGGGCCGCGCGCGGCGCCTTCGCCGCCTTCATGACGGTGACGATCGGCTGTGCCTTGTGGATCGGCAGCGGCTGGCATGACGGCGGCAGCGCGGTGATGCTGGCCGGCGTCTTCCTTGCCCTCTTCTCCGCGTCGGACAATCCGCTCGCCCCGCTCAAGGGTTTCATGATCGGCACGATCATCGCCACCTTCCTCGGCGCCCTCTATGGCTATGCCATCATGCCCCGGCTCGACGGCTTCGCCATGCTCGCCCTGGCCTATGCGCCGCCGCTGCTGGTGTTGGGCGCGATGATGGCCTCGCCGCGCTGGATGGGCATTGCGCTGCCGACGCTGCTCGGCCTGGGCAGTCCGGTGCTGCTCTCCAGTGCCTATGTCAGCGCCTTCGCCTCCTATGTGAACGGCTCGGTGGCACAGCTTGTCGGCATCTGGTTCGCCATCATCATGGCCGGCCTGCTGCAATCGGCCGGGGTGGAGCGCGCCGTGCGCCGCACCGTGCGCGCCGGCTGGGCGGATATCGCCACTCGCGCCAACCTCATGACCCAGCCCGATGTGCGCGGCTGGATCAACCGCATGCTCGATCGCATCGCGCTGCTCGCCCCACGCCTCGCCGCCATCCGCACCGACAGCGGCAAGCCGCTCTATGACGCACTGCGCGACCTGCGCACCGGTGTCGCCATCGGCGAGCTTCGCCAGCTCCGCGTCGATCTCCCCTTCGAGGAAGGCGCCCCGCTCGGCCGGGTGCTGGGCGGCGTGGCCGACCATTATCGCCGGCTCGATCCCGATGCGCCGGCTGCGGCCGATCCCGCCCTGCTCGATGACATCGACAGCGCCATCGGCGACCTTGCCGCCAATCCCGCGCCCTCGGTCCGCCGTGATGCGATCCTGGCGCTGGTCAGCCTGCGGCGTAATCTCTTCGCCGACAGCGCCGGCTATCGCATGCCCCCTATGACCGGAGTTCCCGCATGACCGGCGAATTGTCCATCGACGGGGTCTTCTTCCCCACGCTGCTGGCGCTGGCGCTGGCAGCGCTGATCCTCACCTATGGCCTTACCCGCCTGATCGCGGCGTTCGGCCTCTATCGCTTTCTTGCCTATCGGGCACTCGTCGACCTCAGCCTGTTCGTGCTGACGCTCGGGGGCCTGTCCATTCTCGTTCCGATGCTGGGAATCCGCCTATGAACCGCCTGACCGGGACGCTGATCCGCAGCGCCGCCACCATCATCATCGTCATCTTCGCCGTCATCGTCGCGGTGTGGATGTGGAACCATTATGAGCGCAGCCCCTGGACCCGCGACGGCCGTGTCCGCGCCGACGTGGTGCGCGTGACCCCCGATATCGGTGGCCTCGTCACCTCGGTCGCGGTGCGCGATAATCAGCAGGTGAAGGCAGGCGACCTGCTCTTCGTCATCGACACGCCGCGCTATGCGCTGGCGCTGGAACAGGCGGAAGCGCAGATATCCAGCGCCCAGGCCACGCTCGGCCAGGCCCGGCGGGAGGCGACCCGCGATCTGGCGCTGGGCGATCTCGTCGCCAAGGAAAGCCATGAACAGAATGTCGCCCGCGTCGCCACGGCGCAGGCCGCGCTGGCCGAGGCACGCAGCGCGCGCGACGCCGCCGCCTTGAACCTCAAGCGCACCCAGGTCCGCGCCTCCGTCAACGGCGTCGTCACCAATCTCGATCTGCATCCCGGCGACTATCTCGGCGCCGGCACCCAGGCGATGGCGCTGATCGACAGCGACAGCCTGCGGGTGGAGGGCTATTTCGAGGAAACCAAGCTGCCTTTGGTCTGCATCGGCGCGCCGGTCACCGTCCGCCTGATGGGCGAGAAGCAGGATCTGCACGGCAAGGTCGAAAGCATCGCCTATGGCATCAATGACTCGACCCGCAGCGATTCCGGCAATCTCCTGCCCACGGTCGAGCCGACCTTCTCCTGGGTCCGCCTCGCCCAGCGCATCCCGGTCCGGGTGAAGCTCACCAATGTCCCGGCCAATATCACGCTGATCTCGGGCCGCACCGCCACGGTGACGGTCGAACCGGCGAAGAAGGATGCCAAACCGGGAAGCTGCCGCCATGCGTAAGGGTATCGCCACATCCTTGGTGGCCCTGGCCCTCAGCGCCTGCGCCACCGCCGGACCGGACTATCATCCGCCCGAACATTCGGCCGCGACCGCGCCGGGCGCGCAGGGTAATTTCCAGTCGGCCCAGGGTGCGGGCTTCAGCAATGCCGACCTGCCCGATCATTGGTGGAAACTTTATAACGATCCCCGGCTCGACGCGCTGATCGCCGAGGCACTGACCGCCAATACCGACCTGCGCGTCGCCGATGCCAATCTGACCGCGGCGCAGGCCGTGCTGCGCGAGACCGAGGCGGGGCGCCAGATCAGCACCACGATCAGCGGCGGCGAAACGCTGGCGCGGCCTTCGGGCGTGACCCAGCATCTGCCCGGCTCGGTCAGCTATGATTTCGGCCTCAGCGCCTCCTATCCGCTCGACCTCAATGGTCGCATCCGCCGCGCGATCGAATCGAGCGGCGCCAATGTCGAGGCGGTGACCGCCGCGCGCGACTATGTCCGCGTCAGCGTCGCCGCCGCCACGGCCAAGGCCTATGCCCAGGTCTGCGCCGCCAATTATGCGCTCGGCGTCAATCGCCGGGTCGTCTCGCTCCAGCGCGATACGCTCAACGCCACCCAGCGCCTGTTCAAGGGCGGTCGCGGCACCGCCTTCGACGTCAGCCGCGCCCAGGCGGCAGTGGACCAGAGCGAGGCGACGCTGCCGGTCTATGAAGCCCAGCGCCAGAGCGGCCTCTATCTGCTCGCCACCCTGCTCGGCCGTCCGCCGGCCGATTATCCCAGGGATGTGGAAAGCTGCGCCACTCTGCCGTCGCTTGGCGCGCCGCTGCCGGTGGGCGATGGCACCGCGCTGATCCGTCGCCGCCCCGACATCCGCCAGGCCGAACGCATGATCGCGTCCGACACCGCGACTTTGGGCGTCGCCATGGCCGATCTCTATCCGCAGGTCAGCATCGGCGGCTCGGTCGGCCTGTCCGGCCCGCTCAAGGATTTCGGCTCCGGCTCCGCCTTCGGCTTCAGCCTCGGCCCGCTCATCAGCTGGACCTTCCCCAACCGCCCGGTGGTCCGCGCTCGGATTGCTCAGGCCGATGCCCAGGTGCAGGCCGATCTTGCCAGCTTCGACGGCAGCGTGCTGGAAGCGCTGCGCCAGACCGAAACCGCGCTCGAAACCTATCGCCGCGATGCGGAAAAGGCCGCCGCGCTCGATCGGGCCCGCGACAGCGCCAATGTCTCGGCGGGGCAGGCGAACAAGCTGTTCCGCTTCGGCCGCAGCGATTTCCTCGACCTGCTCGATACCCAGCGCAGCCTTGCCAGCGCCGAATCCTCGGCCGCGGCCGCCCGCGTCCAGCTGGTGCAGGACCAGATCGCCATCTTCCTGGCGCTGGGCGGCGGCTGGACCTCAGACGATGTCGGCAACCAGGGCACGGGGAACGCGCAGCAATGATCCGTGGCGCGCGCCGGCCGGCATGGTCAGGCGCGCGCTGACGTCGGTCCACGTCACCATGTCGCGGGTCATCGCCGCGCCCCAGCGGCCCTCCTTGTAGACGTCATAATAGCAGAGCAGCGCATCGCCGACCTGCGCGCTCATCGGCCCTTCGACCCAGCCGGGCGAGAAGGGCGGTGACAGGGGGCCGAACGGCCCGGTCGGGCTGTCCGCCTTCGCCACCTGCAGCCATTTGTGCGGCGGCTGCACCGTCTCGTCCTTGACGATCAGGTATAGGCCGCCACCTGGCGTCTGCGCGAACGTCCCGTCGATCACGCTGAAGCCGGGGTCATAAAGCGGCGCGGGCGCGCTGAACGTCTCGAAATCACTGGTGCTGACCGACCAGAGGCGGTGGTTGTAGCCCGATTCCGACGTTCCCGCCGTCTCGGTGAAACGGCCCTCCACCGTGCTCGACCAGAACAGGATGTGGCGCCCGGTCGCCGGATCGCGCACCGCCTCGGGCGCCCAGCAATTGCGGGTGCCCGGCACGTCCTGCATGACCGGGATGGCGCGCTGCGGCGACCAATGGACCAGATCGCGGCTGGTCGCATGGCCGATCGTCACCCCTTCCCAGGCGGTGGTCCACAGCAGATGATAGACGCCCTTGTCCGCGAACAGATAGGGGTCGCGCATCAGCTTCTTCTCGCCCACCTGCGGCACCAGCATGCTGCGCCCGCCCACCAGCGCGCGAAAGGCAAAGCCATCCTCGCTCACCGCCAGTTTGAGGCCGTCGGCCTCGCCCTTGCCGGTGGTGAAATAGGCAAAGACCAGCAGGTCATCGGCGCGCGCCGCCGACCGGGTGGCGCACCCCGCCAGCGCCAATGCGCCCAGCCCCAATGTGAAGTCGCGCCGTCTCATCAGCGATAATCCTTGGCCATTTGCGGGTAGAGGTCGAGCAGCTTGTTGGCGACATAGTCGCCGCCATGGCCCATCGGCCCGGTCGGTTCGGGTTTCGGCACGGCCGGCTGCTGCGATGCCAGCCCGCCCGGCGCTTCCGCCCCATTCAGCCCCTGGCTGATCAGATCGGGCTTGGCGCCTTCGCCGGCATTATGCCCGTCCTGGTCGAAAATCGCCTCCTGGTGCCGGATCGGCTCCCAGATGAACGTGCCCCAGCCATGCTTGCCGGGCAGGGCATGGACCAGATCGTTGATATAGCGCTTGCGGCTTGAATATTCGGCGACCAGCAGCCCCTTGTCGGGATAGCGCTTCACATATTCGCTGAAGGTCGTGGCCCAGTCGCCCTGCGCCCGCTGCTGGTAGCAGGAAAAGCCGACCACATCGAAATCCACCTGCCGCGCGATCAGCGCATCGGTCCATTCGCGCACGATCGGCCAGTGCCGGCCCAGATGATTATGCACCTGGATCGCGACCCCCGGCTCGGCCCGGCGCGCGCCGGCGATCCCCGCGCGCAGCAGCGCGGCAAAGCCGTCGAACCCGCCAACCTCGCCGACTTTGGCATGATTGGCGTCGGTCACCGGATTGCCGGTCGATGTCGACAGCTTCACCCGGCCATAAGGCCACAACATGCCGAAGGTCGTTTCGTTGCCGATCACCGCCATGTCGACCGGCGCGCCGCCCGCCCGCATCGCCACCAGCGTGTCATGGGTATGCGCCTCGACCGCCTTGGCCAGCGCCGGCAGGTCATATCCCGCCCAGGCCGCCGGCACCGCCTGATGCTCCGGATCGGCCCAGGTGTCGCTATAATGGAAACTCAGCACCAGCCCCATGCCGGCATCGCGCACCCGCTTGCCCAGCTTCACCGTCTGGGCCAGGCCGGCCCAGCCCTTGTCCGGCTCCCGCCTGGAATAGCCCTTGGCCGGATCGACGAAGATGCGCAGCCGGATCGCGTTGAACCCGGCATCGCGCAGGATCAGGATCGGGTCTTTCTGCTTGCCCCCGACGAAATAGCGCGCACCGGCCGCCTCATCCTCGGGCACCCAGCTCACATCGGCGCCGATCAGATAGGGGCCGGGCCGCGCGCCATTCTTCCCCGCTGCGGCCAGCGCCGGCCGGGCCAGCAAGGGCAGGGTGGCGAGGCCGAATGTGCCGCGACGCGTGAACCGGGTCATGCCTTCACCTCCATGCGATATTCCGGGACGATGCGCAGCACCTCCAGCGTGGCGACCTGCGCCCCCGCCGGCAGCTTGGCCCGCGCGGCATCGTCCAGATAGATGGGTGCATCGGCGCGCAGCGGCATCACCGTCAGCGTCCAGGGCCGTCCCAGCCGCGCGGCAAAGCGCTTGAGGCCGATCCGCCAGACCCGCCCGTCCCAATAGGCATCGTCCAGCATGTCGGGGCCATCGAACAGCCGGCCGATATCGCCGCGCCAGTCGATCTCCAGAAAGGCGTCGCCGCCCTTCGCCAACACATCCTTCGGAATGGTGAAGCTAAAGGCCGCCGCCGCCTTGTGCGCCTCGGGCAAAGGCTGCATCGCCGCCTTGGCCGGCCCGCCAATCTCGATCGGCGGCGCCGTGCCGGCCTCGCGCGTTTGGTTGAAGGGCAGGGGCGCGATAGCTGTCGCCTTCGCCGTCATCATCGCCGCCTTGCCGGGCAATATCTGCCAGGCGAAACGCGCCTCGCCGCGCTGGCGCAGTTCCAGCCCGTCCGGCCCGAACAGCGCATCCGCCGCGCTCAGCACCACGCACCGCTCGCCACCGGTCTCGCCGACCCAGATGCGCTTTGCCGCCTCCCGCTCGATCAGCAGCAGCCGCACCGCTCGCCCGTCCGCGCTCGTCACCCGCACCGGGCGCGTCGCGGATGGCGGCACTTGGACGATCACCCGCCCGCCTTCGCTGCGCGCCGGCGCATCGACCTTCGTCCCGGCCGGGAAGGCCAGCTCCACCGGGCCGGGCAGGCAGGCCGCCATCACATGGATCGGCCCGTCCCTGTCGGCGATGCGCGTCACCGGCTGGGCCGTCGCCCAGTCGAGCCGCACCCCGTCCAGATCCATGCCGATCGGCCAGAAGAAATTGTCACCCGGCGCGATCGTCACCGGCCGGCTCGGCAGGCGAACCGGGCCGCCGGCCAATGTCACATCGAACTGCGTGCCGGGATGCGCCGCCGTGCCATATTGGCGGACATGATTGTTGACGAACAGGAAGCCGGTGTCGCCCTTCGCCCGCACCGCCCAGCGCAGTGTCTTGAGGTCATCCTTGTCGGCCGGCAGAACGGCCGGCGCATGCACCGTCATCGGCGCCAGCGTCTCGCCATATTCGGCCAGGAAATAATGGAGCGGGCGCAGCGCCGCGCTGACCGGATTGACCTCGCCATATTGGCCGATCGGCGCCTGGAAATCATAGGCGATCGCCGGGCAGTCATTATAGCCGCCCGACCGCTGCGTCTCCTCCAGCATGCGCCCGTTCGCCATCGGGTTGGCGCCGCCATGGAACATATAATAGCCCAGCAGATTGACGCCCGATCCCACCTGCGTCGTCACCGCCGCCGCCACGTCGGCCGGCTGCAACAGCGGCCGCCGCCGATACATGACCGGCACGCCGCCGCCATATTCCGCGCCCAGGAAGGGCGTATCTGCCATGTCGCTGTCGGCGTCGCCGCGTCGCCCGCCGCGCGTCTGCGCGCCCAGGTCGCCGCTCACCCGGCTGTCGAAGCGGAACAGGTAATTTTCTTTGGGCGGCAGCTTGACCGTCTTCGCCGACCAGGGCTCGTCGGGATAGCCGCCATGCACCGGCACCACCTCGCCCTTGGGATAGACGGTCTGGTCCCATCCGGTCACGGTATAGAGCGGCACGTCGAAGCCGATCCGCACCGCCAGTGCCTTTAGCGCCGCGATATGCTCCCGGCCCTGGCCGGGACCGCCCAGATTATATTCATTCTCGACCTGCATGCCGATAATCGGCCCGCCATCCTTCCACATTAGCCCGTTGAGTTGATCGTGCAGCCCGCGCCAGAAGCGCTCGACCTGCGCCATATAGGCGGGGTCATTGCTGCGCGTGCGGGTGCTGCCGGCGATCCAGTCGGGAATGCCGCCAAAGCGCGCCTCGGCATGGCCCCAGGGGCCGGGGCGCAGGAAGAAGAGCAGGCCATGTTTCTGGCAGAGCCGCACGAAGCGCCCGATATCCCGATCGCCGGTCCAGTCGAGCGCGCCGGGCGCCAGCTCGACATGGTTCCAGAGAACATAGGAGGCGATGATGCCGACGCCGGCCGCCTTCATCTTCAGCAATTCCTCTTCCCAATAGGCGCTCGGGAAGCGGGTGAAGTGAAATTCGCCCATTACCGGCAGCCAGGGCCGGTCGTCGCGGGTCAGATAGAGATTGGTGATGCCGATCCGCCCCTGCGGCCCAGCGCCGGTGCCCATGTGGAGATGCCCGGATTTGAGCGGCAGGCCCGGCTTGCGCGCGTCCAGGCTGTTGGCCGTCTGGGCCAGCGCGTCAGCGGGAAGGGCGAGGCCCAGGCCGGCAAGGCCCGTGGCAGTCAGCGCCGTACGCCGGTCGATATCGGGCATCCGTCCTCCTGTGATGAAACGGGAGGCTGAGCCCTCCTCTTGGATCAAGGTTGTCCCGCGCCGGCCCGCTGGCAGGCGCAGGACGGGATATCAGCGGGCCAGCCAGCCGCCATCGACGGCCAGGACATGGCCATGGATATAGTTGGCCGCCGGCGAGGCCAGGAACACGGCCGCGCCGCCGATATCGCTCGCGTCGCCCCAGCGGCCGGCCGGGATGCGTTCCTGGATCTGGCGGTTGCGGGTCTCGTCGGCCTGCAGCGCGGCGGTGTTGTTGGTCGCGATATAGCCCGGCGCGATCGCGTTGACGTTGACGCCCTTGGCCGCCCATTCGTTCGCCAGCAGCTTGGTGAGGCCGGCAACGCCGCTCTTGGACGCAGTATAGCTCGGCACGCGAATGCCGCCCTGGAACGACAGCAGCGAGGCGATGTTGACGATCTTGCCGCTGCCTTGTGCCAGCATGTGCCGCCCGGCCGCCTGGGCCAGGAAGAAGGTCGACTTCAAATTGGTGTCGATCACCGCGTCCCAGTCTTCCTCGGTGAAGTCGACGCTGTCGGCACGGCGGATGATGCCGGCATTGTTGATGAGGATGTCGAGCCCGCCCAGCTTCTCGATCGTCTCGTCGACGACGCGCTGCACCGGTTCGATGCTGGAAAGATCGGCCGAGACGATCTCTGCCTTGCGGCCGAGCGCCCGGACCTTCTCTACGGTCTCTTCCGCCGGGGTGCGGCCGACCGCCGCAATATCGGCGCCGGCCGCCGCGAGCGACAGCGCGATCGCCTGGCCGATGCCGGTATTGGCGCCGGTGACGATGGCGACCTTGCCACCAAGATCGAAGATGTTGCTCATATAAGCTCCAAATCCCCCTCCCGCTTGCGGGAGGGGTTAGGGGAGGGCATGTGAGGGGAGAGAGCGTGACAGCCTCTCCCCCTTCTGGCTTTAGGCCAGCTGGCAGATATCCAGCACGTTCATGTCGGTATAGTCCTGGTTCTCGCCGGCCATCGCCCAGATGAAGGCATAGGATTTGGTGCCCGAACCCATATGGACCGACCAGGGCGGCGAGATCACGGCTTCCTCATTGGCCATGACGATGTGACGCATCGCATCGCCCTCACCCATATAGTGGAAGACGCGATCGGCATCGCCATCCAGCTCGAAATAGAAATAAATCTCGCTGCGGCGCTCATGGATGTGCGGCGGCATGGTGTTCCACACCGAACCGGGCTTCAGGACCGTGAGGCCCATGACCAGCTGTGCGCTGTCGCAGATGCCGGGGATGACGAGCTGGAAGATGGTGCGCTCGTTGGATTCCTCCAGCGAACCACGTTCCAGCGCATTGGCGTCGGCGATGCCGAGCTTGCGGGTGGTGAACGCCTTGTGTGCCGGGCAGGAGGCGAGATAATAGCGCGCGCCGGCGCCGGCGAACTCCACATCCTTGGCGCCCATCGTCACATAGAGGCAATCCTTGTTGCCCAGGGTGAAGACTTCGCCGTCGACGGTCACGGTGCCTTCCACGCCCGAGACATTGACGATCGCCAGCTCGCGCCGCTCCAGGAAGGGATGGCCCGCTGCCGAAGCCGGCTCGGTCTGCGCCGGCAGCTTCACCGGCGCATCGGCCACCGCCACGCCGCCGATCACGAAACGCTCGGCATGGGTATAGTTGAGCACGCATTCGCCGTCACGGAACAGCCCGCCGATCAGATAGCGATCCCGCAGCTCCTCGTTCGACACGCACTCCATCATGTCGGGGTGGGTCGCATAATAGGTCTTGTCGAACATCGGGAATCTCCATCTAAACTTTGGCGAAGCTTATAACGGCGCAGGCGGCGAATGTAAGCCTGTTTTCCCGGAATGTGGACTATTGTTCCGACATGTGAGGAAAATCGCCGCGCAACAGGATGACATGCAGGAAGCGGGGACCATGGGCGCCGCGCACATAGGTGCCCTCGATATCGGTCGTCCCTGACACGCCGGTGATCCAGTAATGGGCGCGCGGCTGCGGCCCGGCTAGCGGCGCCTCCTCCAGCCAGGGGGCGATGTCGGCCACGCGCAGCAGCACCAGATGGTGCAGCGTCAGGAAATTGGGCAGCATCGGCGCCTGCGGGCTCGTCTCGAACACCAGCGACCCAGTCTCGGCAATGCCCTTGCGCGCGATCGCAAGCGCCGCCGCCTCATCGGGGGCGGCGTCCTGGTGCAGGGCAAAGCCGCTCCAGTCGCAGCCCGACAGGCGCGGGTCGGGCGGCAGGCACAGCGCGCGCGCCTCGCCCTGCGCATCCAGATAGCGCGCGACCGCGGCCGGCAGCTCTTCGACCGTCTCGATAACGTCATGACTGGCGCTGACGCTGGGCAGGGCCAGCCGCGCCAGAAACTCCGCCTCGACATGGGCGACATCGACCGCCGGTCGCTCCGGCGTGCCGAGCAGCGCCGCAGCCTCCGCCGCTATGTCAACTTTGCTGTCATCTTTCAGGCGACCAAGGATGGCCTCGCGCGCATTCATCGGCCGTTTTCCTTGCGATATTGATCCATGAAGGTCTGCGCCGCGGGCTTGGGCATGTCGCGATAGCGGGTCCAGCCGCCCGCCAGCGGCAGCCTGCTGATCCAGCCCTTGCTGCCCAGCAGCCGCATCGCCCGCACCGCCAGGCCGGTGCCCATCCGATAGAGGCGTGGCCGGGTCGCGACCCAGGCCCATAGGCCCAGCCCCGCGCGCAAGGATTGCGGCTCCAGCCCCTCGCGCCAGCTCTTCTCGCGCCAGCCGCGCAGCAGCGTCGGCAGCGGAATGCGCACCGGGCACACTTCCTGGCACTTGCCGTTCATGGTGCAGGCATTGGGCAGGTCGCGGCTCTGCTTCAGCCCGTCCAGCACCGGGGTCAGCACCGCGCCCATTGGCCCCGGATAGGTGCCGCCATAGGCATGGCCGCCAATCTGGCGGAACACCACGCAATGGTTCATGCAGGCGCCACAGCGGATGCAGCGCAGCATTTCGGCCAGCCCGTCCTCGCGCATCTGGGTGCGGCCATTGTCGACCAGCACAATATGCATTTCCTCCGGCCCGTCCCGGTCGCCGGGGCGCTTGGGGCCGGTGTAGAAGGTCGTATATTGGGTCAGCGCCGCGCCGGTCGCCGACCGCGCCAGCATCCGCAGCATATGCACGGCATGGGGCATGCTCGGCACGATCTTCTCGATCCCGGCGGTCACGATATGGACGCGCGGCGGGACGAGCGACAGCTCGGCATTGCCCTCATTGGTGACGGTGCAGATCGCGCCGGTATCGGCGATCAGGAAATTGGCGCCGGAAATGCCGACATCCGCGCCCAGCATCTGCGTGCGCAGCTCGCGTCGCGCGCTTTCCGCCATGGCGGCGATCGTCTCTTCCTCATGCGGGGTGCGATGCTTCGCCTTGAACAGGGCGGACACCTGCTCGCGGGTCTTGTGCATTGCCGGCCAGATGATGTGTGAGGGCCGCTCGTCGGCCAGTTGGATGATATGTTCGGCAAGGTCGGTCTCGACCCGGCCGATCCCGGCCTCGGCCAGCGCATGGGGCAGGCCGATTTCCTCGCCCAGCATCGACTTGGACCGGGCGACGCTCTTGGCCTTGGCCGTCTTGCACAGGGCGATGACGATGTCGCAGGCCTCGTCGGCGGTGCGTGCCCAATGGACCTTCGCCCCGGCCGCGGTCGCGTTCGCCTCGAACTGCTCCAGATAATGGCCCAGATGGGCGACGACATGGTCCTTGATCGCTGCCGCGCGGGTGCGCGCCGCCTGGAAATCGGGAAAGGCGTCGACCGCGACGGCGCGCTTGGCCTCGGCCGTGCCCGCCGTCCGCTCGACCGCAACCTTCAGGATGCGGTCGGCCAGCGCCGCGTCGGCGCGGTCCTTGAAACTGGTCGCTTCGGCCGGTGCGCCGCTCATGCCTCTTCCCCGATCGCCGGGCCATCGCCCATGCCGGCGATCAGTTCGATCGCGTGGAAGGCGCGGACCTTGCTGCCCTGCCGATTGAGCTTGCCCGCCATGTTCATCAGGCAGCCCAGGTCGCCGGCCAGCAGCAGGTCGGCACCGGTCGCCTCGATCGCGTCCGCCTTCTCACCGACGATCGCGTTGGAAATGGCCGGATATTTGACGCAGAAGGTGCCGCCAAAGCCGCAACAGGTTTCCTCGCCTGCCAGCGGCGTCAGCTCCAGCCCGGTGATGGGTTTCAGCAACCGGCGCGGCTGCGCCTTGACGCCCAGTTCGCGCAGGCCCGAACAGCTGTCATGATAGGTCGCCTTGGCATCCATCTGTACGCCCTCGGGCTTCCACCCGCATATCTCGTCCAGATAGGCCATGATCTCCCATGTCTTGCCCGCCACTGCCTGCGCGCGCGGCAGCCATGCGGGATCATGCTCGAACAGCTCTGGATAATGGCAACGGATCGTGCCGCCGCACGACCCCGACGGCACCACCACCGCCTCATAGGGTTCCAGCGCGACGATGGTCTGCTTGGCCAGCGCGATCGCATGATCGGTGTCGCCGCTGTTGAGCGCCGGCTGGCCGCAACAGGTCTGGCCCTCGGGCACGACCACGTCGCAGCCCGCCGCCTCCAGTGCGCGGATCGCGGCAAAGCCGATGCGCGGGCGCATCATGTCGACCAGGCAGGTGACGAACAGGGCAATTTTGCGCTGGGTCACACGCCATGCCTCTTGGCAAAGGCCAGGAACAGGTCGGGCCAGGGCGCGGCCGACTGGGCTTGCGCCGTAATGCCGAAGCCATGGCCGCCATTTTCGAACAAATGGCATTCGGTCGGAATCTTCTGCGCCCGCAGCGCCGCCAGCATGGCGATGCTGTTGTCGACCGGCACCGCCGGATCGTCGATCGCATGGGCCAGGAACACGGGCGGCGTTTGCGCGCTCACATCCTGGTCCAGCGAATAGGCGCGCATCCGCTCGGGCGACGGATTCTCGCCCAGCAACTGCGTGCGCGATCCCTTGTGGACGAACGGCCCCTCCATCTGGATCACCGGATACATATAGGCGGCGACGGCGGCCTTGATCGGCTCGCGATCGGCGGCGTCGACCGGCTTGTAGCTTTCCACCGGCGCCCGACTGGTCAGCCAGGCGGCCAGGTGGCCGCCGGCGGAAAAGCCGATCACACCGACCCGATTGGCGTCGAACTTCTCCTTCGCCGCCAGGCTGCGCACCAGCCGCAGCGCGCGCTGCGCATCCTGCAGCGGCGCTTCGGCCCCGGCGGCCCAGCCATCGGCGGGCAGGCGATAGAGCAGCACGAAGCAGACATAGCCCGCCTCGGCAAAGCGGCGCGCGATCGAATAGCCCTCATGGCCGATCGCCACCCGGCTGTATCCGCCGCCGGGGATCAGCATGATCGCCGCGCCATTGGGCTTTGCCGGGCGCAACAGGGTCAGGGTCGGGGTGACGATATGGGCGAACACGCCATCGTCCGGCCCGCTGTCGGGCCGGCGCAGCGTCTCCACTTCCTTCACCGTCACATGCTCGCCGCCCGGCGCCTTGCCCGGCCAGATCGGAAAGCGGACGAACCCCTGGGGCAGCGGAAAGCTCTGCGCCAGTGCCTCGCCCATCGGCGCAAGCGCGGCGGCAACGGCAGCGCCGGTCAACAGGCCGCGACGGTCAAGCATGGTCATTGGCATTCGGTCCTTCCCAGCGGCGTGGTCCGATTGAGCGCCGGCCGGCTGGCCAGCACCTTGGCCGAAATCGGCAGGTTCAGCGCCTTGAGGCCGCCGGCGACCAGATCGGCGACATTGCGCGCGCCCAGTTCGCTGAAATGGGTATCGTCGTCGATCCCCTTGGGGAAGCCGGGCATCTTGTCCTCCGCCTTGTAATGGAGGAAATAGGTCTTCGCCTTGTCCGGCCCGGCCCGGTCGACCCAAGCACGCGACAGCGCTTCCAGATCGATGATCGGCACATGGGCGCTCGCCGCCAGTTCGCGCATCACGGCGGAATATTCGGCGAAGTCGGCCTTGGCCTTGCCATCGGCGCCAAAGCTGCGCCGCGTCACCGGCGTCACCAGCACCGGCGTGCCGCCCGCGCCGCGCACGTCCCAGATGAAGCGCAGCAGATTGTTGCGATAGTCGGTCTGCGCCGGCGCCCAGCGCTGCGGCTTGGCGCGATAGGCGTCATTATGGCCGAACTGGATCAGCACCGTGTCGCCGGGCATCAGCTCGCTCATCAATTTGGTCCAGCGCCCTTCCTCGATGAAGGTGCGGGTCGATCGGCCGCCCATCGCATGGTTGGACACCCGCACCTCGGGCGACAGGCCGCAACCCAGCATCATGCCCCAGCCGGTCTGGGGATAATTGCCCTTCTTGTAATTGGCCGCGGTCGAATCGCTGGCGATCAGGATCGTGTCGCCCGGCTGCGTCGCCAGCGCCGGCAAGGGCATGGCCAGCAGGGCGAGGGCGGCGGCGGCTTTGGTGACGATCCTCATCGGCATGTCCTGATTCCTTAATACCGTCATCCCCGCGGAGGCGGGGATCCATCTCCCAACATGGCCGCTGGACCACAGGTCCGGGGATGGATTCCCGCTTTCGCGGGAATGACGGCGCTCAATATCTTATTGCAGGTTCACATACATGCCGCCGTCGACCAGCAGCGCCGCGCCGGTGACATAGGCGGCCATGTCCGACGCCAGGAAGACGATCGGCCCGGCCAGGTCTTCGGGTGCGCCCAGGCGGCCGAGCGGCGTGCGCTTTTCCATATATTCGCGCTTCTCGACATCGGCCAGGTCATCCTTGTTGATCTCGGTCAGGATGGTGCCGGGCAGCACGCTGTTGCAGCGGATGCCATATTTGCCCAGCGCAATCGCCGTGGACTGCATCAGCGAATGCACGCCGGCCTTGGTCGGGGTGTAGTGGGTCTGAAATTCGCCGCCGACCAGCGCGGAGATGGAGGAGACGGCGACGATCGACCCGCCATGGCCCTGCTTCACCATCTGCTGCGCGGCCGCCTGCACCATGAAATAGGCGCCGTGCAGATTGACCTTGAAGGTGCGCTCCACCACGTCGACCGGCATGTCGAGGAAGCCGTGGAACGGGCAGATGCCGGCATTGCTGACCATCACGTCGACCTTGCCGAACGCCTCGACCGCCTTGGCGACGAAGTCCTGCGCGGTCTGCGGATCGGCGACATCGCCCTTCACCGCGATCGCGCGCTGGCCCAGCGCCTCGATCTCGGCGACGCAGCTGGCGGCCGGGCCGTCGCTATGGGCATAGTTGATGACGACGTCGGCGCCATGCTGGGCGGCGCCGATGGCGGCCGCCCGGCCGATGCCGGTCGATGCGCCGGTGACGAGGACGGTCTTGCCTTCAAGCAGCTTCATGCGAGCATTTCCTTGGATTAGCGCCGCACCGGGCGGCGGGGGGATTTGACGCCGGGGGTCCAGCCCAGATCGGCGCTGACCTTCTGCGCGGCGGCGCGGACTTCGTCGCTCAGCGATGCCATGCGCTCATCGTCCATATATTGGGCGGCGCTCGACAGGCTGATGGCGGCGACGATCGCGCCCGACGCATCGCGGATCGGCGCGGCGACGCAGCGTATCTGGTCCTCATTCTCTTCCAGGTCGAACGCGCGCCCGGCCGCGACATAGCCGCGCATCCGCTCCAGCCATGTGGCCGGGTCGGCATCATGGGTGCCGTTCTCCCGCTCGCTTTCCAGCAGCCGGGTCCAGCCCGCCTCCGGATCGTCCAGCATCAGCGCCTTGCCAAGGCCGGTCGACGTCAGCGGATGGCGATCGCCGATCCGGCTCGAAATCTCGACCCGGCGGCGACCGGGAATCTTGTCCAGATAGAGCGCCTGGTCACCGTCCAGCCGGCCCAGATGCACCACATCCTCGCTCGCGGCGGCCAGCGCTTCCAGATGGGGGCGGGCAATCTGCACCACGTCGGCCTGGCTCTGCGCCAGGAAGCCGAGCTGCAGCAGCTTGGGGCCAAGCTGATAGCCCTCGCGCGGCAGGAAGGTCAGGAAACCGCGCTCGACCAGCGCATTGGCGAGGCGATGGGTGGTGGAGCGCGTCAGGCCCATGCGCTCGGACAGGTCGGCGAGCTTCACCGGCCCGTCGATCACCTGGTCGAGCAGGTCCAGCCCGCGCTGAAGGGTCTGCGACCCCTGCGTCTTCGACTTTTCCTCTCGCGGACCCGATTCCGGGTTTGACGTATTTTGTCTCATCTACTAACACTCTATCCCACAAAATGAGAAAAACAAGGGTGTAGGAGAGGCCGGACGCGATTCTTCCCCTCAATTGCCCGACGTTGTGCGCATTTTGTCCATATGGTGGAAGTGTTATTGCCCATCCCCTTGCGATGGGTCTGGCCCAAGGGAGTTTCAGCGTGCCCATCGTGACGTTGCCGAAGATCAAGCATGTCCGCGCCTTCACCGTGCGCGGCGGCGGTGCCGATTATCATGACCAGGGCGAAGGCCACTGGATCGACGATCACATCGCGACGCCGATGTCGAAATATCCCGAATATCGCCAGTCGCGGCAGAGCTTCGGCATCAATGTGCTCGGCACCTTGGTGGTGGAGATCGAAGCGGAAGACGGCACCGTCGGCTTCGCCGTGACGACCGGTGGCGAGCCCGCCGCCTATATCGTCGAAAAGCATCTCGCCCGCTTCCTCGAAGGCCGGTCGCCGACCGACTATGAGAAGATCTGGGACCAGATGTATTTCTCGACCCAATATTATGGCCGCAAGGGCCTGGTCATCAACGCCATCTCCGGCGTCGACCTCGCGCTCTGGGATCTGCTCGGCAAGCTGCGCCAGGAACCGGTCTATCATCTGCTCGGCGGCGCGGTCCGCGACGAACTGCAATTCTACGCCACCGGCGCGCGCCCGGACAAGGCGAAGGAATTCGGCTTCATCGGCGGCAAGATGGCGCTGCACCATGGCCCGGCCGAAGGTATCGAGGGCCTGAAGAAGAATATCGCCGAACTGGCCGACATGCGCTCCAAGGTCGGCGATGATTTCTGGCTGATGTGGGACTGCTGGATGGCGCTCGACGTCGACTATGCCACCCGCCTCGCCATCGCCGCGCATGAGCTGGGTCTCAAGTGGATCGAGGAAGCGATCAGCCCGGATGATTATTGGGGCTACCAGCAGCTCAAGCGCAACGTGCCCAAGGGCATGCTGGTCACCACCGGCGAGCATGAAGCGACCCGCTGGGGCTTCCGCATGCTGATGGAAATGGATTGCTGCGACATCATCCAGCCCGATGTCGGCTGGTGCGGTGGCGTGACCGAACTGCTCAAGATCAGCGCGCTGGCCGACGCCCATGGCAAGATGGTCGTGCCGCATGGCTCGTCGGTCTACAGCTATCATTTCGTCATCACCCGCCACAACTCGCCCTTCGCCGAGTTCCTGATGATGCATCCGGGGCCGACGGAAGTGGTGCCGATGTTCCACCCGCAGCTGCTGGGCGAACCGGTGCCGGAAAATGGCCGCATGAAGGTGACCGCGCTCGACAAGCCGGGCTTCGGCGTCGACCTGAACCCCGACATCGCGATGCACCGCCCCTATACCCACTGATCGCCTGAACAGAGAAAGACTGATCCCATGAAATTTGTTCGTTTCGGCCAGCGTGGCCAGGAAAAGCCCGGTGTGATCGATGCCGAAGGCAAGATCCGTGACCTCTCCGGCGTCGTCGCCGACCTGACGATCGAGAGCCTCGCCGCCGCCAAGGGTGTCGATGTGGACTCGCTCCCCGTCGTCGATGGCGACCCGCGCTATGGCGTGCCGGTCAAGGGTATCGGCAAGATCGTCGCCATCGGCCTCAACTATGAGGACCATGCGATCGAATCCAACCTGCCGATCCCGACCGAGCCTATGATGTTCATGAAGGCATTGTCGTCGCTCAACGGCCCGAATGATGAAGTGATGCTGCCCAAGGGTTCGACCCATGGCGACTGGGAAGTCGAACTGGGCGTCGTCATCGGCGAAACCTGCCGCTTCGTGTCGGAAGAAGACGCGCTGTCGAAGGTCGCGGGCTATGTCCTCGTCAACGACGTGTCGGAACGCTTCAACCAGAAGCAGCGCGGCACCCAGTGGTCGAAGGGCAAGGGCCATGACACTTTCTGCCCGGTCGGCCCCTGGCTGGTGACCGCCGACGAAATCGGCAACCCGCAGGATCTTGACATGTATCTCGACGTCAATGGCGATCGGATGCAGACCGGCAACACCAGGACGATGATCTTCAACGTCGCCCAGCTCATCTCCTATGTCAGCGAATATATCACCCTCTACCCCGGTGACCTGATGATCACCGGCACCCCTCCGGGCGTGGGTGAGGGCAAGAAGCCCGAAGCCGTCTACCTCAAGGCCGGCGACGTCATGGAACTGGGCATCGCCAAGCTCGGCAGCCAGAAGCAGAATGTCGTGGAATGGCGCCACCTGGGTGACGAGGTGCTCGGATGAGCGTCTTTTCCGGACGCTATGAAGGTCGCTGCGCCATCGTCACCGGTGGCGCCTCGGGCCTGGGCAAGCTGGTTGCCAAGCGCATCGTCGAAGAAGGCGGCAAGGTGGTCCTGTGGGATCTGAATGCCGACGCCCTCGCCGCTGCAAAGGATGAAGTCGGCGCGACCCATGTGGTTGCGCTCGACGTCTCCGATCAGGCCGCCGTCGCCGCCGCCGCCAAGGCCAGCGCGGACGCGCTGGGCAAGATCGACGTCCTCGTCTGCTCGGCCGGCATCACCGGCGCGACCGCCACGGTGTGGGACTATCCGGTCGACAGCTGGCAGCGAGTGATCGACATCAACCTGAACGGCCTCTTCTACTGCAACCGCGAAGTCGTGCCCTTCATGCTCGAAAACGGCTATGGCCGGATCGTCAACCTCGCCTCGGTCGCAGGCAAGGAAGGCAATCCCAACGCCAGCGCCTATTCGGCCAGCAAGGCGGGCGTGATTGGTCTCACCAAGAGCATCGGCAAGGAACTGGCGGGCAAGGGCGTGATCGCCAATGCCCTGACGCCGGCCACCTTCGAAAGCCCGATCCTGGAACAGCTGCCGCAGAGCCAGGTCGACTATATGCGCTCGAAGATCCCGATGGGCCGCCTTGGCCTGGTCGAGGAATCGGCCGCCATGGTCTGCTTCATGGCCAGCGAGGAATGCAGCTTCACCACGGCGTCGACCTTCGACACCTCGGGCGGCCGCACCACCTTCTGATCCAAGCCTATCCGCGGCGCGACCGGCCATTCAAGAGCCCGGCGCGCCGCGATTTACGCCAGTCTCCCCCGTTCGCCCTGAGCCTGTCGAAGGGCAGGCTGAGCGAAGTCGAAGCCTTCGCCACGCTCGGCCCGAACGGAAAAGAGGCTGCTGAACTGTTCATGGGAGAGGACGCATGATCCCCTTTGTCGACGCCCATATCCATCTGTGGGATCTCAATCATATCCGCTACGACTGGCTGAGCCCGCCCTTTTCGGACGATGGCCCCAATGGCAGTGTCGAGCCGATCGCCCGCAATTATGGCGTCGCCCAATATCGCGAAGACCTGGCCCGTTGGAACGTCATCGGCGCCGTCCATGTCGATGCCGGCGCGGCGGCGGAAAGCGCGCTGCGCGAGACCCAGTGGCTCGACACGCTCGCCGCCGTCGACGGCCTCCCCACCGGTTTCGTCGCCTTCGCCGCCCTCAATGACCCGGATGTCGATGCGCTGCTGGCCGCCCAGGCCGCCCATCCCCGCGTCAAGGGCATCCGCCATATCGTCAACTGGCATGCCGATCCCCAGCGCACCTATGGCCCGGTCGACCTCACCGTCGATCCGCAATGGCAGGCGGGCTATGGCCTGCTGGCAAAGCATGGTCTCTCCTTCGACCTGCAATGCTATCCGGGGCAGATGCCCGGCCTCGTCCCGCTGATCGAGCGGCATCCCGACATCCCGGTCATCATCAACCATATGGGCATGCCGGTGCTGACCGATCCGGATGGCCTCAACGACTGGCGCCGGGGCATGAAGGCGCTCGCCGCGCTGCCCCATGTCGCGGTCAAGCTGTCGGGCATGGGCTTCATCCGCCGCGACTGGACCATGGCGGGCATCGCGCCGCTGGTGCATGAGGCGATCGACATGTTCGGCGTCGATCGTTGCGCCTTCGCCAGCGACACGCCGACCGACAAGCTGTTCGGCCCGATCGACCGTTACATGGAATCCTATCACGCCATCGTGTCGGATTTCCCCGAAGCCGATCGCCGCGCCATGTTCGCCGGCAACGCCAATCGCCTCTATCGTCTGGGACTTGCGCTATGACCCCCAATCCCCTGCTCGGCGTCCTCTTTCACTGGCTCGGCGGCTTCGCCTCGGCCAGCTTCTATGTCCCCTTCCGCGGCGTGAAGCGCTGGAACTGGGAGATTTTCTGGCTGACCGGCGGCATCTTCTCCTGGGTGATCGCGCCCTGGTTCTTCGCCTCGGTCCAGACCAATGACCTGATGGGCGTGATGGCCCAGGTGCCCTCGTCCGTCGTTGGCTGGTGCATCTTCTTCGGTTTTCTCTGGGGCTTTGGCGGTCTCACCTACGGCCTCACCATGCGCTATCTCGGCCTCTCGCTCGGCATGGCGGTGGTGCTGGGCCTCTGCACCGTCTTCGGCACGCTGATCCCGCCGATCTTCGACGGCACCTTCATGACGGAAATTGCCGGCACCCTGCACGGCCAGATCGTCCTCTTGGGCCTCGCCGTCACCGTGCTTGGCATCGTCGTCGTCGCCCGCGCCGGCGCCCGCAAGGATGCGGCGCTATCGACCGAACAGAAAGCGGCTGTCGTCGCCGAGTTCGATTTCAAGAAGGGCATCGCCGTCGCCATCTTCTCGGGCATCATGTCCTCCTGCTTCGCCTTCGGCCTCGCTGCCGGTGAACCGGTCAAGGCGCTGTCGGCCGCCGCCGGCACCGGCCCCTTGTGGACCGGCCTGCCCACCCTCTGCCTCGTTATGTTCGGCGGCCTCATCACCAACGCGCTCTGGTGCGGCTGGCTGATCGCCAGGAACAAGTCGGCGGGCCAGTGGGCCGGCGCGCCCGACGCCAGCGGCCAGCGCCCCAAGCTGCTCCCCAATTTCCTGCTCTGCGCGGTGGCCGGCACGGCCTGGTATTTCCAGTTCTTCTTCTACACCATGGGTGAAAGCCAGATGGGTCGCTTCGGCTTCTCCAGCTGGACGCTGCACATGGCCTCGATCATCATCTTCGGCACCTGCTGGGGCTTTGCCTTCCGCGAGTGGAAGGATGCTGCGCCGGCGGTCCGCCGCATGGTGTGGAGCGGGGTCGGCCTGCTGATCCTCGCCACCCTCATCATCGGCTATGGCAACAGGCTGGCGAGCTGATGCGCCGCTGGCTCGCCGCCCTGCTGCTGACGCTCGCCGCCCCGGTGGCGGCGGCCGACGCGCCGCTGCTGACCTCGCATCTGCGCATCCATGACCCCTTCGTCGTGGCGGAGCAGGCGAGCCGAACTTATTGGCTCTTCTCGAAGAATGACCCGGCCGTCACCGGCGATCCGCACATCGGCATCATGGCCTATGCCAGCAGCGATCTCGCCCATTGGCAGACACCCAAACTGGTCTTCGCCCTGCCGAAGGACAGCTGGGCCGATGACGGCGGCTGGGCGCCGGAGGTGCATCGCTGGAAGGGGCGCTATTATCTCTTCGCCACCTTCCACAATGACAAGGCGGCAATCCCGGCCAGCGGCAAGCGCCCCAATTATCGCCGCGCCACCTTGCTGGCGGTGTCAGACCGGATCGATGGTCCTTACCAACTTATCCACAAGGGTGAGCCGGTCACTACGCCCAATGACATGACGCTCGATGGCAGCCTCTATGTCGACCCGGCCGGCAAGCCCTGGATGGTCTATGCCCATGAATGGCTGCAGATGGGCGTCGGCACGATGGAGGCGCTACCGCTGAAGGACGATCTCTCGCCCGCCGGCAAGCCGCAATTGCTGTTCCGCGCCAATGACGCCGACTGGGTGATCGGCCAGAAACAGCCCGAAGGGGACATGGGCTATGTCACCGACGGCCCCGAACTCTATCGCACCAAAAGCGGCACCCTGCTGATGCTCTGGTCGAGCTGGGGGAAGGGCGGCTATGTCCAGGCGCAGGCCCGCTCCACATCCGGCACGCTCGCCGGCCCGTGGGAACAGCTTGGGCCGCTCATCATGCAGGACAGCGGCCATGGCATGCTGTTCCACAGCTTCGATGGCAAGCTGATGCTGGTCCTACACCGCCCGTTCAAGCGGGCGATCGCCAAATTCTACGAAATGCGCGACGCCGGCGATCGGCTGGAGGTCGTGCGCGAGGCCGTGGAACTGGATGGCGAAGCCTATCCCACCCATGGCTGCCCGATGGGAGTGTCCGATGCTCGCTGCTGATCTGGTCTGGCCGCTGCGCGATGCGCCAAGCGGCGCCTTCGCGCTGGAAGACGCCAATGCCGCGCCCGAACAGGCGGTCGTCACCGCCGTCGATCGCCCGGTGCTGCTCGGCTATGCGCCCGACAAGCCCAATGGCCGCGCCATGCTCATCCTGGGCGGCGGCGGCTATGTCGCGCTGATGGCCGGACGCGAAGGGGTGCAGGTCGCGCAATGGCTGACCTCGCTCGGCTATCATGCCTTCGTCCTCATCCACCGCTTCCCCCATGCCGGCACCGGCCCGTCCGCGCCGCTCGACGATGCGCTCGCCGCGATGCGGATGATCCGCTCCTCCGATCTGGCACCCGATGGCGTCGGCGTCGTCGGTCTTTCCTCGGGCGGCCATCTCGCCGCCTGCCTCGCCGCGCATTATCCGGCGGATTGGGGCGATGTCGCGCCGCAGCGGCCCGATATCATGGTCATCGGCTATGCGCCCATCTCCACCAATGCCAAAGGCCGCACCATCGTCGCCGACAAGCCGCCACTGCCGCCGGCGGAAAAGCAGGCGCTCTACGACGCGCTCCAGCCCGACGCGCAACTATTGCCCGGCCCGCCGCCGGCCTTCATCGTCTATGCCGGCAATGATCCGGTAGTGCCGGTCGAAAACGCCCATCGCCTGGATCGCGCCTGGCAGGATGCGGGCGGCAGCGCGGAACTGCACATCTTCGCCGACGCCCCCCATGGCTTCGCGCTCGACACGCCGGATCAGCCCGTCTCGCTCTGGCCGCGCCTGTGCGAAGCCTGGCTCAGGCAGGTCGGCTTCCTGTAAACTTCGCTGTCACCTTCCGGCAATTTTAATGCCGTGAGGGCACGGCATCCGACTGGCGCCGGATCAGCTGATAATCCAGCTTCACCCGGCCCAGCGCCTCTTCGCCGGCGCCATCGTCCTGGCTGCTGAAATGGGCGCCCAGCAGGCCGATCGCCTCGCGCGCCATGTCGCGGATCGGCTGGCGGATCGTCGTCAGCGCCGGCCAGATCGCGCTCGCCAGCGGCGTGTCGTCGAAACCGCAAATGGTGATGTCGCCCGGCACGTTGATCCGCCGCTGATGCGCCACCGTGATCGCCGCCGCCGCCATATCGTCATTGCAGGCAAAGATGGCGCTCGGCGGCGTGTCGAGGCTCAGTAATTGCTCGGCGGCGTCCAGCCCCGACCGATAGGAAAAGTCGCCCGGCACGATCCAGCGCTCGTCCAGCCTTATCCCCCGGTCGGCCAGGCAATCGCGAAAGCCCTGCAGGCGCCGGGCGCTGGCGCGGTGGCGGATATTGCCGGAGATGAAGCCGATCTGCCGGTGGCCAAGGTCGATGAGGTGCCGGGTCAGGTCATAGGCGGCATGGCGGTCGTCGGTCCCCACCGCCAGCATGCCGGGCACATCGCCATCGGGCGCGATGCCGACCACGGCGATGTCGCGCGCCTGCAACGCCTCGACCAGCTCGGCCCAGTCGCACAGCGGCGGCGGCAGGATGACGCCGGCGACATGCGCCTTCGACACCTGATCGACGATTTCCTTGGCAAAGGCGCCGGGCGCGCATTGCTCGACCACCAGATGCAGATGGCGCTGCGGCGCCTCGCCCAGCGCGCCGAGCAGCAGTTCGCCCAGATAGGCCGATGTCGTCGAAT
This sequence comes from Sphingobium sp. SG1, assembly GCF_057063145.1. Taxonomy (NCBI): domain Bacteria; kingdom Pseudomonadati; phylum Pseudomonadota; class Alphaproteobacteria; order Sphingomonadales; family Sphingobiaceae; genus Sphingobium; species Sphingobium sp. SG1. The sequence continues at coordinate 76,272 of NZ_JBVVOJ010000008.1, read as the reverse complement.
TGCTGTGCAGCAACGCCACCCGCCGGTCGGCGCTGCCCACCAGCGCGCGTGCCGACGCATTGGGCACATAGCCCAGATCCTTGACCGCCTGCTCGACCGCCTGTTGCGACTTGGCGCTGACCAGCGCCTTGCCGTTGATCGCGCGCGACGCGGTCATCATCGACACGCCGGCACGGGCGGCGACCTCGCGGATCGTGGGCGGCTTCTTCTTCGCGGCTTTCTGCATCACCTGACGTCCTAGCCGGTTTTCCCGACAAGGAAAATCGCGGCGATCAGGGCTTTAGTCGTATATGCGCCGGCGCATCGCGATCGACGCTGACGATCCCGTCCTTCTCGGTCAGTTCGGCGATCTGCAGCACCGACCGCCGCTTCCAGTCGGGATTGGCCTTGGCTTCATCCTCGCCCTCCTGATGGACGAAATAGATGATATAGGCGCGGTCGCCCGACACGATGATGTCGGGGTGCTGGCCCTTGGCCCGGTCGGTCGGCGCCTTGCCCGGCGTCGCGAGGATATAGTCCGGCTGGCGCGTCCAGTGCGTCCCGTCGTCGGAGCGCATCACCAGCAGCCCCTTCCACGCGTCGGAGATCAGCCAATATTTGCCCTTCCAGCGAAACGCCTTGGGCCCTTCGCCCGGCGTGTCGGTCAGCCGGTCCTTGACGCTCCAGTGAATGAGGTCGCTGCTGTCGGCGGTGCGGATCGCCTTGTTCATCCGCTCGTCGTTGAAGAACAGCCGATAGCCGCCGCCCGGTAACGCCAATACGCTGGCATCGATCACCCGGTCGGAGCCGAGGTCGAGCCGCTCGCCACAGGTCCAGCTCTTGAGGTCCGGGCTGGTCAGATGGACGATGAAGCGCGGCGCATTCCAGCCGCGATAGATGCCCGGCACCACCGTCAGCCACATATGCCACTGGCCTTCCAGCCACTGCACTTCGGGCGCCCACAGCGTTTCGCCGGTGCAACTGGTCGGGATCGTCGCGGTGCCGCTGTAGCGCCACTTAGTGCCATCCTTCGACCGCGCCGTGCCGATCGCCGTGCCATGGACCCAGCGGACATCCTTGGCGTCCTCCATCGGCAGATCGGCGCGGCGATTGGTGTAGAACATCACCCATTCGCCGCTCTTGCGGTCATAGACGGTCGACGCATCGGCCGCGCCATCATGCACCGGATCGCGCAGCAGCGGCTTGGGCGCCACCGGTCCGCTCGCGGCGGCCGCCATCAACAGCAGCGACGTAATCATTTGAACAGCCTCAGGTCGAACGCATCGGCCATGACGCGGAAGCCTTCGTCATTGGGGTGCAGCGCGTCGCCGACATCATAGGGCTTGGCCATGCGCGACGGATCGGCCGGGTCGGCCACCGCCTTGGCCAGATCGACGAAGCCGTCGGCCTCCTTGGTCGTGCGGATCCAGTCATTGACGGCGACACGCACAGCATCGCCCTCCGCGCTCCAATAGCCCGCGCCCTTATAGGGCAGGATGGTCGCCAAAATGACCTTGATATTGCGGTCATGCGCCCGCGCGATCATCTGGCGATAGGCGCCGATCACCGTCTGCGGTGTCAGCATCGGGCGCTTGTCGCGCGCCGCGCCGCCCAGATCGTTGACCCCTTCCAGGATGACGACATGGGTGACGCCCGGCACTGCCAGCACATCGCAGTCGAACCGCGCCAGCGCATTATAGCCATCCGCCTCGCTCAGCAGCCGGTTGGCGCTGATCCCGGCATTGGCAACGCCGACGCTCTTGCGGCCCGCCTTCTGCAGCCGCTCGGCCAGCAGGTCGGGCCAGCGCCGGTTGCTGTCGGGGGTGGCGCGCACGCCGTCGGTGATGGAATCGCCCAGCGTCACGATCGCCGTGCCGCGCTTCGCATTGTCGACTTCGACCGCGGAAATCACCACGCGCGGCCCGATGACGGTCGGGCTGGTCAGCGTCTGCGCACCGGTCTGGTCGCCCGGCGCGGTCCAGGTCGTCGCCGCCGAATAGCTGTGGACGGTCGCATCCGCCGCGCCCTGCGGCAAATGGATGGAAATGCTGATCCGGGTCAGCGGCTTGACCGCCAGGTCGATCGGATCGCTCAGCAATGGCGCGCGTGCGGGAATGGTCGCACCCTGCGCCTGGTTGAAGGTCACGACATGGTCGCTGCCCGGCACGATCGCGCCATTCTCGCCAGCCAGCGCGACATGCACGCTGCCCACCAGCAGCGGATTGACCGACATCTCGTTCGACAGGCGGATGCGGATGCGCTGCCCGCCGCTCGACAGGCGAACCACCTGGCGGACGGTGCGGTCGTTGAGATCGGGATGCTTTTCGGGCGGGGCGCGGTTGACCAAGGGCGCCGCCATCCAGCTGCGCGACCAATATTGGGCCTGCGCCGGCGATGCGGCGACCATCGCCAGCAGCGCCGCACCCAACAGCATCCTCTTCGCCATGCCTCTCCCTTTCTTATTGCGCGACCGGATTGCGGCCCCACAGCTGGTCATAGCGCCAGCCCGACAGATCCTCGACCACTTCGGCCGCGACCGGCGATGTCGGCGTGCGCGCACCGCCGCGCAGATGCTCGATCTCGCGCATCAATATGTCGTGCGTCGCCGGGCTCAGGCGGAATTTGGTCGACACCCAGATGCCCAGCCCCAGGCAGCCGACCGTGCCGACGCCCAGCAGCAACGCCATGGTCAGGATCGCGCCATGGCTCTGTTCCGCCGCGCCCGATACGAAGCCGCCGGCCTGCATGATGAAGCCCACGCCCGCGACAGCCGCCGCCTGCGTCGCCTTGCGCACGAAGGTCATGACCCCGGCAAAGCTGCCTTCGCGGCGCTGGCCGGTCACGATCTCGTCGACATCGGCCATATAATTATAGGTCGCCCAGGGAATATAGTTGAGCGCGCCGCGACCCAGGCCGCACAGGATGATCGGCAGCCAGATCCACGGGCTGGTCGCCGGCACGCCGGCAAACCACAGGGCGATCAGCGTCAGGCAGCCGACCGCGAAGTCGGCGGCGGCAACCTGATAGGCCTTGGCCGGCGACGCCCGCAGCGCCAGGTTGATGGCGATGATCACCGCCACGAACTGGACGATATACATGGTGCCCAGCAGGCCCGATGCGATCGCCGTCGATCCGGCCAGCGCAAAGATCACGAAGAAGGTGAAGGCCGCGTTGAAGATGTCCTGGCTGATATAGCCGCCCAGATACATGCCCAGATGCAGGCGGAAGGCGCGGATGCGCATGGTCGAAAACAGGTTGCGGTAGAGCGCCTTCAGCGCCTGTCCCGGCCCGCCCGCGCCGACCGGATGCTGGCCGATCGCCTCAGCCGATCCGGGCAGATGCCGTTCCCAGCTGAACAGGTAGAGCAGCCCCGCCGTGACCATGAACAGGGCGGCAAAGATGATGCCCATGTAGAAGAAGGTGTCGGCGCTGTCGCGGCCCAGCGCGTTGATCAGCCACAGCGGCAGGAATCCCGCCAGGATCGCCGATGCCTGGCCGAACAATATGCGCGACCCGGCGAACTTCGCCTTGGTGCGGTAATCGGTCGACATTTCTGCGGCCAGCGTTTCGAACGGAATGATCTCCATCGCATAGACCAGCTCGAACAGCACATAGCTGACCAGATAATACCAGAAGCCCTGACCCGGCAGCCACATCAATGCAAAGCTTGGCAGCAGCGGGATTGCGGCCAGGATGAAGAAGCGGCGGCGGCCGAACTTGCGGCCCAGCCAGGTGCCGCCGAAATGGTCGGAAATATAGCCGATCATCGGCGAGGCGAAGGCATCCAGGATGCGCGCCACGGCAAAGATCGTCGCCGCCTGCCCGGCGCTAAGGCCGCAGAATTGCGTGTAGAAGATCAGCACCCAGCCGGAAATGACCGCCATCGATCCCGCGCCCAGCACGTCGTTGGAGCCATAGGCGAGGTAATTTTGCAGGCGGACGGGACGCGCGGTGGATGGGGCAGTCTCGGGCAATTCAGGTCCTCCGCCTAGGGCAATGATCGGCGCTTGGGCTCTTGTTCTGACGCGCGCGGGCATATGAAAGATATGCCACATAGTGAACGGCTATCACACGATATGAGACTAATGCAAGCCGCGATCGGCCTTTTCTGCGGTCGCCGGCACGAAGCGGACTGCCTCGATCAGCACGCCGGGATCGGCATGCTCCAGCGTCACGACATGGCGCCCGCCGCTCAGTCGTTGCGTTAACGTTATGGTCGCGCGATTGTCCAGCACTCCCATCGCCCAGTCGCGACTGCCGGTCTCGCGCCGACTCTCCAGCGCCTGCGTCACGCCATCAATGCCGATGGTCAAATGCAGCGTGTCGCCATCCCTGTCGGCATAGGTCGGCAAGATATCCACAAGCACGGTCCATTCGCCCGGTGGCAGGTCGATCGTCGCGCGGCTCGCCCCGGCCTTGGTGCCAGGCGCCAGCATCGCGCCATGACGACCCAGCCCCTCCACGCGCGTCCATCCGGCGAATCGGTCCGGCGCCAGCAGCGGCAGGGGAGGGGCGGCTGGCTGCGCCTTCGCCGGCCCGGCCGGCGGCGCCAGCGCATCTATCGGCGGCAGGATCACCGGCGTCTGGCGATAGCTGCGCCATTGCCCGTCCGCCGGCTCCACCGCCATGATTCCGCGCCATTTCCCGCCCGCCAGTTCGCGGTTGTAATAGGTCGTCAGCCTGTCAATTTCGCTGTCCGCTTCATGCGCAATCCTGCCACGCCGCGTCGCCTCGGCTAGGTCGCTGTCGCGCAGCCGGTCATGCGCCTCGGCGGAAAAGAACCGCCGGTTGGCCGCCGCCGATGCCCGCACCGGATAGGCCAGCAATTCATAGAAGGCGTCGCGTCGCTCGGCCGGGATCTCCGGCTCGACTTTCGCCAGCGCCGCTTCCATCGCCGCAAACGCCGCCAGCCGTTCATCCGCCTCGCCGATCGTCAGCGGGCTTTGCCGATACTTATCCACAGGCAGGTTCCACTGCAGATGCTCGGGTCGCCGGGCGAAATTCAGCCGGTGATAATCGCGCAATATCCCCGCAATGGCGGGTGCCTGCGCGGCATCGACATTCTCTGCCGCCCAGTCTTCCACAAACTTATCCACAGGCTTTGCCCGCACCTTATCCACAGCCCAGGCGAGGCTCAAAAAATAGTCGGTGGCCAGCTCCGCCGGCTTCAAATCGCCGACATTGGCGACCCAGACCTGCCGCGCGCCGGCATCCCAGGCGCGGCCCATTTCCTCGCGGACCAGCGCCGGCGGGGTTGTGGATAACCATAGGTAGGAGAGCGGCGCGCCCAGATAGGAGAGATGATAATAGACGCCCGACCCGCCCTTGCGCGCCCGCTCGGCGGCATCGGGGAAGTGGCGGATATAGCCGAAATTATCGTCCGGCCACATCAGCGTCACATCGTCGGGCACCTTGAGGCCCGCGCGATAGACGTCCAGCACTTCCTTATAGGGCGTGAAGACCTGCGGGGCGTCCGCCGCACCGGCCCTGGCCAGCATCGCGCGCTGGTCGGCAAAGATGCGCTCCAGCGTGGCGCGCCGCTCTTCGACCGTCTTGGGGCCCACCATGCCACTGTCATGGATGCCGCGCATCCCCAGTGTCCAGATGCTCTCATAGCGGGCGTTGCTGCGCACCCGCGCATCCCAATAGCGCCGCACCCCGTCGGGGTTCTTGAGATAATCGAAATCCTCGGCCGGCGCGGTCCATTCGCCGACATTGTTGCGCAGCATCGGCTCGGCATGGCTCGACCCCATGATGATGGCATAGCGATCGGCCAGCGCCGCATTGGCCGGGTCGGCATTGAACGGCGTCGTCACCTTGTGCATCGCCGGCCACAGCAGATTGGCCTTCAGCCGCAGCAGCAGCTCGAAAACCTGTGCATAAGTTTTCGGCCCCAGCGGCTTTTCCTCGGGCGCATGGTTCCCCGCTGCCCAGGGCACCAGCCCCCAATCTTCGTCATTCAAGAATATGCCGCGATATTTGACCGAAGGCGGCCCGAACCGCCGGGCATCCCTGGCGACATAGAGCGCATCGCGATGCAGCGGCGTCACATCCGCCCACCAGTGCCAGGGCGACACGCCGATCGCGCGCGACAGTTCATAGGCGCCATAGGCGGTGCCGCGCCGGTCGCTGCCGATGATCAGCAGCGCGCGCGCCACGCCGGGCGCCGGCCGCTCGACCGGCAGGATCAGGAAACTCTCCCACGCGCCCTTCAGCTTTGCGACATCGATCCGCCTGTCCGCCACCAGCCGATCGATCGCTTCACTATGCCCCAGCGTGCCGATCCACACCTGCGCCTGTCCGCCCTCGGCCGCCCCGGTGACCCGGCCAATATCCTGCTTCAGATCGTCGGCGGCGATTCCTACCACGGCGTCATCGGCTGGGTCGGTGACGATCCGCGCCGCCTGTCCCTGCGCCACCAGCGGGAAATCCCCCCGCTGCGCCACCGACCGCACCCAGTCCGCCGCCTGCGCCGGCGTCGCGCCAAGCAGCAGCAGCGCCAGCCACCAGCGCATCAGAAACGCACCATGTTGGTTGTGTCGATCCGCCGGTCCGGCAGGTCGCGGATCGCGCTGCTGCGAAAGCCGGTCACATGCTCCAGCCGGAAGGCATCCGCGCCGCCCGGCATCTTCAGATAGGATACGTCAAACCCCTCGACATGTTTCAGCCAGAAGGCCGGCCGCGCGTCCGCCGCCCGTGCCCGTATCTCGACATGGCTCAGGTCCAGATTGCGGGCATGCCGGATAAAGAAACCGCTCGCCGGCAACGGCCCGAACCGGTCGGGATCGGGATAATCCTCTTCCTTCGCCGGTGGATCGATCCCGGCCATCGCCGCGTCGCCGCCGCCCGGCTGGTCGATGAAGAAATTGCTGATCTGGACGTCCTCGACCGGATGGCCGGCCACGCCCGCGATGATCGACGGCAGCATCGACCCGCTCTGGCAGGTGATATTGTCGATCAGCACCCGCCGCATCGATCCCACCGCCGCGCCGGCCGGCCCGCGCATCCGCCGGCCCAGCCGCAGGAACAAAGCCGGGCTGTGACAGCCGCGCATGGCGATGTTGCTGATCGTCACATCCTCCATCACCGCGCCGTCCACCGTTTCCAGCGCCAGCCCCCAGCATTGGTCGAACACGCAATTGCTGATCGTGATATTCTTGAACCCGCCATTGCTTTCGGTGCCGCACTTGATCCGCCCCAGCAGCCAGGTGTCGCGATTGCGCGCCAGCGGCCGGAACGTCCCGTCCAGCAGCGTGCCGACGACATAGGATCCGCTGACATGGCAGTTGGTGATGGTCACATTCTCGGTCGCGCGCGGATAGCCCAGCGCATAGCTGGACTTGGGCACGATCGCGTCGTCATAGGGGGTGTTGAGCGTGCAGTTGCTGACCCGCACATTGCGGCAGCAGTCGATGTCGAAGCCGTCGCGGTTGGTGTCGACGGTGAGGTTGTCGATCAGCAGATTGTCGACCCCGGTGGCCAGCAGGGCGAAATGCCCGCCCTCCAGAATGGAAAAGTCCCGCAGCGCGACATTGCGGCAATTTTTGAGCGCGATCGCCTTGTTGCCGACGCCGGGCAGTTCGGCGGCCGGCCGATCCTTGTCGGGATGGCCCCGGCTCAACCCCTTGCCCCAGATCAGCCCGTCGCCGCAGATCGCGATATCATGCAGCCCCTCGCCATGGATCAGGCTGTTGCGCCAGTGATTATGGCCATAATCCTGATAGGGGGCGATTGCAGGATCCTGCGGCTCGGCCGCGTCGTAGCCGCCCTTGGCGAGGCCCGTCAGCGGCACTGATGCGGCCAGCAGGGTGGCGCCCCGGTCCAGCCACAGGGTGATGTTGCTCTTCAGGTGAATGGTATAGCTGGCATAGCGGCCGGGGGGCACATAGACGGTCCCGCCGCCGCGCTCCGCGGCAAAGGCGATCGCTCGGTCGATCGCCGGACTGTCGATATGGCTACCATCGCCCTTCGCGCCGAAATCGCGGACATTGACGATGCCCTGCGGCAGGGCGCGGCCAAAAGCGGGCAGTGCCGCCAGCATGGATATGCCGGCGGCACCTTTCAGCAGGAAACGGCGATCGAACGGTCCTTCCATTTACCCCTCGATCCCCGTTTCCCGTGACTCAGATATAGGTGCGCAGGAACTCGCCGAGTGCGCACATGGCCAGGCTCTGGCCATAGGGCATGGAGGTGAGCGCGATGTCCTTGTAGAACTGCATCGTGTCGCCCATCGCCGTGCCGAAGCTCACCTGCTGCAACTCGCCGGTCTCGTCGATATTCGCCAGCACGCCGCGCACCGCCTTGATGCCGACCGCTTCATAATGGCGCGGCAGATAGCCCTTCCGCACGGCCTTCAGGATGCCATAGGCAAAGCCGGCGGTGGCCGATGCTTCCAGATAGCTGGTGGGATCGACGATCAGCGTGTGCCACAGGCCGGTTTCGGCGTCCTGCGTCTCGGCCAGGGTCTTCACCTGGGCGGCCAGCGTGTCGATCAGGAAGGTGCGGAAGAAATCGCCTTCCTTCAGGTCCAGGATCTCGATGATCTCGGGGATGGCGATCGTCACCCAGCAATTGCCGCGCGCCCACAGCGCTTGCGCGAAATTGTGGCGACCGTTGAAGTCCCAGCCGTGGAACCACAGGCCGGTCTTCGTATCATAGAGATATTTGATATGGACCAGGAACTGGCGCTTGGCTTCCTCGACATAGGCCGGGCGATCCAGCAGCAGGCCGATCTTGGCCAGCGGCAGCACCGACATCATCAGCGTGTCGTCCCACATCTCGCCGGGATTCACGTCATTATAGACGATGTGCTGGAACCCGCCTTCTTCGGTCTTGGGCAGGCCGTCGGCCGCCATCAGCCATTCGGCCCAGACGTCCAGATAGGGGATATAGCGCGGGTCGGGCTCATATTCATACAGATAGGCCAGCGTGATGAACGGGGCCATCGTGTTGATATTCTTGGTCGGCGTGCCTTCGGCAAAGCGATCCTCGAACCACTGCTTGATGATGCCCAGCGCCTTCTGGTCGCCGGTCTGCTCGAAATAGCGCCACATGCCGAACAGGCCGACGCCATGGGTCCATTCCCATCCGGCCCAGCCCTTGGTGTCGATGATGCGGCCATCTTCCAGATGGAGCAGGAATTCGCCTGTCTCGTCCTTGATATTGACGAGATTGTCCATCAGCCGGTCGATGGATTCGACGACCTGCTGGCGCGGTACATCATGGGTGAGAGCGGCCACTTACTTGGTCTCCTTGAGGTCTGAAGGTGCGTTTGGCGCGGTCACCATCTGCACCGGCAGACCGCCTTTCACATTGCGTAGGGTGACGAGGCGCACGGTTTCGAGCGCATCGCCCGGCTGACCGTCGGACGTGACGGCCAGCGCGACATGGTTCTGGCCCCTGTGGTTCAGGATGCCTTCGGGAATGGGGAAGGTCCGCTGCGGCCCGACATGGGCGATGAACTGCCCCATGTTCCAGCCGTTGACGAAGACCAGCACACGGTAACGGACCGGCGAACGCGGCTTGCTGGCGTCGCCGAAGCTGAGGCCAATGGTCGCGTCCTGCCCCTTGGGCACGCTGAGGGCAAAGCTGGTGCGATACCAGCTCGTCCCGGCCGCCGCCTGGGTCGCGGGCACGCTGGCCTTGGCCCATGCGCTGTCGTTGAAGCCGGGCAGGTGCCAGCCCATCCGCTCGCCATAAAGGCCGCCATTATTGGCCGGACCACGGGCGACATCGGGCAGATCCTCGCCGCCCTGCTTGCCCTGGATCTTCCAGTTGATCGGCACCGCGAAGCTGCGCCCGCTCGGGCCGCCCTCCAGCGATGCGGACACCAGGCCGCGCGCTTCCTTGTGGAAATCGTCGCTGTCCAGGTCCCAATTATGGCCATTGTTGCGGACCATGACGGAAAGGACATGCTCGCCCGCCGCCTGCGCCTCCGCCGGCAGGGCGAAGCGCGCGGTGCCGGTGGTGATCGGCCGGGGCAGGCCGCCGGGCGTTTCGCCTTCGCCCAGGAACTTGCCATCGATCCAGGCCTGCACCAGTCCCGAACCGCCGGCGCCATAATAAAGCGACAGCGCCTTGGCGTCGGGCGACCCGGTGAAGCGGCCGCGATACCAGACGTCGCCGTCATGGAAGCCATAGGCGTCCATCAGCATATTGGGCTGGCCGTCGGGCTTGGCGGTGGTGCTGGCGTAGGATCGGTTGTCGATCGCCTGCCAGCCGCTGTCGTCGAAACCGGGCTGCGCCTCGGGCGAACCCTGCGCCATGCGCCAGTCGTTGAGCGCCGGCAGCGCGACATCGACCGGACCGGCGAGCGGCTGGACGGCGGCGATGCTGCCGATGGCTGTCGCCTTCGTCGTCACCTTCGCGCCGTTCCAGCTGACCGAGCGGACCGCCTTGGGCGCCCAGATTTCGAGCGGGCTGGCCGCAGCCGTATCGCCGGTCAGCGCCAGCGAACCGCCTTTGGCAACAGCGCTGCGCACCAGCGCCGGCCCGCGCACCAGCATGTTCTGCTCGCGCCAGTAACGCGCACCCTCTGCCTCGTCGGCCAGGATCAGGGTCAGCGGCGGACGCCCGCCCCCCTCGATCCGCACCACGGCGCGGCCCTGATGATTGTAATCCAGCTTCAGGTCGCCCTTGGCGGCATCGAACGCGCTGTTCGCCTGCCCCTCAACCACCGTCACCTTGGGTGCGGATGCATAGCGCAGCACCGTCTCGCCCGGCTCGCCGGCGCGGCCATAGAGCAGGATCAGGTCGTTGCCGTCGATCTGCTGCGCCGATTGCAGTTCGGAACTGGAATAGACCAGCCGCTGCCCGCCGAGCGTCACGCCCGCAACCAGCCATTTGGCATCAAAGCCATTAAGCTGCATCGGCACGCTATAGCGGCCATCGGGCAGGTCGGCGGTGAAGCTGAAATTGTCGCTGGTCTGCCCGTTGGACGGCTTGTGCGTCACCATCAGGAAGCGCGCGTCCGTCTCCGGGCTCTTATTGTGATAGACCTGAATATTGGGCGAGCTGATCTCCGGTGTCCCGGCCGGGATCATGCCGGCCATGTCGGGGACGGAGGCGATCAGGCCGCCCAACTGCTTCATCTCCAGCGCCTTTTCGCGAATTTCGCGCGGCTCGGAAATGGCGGAGCCATAATCATAGCTGCTGAACACCACCGGCGCGGGCAGCCAGCCCCAGCTGGTGCCGCCATAGCCCATGTAGAAGCTCTGGATGCCGATGCCATTGGCGAGGTTCGTGCCATAGAAGACCCGCTGAAACCGCTTGCCACGCTGGATCGCGTTGCATTCATAGCCGCCGTTCGATCCCCAATAGTCGAACCAGCCGCCACCGAATTCGGCCAGGAAACCGGGCGTGTCGGGCGAGGCCGAAGCGCCGCCCTTGGCGCCGCCAGGACCATAATAGCCCCAGTCGGGTGCGGCCGATCCACGCGTCGGCTTGCCATCCACGGTACAGGTGCCACCGGGATAGCCGTCGAACGCATACATGTCGTTGGGGCCATGGACGACCTTGTCCACCTTGCTGCTTTCGGGCGCCCAATAGCCGTTGCGGCCCTGGTCGTTGTGGAACAGCGGCACGGTGATGCCGTCGGCGCGTGCCTTGGCATAGAGATGATCCATGTAACGCCGCTGGGCCGGCGTGGTCATCGCCAGCTCATTTTCGATCTGGTGCAGGATCACGCCATATTTGCGGCTCGGATCATTGTTGATCTGGTGCTTGGCGATGATCGCGTTGACCTTCGTCAGCCATTCGTCGGCCGCCGCCATATAGTCGGGATCATCGGTGCGGGCGCGGGCGCGCTGGTTGACCAGCCAGCCGGGAAAGCCGCCGCGCGACAATTCCGCATTCACATAGGGTCCGGCGCGGGTGATGACGTAGAGGCCTTCTTCCTCCGCCATGGTCAGCAGCCGGTCGATGTCGCGGATACCACTAAAGTCGTACACGCCCTTTTTCGGGCTGTGGAAGCCCCAGTCGAAATAGACGGCGACGCTGTTGAAGCCGCTCGCCTTCATCTTCTGGAGGATATCGCGCCACAGATCGGGCGAGGGCAGGCGGAAATGGTGGAATTCCGACGACCAGATCACCATCCGCTTGCCGTCGATCATCAGCGATCGTGCGTCATAGGAGACGCGGCCGAATGTCTTGACCGGCGCGGAGAGGTTGGCGGTGGGCTTGGCCTGCTGCGCGAGCGCAGGCGTGGCCAGCATGGTGCCAAGGGCGAGGGCGGCGATGAAGCTACGCATGGGTGTCAGCCTGTTCCTGCACTCAATCCATGTGGAACAGCAGCGACAGCGGCCATTCCTTGGGCTGGTTGCTCGGCTGCACTTCCATCAGCGGCGCCATATAATCCCACCAGCGCTTCATGATCGGATGGTCGGGCAGGCTTTCGCGGCTATTGTCCTCGCGCAGCTTCAGCACCGCGAACAGGCTCAGCGTCTCTTCGTCCAGGAAGATCGAATAATCATGGATCCCCGACTCGGTCAGCAGCGCCGACAATTCGGGCCAGATCTCGTCATGGCGCTTGCGATATTCCGCGACCACGCCGGGCTTGAGCTGCATCTTGAAGGCGTGGACGGACATCGGCTCTCCCCTGTGAACCATATTATGGAACTCGAAACCGATATTTGGGTAACATCGTCCCACATGTTCGTCAAATGCTAAGAATGGGTGGGACGATGTCCGTTTCAGCGCGCCAGGATCGGGCTGTTGCGGATCGTCAGGCCCGCCACATCGTCGAACAGCGCCGGTGGCCGCGCGTCGGGTGTCGCCGTCTCGGCGGAAAAGCGCTCGATCGTCAGCCGCTCGGCATGGCGCGCCCATAGCGCCCAACTGGGCAGCACGCCGAACATGCTGGGTTCGGGATAGGCATCGGCCAGTTCGGCGGGCCTGCGCGCCGCATCCTGCGCGGTGCCGCCGCCCTGATAGACCAGATGTACGTCGCGCAGCGTCACGTCGCGCACCGGATGGCCCGGCAGGCCGGCAATGCTCGCGGCAAATCTGTGGTCGATCCCGCGCGCATCCACCTCGCTGATCTCCACGCCGTTGATCGCGCCGATGCCGGTGCCATCCGGCCCGCGCCGCCGATCGCCGATGCGCAGGAAGATCGGCGCGGTCGTCACCTCGCGCATGGTCAGCCGCCGCGCGGCGATATTCTCCATGACCCCGCCGTCGACCGTTTCCAGCGCCAGCCCGCGGCAGCGGGTGAAGCGGCAATCCTCGATCCGGATATTGCGATATCCGCCATTGCTCTCGGTGCCGAGCTTGATCCGACCGGTGACCCGGTCCTGGTCGGGCGCGATCTGCTGTGTGGTGCGCTTGGTGCCGTCCAGCATCGATCCCATATCATAGCCGGACACGTCGCAGTCGCGGATCAGGATATTCTCCGATGCGATCGCGCGGCCCAGCGCATAGCTGCTCTTGACAACGATGCCGTCATCATTGGGCGAATTGACCCGGCAGCGTTCCACCACCACGTCGCGCACGCAGTCGAGGTCGATGCCGTCGCGTTCGGTGTCGATCGCCAGATTGTCGATGCGCAATTGCTGCGTGCCGGTCGCGATGATCGCGAAATGCCCGCCCTTCAGGATCGAAAAGCCGCTCAAATGAATGTCGCGGCCGTTCTTCAGCGCAATCGCCTTGTTGCCCAGACCGTTCATCTTCGCGGCATCGGGCTCCAGCTCGGCAATTTGCGCGTCGCTCATGCCGCGCATCGACAGCGGCCGTTCGCCCGCCTGCTTCTTCCAGCGGGCGCCCGGTCCGTCGCGGGTCAGGCCCAGCCCATGGATCATGCCGGGGCCAAGAATCGCAACCTCGACCAGATCCTCGCCCCAGATCAGGCTGTTGTGCCAATGGCTATGGCCGAAATCCTGATAAAGCTGATCGATCCCCGTCTCGGGCAGGTCATAGCGCCCGGCATGGCGCGCCGGATCGGCCGCCTCGATCACCGCGCCGTCGCCGATGACCAGGGTGACATGGCTCTTCAGCCGGATCGAGAAGCAGAGGTAGCGGCCCCGCGGCAGCAGCACCGTGCCGCCCCCCGCTTGCGACGCGGTCAGGATCGCGGCATTGATCGCATCGCTGTCGATCGCCATGCCGTCGCCGCGCGCGCCATGATCGCGCACGTCGAAGCGCCGCGTCGCATGACCGGCAAAGGGGAAGGCGGTGCCGGGCGCCAGCAGCGCGCCGGCGGCCAGGCCCAGGCTCATCTCGCGCCGGCTCATCTTCAGCATGCCTCAGTTGCCCGCCGGCCGCACGTCGCTATGTGCCCGGCTCGGCACGATCGCCACCTGCGCCGCGCTCGGCGGTTGGGCCGGCACAAAGGGGGCCGCGACGATATGGGGCGCCAGTTCGGGAATCTGTGCCCTGATCCGCTCGGCCACCGCGCTCGCCAGCAACCAGGCGCCATAATTATTATGATGGGTCTTGTCCTTGCCGCCATCATTGAAGGCGGTGGGTGCGACCTGCGGCCCCAGCACGTCGTAGATGGTACGGCTGTCGGCATTGAGGTCGATCAGCGGCACCCGTTCCTCGGCCGCCAGCTTGCGCACCGCATCGGCATAGCTGCCCAGCGTATCCTTGATGCGGCCGCTCTCGTCGAAATTGCGCCGTTCGGGGGACGTCACCAGCATCGCATGGGCGCCGCGCCGCCGCGCCTCGGCGATATAGGCGCGCAGATAGGCAGGGTAGGTGGTGGCCGCATCGGCATAGGTCTGCGGCCACTCCTGCTTCTGGTCATTATGACCGAACTGGATGAACAGCCAGTCGCCCGGCTTTACCGCCGACAGCAGCTTGTCGAAGCGCAGGTCGGTGAGGAAGGATTTGAGCGTCGCGCCCGACTTGGCATGGTTGGCGACCGCGACGCTGCCGTCCAGCATCACGGGGAGCATCTGGCCCCAGCTCGCCGCCGGCTCGGCCGCCTGATCGGTGACGGTCGAATCGCCCGCCAGGAAAATCGTGGGTGCGCTCACCGGCTCGATCGTCACCGAAGCGACCTGGGGCTTGCCCAGAAATTCCAGCGTTAGCCGGTCGTCCCACGTATATTCGCGCGCATCGCCGGCAGTGATCCGCACCGCCGTTCCGCCTGGCGCATTGGCGGGCGGCGGCGGTAGGGCAGGGCTGCGGACATTGACCAGGAACTGCCGTTCGACGAACTGCCCCTTCCTGGTCGCGACATTGCGCAGCATCAGCCGCCGTGCCTCCGCCTTGACCGTGGTGTCGCCAGCCGCCTTACGGTTACCCAGCGTCAGCGTCACCCGATAGGTGCCGTCGGGCACGGCCACCGAAAACAGGAAATCATCGTCCGTGCTGCCCGGTTCCATGCCATGGCCGCCAGCCTGATAGGGTGTCTGCCGTGTGGCGCTGCCCGACGACAGGTCGAAGGACTGCGGCGCGGCGATGGAGGATCCTGCCATCAGGATCAGGGCAAGGCTGGTGCTGAGCGGCATGACGCAAACATCCTGAGCGAGACAAATAGGGGAGCGCGCCAAGACGCGCTCCCCCAAGAAAACCGCCCGTGCAGAGGCGGAAGCAGGAATCCGGTCGCGATCACGATAGGATCGGTCTCATAAATTGATAGCATGATCCATATATAGGGAAAAAATTCCGGTCAATCCCTCCCTGCATCCAATGCGATCAGCGTCATGGCGGTCCACATCGTGGAACTTGCGATCATATTATGATTTTTATGGAAATGTCGTGAAATATAATATAGTGTGACACAAAATTTCACATAGTGGGAATGCTGGCGAGGGCCGGCACATTGGGGAGGAAGTCATGATCGAGCATTACAGCCGTATTGCGTCCGCGCGCCGTTCGTCGGTGATCGCGCTGGCCGTCGCCATGATGGCGGGCGCGCCGGCCTTTGCGCAGGACCAGGCGCCGCAGGCACAGCCCGACCAGGAAAATGCCGACATCGTCGTCACCGGCTTCCGCGCCTCGCTCAACAGCGCGCTCAGCATGAAGCGGCAGGAAGCCGCCGCGATCGACTCGATCGTCGCCGAAGATATCGGCAAGTTCCCCGACTCCAACCTTGCCGAATCGATGCAGCGCGTGCCGGGCATCGCGCTCCAGCGCGGCGACGGCGGCGAAGGCCGCAACATCTCGGTCCGCGGCCTTGGCCCGGCCTTCACCCGCACCCGCATCAACGGCATGGAAGGGACGTCGCAGACCGGTTCGTCGGACATTTACGGCGCCGGCAATAATGGCCGCAGCTTCGACTTCAACGTCTTCCCGACCGAAATCTTCTCGGCCCTGTCGGTGCGCAAGACGCCCTCGGCCGATGTCGAGGAAGGTTCGCTCGGCGCGACGGTCGATCTGAGCGCGCCCAAGCCGATGGAGCAGAAGGAGGATTTCGTCCTCTCGATGACCGCGCGCGGCGTCTATAACGAGCTGTCGAAGGAGGTCGATCCGCGTGCCTCGCTGCTGGTATCGAAGAAGTTCGGCGACAGCGGCTTCGGCATCCTCGGCTCGGTCGCCTATCAGAAGCGCCATATCCGCGAAGTCGGCTATTCGGCGGTGGACATCCTGTCGGCCAATACCAATGGCGGTTTCTGCTCGCCGGTCGGCTTCGCGCCGCAGAACCCGGCCGACAATGCTGCCAAGGGCGCCGATGCGCTCAATTGCTCGACCGGCAATCCGCGCACCAGCACCAGCGCCGCCTATCAGGCCATCTATGATCTGCGTCGCGACGACCTGCCCAATACGCCGGGCAGCGGGGCCTTCCTGCCGCGCATTCCGCGCTACCTCAATTCGGAACAGAATCAGGAACGGATCGGCGGGTCGCTGACCCTGCAGTTCAACCCCGACGACGACACCGACATCTCGCTCGACATGCTCTATTCGCGGTTCGAGGTGACCCGCCGCGACAATTATATCGCCGCCATCTCCTTCGCCCGCTCGGCCGCCAATAACGGCCAGCCGATGACCTCCGTGCGCGATATCGAGTTCGACGAAAATGGCTCGCTGCTCCAAGGCGTGTTCGATGGCGTCGATGTCCGTTCCGAAGGACTGGTCGACCATTTTGTCTCGACCTTCAAGCAGGCCAACCTCAACTTCCGCCGTCGCCTCAACGACAGTCTGGAACTGAGCGGGATCGTCGGCTTCAACCGCTCCATCTGGGATGGCAAGAAGCGTCTGCAGACCTTCATGGACGCGATCGACACCGATGGCTTCTCGATCGACTACAGCAAGGGAGGCACCACGCCGACGCTGGGCTTCGGCGTCGATGTCAATGATCCTGCCAGCTTCAACTATGCGCCGGGCCGCGCCGACGGCACCGTGCTGGGCGGCTTCAGCTATCAGGGCAAGCCGTCGAAGAACACCACCGACAATATGACCGCCGACATCAACCTCAAATGGACGGTCAGCGACGCCTTCTCGATCAAGGGCGGCGCGCAATATCGACGCAGCAATTTCCTCTCGACCTTCCTAAGGCCGTATAATGCCGATACCGTGGTGCGGGCGCTGCCGGCCGGCACAACGCTGGCCGATATCACCACCAACATCACCGGCGTCGACAAGCTGTGGGGCCATGGCGCCCCGTCCAGCTGGGCGGCGATCGATCCCGACAAATGGGCCGACACCTTCGGCTTTGACGATGTCCGTTACTGCGGCGTCGAATGTGGCGGCGGCCGCAGCCGCGTGCGCGAAGAGGTCATGAGCAGCTATCTCATGGCCAATTTCGACCTCAGCGATGCGATCGGCTTCGGCATTCGCGGTGACGTCGGCGTGCGCTACGTCAAGACCGACATGCTGTCGTCGGGTTATATCGCCGTGGCTCAGGCCAGCTCGCCGACGGGTCTGACCGGCCAGTTCGCGGCCGCCAGCAACAGCTATGACGATTGGCTGCCCTCGGCGAACATCGTCGTCGAACCGGTCGAGAATGTTCTGGTCCGCTTCTCTGGTGCCAAGGTCATGGCCCGTCCGGAACTCGGCCTGCTGACCCCGACCAGCGGCGTCAATCCGGTCACCCGCGTCGGTAATGTCAACAACCCGTTCCTCGACCCGATCCGCGCCAACACCTTCGACGTCGCGGTCGAATGGTATTTCCGCCCCGGCTCGCTGCTCTCGGCCGCCTTCTTCTACAAGGATATCAAGAGCTTCATCCAGAATGTGAACAGCCAGATTCCGTTCAACCAGCTCGGCCTTCCCAACGCCCTGCTGGAAAACAGCAACACCTTGCCGGATGAGCTGTTCACCGTGTCGCAGCCGTTCAACACGCCGGGCGGCAAGCTCAAGGGCATCGAGCTCAATGCCCAGATCCCCTTCACCTTCCTCGACGGCTTCTTCAGCAATTTCGGCGTGCTGGCCAACTACACCCATGTCACGTCGAAGATCGACTATATCCTCGCCAGCGTGAACGGCGTGCCGACCGTGACGACCACGGCGGACCTGGTCGGCCTGTCGCCGAACACCGCGTCGGGCACGCTCTATTATGAGGATGACAAATTCTCGATCCGCACCACCGGCAACTTCCGCGACAAGTTCATCCGCGGCATTCCGGCCTCGCCGGGCAGCGACCTTCAGGGCAATGCCAAGACCTTCTACATGGATGCGTCGGCCAGCTACAATGTCACCGATCGCCTGAAGATCATCGTCGAGGCGCAGAACCTGACCGACGAGCAGAACCGCCTCTATATCGACAGCCAGCGTCAGGACACGCTGTTCGAAACCCGCATCGGTCGCACCTTCACCTTCGGCGTGACCTACCGGATGTAATTTCCCAGTCCTCCCCAAACTTGGAGCCTGATCGTCTGAGGTGGAAGCGCTTCGCGCTTTCACCGAAGGCGTGAATCAGGCTCCATTTTTATGTGGCAGGCGCGGTTACCATTGGTAACCGCGCCCATTTTCTTATCCGGGAGGTCAGGAAACTCAGCGCTGGCCGCTGAAGCCCACCGCGGCGCTGATCTGTTCGGCCGACTTCATCACCTGCTCGGCCAGCGCCGGGCGAACATCGTCGGTCAGATAATGGGCGGCGCTTGCGATCGAGATGGCGACGCAGATCTGCCCTTTGGCATCGCGCACCGGCACCGCGATCGACCGCACGCCATCGCCCAGTTCGCTGTCATGCAGCACTTCGCCGCGCCCCTTGTGGATGCGCATTTCTGCAATATAGGCGTCGATCTGCGCCCGGCTGGCCTCGCCGCCCTTGGCCTCGACATAGAGCCGTTCCCAGGTCGCTTCATCCTCGTCCAGCAGCAGCGCCTTGCCCAGGCCCGTTTCGGCGACTGGACGACGATCGCCCGGCGCGGTCGCGACACGCAGCCGCTGGTTGCCGGTCACCCGGTCCAGATGGCGCGACCAGTCGCCTTCGCGCTTGCCCACGAACACGCAAAAGCCGGTCTTTTCCGACAGCAATTCCATGAACGGGCGGGCGACACGGACATAGTCGATCTGCTCGGTCGCCAGCACGCCCAGTTGCAACAGCTTGGGGCCGAGCGCGAAGCCGTTGCGCGTCACCGCCAGATAGTCGCGCGATTTCAGCGCCTGCACCAGCCGGTGCGCGGTGGTCTTGCTCATGCCCAGCTTGCGGGCCAGATCGGCGGCACGGATCGGCCCGTCGATCACCTCGTCCATGATATCGAGCGCGCGCATCAGCGTCTGCGTGCCCTTAACGCCCTGTTCCTGCTTCTCTTCGCCATCTTGCATATGTTTTTTCGCTTCCTGTTTTCGTCCCATATATAGGGTCGTCCCACATATCGGAAACGAATTTCGCAAAGACGGAACGAAGATCGCGGCTGGCCCAAAAACATAAGGGCCCGCCGATCGAAATCGGCGGGCCCATAGCCGTCAGTCGCGACCCGACGGGGATCAATATTGGACGGTAACGGTCACTGCGCGGCGGTTCTGCGCCCAGCTTGCCTCGTCCGAACCCAGAGCCGCCGGCCGTTCCTTGCCATAGCTCACGGTGTTGATGCGGCTGGGCGAAATGCCCAGCGATGCGAGATAATTTTTGGCCGCATTGGCGCGACGGTCGCCCAGCGCGATATTGTAATCGCGGGTGCCGCGTTCGTCGGCATGGCCTTCGATGGTGATGCGGACATTGGGGTTCTGCTGCAGCCAGGCGGCCTGGCTCTGCAGCGTCGCCTGATCCTCGGCATCGACATCATATTGGTCGAGGCCAAAGAAGATGCGGTCGGACGACACCGACGCGACGAAATCTTCCTGGCTGCCCTTGACCGGGCCGGTCTGGCCGACCGGACCGCCCGTCTGGGTCGTGTCGCTGCCACCCGGTGCCGGCGGCAGTTCGGCCGGCGGCTTCTTCGAGCAGGCGGCGAGGGCCAGGACGGCGGTTGCCATGAGCAGGGGCCGGGTGATCTTCATCGGGGTCTCCTAAGGATATCGCCATTCTGCCACCCGGACGGGCAACAGCATGGTTGGTAAAAATCGTTACGCTGTCAAGACGATAGGGTTCCCTATCGCGTCGAAAAGCTGTGGAAAACTTATGGCAGCAACGGACCCCAGGCCGGGTCGGAGCCGCTGAGCGGCGTCGGGATGCGCCGTTCGTTCACGCCGGTCAGGTCGACCTGCCACACCTGGCTGCTGCCCTGGCGGCCCGGCGTGGTGCGGAAGAATTGCAGCACGCGGCCATTGGGCGACCAGGTCGGCTGCTCGTCCTGCCAGCCATTGGTCAGGATGCGCTCATTGTCGCCGCTCGGCGTCATCACCGCGATCTTGAAATCGCCCGACAGCTTGGTGAAGGCAATGAGGTCGCCGCGCGGGCTCCATTCGGGCGTCGCATAGCGGCCGCCGCCATGGCTGATGCGGCGCTGGTTCGACCCATCGGCATTCATCACATAGATTTGCTGTCCGCCCGACCGGTCGCTTTCGAACACGATCTGGCGACCATCGGGCGAATAGGAACCGCCGACATCGATGCCCGGCGAATTGGTCAGCCGCACCGGCGCGCCGCCCTGGGCGGACACGCGATAGATATCGGTATTGCCCGACACCGCCATCGAGAACAGGATGTTGCGGCCATCGGGCGACCAGCGCGGCGCGAAGGTCGTATTGTTGCTCTCGGTCACCAGCCGCTGCTGCCCGGTGCCGATGTCATAGACATAGATGCGCACCCGGCTGCCCAGATAGCTCACATAGACGATCGACTTGTAATCGGGCGAAAAGCGCGGGGTCAGGGCGATCGACTGACCATTGGTGATGAAGCGGTGGTTGGCGCCATCGGAATCCATGATGGCGAGGCGCTTGACGCGGTTATCCTTGGGGCCGCTCTCGGCGATATAGGCGATCCGGCTGTCGAAGAAGGGGCTCTCGCCCGACAGGCGGGCATAGATGGCGTCGGCGCATTTATGCGCGGCCCGGCGCCAGTCGCGCGGCGCGACGACATAGCCCTGGCGCGTCAATTCCTGCTTCAGCGCCACGTCATAAAGGTAACAGCCCACGGTAATGTCCGCCTCGCCGCCGGTGGTACGGACAAAGCCCTGCACCAGCGCCTGATAGGCACCCCATTTGTCATAGACCGGGTTGGTCACTTCCGGGAAAGCGAGCGCGGGCATGCCGGCCGGGCCGGACGGATCGAACAGGCCCGATCCCTTGAGGTCGGTGGCGATCACCTCGGCGATCTTGCGGCCCAGTTCATTGGCGGTGCCGGCCGGGGTCGCCACATCCTGCTGCGCCGGCAGCGCGGGCACTGCGATCTTCAAATTGCTGTCGATATCGCCGGTCACGTCGACCGACAGCTGCGCCAGCGCGGGCATGGCGGTGAAGGCGAGCAGGGCGGCGGTCGCCGCGGCCAGGCGGCGGAGCAGGGTCGTCGTCATCGGGTCAGCCTCGCGTCAAAGCGGAGTGGCCGCAGCCATTTCCATTGTTCATAATATTCGGGCGGCAAATTGCGGAAGGGCGAAGCGAGCTTCACCGCCTGGATCGCGCGCTCCGCGTGCAGCTTGGCCTGGGGCCGGTTGCTGGCGGTGACGCCCAACTGGTCGATCACTTCGGGCGTACCGATCACCGCGCCATTCTTGTCCAGTCGCACTTCCAGCAGGGTCACCAGCTGATCGGCATCCGCGCCTGACGGCGGGCGCCAGTTGGGCTTGAGCTGCCGGCGGATCTCGGCGTCCAGCGCGGCCTTCTGCTGCGGTCCCATGGCGGCGGCCTGCGGCGCGGCGGCGGGTTTACGCGGCGCGTCGGCGCTGGTGTCGATGCCTTTGAGGAAATCATTGCCCAGCAGCGATCCCTTGGGCTTGGCCGCGGCCTTGCCCGATCCCGATGCCGCGGCCGGCTTGGCGGCCTTGGGCGCGGGCTTGGCGCTCGCCTTGGCGGGCGCCGCCGCTGCTGCCTTGGGCTTCTCCGGCGCCGGCTTCGCCCTGGGCTTTTCCGCCGGCTTTTCGGGCGCCGGCTTGGGCTTGGGCGCCGCCTTGGGCGTTTCCTTCTTCGGCGGTGTTGGTTTCGGCTTGGGCGGCGCGGGCTTCGCGACTTCCTTGGGCGGGACCGGCTTTGGTTTGGGCGGCGCCGGGGTAGGCTCGGGCACGGGGGCTGGCTCGGGTTGGGCAGCGGGCGCAGCGTCCTCGGTCGGGCCCTTCTCAGGCGCGACGCTGGGGGGGGGCGGCTCGGTCGAGATGCGCGGCGCGGTCGATTGCAGCGCCACTTCGTCCACCAGGCTGACATCCATCGGCGGGCTGTTCAGCTTCAGCGGATTGGGCGTCGCCAGGAACCCGGCCGACAGCAGGCCGAACAGCAGGACATGTCCTGCCGTCGCGACGCCAAGGCCGATTTTTTCCGCGCGTTCCATCGGTTTGACCTATGGCCCCTATTCTGAACCTGCGCTGACATCGTCGGCGCCGTCCTGCCCGCCGGTGCTGACCAGCGCCACCTTGTTGAGGCCGGCCCGGTTGAGCTCGCCCATCACCCGCATCACCCGGCCATAATCCAGCGCCGTGTCCGCCCGCAGGAAGATTTGCGGTGCGTCGGGCTTGCCGGCATTGGCCGACACGATCTCGGCCAGCCGGTCGGGCAGGTCGGCATCGCTGACCACATCCTCGTCGACATAGATGGCGCCGTCGCGATCGATCGACACCACGGTCGGCTTGGCATCCTGGTCCAGCCCCTTGGCGCGCGTCTCGGGCAGGTTCACCGGCACGCCGGTCACCAGCAGCGGCGCGGTCACCATGAAGATGATCAGCAGCACCAGCATGACGTCGACCAGCGGCGTCACGTTGATGTCTGCCATCGGCGCGCGATTGCGCCCGCGCCGACCGGATGGAGGACCAGACATCGCCATCAGCGTTGGGCCTCAAGCTCGCGGCTCAGCGTCGCGTAGAAGCCATCGGCAAAGCGGTTGAGGCGCGATTCCATCCGGTTGATGCCATGGCTGAACCGGTTGTAGGCGATCACCGCCGGGATGGCGGCGAACAGGCCGATCGCGGTCGCGAACAAGGCCTCGGCAATGCCCGGCGCGACGACGGCGAGCGAGCTGTTCTGCGCCGCGGCGATTGAGGTGAAGGCGCGCATGATGCCCCAGACGGTGCCGAACAGGCCGACGAAGGGGGCAACCGAACCGACCGTCGCCAGGATGTTCAGCCGGTCCGACAGCCGGTCGACCTCGGCCGCGATCGTGCTCGACATGCTGGTCGCCAGCCGGTCGCGCGTGCCGTCGCGGTCGATCACCTTCTGTGCGGTGGAGCGGCGCCATTCGGTGACGCCGGCGGCCATCACCTTGGCGGCCGGGAATTCGGCCTTGCCGCGGGCTTCATAGAAACGGTCGATATCGTCCGCCTTCCAGAAATCCGCCTCGAACGCGCGGCTCTGCTTGCTCGCCTTGCGCAGGGTGAAGCTGAAGCCGATGATGATCGCCCAGGTCCAGATGCTGGCCAGCAACAGGCCCAGCATCACCCCCTTCACGACGATGTCGGCCTGCAGGAACAGGGCGAGCGGCGAAATGGTGGCGGCGTCGGCTGCGGCGCCAACGGCGGCGCCGACGTCAGGCATGGACAGGTTCATGGGTGGATGTCTTCCCCTCGCATCAAACGGCTGAAAATCTCGATCCAGGGGCGCGGCTGGCGCTGCGGTCGTCCCTGGGGTGTCAGATAGGCGACGGTGATGACGCCGTCGGTCAATATGTCCTCGCCGCGCATGACTCTTTGCTGAATGACGCAGCTGGCGGCCCGCACCTCCATCATCTGGCTGACGACCATCAGGTCATCGTCCAGCCGGGCGGGACGGCGATAGGCGAGTTTCAGGTCGGTGACGGCATAGACGCCTTCGCCGCCTTCATGATTGGCGCGCTGGTCGATGCCGGCGATGCGCAGCATGTCGGACCGGGCGCGCTCCATATAGCGCAGATAATTGGCGTGATAGACCAGCCCCGACAGGTCCGTATCCTCGAAATAGATGCGCAGCGGGAAATGATGCACGGCGGCGATGAACCGTCCGGATGCGGGCGCTGGCAGGGGATCGGCAAGGGGCATGGGCGGCTATTAAGCATGGCGTGCGGTTCGCGCAAAGGCGGAAAATCGCGCGGGCGAACCATCCATCCGTCGCGATGGCCCGTTCGCCGCCCGCGAAGGGGCTTGGCGCGCGGCCTTACTTGTCGGTAGGGGTGACTGGAACGAACATTTGGTGAGGAGAATGGGACATGACCGACATAAAGACCGTGGGCGTGATCGGCGCCGGCCAGATGGGGGCGGGCATTGCCCAGGTCGCCGCCCAGGCCGGCTATGACGTGATCCTGTCCGACATCGACCTGCCCCGCGCCGAAAAGGGCAAGGCCGGCATCGCCAAGCTGCTGGCCCGCGCGGTCGAAAAGGAAAAGATCAGCCAGTCCGATGCCGATGCCGCACTGGCCCGCATCACCCCGGTCGGCGAGATCGCGCCGCTCGCCGGCGCCCAGCTGGTGATCGAGGCCGCGACCGAGCGGGAAGAGGTCAAGCGCACCATCTTCACCAATGTCGGCAAGATACTGGCGCCCGGCGCCATCCTCGCCACCAACACCTCGTCGATCCCGATCACCCGCCTCGCCCAGGCCGCGCCTGACGCCAGCCGCTTCGTCGGCGTCCATTTCTTCAATCCGGTGCCGGTGATGGTGCTGGTCGAGGTCATTCGCGGCCTTGCCACGTCGCCCGAAACGGTCGCCGCGGTCGAGGGTTTCGCCGCGAAGATCGGCAAGACCACGGTCCATGCCTTCGACGCACCGGGCTTCGTGGTGAACCGCATCCTGCTGCCGATGCTGAACGAGGCGGTGTTCGTGCTGGGTGAGGGGGTCGGCAGCGTCACCGACATCGACCAGGGTTGCAAGCTGGGCCTCAACCATCCGATGGGGCCGCTGACCCTGCTCGATTTCGTCGGCCTCGACACCGCGCTCGAAATCCTCAACGTCTTCCTCACCACCACCGGCGATCCCAAATATCGTCCGGCGCCGCTGCTGGTCAAATATGTCGAGGCCGGTTGGTATGGCCGCAAGACCGGCAGGGGCTTTTACGATTATTCCGGCCCGGAACCCGTCCCGACCCGCTAAATCCGTCCGGTAGGGCGGCCTTGTGCCGCCCTATCCCGCGCTCAGCCCATGTTTCTTCATGCAGTGGCGCAACTGGTCATAGGTCAGGCCCAGCCCCTTGGCGGTCGCGCGCTGATTATAGCGGAACCGCTCCAGCGCGGCCCGCACGATCGCCGCCTCATGCGCATCGACCGCCGATTTGAGATCGGTGACATCGCCATGGCCGTTCATCACCGATGCGGTCACAGGTGCCGGCGCCGCGCTTTCCGGTGAAACTGCCGCAGTCCCCGGCATCATCGGGCGCGGTTTCCAGGGCGAGGCGAACGGGTCGAACACGATCGCCGAGATCGGCCGCCCCGGCTCGAGCCAGCGATAGACCGCCCGTTCCACCACATTGCGCAGTTCGCGCACGTTGCCCGGCCAGCCATAGCCTTCCAGTTCGGCTGCGCAGGCGGCGGAGAAACCGGGCCATTGCGGCCAGTTCAGTTCCGCCGCCATGCGCCGGCCGAAATGGTCGGCCAGCACCGTTATGTCGCCTTCGCGCGCGCGCAGCGGCGGCAGGGTGATGACCTCGAAGCTCAGCCGGTCGAGCAGATCGGGGCGGAAGCGCCCGGCATCGGCGGCGGCGGGCAGATCCTCGTTGGTCGCCGCGACGATGCGGACATCGACCATCACCGGCCGCGACGATCCGATCCGCGTCACCTCGCCATATTCGATCACGCGCAGCAGCCGCTCCTGCGCCGCCATCGACAATGTGCCCAGCTCGTCCAGGAACAAGGTGCCGCCATCGGCCTCCTCGAACCGGCCCGGCCGCGCCTTGGTCGCGCCGGTGAAGGCGCCCTGTTCATGGCCGAACAATTCCGCCTCGATCAGCGTCTCGGGCAGGGCGGCACAGTTCATCACGATCAGCGGCTCGCCCCAGCGCGGCGACAGATGGTGCAGGCGCTCGGCGATCAGCTCCTTGCCGGTGCCGCGTTCGCCGATCACCAGCACCGGGCGATTAAGTTCGGCGGCCCGCCCGGCCAGCTCGACAGCGTCGAGAAAGGCCAGCGACTGGCCGACAAACTGCGTATTTTTCTCCATGCGCCAAAATATGGGGAAATTTCCCAACTTTCAGCAAGCGAAATCTTTGCGCAGCCGTGCCAAATCATCAGAAAATGGCTGTTTTCTGCGCTTTTCGAAAATTGGCACGGCCTCTGCAATGTTGGGAACGAAGCCGCTGCACAGACAGGCGGCACCTTTAGAAGGCCAGGTTCAAGGAGTGTTGAAGATGGAAAAGAACAGCAACAGCGTTCGCGAAATCGGTCAGCTGATGTCGGTCGCCATTGCCGCCGTCCTGTTCGGATCGACCATGATCCTTTCGGCGGTCGGCCCGGCCCGCGCCAGCGAAGCCCCGGTCCTCGCGACCCAGGATACCCCCGCGACCCTGCGCTATCTGGCGTAAGGCCGCACGACCCAGGCCGGGGCGGAAATGCCCCCTCTCGTCCGCCCCGGCCCCCTTGAAGAGAAGACCAGGAGCACCGTTAAAATGGGTATTTTCTCCCGCACCCGAGACATCATCGCCGCCAATGTCACCGACCTGCTCGACAAGGCCGAAGACCCGGCGAAGATGATCCGCATGATCATCCTCGAAATGGAGGAGACGCTGGTCGAGGTGCGCGCGTCCGCCGCTCGCACGATCGCCGATCAGAAGGAAATGCGTCGCCACATCGGCAAGCTGCAGGCTTTGCAGGACGGCTGGACCGAAAAGGCACAGCTCGCCCTCAGCAAGGACCGCGAGGATCTTGCCAAGGCTGCTCTGGTCGAACGCCAGAAGGCTGCCGACATGGCCGAGCATCTCTCCCACGAGATCGAGGTGCTGGACGAGGCGCTGAAGGCGTCGGAAGAGGATATCGCCAAGCTGCAGGGCAAGCTGCGCGAGGCGCGTGCTCGCCAGAACAGCCTGGTCAGCCGCATGGAAAGCGCGCAGAACCGCCTGCGGGTGCGCGAAGCCTATGCCGGCGAGAAGGTCAATGAAGCCTTTGCCCGCTTCGACATGCTCGAACGCCGCGTCGATATGGCCGAAGGCCGCGCCGATGCCATGGGTCTGGGCGCGCAGCCCAAGACGCTGGAAGAGGAAATCGCGGAACTGAAGTCGGCCGACAAGGTCGATGCCGATCTCGCCGCGCTCAAGGCCAGCATGAACAAGGGAGCCTGATCCCATGGAAGACGTCTTCTTGCCTATCATGGTCTGCGGCATGCTGTTCATCGGCATGCCCTGGCTGATCTTCCACTATGTCACCAAGTGGAAGCAGGCGCCCAAGATCACCGACGAGGATGAGCGGCTGCTGGACGAACTCCACCTGCTCGCCCGCCGTCTCGAAGACAGGCTGCAGACGGTCGAACGGATCGTCGCAGCCGACAATCCCGACTTCCGCCCGCAACGTCCGGCACAGGACGATAATTACGACTTCGACCGGAGGAACTGACATGAGCGCCCGCCGCACCAAATTCTATCTCGACAAGCAGAATGGCAAGTGGATGGGCGTGTGCTCCGGCATCGCCGACTATACCGGGATCGACGTGGTCTGGGTTCGGGTCGGCGCGGTGCTGGTGACCCTCATGGGCGCCTTCCCCTGGACGCTGATCGCCTATTTCGCCGCCGCCTATTTCGCCGATGCCAAGCCCCAGGGCCTCTATTCGGATCGGGACGACGAGAAATTCTGGCAGGGCGTGCGCACCAACCCGGCGCGCTCCACCCGCGACGTCCGCTCCAAGTTCCGCGACATCGACCGCCGCCTCGCCGACATCGAGGTCTATTATACCAGCCGCAACACGCGCCTCGCCGACGAGATCGACAGCCTGCGCTGAAGCATAGCCAGGACAGGGCAGCAATAACGGGGAGTTAAGGCCATGAATTTCGCAGGACCGACCTTCGTTCTGGCCATCATCGCCATGTCGACGCTGGGCTGGATGTTCACCACCTGGGTCCGTGCCCGCCATGGTTATCCGGTTGAAAATGAATGGACGGGCACCGTTCATCGAACAGATCCCGACGCCGGTCGAAAAATCGACCTTCTTTCAAGTGAAAACGAAAAGCTGACTGGCCGCATCAGCCGCCTCGAAGAACGCATCGCAGTCCTCGAACGGATCGCCACCGATCCCGCCGCCCGGACCGCGCGCGATATCGACGCGCTGCGCTGACGCTGACCAGGCAAGGGGAGTAAAGATCATGGTTCCAGTTGAAGTTCTTGCGCCTGCTGCGGTCATCGTCGGATCGCTGGGTGTCGCGGGTTGGGTTTTTACCACCTGGCTTCGCATCCGGCACGGCTACCCGCTGGAAAATAGCTGGGGCAAGGCGGTCTATCCGCAGAAGAATGAGGAACTGGTCGAGCGAATCAAGCTGATCAGCCAGGAAAATGCCCAGCTGCGCGCCGAAATCGGCTCGATGAAGGACCGGCTCGCCGTGGTCGAGCGGATCGTCACCGATGAAAGCCATCAGCTCAATCGCGAAATCGAGCGGCTGCGCGGCCCGGCGAACTGATCGCCCCGCGCGCCCAAGGGAGGACAGATATGAATCCGTTTGAAATGGTCGTCGCCATCGTCGCGATCACCGCCATCGCCAGCGTCGTCCGCGCCAAATATGGTGTCGTGCGCCGCCACAAGGGCGAGGATTTCATCCAGCGCGGTCCCGATCCGGAGGCTGAACGCCTCCGCGCCGAAGTGAAGGCGCTCAAGGACCGGGTCGCCGTGCTGGAACGGCTCGCCACCGACAGTTCGACCGCGCTGGAGCGCGAATTCGAGAAGCTCAAGGACCGCGACTGATCGCGGCAAAGGACACAGGGAGGACATCATGCAGGATCCCCTCTTCTACCTCACCATGGCCACCGCCGGCCTCGCCGGCCTCACCATCGTCGCCTTCGCGTCGCTGCGCGGCTGGAACGGCTGGCTCGACCTCAAGCGGGCGGAACTGAGCCGCCGCAGCGAGGAAGCCGCCCCACCCTCGGCCGCCGCCCGGATCGAGGTCGCCGACCTCAAGGAACGCATCCGCAAGCTCGAAGCCATCGCCGCCGGCGTCGATCTCTGATCCGCCGGCGGGGAAAAGCGGCTTTCCCGCACCGCTTTTCCCCCTATATGGGCGGCATGACCGATCAGCCCGCCCCGATGCCCGTTCTGGCCGACCTCCAGGAAGAATATGAATTTCTCGACGCCGATGATCGCTATCGCCTGTTGATCGATCTGGGCCGGGGGCTGGAGGATATGCCCGACGCGCTCAAGACTGACACGACGCTGGTGCGGGGCTGTTCGGCGGCGGTCTGGGTCTATCCCACGGTGCTCGACGATGGCCGGCTCCATTTCCTTGCCGACAGCAATGCCGCCATCACCAAGGGGATCATCGCGCTGGTGCTGCTGACCGTGCAGGACCGCGCCCCGGCACAGATCGGCGCGACCGATATCGAAGGCGCGCTGGCGCCCTTCGACCTCAAAAACCAGCTCAGTTCCAACCGCACCCAGGGCATTCCCAACATGATAGCCCTGATCCGCGAGACCGCTGCCCGCTACGCCTGACGGAAACTCCCGCGCATCCCCGCGTTCTTGCCTGACAAGGAGAATGCGACAATGCGCCATATCATGCCCCTCGCCATGCTCGGCCTGCTGGCCGCCTGTTCGGGCGGGGACAAGAAGGAACCGACCCAGCGCGACCAGATCGGCCAGGTCTGGAAATATGAAACCGCCGGCGCCAGCCAGAAGGTCGCCTATATCGGCAGCGCCAACAGCGTGCAGACCATGACCGCCGCCGACACCTTCTCGGTGCTGATGGTCCAGCCCATGTCCAATGGCGAAAAGACGGTGACGGTGAAGCTGGTCGGCGCGCCCTTCCAGTGCGACCTGTCCGACTGCGCGGTCGATGCCACCACCGACGATGGCAAGGCCCATCGCTGGAAGGGCCGCATGACCGAAGCGAAGGACGGGATCGAGATCATGCCCTCTCAGAACGCCTATGAGGCGATCGCCAAGGCCAGGAGCCTGAAGGTCGATCTTGCCGTCGGCCCGAAAGACCAGCGCTTTCCGTTCGAATTCAACGTCGCCGGGCTCGACCTCAAGAAGGGCGCCTGATGCGCGACTGGCGAGCGCGACGCTGCGCTCGCCATGACCGCCTGCCTTATTCCTGCAACGACACGCCGGGGCTGCGCGGGTCGGCGGCGCCAATCCAGTGGCCGTCGGCGGTGCGCTCGGCGGCATTGGCCTTGAGGCCCAGGCGCGAAATGGTGACGCGGTGGCCCAGTTTCTCCAGCGGTCCCTTCATCGCCTCCAGCGACGTGCCCTGTTCCAGCACCAGCCCCTCGCCATTGAAGAATTCCAGCCCCAGCGCGATCGAATCCTGCGCCGACAGGCCCCAGTCGAAATGGGCGATCAGCGCCTTGGCGACCTGCATGATGATGGTCTTGCCGCCGGCGGCACCAACGGTGAAGATCGGCATACCCTTGTCGTCATAGACGATCGTCGGCGACATGGATGACAGCGGCCGCTTGCCCGGTTCCACCCGGTTGGCGACCGGCGCGCCATTCTTCTCGGGCGTGAAGCTGAAATCGGTCAGCTCATTGTTCAGCACCACGCCATTGGCGACCAGCTGGCTGCCGAAGAAGCTCTCGATCGTCGATGTCCAGGCCGCGATGTCGCCATTGCGGTCCACCGCGACGAAATGGCTGGTGCCGCTTTCCGGTTGGGGCAGGGCGCTGGTGCGCGGCTGCGCCCCGGCGGGCAGACCGGGCTTGTAGGCAGTGAGCGCCTTGTTCAGCCGGATCTCGCCCGACCGCTGCTTCAAATAAGCGGGATCGATCAGCCCGGCGATCGGCACGTTCACGAACTCGGGGTCGCCCAGCCAGGTGTCACGGTCGGCATAGGCCAGTTGCATCGCTTCGCCGATGACGTGCCAGGAGCGCGGATCATCCTTGCCCCACTGCGCCAGCGGGAAGCGCTCGACCATGCCCAGCACCTGCAGCACGGTGATGCCGCCGGCCGACGCCGGCCCCATGCCGCACACCGTATAGACGCGATAATGGCCGCATACCGGTTTGCGGTCCTTGACCTGGTAATTGGCCAGATCCTGGGTCGTCATCGGCACCGGGTTCTTGGGCGCATTGGTGACCGCTTTGGCGATCGCCTGCGCATTCTCGCCCAGATAGAAGGCGTCTGGCCCTTCGGCCGCGATCCGCTTGAACAGGGCGGCGAGCGGCGGGTTCTTCAATGTCGTGCCGACCGCCGGCAATTGTCCGTCGATCCAGTAATAGCTGCGGATTTCGGGGAAATCGGCCCAGATATTCTGCAACGCCTTCAGCGCCGTGGCGGTGCGCTCGCCCAGCTGGAAGCCGTCGTCGGCCAGCCGGATCGCCGGCTGGAACAGGTCGGCCCAGGGCAGCTTGCCCCATTTCTTGTGGGCTTCCCACGCCATGCGCAGATTGCCCGGCACGCCGACCGAATAGCCGCCCGGCCAGGCCTGGACGAAGGGCAGCGGCTTGCCGTCGGGGCCCATGAAGCGGTCGGGCCGGGCGGCGGCCGGGGCGGTCTCGCGCCCGTCGATCGATTCCAGCACGCCGCTCGCGCCATCATGATGCATCAGGAAGCCGCCGCCGCCGATGCCGCTATTGTGCGGCTCGACCACGTTCAGCGCCAGCATCATCGCGATCGCGGCGTCGGTGGCGCTGCCGCCCTTGCGCAATATTTCCTGCCCCGCCGCCGCCGCGCGCGGATCGGCGGCAGATACGGTGGCATTCAAGGCCACCGGCTCGCGCGCCAGGGCGGTTACGGGCGCCAGGGCAAGGGGGGCAATCAGGGCGAAGGGGGCCAGCAGGCCGGTCAGGCGGGAGGTCATGGCCGGCACCCTAAAGCTCGCATTTCGTTTCGCAACCCGTCTTGTTTCGATCATGTCCGGGAAGGACGGATCAGGCGTCGATCCCCACCACCTCGCCGATATGCCGCACCCCATCGCGCGCCATCAGCGCCTTCAGGCCATCATTGATCCGCCTGGCGAGATAGGGGCCTTCATAGAC
This sequence comes from Sphingobium sp. SG1, assembly GCF_057063145.1. Lineage (NCBI taxonomy): Bacteria > Pseudomonadati > Pseudomonadota > Alphaproteobacteria > Sphingomonadales > Sphingobiaceae > Sphingobium > Sphingobium sp. SG1. The sequence continues at coordinate 43,815 of NZ_JBVVOJ010000008.1, read as the reverse complement.
CAGCGCGCTATAGACCTGCACCAGCGAGGCACCGGCGCGGATGCGGGCATAGGCCTGCTCCGCATTGGCGATGCCACCCACGCCGATCAGCGGCAATCGGTCGCCCAGCAGCCGGCGGAAATCCTTGAGCTTGCCCAGCGACAGGTCGGTGAGCGGCGCGCCCGACAGGCCGCCGGTCTCGCCTGCATGGGGCGATTGCATCGCCGGACGGGTGATGGTGGTGTTCGACACGATCAGCGCGTCGATCCGATGGTCGATGCAGGCGGCGGCAATATCCTCGATATCGGCCGGCTCCAGGTCCGGCGCGACCTTCAGGAAGATCGGCGGGCCGCCTTCGGGCCGTGCCGCCATCACCGCGCCCAGCAGATCGTCCAGCGCCGCCCGGCCCTGCAGCGCGCGCAGCCCCGGCGTGTTGGGCGACGAGATATTGACGGTCAGATAATCGGCCAGCGGCGCCATGCAGGTAACGCCGGTGGCATAATCGGCATTGGCGCGCCCGGCCGCCGTCGCTTCCTTGTTCGCGCCGATATTGATGCCGATCACCGGTCCTTCGCCTACCGGCCGGCGATAGCGGGCGATGCGGTCGGCGGCGGCGCCCTGGCCGCCATTGTTGAAGCCGAAGCGATTGATCACTGCCTTGTCCTCGACCAGTCTGAACAGGCGCGGCTGGGGATTGCCCGGTTGTGCCAGCGGCGTCAGCGTCCCCAGTTCGGCAAAGCCGAAGCCCAGTCCATGCATCTTGTGCGCGACCCGGCCGTCCTTGTCATAACCTGCCGCCAGACCCACCGGATTGGGAAAGGCGATTCCCGCCACCGTCTGCGCCAGCATCGGGTCGGCCTTCAGCGGGGCCGGGGTCGGCATCATCCGCAGCAGTGCGATCGACAGATTATGGGCGCGCTCGGCATCGAGCGCGAAGAAGAGCGGACGGATCAGGCGATAGGACATGGCCGCGCTATGCCAGCGGCGCCTGCGCAGGTCGAGTCGTGTTGCGTTATTGCAACAACATATTCCCTTGCGTCATTTCATGACAGAAAACGTCATGAATGCGATCCTTTTCGGTCGTCAGATGTCCGATCTGTCCAATAATCTTCCACCGATTCGGGCTTAAAGCCGTCTTGCGACCCGAAGGCTCTAGGCCATTTTGGCTGATGAGACCTTTTCCTGACCCGGCAGTGAAAGCTGCCGGGTCATTTTTTTGTTGCAACGCTGTGGCGAAAAATCGTCATGGTGACGTCATGGCTCTTGCACGGTCGTTGGCCGCGCTCATAATGCCGCCACTGGGGTGAAACTATGGGGCCGCAACATTGGGATCTGCCGCTGAGTGCGGCGCGGGGGGTGGTGCCGGATAATCGCGGGCCATTGTCCTATTCGGTGGATGCCGAACAGGGCCCGGTCCGCTTGCGCTATTTCACCCCGCCGGAAAAGGTCCGGCCCTATTTCGGCTCGCTCTACATATTTTCCGTGGCGGCCGACCATTATGCCGACGTCACCCGCGCCGATGTCGCGCAACTGCGGCTTATGCTGCGGGGCGATGGGCGCTATCATTTCCAGGATGGCTCGGTGCAGCGGCCCCCCGCCGTAGGCCTGATCGGCCCTACGCAGGGGGCGACCCGCTTCGAACTGGATGCGCCGACCCGGTTGCTGGGCGTGTCGCTGCTGCCGGCCGGCTGGCTGGCGCTGCATGGCGGCGACGCCGACAAGCTGGCCGATGGCCTGTGCGATCTGGCGGCGGAGCGGGATGACGGCTTTCTCGATCTGCTCGCCCAGTTGCAGCGCATGGAGGATGGCGACGCCATGGCCGCGCTCACCTGGTCCTTCCTCGCCGAACGGATCAAGCCGCTGCCCGAAGCGACCTGGGCGATCCTGCGGGCGATCGACAGCTGGCTGATCGGCGAAGGCTCGCCCCGGATCGAGGTGCTGAGCGAGATGACCGAATTGTCGCCGCGCCAACTCGCCCGCATCACCAACAAGCTCTATGGCGCCCCGCCCAAGCTGCTCGCCCGCAAATATCGCGCCCTGCGCTGCAGCGCGCGGATCGCGCTCGACCATGAAAGCTGGCAGGCCCTGTGCGACGATGGCAGTTTCTACGACCAGTCGCATTTCATTCGCGAGATCAAGCATTTCATCGGCATGACCCCGCACCAGCTCCAGACCGAGCCAACCGCCGTGGTTCAGCTGACCCTGCTCCGACGCACGCTGGGCGGCGATGTCGCGGTGCTCAACCGGCTGAGCTGATCGCTATTTGGAATGCGCCTTTGGCGTATCCGTACCGGCCCACACCCCCACCCGGCCGCCCATCAGGGTATCATGTCTGGGAGGTCGGGTGGGGGTGTGGGCCGGTGCGGCTCTGAAAATGCGCTCTTTCGCGCATTTTCCAAACAGACTCCCAAGGTAGGAGAAATGCCTTGATTCCGGGGGCGAGTGGGACCACATGCCCAATCGGATTGATTCGATCCGATTTGAGAATGGTTCGCAACACGCATGAAATTATCGAGCTTTGCCGATTATGCCGTCGTGCTGATGTCTGCCGCCGCCCGCCACTGCGGTGCGGCGAAGATGAACGCGACCACGCTCAGCGCCGAAACCGGCATCCCGCTGCCCACCGCGCAGAAGCTGGTGAGCCGGCTGTCGGCGGCGGGTCTGCTCGAATCGAGCCGGGGCACCGGTGGCGGCGTGCGTCTGTCGCGCCCGCCCGCGACGATCACCCTGGCGGACGTGGTGGAGGCGGTCGAAGGCCCCATCGCCATGACCGCATGCAGCGAACAGGGGGCGCATGACTGCAATCTGGAACAGGATTGCCGCATCCGTCCGCACATGAATCTGGCGAACAACGCGATCCGCGAAGCGCTCGCGAACGTGACCATCGCCAGCCTGACACGAGAAATGGCATGACTGAAGAAGTGAGCACCGTCCGTAATCAGGAAGCGCTGGAGGCCGCCGAGCGCGCCTCCACCTATGAGCATGGCTGGTCGTCGGCCATCGAGCAGGATTTCGCGCCCAAGGGCCTGAACGAGGATACGGTCCGCTTCATCTCGGCCAAGAAGAACGAGCCGCAATGGCTGCTCGACTGGCGCCTGAAGGCCTTTGCCATGTGGCAGAAGATGGAAGCGCCGGACTGGGCCAAGCTCAACGTCCCGCCGATCGACTATCAGGACGCCTATTATTACGCCGAGCCCAAGAAGAAGGTGGAACTGGATTCACTGGATCAGGTCGATCCCGAAATCCTGGCCACCTATCAGAAGCTGGGTATCCCCATCGCCGAGCAGGAAATGCTCGCCGGCGTGAAGGGCAGCCGCAAGATCGCGGTCGACGCCGTGTTCGACTCGGTCTCGGTCGCCACCACCTTCCGCAAGGAGCTGGAGGAAGCGGGCGTCATCTTCCGCTCGATCAGCGAGGCGGTGCGCGAATTCCCCGACCTCGTAAAGAAGTGGCTGGGCAAGGTCGTGCCGATGCACGACAATTATTTCGCCACCTTGAACTGCGCGGTCTTTTCCGACGGCACCTTCGTCTACATTCCTAAGGGCGTTCGCTGCCCGATGGAGCTGTCGACCTATTTCCGCATCAATGCGGAAAATACCGGCCAGTTTGAGCGCACGCTGATCGTCGCGGATGATGGCGCCTATGTCTCCTATCTCGAAGGCTGCACCGCGCCGATGCGCGATGAAAATCAGCTCCACGCCGCCGTGGTGGAACTGGTCGCGCTCGACGATGCGGAGATCAAGTATAGCACCGTCCAGAACTGGTATCCCGGTGACGAGAATGGCAAGGGCGGCATCTATAATTTCGTGACCAAGCGCGCGCTCTGTCAGGGCCGCAACAGCAAGGTGTCTTGGACCCAAGTCGAAACCGGATCCGCCATTACCTGGAAATATCCGTCCTGCGTGCTGAACGGCGAGAATAGCGTCGGCGAATTCTACTCGGTCGCGCTCACCAACAATCTGCAGCAGGCCGACACCGGCACCAAGATGATCCACAATGGCAAGGGCAGCCGCTCGACCATCGTGTCGAAGGGTATCTCGGCCGGCCGGTCCAACAACACCTATCGCGGCCTCGTCCGCGTGAGCCCAAGCGCCGAAGGTGTGCGCAACTTCACCCAGTGCGACAGCCTGCTGCTGGGCGACCAGTGCGGCGCCCACACCGTGCCCTATATCGAGGTGCGCAATCCCAGCGCCCAGATCGAGCATGAGGCGACCACCAGCAAGATCAGCGACGACCAGCTTTTCTACGCGATGCAGCGCGGCCTGGATCAGGAAAGCGCGGTCAGCCTGATCGTCAACGGCTTCGCTAAGGAAGTGCTGCAACAACTGCCGATGGAATTCGCGGTGGAAGCGCAGAAGCTGCTGGGCATCAGCCTGGAAGGTTCGGTCGGTTGATCGATCAGACATCCCTGGATCAGGCCCGCCGCCTAAACTCCCCTCCCCTTCAGGGGAGGGGCCGGGGGTGGGGGCTCTCGGCTGGTCGTCTCGGCCAGTTGCAGGGCTTCGCGCGCGAAATGCGTCATGAGCCGACCGAGCCGGAAAAGCGCCTATGGGCGAGATTGTCCCGCTCCCAGATCGGTGGCCATAAATTCCGCCGCCAATCTGTGATCGGCCCTTTCATCGTAGACTTCCTCTGCCCGCAAAAGGCGCTGATCGTGGAAGTCGATGGAGACACCCATGTTGCGGGTTCCGATGTGGCGCGCGATCAGGCGCTGCAACAGCAGGGTTACCATATCATCCGGATCGCCAATGATGCGGTGATGCAGAATATCGAAGGGGTTTGTGCTGCGATCCTTGGCGCGCTGGATCAGGCGCCGGATCGTTGGGCTAGCCCCCACCCCAACCCCTCCCCTGAAGGCGAGGGGCTTTTTCAGATCAACGAAAAGACGAGCGATCAATGAGCGACGAAGACGATATCCAGGATGCCCTCGCCGATTTCGCGGAGGATGTCGGCAATGGCCAGGCATGGACCGCCGCGATCCGGATCCTGACCGAGGATTATGAGCTGGAAGAGGGCGAGCTTGCCGCCCGCGCCGCCAAGGATTTCGGCGATCTCGACGCCTATCAGGCCGAATGCCGCGATGCGCTGGAAAAGGGCGACGTCGCGATGACCGAGAAGCTGCGGAGCGACAAGGCCTTCCACAAGGCGAAGGCGCCCAACCTCGCCCGCATGGGACCGGTCAGCGAATTCGTCGTCGCGCTGCTGGAAAAGGGCGCGCCGGAACCGGACGCCGACTGGTGGCCCTATATGCCGATCAAGCGCCATATCGACACGCTCTTCCCCGCGCCGGGCGACGTGCGCGACATGGCCTTCTGGACCGCGCGGACGCTCCAGCGCGCGCATAAGGACTAAGACAAGATGCTGACGATCGACAATCTCACCAACGAAATCGACGGCAAGGCGATCCTCAAGGGACTCTCGCTCCAGATCAATGCGGGCGAAATCCACGCGATCATGGGGCCGAACGGCGCCGGCAAGTCGACCCTCGCCTACACGCTGGGCGGCCGCCCCAACTATGACGTGACCGGCGGCACCGCGACCTTCGAAGGCGAAGACCTGTTCGAAAAAGACCCGCATGAGCGCGCCGCTGCCGGCCTGTTCCTGGGCTTCCAATATCCGGTCGAGATCCCCGGCGTCTCCAACCTGCAGTTCCTGCGCGAAAGCCTCAATTCGCAGCGCCGCGCGCGCGGCGAGAAGGAACTGAACGGCGGCGAGTTCATCAAGCTGGCCAAGGAAAAGGCCGGCCTGCTCGGCCTCGACATGGAGATGCTCAAGCGTCCGGTGAATGTCGGCTTTTCCGGTGGTGAGAAGAAGCGCGCCGAAATGGTGCAGATGGGCATCCTCGATCCCAAGCTTGCCATCCTCGACGAAACCGACTCGGGCCTCGACATCGACGCGCTCAAGACCGTCGGCGCGGGCATCAACGCGATCATGCGCAAGCCCGACAAGGCGGTGCTGCTGATCACCCATTATCAGCGCCTGCTCGACTATGTGAAGCCGGACTTCGTCCATGTCCTGGCCGCTGGCCGGATCGTCAAGTCGGGCGGCCCCGAACTGGCGCTGCAGCTCGAAAGCGAAGGCTATGCCGAGGTGATCGCGGCGTGACCCTCCTCGCTCTCCCCACGCGCAAGGATGAAGCCTGGCGTTACAGCGATCTTGACGCACTTGCCGCCGTCTGGCCGGTGCCGGCCGCGACCCGGATCACGGTGGCGGAGGGCGAAAGCGCGCATGACCATCTGCTGCAGGATGCGGCCGATGGCGCGACCGCTGTGCACGACTATGTCATTGATATCGCTGACGGTGCCCGGTTCGATTTCCATCTGCTCAACATTGGCGGCAAGCTGGGACGTGTCACTTTCGCTGTCACGCTCGGCAAGGGCAGTCATTTCGAACTGAACGGCGCGATCATCGGCGGTGGCGAGCAGACGCTGGAGATCATCACCAGCGTCACCCATGCCCAGCCCGACGCGACCAGCGGCCAGACCGTCCGCTCGATCCTGGGCAGCCATGCCACCGGCAATTATCTGGGCAGCATCAATGTCGCCCGCGATGCCCAGCGCACCGACGCCTTCCAGTCGATCAAGGCGATGCTGCTCGACCGCACCGCCACGGCCAACGCCAAGCCGGAACTGGAAATCTATGCCGACGACGTGAAATGTGCCCATGGCGCGACCGTCGGCGAGCTGGACAAGCAGGCGCTCTTCTACATGGCCTCGCGCGGCATGGACCCGGCGACCGCCAAGACGCTGCTGCTGAAAGCCTTCGTCGCGGGCGTGTTCGACGATGTCGCGCAGGACGATCTGCGCGAACGGTTCGAGGCGGCGGCGCTCGCCAAGCTGGGGACGCTGGTATGACCGATCTCGCCCAAGGCCTGCGCCTGCGGGACGATTTCCCCGGCCTTTTAGATGGGAATGGGGGCGACTGGCATTATCTCGACAGCGCCGCCACCGCGCAGAAGCCGACCGCCGTGATCGACGCGATCGCCCGCGCCTATGGCCCCGACTATGCCACCGTGCATCGCGGCGTCTATGAACGCTCGGCCAATATGACGCTCGCCTATGAAGCCGCCCGGCGCAAGGTCGCCGGCTTCATCGGTGCGCAGTCGGACAGCGAGATCGTCTATGTCCGCGGCGCGACCGAGGGTATCAATCTGGTCGCCCAATGCTGGGCCGGCACCCAGCTCAAGGCGGGCGACCGCATCCTGCTGTCGACCCTCGAACATCACAGCAATATCGTTCCCTGGCAGATCGTCGCCGAAAAGGTCGGCGCCCAGATAGACGTGGTGCCGCTGACGCAGGATGGCCGGATCGATCTCGACGCGATGCGCGCGATGATCACGCCGCAGCACCGCATGGTCGCGCTTGCCCATGTGTCGAATGTGCTCGGCAGCGTGCTCGATTGCCGCCGCGCGGCCGACATCGCCCATATGGTCGGCGCCAAGATATTGATCGACGGCTGCCAGGCGGTCCCCCGCCTCGCCGTCGATGTTCAGGCGCTCGACTGCGACTTCTACGTCTTCTCCGCGCACAAGCTTTACGGCCCGACCGGCATCGGTGTGCTGTGGGGCCGCAAGGAACTGCTGGACGCCATGCCCCCCTATCAGGGCGGCGGGTCGATGATCGACAAGGTGACGTTCGAAAAGACCACCTATGCCCCCGCGCCGACCCGGTTCGAGGCAGGCACGCCGCATATCGTCGGCGTCGTCGGCCTGTCGGCTGCGATCGACTATGTGCAGGGCATCGGCCTCGACGCCATCCACGCCCATGAATGCGCCATGGTGGCCAAGGCTCGCGCCGCGATCAGCCAGATCAACAGCGTGCGCGTCTTTGGCCCCGAAGATTCGGCCGGCATCCTTTCTTTCGAAGTGGAGGGGGTGCATCCGCACGATGTCGGCACCATATTGGACGAAACGGGTGTCGCGATCCGCGCCGGCCATCATTGCGCCCAGCCGCTTATGCGGCATCTGGGCGTCGAGGCGACCGCACGGGCCAGTTTCGGCATCTACAGCGACGACAGCGACGTGGATGCGCTGGTCAAGGGCATTGAACGGGTAAGGAAGATCTTCGGATGACCGAGGAAAAGAAGTTCATGGTGGAAGAAGTCGACGCGGTGGAAACCCCGCCCAAGGCGCGCGTGGAAGAGGCGGAGGCGGCTCCGCGCCAGCGCGACTATCTCGACGGTTTCCTGGCGCAAAAGCCCAGCGAAGTCGCGGCCGGTGAGCCGGGCGGCGATCTCTATGACGGCATCATCGATGCGCTGAAGGAAATCTTCGACCCCGAAATCCCGGTCAACATCTATGACCTCGGCCTCATCTACGGCGTTGACGTCACCAGCGACGGCCATGCCGTCGTCACCATGACGCTGACCACGCCGCATTGCCCGGTCGCCGAATCCATGCCCGGCGAAGTCGAACTGCGCGTCGGCGCGGTGCCCGGCGTCGGCGATGTCGAGGTGAACCTGGTCTGGGATCCGCCATGGGATCCGGGCAAGATGTCGGACGAAGCCAAGCTCGAACTGGGAATGCTCTGATGACCGAGACGACCACCAAGACGCGTGCTCGCCCCGCCGCCGTCATGCTGACGCCCAGCGCCGAAGGCCGCATCGCCGAACTGATGGCGCAGGCGCCCGAAGGCGCGATCGGGGTCAAGCTGTCGACCCCCAAGCGCGGCTGCTCGGGCCTTGCCTATTCGGTCGACTATGTCACCGAAGAAGCCAAGTTCGACGAGAAGATCGAGACCCCCGGCGGTGTCCTCTATATCGACGGCGCCTCGGTCCTCTATCTCATCGGTTCGACCATGAACTGGGTCGAGGATGATTTCACCGCCGGCTTCGTCTTCGCCAATCCCAATGCCAAGGGCAGCTGCGGCTGCGGCGAGAGCTTCACGGTCTGATACCAGTTCAGGGGAGGGCGCCGATGCTGCACATGCTGATCCTCGGCATGGGCTATAGCGCCTCCCGCCTCGCCGCCCGACTGCGGGCCGAGGGTTGGCAAGTCACCGGCGTCCGCCGCCGCGCCGATGCCCAGGCGATCGCCTTCGATGATGAACCGGCCGTCCGCGCCGCCATCGCCGGCGCCACCCATATCCTTTCCTCCGTCCCGCCCGAGGGCGAGGAGGATCCCGTCCTTACCCGCTATGGCGCCGCGATCGCCGCCGCGCCGGCGCTCTGGGTCGGCTATCTCTCCTCGACCGGCGTCTATGGCGATGCGGCCGGCGCCTGGGTCGATGAGGCGAGCCCTGTGGGGCAGGGGCGCCGCACCGCCCGCGCCCGCGCCGATCTCGCCTGGGGCGCCTTGCGGCCCGATGTCCGTCGCTTCCGCCTGCCCGGCATCTATGGTCCCGGCCGCTCCGCGCTCGATCGGGTCCGGGCCGGCAAGGCGCATCGCATCGCCCTGCCCGGACAGATATTCAGCCGCGTCCATGTCGACGATATCGTCGGCGGCATCATCGCCGCCTTCGACGGCCCGCCCGGCGCTTATAATCTGGCCGATGACAGGCCCTGCGCCCAGAATGATGTGATCGCGACGGCCTGCGAACTGCTGGGCCAGCCGCTGCCGCCGCTGCTGTCGCTGGAACAGGCGGATCTCTCGCCCCAGGCGCTGGCCTTCTATGCCGAAAACCGCCGCGTCGCCAATGGCCGGGCACGACGGCTGCTTGACTGGAAACCTCTTTACCCCACCCATGCCGAAGGTCTAAGGGCCTGTCTTGTGGAAGAAAATCAGCCTTGCTGATCGGTTCGTCGCATGGTTTACGCCCCGTTAACCAGCGTGCGCCGAAAGCGGGATTACCGCATCAACAAGGGTGTGTCATGACCAGCATCGACAAGACTGTTTCCACGCTCGGTGACCGCATCAACGCCATGTCCGTGCCTGATCGCGCGGCCCCCGCACCGGAATCGCTCAGCAGCCTGATCGCCCGCCTCAACATGGCCAAGCTGCGCTACCAGCCCGGCGGCGTCAGGCTCTAGAATCATAGAATAGAGCCTGATTCACGCCATCGGTGAAAGCGCGAAGCGCTTCCACCTCAGGCGATCAGGCTCTAGTTTTCGCCCGCAGCGCGATCACCATCCCGGCGATCGCCAGCAGCGCGCCCGGCACGGCCAGCCCGCTCCAGCGATAGCCCTCCACCACCGTGGAGATCAGCATCGCGATCACCGGGATCAGCACGCTGGTATAGGCGGCCCGACCCGCGCCCATGCGCTGGATCAGCCCGAAATAGAGCGGGAAGGTGACGACCGATCCCGCCAGTGCCAGCCATCCTATGCCTAGCAGATAGCCGATCCGCGGCTCGATCACCGGCGGCCCGGTGGTGATCCAGGCAAAGGCAGCGTCGATCCCGGCGCCGATCAGCATCGCCCAGGCCAGCACCGCGATCATCGGCAGCCGGCGGGCGATGTCCATGCCCTGCATCACGTTGGCGGTCGATGCGCTCATCAGCCCGGCACAGGCAAAGGCCGCGCCCAGCACCACCTTGTCCGGGTCGATCCCGGCAAAGCGATATTCATGCACCAGCATCATGACGATGCCCGCCGTTGCGATCACCGACCCGCCGATGAAGGCGCGGCTCACCGGCTGGCGATGGAAGATCCAGGCCAGGATGCTGTTGGGGATCAGCAACATTGCATAGACCACCGCCACCACGCCGGACGTCAGATAGACTTCGGCGCGATAGACGAAGTTGAAATTGAGCACGAACTGCGCCGTGCCCAGCAGCGCGGCGAAGACCAGGCCGCTCCGCCCGATATTGAGCGACACGCCGCGCATCCGCGCGAACGCGGCCATCGCAAGGCCTGCCAGCAGGAAGCGATAGCAGACCGACCAGCTTGCGGGCACGCTGCCCAGCTGGTCGCGGATGACGATCCAGGTCGAACTCCAGATCAGGGTCACGAGGATGAAGGGCAGGGCGATGCCGCCCCGCTCCATCCCGCCCTGCGCCCTGTCGTCAGGCGTCATGATGCCCCAAGGCCCGGATCGCGTGGGCCAGCGGCGCGACGCTCTGCGTATCCTGCGACCAGTTGGTCACCAGCCGCGCCGCGCCTTCGCCCCAGTCATAGAAATCGAAGCCCTGCGCGCGCAGTGTCGCCGCTTCCGCCGGGGTCAGCCAGACGAACAGCTCATTGGCCTCCACAGGATGCATCAGCCGTCCGGCCGCCGCCTGCGCCAGCGCCTGCGCCGCGCCATTGGCGGCGCGGGCATTGTCCAGCCACAGTCCGTCCTCGACCATCGCCAATATCTGCGCGGCAAGGTAGCGCCCCTTGGAAAAGAGATGGCCCGCCCGCTTGCGCCAGCGCGCCGCTTCCGCCGCCCGCGCCTCGCGTTCGGGGCCGAAGAACAGAAGCGCCTCGCCCACCATGCCGCCATTCTTGACGCAGCCGAAGGAAAGGATGTCGATCCCCGCCCGCCAGGTGATGTCGGCCGGCGCGCAGCCCAGATGCGCCACCGCATTGGCAAAGCGCGCGCCGTCCATATGAAAGCCCAGCCCATGGGCCTTGGCGATCTCGCCCAGCGCCGCGACTTCGTCCGGTCTATAGACCATGCCATATTCGGTCGCATTGGTGATGCTGATCGCCCGCGCCGGCACTTGATGCACGTCGGGACGGATCGCCTTGAGCCTTGCCGTCACGACATCGGGCAACAGCTTGGCGCCGACGCCGGGCAGCGCCATCAGGCTGGCGCCATGGGTGTAGAAGCCCGGCGCGCCGCATTCGTCGACGACGATATGCGCTTCCTCATGGCAGATCACCCCGCCATAGGGCGGGCACAGGCAGGCGAGCGCGATGCTGTTGGCCGCCGTGCCGGTGGCGATCCATTGCGCCTTCACCGGCGTTTCGAACAGGTCGGAAAAGGCGCCGTCCAGCCGCGCGCTCCACGCATCGCCGTCATAGCCATGGTCGGCATGGTCCGCGCCGGCGATGGCGGCCATCACCTGGGGGCAGATCGGGGTGGCATTGTCCGAAAAGAAGTGCATGGCGCATGCGATACAGGGCGCGCGCTGGGACGGGAAGAGGCCAGCGAGGGCGCCTTGGCTCTTTATTCCAAAATTGGTCAGTATATATGACCAATTGTTTCGCGGGGCCGGATGTGACATAGGCGCCCCCGTCCAACGCATAAGGAGACTCACCATGGACGTCGAACAGAAGTCGCGCTTTACCGTTACCCCCAGCAGCAAGGCTGTGGCGGCGGACGCGCGCGCGGTACTTCTGGAGGATCCGGGCTTCGGCCGGCTCTTCACCGACCATATGGTCACCATCCGCTATACCGAGGGGCAGGGTTGGCACAGCCACGCCGTCGGTCCGCGCGAGCCGTTCCAGCTCGATCCCGCCTGCGCCGTGCTCCATTATGCCCAAGAAATCTTCGAAGGCATGAAGGCCTATCGCCTGGCCGACGGCAGCGTCGCCATGTTCCGGCCGGAGGAAAATGCACGCCGCTTCGCCGAGTCCGCCGAACGCATGGCGATGCCGGCGATCCCGGAAGACATGTTCCTTGAAGCGGTCGAACAGCTGGTGAAGATCGACGCGGACTGGATCCCGTCGGGTGAGGGCAGCCTCTATCTGCGCCCCTTCCTGTTCGCCAGCGAAGCCTTCCTGGGTGTGCGCCCGTCGAACGAATATATTTTCTGCGTCATCGCCTCGCCCGCCGGCGCCTATTTCAAGGGCGGCAAGAAGGCCGTGACCCTGTGGGTGTCGGAACATTATACCCGCGCCGCGCGCGGCGGCACCGGTGCGGCCAAGTGCGGCGGCAATTATGCCGCGTCGCTGGTCGCGCAGAAGGAAGCGATCAAGCATGGTTGCGACCAGGTCGTCTTCCTCGACGCCGCCGAGAACAAGTGGGTCGAGGAACTGGGCGGCATGAACGTCTTCTTCGTCATGGATGACGGTTCGATCGTCACCCCGCCGCTGACCGGCACCATCCTGCCCGGCATCACCCGCAATTCGATCATCAGCCTCGCCCGCGCCAAGGGGCATGAGGTGCGCGAGGAGCCCTACAGCTTCGCCCAGTGGCGTGCCGACGCCGCCAGCGGCAAGCTGCGCGAGGCATTCGCCTGCGGCACCGCTGCCGTCGTCACGGCGATTGGCACGGTCAAGAGCACCGACGGCGATTTCACCGTCGGCAATGGCGATGGCGGCCTGGTCACCGAAAGCCTGCGCGCCGAACTGACCGGCATCCAGCGCGGCAGCGTGGCCGATCCGGCCGGCTGGGTCCGCACGCTCTGATTTAGAGCCGGTGCCGATGCGCCGTAGGCGCAAAAGACGCTGAGACAATTTGTCGCCCCCGCTTTCACCCTGAAAGCGGGGGCGATGCTTTTCAAAGCGCTCTCAAGCGCCTAGACAGATGCCCATGCAACGCTTCGACGTCGTCATTCTTGGCGGGGGCCTGGTTGGCCTCACCCTGGGCATCGCTCTTTCGCGCCATGGCGTGCAATGCGCCGTGATCGATCCGGCCGACCCCGTGCAGGCCACGGCTGCCGGTTTCGATGGCCGTGTCTCGGCGATCAGCTCGACCAGCTTCGCGATGCTCCAGGCGATCGGCGTTGGCGCCCATCTGGAGGGCAAGGGCTGCCCTATCGACCGTATCTGGGTCAGCGACGGGCTGGAGCCGGGCGCGCTCGACTTCGTGCCGGACGAGGATGATGGCGTGATGGGGACGATGTTCCCCAATCGCGACCTGCGCGTCGCGCTGGCGCAGACCGCTGCCGAGGTCGAAAACCTCACCATCTTCCAGCCCGATCGTGCCGTCCATGTCGATCGCAATGCCGATGGCGTCACCCTGACGCTGCAGAACGGCGTGACGATCCACGGCGCATTGCTGGTCGCGGCGGAAGGGCGCAACAGCCCCACGCGCGAGGCGGCGGGCATCAATACCACCCGCTGGCAATATAAGCACACCGCCATGGTCACCGCGATCGACCATGAGGTGCCGCACGCCAACACCGCCTATGAAATCTTCTATGTCGGCGGCCCGCTCGCGCTGCTGCCGATGCTGCCGGGCACCCGGTCCGCCGTGGTCTGGACCGTGCCTACCGATCAGGCGCCGGCGATGCTCAAGCTGTCGGAACGGGCCTGGCTCGCCGAAATGCAGAAGCGCATCGGCGGCTTCCTGGGCGAGATCAGCCTGGCCGGCCCGCGCTCCTCCTATCCGCTCGGCTTCCATCATGCCGCGCGTATCACCGACACCCGCCTCGCGCTGGTCGGCGACAGCGCCCATGCCATCCACCCGATCGCCGGTCAGGGCCTCAATCTCGGCTTCCGCGACGTGGCGGCTTTGGTCGAAGTCTTGGTCGAAGGCATGCGCCTCGGCCTCGATCCGGGCGATGCGCAGCTGCTTGCCCGCTATCAGCGCTGGCGCGGCCTCGACACGATGATGACCAGCGTCGCGATGGATGGCCTGGTCCGCCTGTTCGACATTCCCGGCAAGCTGCCCTCGCTGGTCCGCCGCGCCGGCCTTGCCGCCGTGCAGCGCACCAGCTTGCTCAAGAACCGCTTCATGGCCGAAGCCCGCGGCCAGTCCGGCGCCCTCCCGCGCCTGCTCGCCGGCGAGATGGTTTAGGGGCTAATGTTCGTCACCCCAGCGAAGGCTGGGGTCTAGGGCGATCACGCGCTGGAAGGCACAAGATCCCAGCCTTCGCTGGGATGACGGAATGGCAGGCTGGCGGGACTCTGCTTCCACGGATCACAGCATCCGCCGCAGCACCCCGTCCTTCAGCATGAAATGATGGCGCAGCGCCGCCAGGATGTGGACGATGATGAGCGCGCTCCACAGCCAGGGGATCAGCTCGTGCGCCTCGTGCGATATGCCGACGATCGCATCGCCCTTGGCCACGCCGAATTTCGGCACGTCGAACAGGAAGAACCAGTTCAAGGGCCGCTCGCCCGCCGACGACATGATCCAGCCTGACAGCGGCACGATCAGCATGAAGGCGTAGAAGGCGAAATGGGTGAGGTTGGCGGCCAGCTTCTCCCAGCCCGGCATCGCGGCCGGCAGCGCCGGCGGCTTGTGCCCCAGCCGCCAGACGATGCGCAGGATGGTCAGCACCAGCACAGTGAGGCCGATCGACTTGTGCACCGGCATCACCTTCCAGTCCTTGGGCAGGCTGTCATGGGCAAAGCCCAGCCACAGATTGACCAGGATCAGGATCGCGATGATCCAGTGCAACAGGCGGGCGACGGACGTGTAACGGGCCATGGGCTGCTCCTTTTACGGAAGTCTCGCCTGGGCCTTGCGCGCGCTACCCCGCCCGCACGGCCCAGCTATGTCGAAAGGATACGCACGGGCACGATAAGTTCCTTATCCGGCGTGTCTTTTATCCCTGACGATTGGCGACCAGATTATCCACAACCGACGGATCGGCAAGTGTACTAACGTCCCCCAGCGCCTGCGCGGACACTTCGCCCTCGGCGATCTTGCGCAGGATGCGGCGCATGATCTTGCCCGAACGCGTCTTGGGCAGGCCTGGTGCGAACTGGATCGCGTCGGGCGTGGCGATCGGGCCGATCTCGGTCCGCACCCATTTCACCAGATCCTTGCGCAGGTCGTCGCTCGGCTCCTCGTTCGCGTTCAGCGTGACATAGGCATAGATGCCCTGGCCCTTGATGTCGTGCGGGAAGCCGACCACGGCCGCCTCGGCGACGCTTTCATGCAGCACCAGCGCGCTCTCGACCTCGGCCGTGCCCATGCGATGGCCCGACACGTTGATGACGTCGTCGACCCGGCCGGTGATCCAGTAATAGCCGTCGGCGTCGCGCCGCGCGCCGTCGCCAGTGGTATATTTGCCGGGGAAGGTGGTGAAATAGGTCTGGAAGAAGCGGTCATGGTCGCCCCACACCGTGCGCATCTGGCCCGGCCAGCTGCCCGCGATCACCAGATTGCCTTCGGTCGCGCCCTCCTGCACCACGCCGTCGCCATCCAATATCTGGGGAATGACGCCGGGCATCGGCAGGGTAGCGCTGCCGGGCTTCAGGTCGGTGGCGCCGGGCATCGGCGCGATCATCGCGCCGCCGGTCTCGGTCTGCCACCAGGTGTCGATGATCGGACAGCGGCCTTCGCCGATCACGCCATGATACCAGCGCCAGGCTTCCGGATTGATCGGCTCGCCGACCGTGCCCAGCACGCGCAGCGAGGCGCGGCTGGTCGAATGGACATAATCGTCGCCCTCCTTCATCAGCGCGCGCAGTGCCGTGGGGGCGGTGAAGATGGTGTGGACCTGATGCTTGTCGACCACTTCCCAGATGCGCGCCGGGGTCGGCCAGTTGGGCACGCCCTCATACATCAGGGTCGTCGCGCCGTTCGCCAGCGGGCCGTAGACGATATAGCTGTGGCCCGTGACCCAGCCGATGTCGGCGGCGCACCACCAGATGTCGCCGGGCCGATAGTCGAAGCATAGTTCATGCGTCAGGCTGGCCCACAGCAGATAGCCGCCGCTGGTGTGCAGCACGCCCTTGGGCTTGCCGGTCGAGCCTGAGGTGTAGAGGATGAACAGCGGGTCTTCCGCATTCATCGGTTCGGGCGGGCAGTCGGCCGATACCTGCGCCGCTGCCTCATGCAGCCAGATGTCGCGCCCCTCCTGCATCTGCACCGCGCCACCGGTCGCCTGCACGACGATCACCTTGTTGACGCAGGGTGCTTCGGCCAGTGCGGCGTCGACATTGGCCTTCAGCGGCACGGTCTTGCCCGCGCGGCGCCCTTCATCGGCGGTGATGACGATGGTCGAATCGCAATCGACCAGACGCCCGGCCAACGCCTCGGGCGAAAAGCCGCCGAACACCACGCTGTGGATCGCGCCGATCCGCGCGCAGGCGAGCAGGGCAAAGGCCGCCTCGGGGATCATCGGCATATAGACGGTGATCCGGTCGCCCTTCCGCGCACCCGCGTCCTTCAGCACATTGGCAAGGCGGCAGACCTCTTCATGCACCTGCTTGTAGGTGTAGCGGCGCACGTCGGCGTCGGGACTGTCGGGTTCCCAGATGATGGCGACCTGGTCGCCGCGCTCGGCCAGATGCCGGTCGATGCAGTTGGCGCTGACGTTCAGTTCACCGTCGGCGAACCATTTGACGCCGAAATCCGCCTCATGGAAGCTGCTTTCGTCGGCCTTGGTCGGCGGCGTGATCCAGTCCAGCCGTTGTGCCCGCTCCAGCCAATAGGCGTCGGCGTCCTCGATCGAGCGTGCATAATCGGCCGCGCGGCCTTCCCGGTCCAACAGGGCCTGGGCGGCCCATTGGGAGGGAACCGGGAAGAAATCGTCAGACATCCAGCTATCCTTTCCTGTGCGCTAAATTCCATGCGCTTGCAGCAGGTTGTAGGAGGCGCGCAGCACGACTTAAAGGGGCGATGCGCGTTTCGCCGCGTTTCTGTGTTTTTGCGCCTTTCCCGGCGCGCGGCCCCGGCCTAACAGAAGATCATATGTGGCAACTTTTCCAATTCCCGCTCTGTCCCTTCTCCCGCAAGGTTCGTCTGCTGCTTGGCGAGAAAGGCATTGGTTATGATCTGGTGCGCGAATCTCCCTGGGAAATGCGCGACGAGTTTCTGGATCTCAATCCGGCCGGCACCACCCCGGTGGTCGTCGATCAGGAAAAGGGCGTCACGCTGATCGACAGCCAGGCGATCTGCGAATATTTCGAGGAAACGGTCGAAAAATTCCCGCTCATTTCCGGCACGGCGGCGGGCCGGGCGGAAGTGCGGCGCCTGACCGCCTTTTTCGACCAGAATTTCTACGGCGATGTCGTTGGCCCGCTGCTGCATGAACGGATGAAGAAGCGGCTGATCGAGCGCGTCTCGCCCGATGCCCGCGTCCTGCGCGAAGCGATGCGCCGCGCGAACGTCCATATGGACTATATGGACTATCTGCTCGACCATCGCAGCTGGATGGCCGGCGGTACGCTCAGCCTTGCCGATATCGCGGCGGCAGCGCATCTTTCGGTGGCGGATTATCTGGGCGGCATCGACTGGGCCGGGCATGAGCCGGTCAAGCGCTGGTATGCCGGCTTCAAGTCACGCCCCTCCTTCCGCCCGCTCTTGTCCGAACGGATGGAAGTCATCACCCCGCCGACGCATTATGAAAAGCCCGATTTCTAAAGGGTACGGGCACGAAGCGGCCTAGTCCGCCTCGGCCGCCAGATAGACGCGGTTGCGGCCATGCTCCTTGGCCAGGTAGAGCGCCCGGTCGGCGGCCTTCAGCGCCGCGCGCGGGTCGTCATAGGCCAGGACATTGGCGACGCCGGCGGAAAAGCTCACCCGCTCCATCCGCTCGCCATTGGTGCGGTTGACCAGGCTACGATTGGCCAGATCCTCGCGCACCGCGTCGACCGCCTCGCAGGTCTCGGCCGCCGTCTTGCCGCGAAACAGCATGACGAACTCCTCGCCGCCATGACGGGCGACATGGCAGCGGTCATCGGACGCCTTGGCCAGCAGCCCGGCGACGAATTTTAGCACCCGATCGCCGGTCTCATGGCCATGGGTGTCGTTGACCAGCTTGAAATGATCGATGTCGCAGAAGGCGACCGACAATTGCTCGTCGCCTTCCTTCGCCAGCTTCAGTTCCTCGCGCAGCACGCCTTCGAAGGCGCGGCGATTGGGCAGGCCGGTCAGATGGTCATGCTCGGCGGCGCGACGCGCGGTCTCCAGGCTCGATTTCAGCGCCTGGGTCTGCTTCTGGTTCTCGCGCAGCTGGGTTTCGACCTGGCGGGTCTTTTCCACCATCGACCGGGTCAGGCTGACCAGCCGTGCCAGGATCGGCTCATTGTCGGCGCCGGCGGCCAGACCCTTGGCCTGTTCCTGCAATGCCGCGCCATAATCCTTGGCCGAATTGCGGGATTCGGTCATCAGTCCGGTAAATTCGTCCAGATTTTCCTCGACCTTGTCGAGCATGGAGGCGAGCGCGTCGGGCGTCACCTCGTCCGCGCGCTGGCTGGCGGCGAGCGATTCCATCCAGGCATTGCTGATCTTGCCGCGCTCCATCAGCACTGCCTGCACCGCCTTTTCCACGCCGATGCTGGCGCCGGTCAGATAGTCGAGCGCCACGCCGAAATTAAGCGGCGTCAGGTCCAGATCATGGGCGAATAGAAATTCGCCGATCTCCTCATAGAGGCGACGACGGCGATTAATCTCGCGACTGGCGGCACTGCCGGCGCGCGCGCGCGGCTCACTTTCCACCTGCGGTTCGTCCGGCTTGCCGGACAGGCCACGGGCCCAGCGGGAAAGGCGGTCGGTCAGCCCATGGTGCGAGCCGGCGGTGGATGTGGATGCCCCAGTCATGCCGCTTATAACGGAGGCGCCCGATCAAGGTTAAGGGGGCACTTGTCAAAAGTGGCAGGGATTTCAATCCATGCCGCTTTTTCTTCGCGGGTTCAGATATTTGCCGCCACCAGCCAGTCGCGGAAGATGCGCACCGACCGGGTCTGCAACGCGCGCGGGCGACAGACGAAATAATAGCGATAGGGGCTGTCGCAGCGTATATTGGGGAACAGCCGGATCAGCCGGGGGTCGCCCGACTGTTCGAAATGGCTGGCATGCATGACCGCCACGCCCAGTCCCTGGGCAGCGGCTTCCAGCATCAGCTGGCCGGAATCATAATTGTCGATCGCCAGCGGCTGCAGGTCGGGAATGCCCGCCACGTCCTTCCAGGCGTCGAAGGAAAGGGCCATGTCGCGATGCAGCAGGATCGTCTGTTGCGCCAGTTCGCTGGGCGACGCCAGCGCATTGGGGCCTTCCACCATCTCGCGCCGGCCGATCAGATAGACCTGCTCATGGTCCAGCTCATAGGCATAGAGCGCCGGGTCGATATCCTTGCTGGCCAGCACGATCGCCGCATCCAGCCCTTCGCCAAGCCGTGCGACCGCATGGGGCGTCGTCTCGATGTCGATATGCAGCTGCGGGTGCTGCTGGCGCAGCCGGCCCAGATGCGGGAAAAGGCGCTGCGTCGCGAACAGCGGCATCACCGCCAGGCGCAGGCGCAACTGGTTGCCGCCGCTCTGGATATTCTCCAGCGCCTGGCTGAGCGAATCCAGCGCCGGGGCGATGTCGTCAAGTAGCCGCTGGCCTTCGGAATTGATCTCCAGCGCCTGATGCTTGCGGTCGAACAATGGGCGTCCGATGAACCGCTCCAGCGCCTGGACGCGGCGGCTGAGTGCCGGCGTCGACAAAGCGAGTTCCTCGGCAGCCGCCTTGACCGAGCCAAGGCGGGCAACCTGAACAAAGGCCTCCAGGGCCGTAAGAGGCGGCAATCTGCGCATAATCGTCAAATTCTATAAGCCGGTCCGCTGCGTCGCATCATCTGTCATTATCGAACGGCGCGCTTCCCCGGTTCAAGCATCCTGACCTGCAATGAGCAGGAAAACGCGGCAAATGGCAAGATGCAAAAATTGCAACCACCCGATTCTTTTCGCACTTGCAAAATTACCTGCTGCAGCGCACATAGGAAAGGCCTTTCAGGCATCCTCTCCTATAAACTTTCCGGGCTGGCGCTTGCGCTGGCCCTTTTTTTGTTCCGGGCATAACGAAGCACGGCCCCTTTCCCTCACCCCCGGCGTTACCTATCTTCGTTTCGCAACCAAAAGGACGGGGATGACCATGGCCGATCAGGACAGCAGCGGACGCAGGATTCAGGTCGCCAATGCGCGGCCGGAGGATGCCGGGCGCGGTTTGGCGCGGCTTCCGCTGACGGTAATGGCCGAATTGCAACTGGCTGAAGGCGATGTTGTCGAGATTGTCGGCAAGCGATCGACTCCGGCGCGGGTGGTGCGCCCCTATAAGGAAGATGAAGGTCTGGACGTGCTGCGCCTGGATGGTTTGCAGCGCGCCAATGCCGGCGTCGGCTCGGGCGACTTCGTTCAA
This sequence comes from Sphingobium sp. SG1, assembly GCF_057063145.1. Classification (NCBI taxonomy): domain Bacteria; kingdom Pseudomonadati; phylum Pseudomonadota; class Alphaproteobacteria; order Sphingomonadales; family Sphingobiaceae; genus Sphingobium; species Sphingobium sp. SG1. Next base: position 23,012 of record NZ_JBVVOJ010000008.1, on the reverse strand, counting down.
TTGCGCAAGATCGATCCGCGTCCGGCCCAGCGCGTCGTGTTCGCGCCTGCACAAAATAATCTCCGTCTCCAGGGTAATCCCGATGCGCTGAAGCGGGTTTTCTTTCAGCGGCCGCTTGTCGCGGGCGATGTCGTCGCCACCGCCGGGCAGCAACAGGTGCCGCCCGGCGACATGCCACCCCATCTGCGCCAGATGCTGGCGGCGCCGGCCTATGCGCTCCAGGAAATCCGCCTGATCGTGGTGTCGACCGTGCCCAAGGGCATCGTCCATATCGATGCCGAGACCGAGGTGGAATTGCGCGCCGAGTATGAGGAGCCGCGCGAATCCCGCCGTGCCGATGTCACCTATGACGATGTCGGCGGCATGGCCGAAACGATCGACCAGCTGCGCGAGATGGTCGAGCTGCCGCTGCGCTATCCCGAATTGTTCGAGCGGTTGGGCGTCGATCCGCCCAAGGGGGTGATGCTCCATGGCCCGCCGGGCACCGGCAAGACCCGGCTCGCCCGCGCCGTCGCCAATGAATCGGAAGCCGAATTCTTCCTCATCAACGGACCCGAGATCATGGGTTCGGCCTATGGCGAGTCGGAAAAGAAGCTGCGCGACATTTTCGAGGAAGCGGCCAAGGCGGCGCCCTCCATCCTCTTCATCGACGAGATCGACTCGATCGCGCCCAAGCGGGGTCAGGTCACCGGCGAAACCGAAAAGCGCCTCGTCGCCCAGCTTCTCACCCTGATGGACGGGCTGGAACCGCGCACCAATCTGGTCGTCATCGCCGCGACCAACCGGCCCGAGGCGATCGACGAGGCGCTGCGCCGTCCCGGCCGCTTCGACCGCGAAATCGTCGTCGGCGTCCCCGACGAACGCGGCCGGCGCGAGATATTGGGCATCCACACCCGCGGCATGCCGCTGGGCGACCGGGTCGATCTCGCCGAACTGGCGCGCATGACCTATGGCTTTGTCGGCGCCGATCTCGCCGCGCTGACCCGCGAGGCCGCGATCGAGACGGTGCGCCGGCTGATGCCGCGCCTCAATCTGGAGGAAGGCACGATCCCGCCCGACGTGCTGGAGGATCTGTCCGTCACGCGGGAGGATTTCCTCTCGGCGATCAAGCGGGTCCAGCCCTCGGCCATGCGCGAGGTGATGGTGCAGGCGCCCAATATCGGCTGGGCCGACATTGGCGGCCTGGACGATGCGCAGATGCGGCTCAAGGAAGGGGTCGAACTGCCGCTCAAGGATCCCGACGCCTTCCGGCGCCTGGGCATCCGCCCGGCCAAGGGCTTCCTGCTCTATGGTCCGCCCGGCACCGGCAAGACGTTGCTGGCCAAGGCGGTCGCGCGTGAGGCGCAGGCCAATTTCATCGCCACTAAGTCGAGCGACCTCCTGTCCAAATGGTATGGCGAGAGCGAGCAGCAGATCGCCCGCCTGTTCGCCCGCGCGCGACAGGTGGCGCCGACCGTCATCTTCATCGACGAACTGGACAGCCTGGTCCCCGCCCGTGGCGGTGGCCTGGGCGAGCCGGCGGTGACGGAGCGGGTGGTCAACACCATCCTCGCCGAAATGGACGGGCTGGAGGAATTGCAGTCGGTGGTCGTCATCGGCGCCACCAACCGGCCGACCCTGGTCGATCCGGCGCTGCTGCGGCCCGGCCGCTTCGACGAACTCATCTATGTGCCGGTGCCCGACCAGGCCGGACGCAAGCGCATCCTGGCGATCCATACCAAGAAGATGCCGCTGGCGTCCGACGTCGATCTGGATCAGCTGGCGGCCCGGACGGAGCGGTTCACCGGCGCGGACCTGGAGGATCTGTCCCGTCGGGCGGGCCTCATCGCGCTGCGGCAGTCGCTGCGGGTCGAAGCCGTCACCATGGCCCATTTCGAGGCGGCACTGGAGGAAACCCGCGCCTCTGTGACGCCGGAAATGGAGCGGGAATATGAGCAGATCCAGGCGACCTTGAAGCAGAGCGCGATGCAGGTCGATCCGATCGGCTTCATTGCGCCCGGCATGCTGCGCGCCCGCGAACGCTGATGGACTTGGGATAAGCGCGCGGCCGACGGTGGGTGAACCCATCGCCTGGCCGCGCGTTCTATCTCATGGCGCGCAAAGCCGCTTGCCAGCGGACATCAATTTTGCGAGGCCGATTCTGTTAGTCAGTCAGGCGGATTTTGATGGCCTCCCTACCGTTCAAAGACAAGAAGACCAGGATTTCGACGCGCGGTGGCAGCCGCTCCTTCCGCAGCCAGTGGGCCATGTTCTTCCGCCAGTTCATGAAGCATCCCGGCATGATCGGTTCGGTCATCCCCTCCTCGTCGCAACTTGTCGCGCGCTCGCTGGACGGCGTCGACTGGGCACGGACCCGCCTGTTCGTCGAATATGGTCCGGGTGTCGGCACCTTCACCCAGGCCATTCTCGATCGCATGCATCCCGACGCGATCCTGCTGGCGATCGACCTCAATCTCGATTTCGTCGCCTATCTGGAGGATGCGATCGACGATCCGCGCCTGCGCGTCGTCCATGGCTCGGCCGCCGACGTGCGCCGCTTCGTCAAGGAAGCGGGCTATCAGAAGGCGGATTACGTCCTTTCGGGCCTGCCCTTTTCCACCCTGCCGGCGGGCGTGGGCGAAACCATCTGCGAAGAGACGCGCGCCGTGCTGCGGCCGGGCGGCAGCTTCATCATCTACCAATATTCGCGCTATGTCCGCCGCCTGATCGACCCGCTGTTTGGCCGGGTCAGCGACGAACTGGAATGGCGCAACATTCCCCCCTGTCGCCTGTTCCGCGCGGCCAAGGACGAAGCGCTGGCCCAGGCGGCCTGATCTTTCCTGATCTGTATTAATATCTGGCAGAAATTACGTAATTCGGCCTGCTGCGCGTTTGACTCCGCGCTGGACTTGAGCAACCAATTGCTTGGGGACAAGGGGGTTATATGGCGTCATACGCCGATGGCAACGATCCGTGGGCCGACCTCTTCTTGTCGGCTGCGCTGGAGCCGCATCTCTGGGATGCGGCGCTGCGCGCCATGGCCCAGGCAACCGGGTCGTGCCATGGCCAATTGATCGGTTTCGGTCCGGGGGCAGCGGCCTTTAACTGGATCAGCGACGTGGCGCCGGATATTATCGAAAAGTCATCGATGATAGACGGCGCTGCCCCGGACCTCAATTTCCGGGTCGCGGCCGACCGACTGCCGGCGCGCCCGGCGATCGTGCATGAAGCCCATTATGATGTCGCGCGCCAGGCACTGCGCGCGGATGACTATCTCGACCTGTGCAGCGACTATGACATTTTCCACGGGTGCCAGACGCGTCTGGTCGCCGACGACAATGTGATGATCGGCTTCGCCCTGCTGCGCAGCGAGGCTGATGGCCGCACCAGTGTGGAACAGCGCGACCTGTTCGCCAAGCTGGCCGGTCATGCCCGCCATGCCGTCCGGCTGCAGCGGGCGATCGAGCAACAGGGCTTTGGCCTGCTGGCCGGCACGTTCGAGACCATGGACCGCGCCTGCTGGCTGCTCGACGCGACCGGGCGGGTGGGGGGCATGACGCCGCGTGCCGATGCCTTGCTGTCGACCAGCCGGCTGCGGGTCGGCGACGGCTGGCTGCAGAGCGACCGGGGCGACGAGACGCGCGCAATTTTGCGATCCATCCGCGCGGTGGTGGATGTGCCGGCGCGCGAAGCCGATCCGGTGGCGCTTGCCGATGCCGATGGCGGCGTTGGCATTATGCTCGAATTTTTCCCCTTACCCTCCCGCCCCTGGGCACTGCCCTTTGCGCCGCATGCGATTATCGTCGCGCGCGTCGGCGCGCCGACCGAACGCCATGTCCGCCTGCTCATGCGCACTTTCCGCCTGACCCCGGCCGAAGCGGACATCGCCATCCATCTGGCCGCCGGGATGAGTCGTGCGGACATTGCCCAGCGCCGCGGCGTTTCGGCCGAGACGCTCAAGGCCCAGTTGCGCTCCATCTATGACAAGACGGGGTGCAACCGGGAATCGCAGCTTGTCCGCATCGTCGGGATGATGAGCAGCTGACATCCGGATTTTTATTGCGTGAATTGCGCAATTTACCCCGATCGGGGTATGCGCCGGCTTCGTCGAACGGCTAGATGATTCGACGGGGCAGGAGCATCTTGCCTGCCGACGGCCGATCCATATGCGACCCATGGGTCGGCCGCCGGCATCTCTTCCTGTCTCCCCACACTTCGTCAGGGTTCCGTCCCGCGACATTTTCGTGCTAAGCCGCTGCCGGATTTGAAGCGAGATTACCAATGAATGACCTGACGCAGACCCCCGAAATGCTGATCGCGCAGATGGGCGCGCGTGCGCGCCGCGCCGCCGCCCTGCTCGCGCCAGCCGGGGACGCGCAGAAGGTCGATGCGCTGCGCCGCGCCGCCCAGGCCCTGCGCGACCAGGCGCCCGCCATCCTCGCCGCCAATGCGCGCGACATGGACAATGGCATCGACAATGGCCTGTCCGCCGCGATGCTCGACCGGCTGCGGCTGGACGAGGATCGGATTGCCGCCATGGCCGTCGGCGTGGATCAGGTGGCGACCCTCGATAATCCGCTCGGCAGCGTGATCGACTCCTCCGTGCGCCCCAATGGTCTGGAACTCAGCCGCGTGCGCGTGCCGCTGGGCGTCATCGGCATCATCTATGAAAGCCGCCCCAACGTCACCGCCGACGCCGCTGCCCTCTGCCTGCGCGCCGGCAATGCCGTGATCCTGCGCGGCGGCAGCGAGGCGAAGGAAAGCAACCGCGCGATCCACGCCGCCATGGCGGAGGGGATCGCCGCCGCCGGCCTGCCCGCCGATGCGGTGCAACTCGTCCCCACCACCGATCGCGCCGTGGTCGGCGCCCTGTTGCGCGCATCGGATTTCGTAGACCTCATCGTGCCGCGCGGCGGCAAGAGCCTGGTCGCGCGCGTGCAGGAAGAGGCGCGGGTGCCGGTGCTCGCCCATCTCGACGGGATCAACCACAGCTATATCGATGGCGCGGCCGATCCGGCCATGGCGGAAAGCCTGGTCTTGAATGCCAAGCTGCGCCGGACCGGCGTCTGCGGTTCGACCGAAACGGTGCTGATCGACCGCGCCTATGGCCATGCCCCCGCGCTGGTGAAGGCGCTGCTCGACGCCAAGTGCGAAGTGCGCGGCGATGACGCGGTGCAGGCGATGGACGAACGCGTGGTCGCCGCATCGGACGAGGATTGGGATACCGAATATCTCGACGCCATCGTCTCGATCCGGCTGGTCGACGGCGTGGAAGAGGCGATCGCCCATATCGCGGCGCATGCCAGCCATCATACCGACGCGATCATCACCGAGGATGCGGCGGTGGCCGAACGCTTCCTCAATGCCGTCGACAGCGCGATCGTGATGTGGAACGCCTCGACCCAGTTCGCCGATGGCGGCGAGTTCGGCCTGGGCGCGGAAATCGGCATCTCGACCGGCCGCCTCCACGCCCGCGGCCCGGTCGCGCTCGAAGGGCTCACCACCTATAAATGGATCGTGCGCGGTCGCGGCCAGGCTCGACCGTAAGGCGTTTTCCGGGTGGAGGGGGAAACCTACCCCTTCACCACCGTATCGATTGCCTTCAACTGCTTCAGCATCGGCCCGACCCAGTCGAGCTTCAGCATTACCGGCCCGTCCGACGGCGCATTGTCGGGGTCTTCGTGCGCCTCGGCGAAGATCGCCGCCACGCCCGCTGCCACCGCGCTGCGCGCCAGCAGCGGCGCATAGTCGCGCTGGCCACCGGAGGCCGACCCCAGCCCGCCGGGCTGCTGCACCGAATGGGTGGCGTCGAACACCACCGGATAACCGGTTTCCGCCATCACCGGCAGCGCGCGCATGTCGCTGACCAGCGTGTTATAGCCGAAACTCGCGCCGCGCTCGGTCAGCAATATGCGCTCATTGCCGGTCGACGCGACCTTCTGCGCCACCGCCGCCATGTCCCACGGGGCCAGGAACTGCCCCTTCTTGACGTTGATCACCGCGCCGGTCTTGCCGGCCGCGATCAGCAGGTCGGTCTGGCGACACAGAAACGCCGGGATCTGCAGGATATCCACCGCCTGCGCCGCCGCCTCCACCTGTTCGGGGCCGTGAATGTCGGTCAGCACCGGGCAGCCCAAAGTCGCCTTCACCTCGGCCAGGATCGCCAGCCCCGCGTCGATGCCGACGCCGCGCTTGCCCGATACCGATGTGCGGTTGGCCTTGTCGAAGCTGCTCTTGAAGATGAAGGGCACGCCCGCATCCGCCGCCGCCTTGGCCAGCGCATCGGCCATGAACAGCGCATGGTCGCGGCTTTCGATCTGGCAGGGGCCGGAAATCAGGACGAAGGGCAGGTCGTTGCCGAAGGTGACCGGGCCGACCTTCACATGCTTGGGATCTCTCATGCCGCTCACTTGGGCGCCTTTGCGAAGCGGCGCAACAATTGTCCGCGCCACAGCCCCTTGCCGGGATGATAATTCCAGCAGAACCAGCCAAAGGTCAGGCAGGCGAGCAGCGAAGGCAGCGCCATCGGATCGCCATTGGCCTTCATATGGCGATAGAATGTCATGTCGGCGCGCCAGCGGTCGCGCTCACTGCCGCCGCCATTGATGCCGTACATATTGTCATGCTTCCTACAGCCGACATTCCGGTTGTATTTGCGATGGTCTATGAAATAGCAGTAGTCGCGTTCGGGCGTGGTCATGTCCCGATTAGGACCGGGGCAGTGCAGAAATTCAAGCGTAAAGTCTTTTACCTAGGTGGTTTTGATCCGCGCGGCGTCCGTTTCTATCACCAGCTCTATCGCGATCAGGCGGCCCGCTACACCGCGCTGACCGGCGAGACGGTGGAGGTCAGCGCGCGCCGCGCCGGCCCCGCCAACAGCGCGATCTGGACCGTCACCAACGCCAGCGCCGGGGTCGAGACCGACTATGAATATCTCCGCTGGGAAGATCTGATCGGCAAGGTCTGGATCCGCCATCCCTTCACCCTCGCCTGGCGCGCTGCCCGCGCCTATGCCGGCCATGCCCGGCTGATGCAGTTCGGTCGGATGCGCAAATTGCGCCGCGGGCCGGTGATCACCATCCTCTATCCGCCGATCCTGGCCGTGCTGATCCCGCTGCTGCTGGCGCTGGTCCCGGCGCTGCTGCTGTCGCTGCTGCTGCCCTTCTGGGCGGCGGCGCTGGTCGGCATCGGCATCAGCGCTTTCTTCTCCGGCCGCATCCTTAACAAGCTGGTCGTGCCCTGGCTGCTGCGCTTCATGACCTATCATGGCGCGCTCGCCGCCGACGGGCCGGGCGACGAGCTTAATGCCCGGCTCGACCAGTTCGCCGCCCGCATCGCGGCGGAGCTGGACGGCGACTGGGACGAGATCCAGCTCGTCACCCACAGCGCCGGCACGATCCTGGGCATGAGCCTGCTGCGCCGCATCCTCGCGCTGCGTGGGCGCGCGCCGCTGCCCGATCATTTCGTCATGGTCGGCATGGGGCAGGTGGTGCCGGTCATCGGCCTGCGCTGCGATGCCGGCTGGTATCATGCGGACCTGAAAGCCCTCGCCGACCAGCCTTTCCGCTATGTCGACATCAGCTCCCCGCCCGACGGCGCGGCCTATTACAACGTCAATCCGCTGCGCCTTGTCGCCGATCAATTTGCCGCGCGGGTGGACATGCTATCGCCGCGTTTCCATCTCTTCTACTTGGCCGAAAATTATCACGGGGGCTGGTCCAACAAATATGAGGCGCATTTCGATTATCTCAGGGTCGGCGACCGCCTGTCGCCGCTGGATTTCGTGAGCCTGACCGCTGGCCGCCGCACGGTGGACGAGGCGGTCGCCGCCTTCCGGACGATCCCGTGAGCGCGCCCTTCACGCCGCCCTATCCCGAACCGCCCAGGTCGAAGCGCGGCCTCATCAAACGCTTCCTGCGTGGCTGGCACAGCTGGATCCATGTGCTGTTCGACAAAAGCTATACGATGAAGATGGGCGAGATCCGCATGCCGGGTCAGACCATGTATATCGCCAATGAACTGCCGCTGGTGGACAAGATCCTCAAGGGCGGCACCGCGTTCCCCAAGCATAGCGAACTTGTCCGCAATCTCGATCCGCTGATCGGCAATTCGGTCTTCTCCGCCAATGGCGAGGATTGGGAAAGCCAGCGGGCGATGGTCAATCCCGCCTTCGCCCATACTGCGCTCAATCGGTCCATGCCGCTGATGGTCGCCGCCGCCGACGATCTGCTCGCCCGGCTCGATGCCGCCGATCGGACAAAGCCGGTCGATATCGACCCGATGATGACCCATGTCGCGGCCGACATCATCTTCCGCACCCTCTTCTCGCAGACGCTGGACGAGGAACGCTCCAACATCATCCACACCGCCTTCGGCCGGTTCCAGCGGCTCGCCCATTCGGCCTCGATGCTGCGCCTCTACGGCATCCCCGCCGGCTGGTTCGAGAAACGCTCTAAAGGGCCGGCCCGCGCCATCCATGACGTGTTCCGTCCGATCGTCGAGGCCCGCTACGAAGGCTATCATGGCCGGGGCGAGGCGCCCCATCGCGACATTCTCCAATCGCTGATCGAGGTGCAGGATGCGCAGACCGGCGCCCATTTCACCTGCGAACAGGTGATGGAACAGGTGTCGACCATCTTCCTCGCCGGCCATGAAACCTCGGCCAGCACCATGACCTGGGCGCTCTACATGCTCGCCGAATGCGCCCATATCCAGGATCGGGTCCGCGCCGAAGTGGCTGGCATCGCCGGCGACGATGTGCTGACCGCGCCGATGCTCAAGGATATGGGCCATGTCCGCAACATCTTCCGCGAAACGCTGCGCCTCTATCCGCCGGTCGCCTTCTTCCCGCGCGAAGTCACCTGCCCGATGGAGATGCGCGACAAGAGCCTTGAAGAAGGATCGATGCTGGTCGTCGCGCCCTGGCTGACCCAACGTAACAAGGATAATTGGGCCTGCCCGCACGCCTTCGACCCCGACCGGTTCGATGATCCCGCCAATGCCGACATGGTGAAACAGGCCTGGTTCCCCTTCGGCCGCGGCCCGCGCGTATGCGTCGGCGCCGGCTTCGCCCAGCAGGAAGTGATGACCGTGATCGCCTCGGTCATCCGCCGCTACCGCCTCACCATGCCCGCCGGCTTCAAACCCGAACCCATCAGCCGCCTCACCATCCGCCCCAGGACGGGCATGAAGCTGCTGTTCGAGCGGGTGGGGTAACCCGACACTCGCAGATCCTCCCCTGCAAGGGGAGGGGGACCATTTGCATCGCAAATGGTGGAGGGGTGTCACGCTCTCGATAGGGGGATACCCCTCCGTCAGCGCTGCGCGCTGCCACCTCCCCTTGCAGGGGAGGATGGATTTTAGCTGCGCCCTATCGGCCCTGCGCCGCCGGCAATTCCACCTGCACCTGCGTCGGGATCGGCGCCGCCATGATCGCGATCCCTGCGACGATCCCCAGCACGCCCCACACCCAGCGTTTCGCGCGCAGGTCCATGACGCCGCGCGCCAGGCAGTAAAGGCCGGCCAGGACCAGGATGATGGCGGCGATCATGCGACTTCCTCTTTTGCGGTCTCGTCCTCGGGCACGACATCGACGGCGACGCTGATGCTCTGGCCCGATCCGCCGACGAACAGCCCGTCCATCGGCGCGACATCGGCATAGTCGCGGCCCATGGCGATGAACAGATGATCCTCGCCGGTGATGACGCCATTGGTGGGGTCGAAGCCGATCCATCCGCGCGTCGGCCCGCACCACAGCATCACCCAGGCATGCATGGCGTCGGCGCCGACCAGCCGGGGCATGCCCGGCGGCGGATAGGTACGGAGGTATCCGCTGACATAGGCGGCGGGCAGGCCAGCGAGGCGCAGCGCCACCACCATCACATGGGCGAAATCCTGGCACACGCCATGGCGCGCGGCAAAGGCGTCGGCCACCGGCGTCCCGGCATCGGTGGCGCTGGGATCATAGGCAAATTCCGCCTTGATCTGCTGCGCCAGTTCCCATGCCGCCGCGACGATCGGCCGGTCGGGCGCCAGCATCGCGCCCGCCCAGATGCCGATCGCGTCCAGCATTGGCGCGCGGGGCGAGGCATAGAGGAATTGGGCGGGGGCAGAGGCGCTGATGTCGCGGTCGGCCAGCGCCGCGCGCGCCACCATGGCGATGCTGGGGTCGTCATCCTGCGGCAGGATCGGCGCGCCGCCAGCCACCCCGGCGCGGAACCGGCTCTCGATCGTCAATTGCCGCAATGGCTGGTCGATCACCAGCCGCTCGACATGCACCGGCCAGGCCCCCGGCCGCGCCTCGATCGACAGTGGCGGGGGATCGACGCTCAAGGCATAGTCGGCAGTCCATTGCCCGGCCCAGGCCATCGGCCGCAACCGCACATTGAAGCGGGCGACCCGCACCGGCGCGCCATAGCGCAATATGCTTCTGTGCCGGACATGGTAGATCATGACAGCAGCTCTGCGCCCTCGACCTTTTCCGTCTTGCGGACCTGCAGGAAATAGCGCTGGCCGATCGCGTCGGACAAGGCGAGCAGCCGGCTTTCGATATCGGTCAGCGTCGCCATGGTCAGCATGTCGCCGGTCAGCGGCGCCAGCGTCGCCGCCAGCGCGCCGGCCAGCCGCTGCGGCTCCTCCGGCATGCCGTCGCCGCGCAGCGTGGGCAAAGCGGCGACATGTTCGGCAATGCACAGTGCCTGATAGGCGATCGATCGGGGGTTCTGCGGCTCCAGCGCGACCAGATCGCGCACCGGCGGCAGCGACGGACCGGTCAGATAGCGGTTGCGATAGCTGATCTGGCTGTCATGCAGGTCGAGCAGCACGGTCAGGTCGTCGGCCGACGCCCAGTCGCTGCCCAGCAGCAAGGTCAGCCGGCATCCGGTGATCGCCCGCTCGATCCGCCGTCCCATGTCATGGAAGCGCCAGCCCTCGGTACGCGCCATATTCTCCGCCGCCAGCCCCGACAGCGCCGAAATCCGCTCGATCATGCGCGATGCCGCATCCAGCAGCGTTTCGGTCACCGCCCCGTCAAAGGCGGGTAACGGCAGGCGCACCAGCCGCCAGAAATCGGTTGCCAGCCGGTCGCGCAGCCCCTCGCCGATATTGGCGACCACGCCCATCAACGCGCGCACGCTGCCCGGCTGGCGCGCATCGCCCAGCGCCTGCGCGCACAGCGCACCGACCGGCTGCGCCGCGTTTCCGGTCGCGCCCCACAGCGCCAGCTGCCCCGCCAGCCGCGCCATGGTCGGCGAATCCGACGATGGCCCCATATCGACCTCGATCGATTCGCCGATGACCGCGCGGATCACCCGCAGCGTCATTTCGGTCCGCTCGATATAGCGGCCCAGCCAATAGAGATTGTCCGCCGCCTTGGTCGGCAACAGCCCGCCGATCCGCCGGATTGCCGGCGCGCCGCCATCGCCCAGCAGCGTATCGGGCGGCACCGGCTGGCTGTCGATCACGCACATGTCGGCCGACATGTCGCCTTCGCCCATCAGCGCGGCACGGATATCGCCATGGGCGGCCAGCCGCGCGAAGGCACCCGGCATGATCCGCCATTGGCCGAGGCCATCTCGCGCCACGAACACGCGCAGGGTGAAGGGCAGGGGGGCCAGCCGCCCGCCGACGATCGCCGGGGTGGTCGACAATTTCACCACCTCCTGCCCGACATAGTCCATCGGCCGCCGCGCCATCGCCTCCAGCAAGGTCGCGCGCTGGTCCGCATCCAGCGTCGATCCCTGCACTGATCGCGCCGGGCCAAGCCCCGCCGCATCCCGGTCGAACGCCGATGCCACCAGCAATTCGTCCAGATGGCCGGTCACATGGCCGCGCTCGCGCTCCTGCCCGCACCACCAGGTGGCGATATTGGGCAGCAGCAATTCGGTGCCCAGCAGGGCCTTGGCCAGTTGCGGCAGGAAGGCGGCAAAGGCGCGCGCCTCGATCACGCCCGCGCCCGGCCAGTTGCTGACCATTAGCCCGCCGCGCGCGCAGGCATCATAGAGGTCGGGCACGCCGATCCGCGATTCCCCGTCGAACGCCAGCGGATCGAGGAAGCGGCTGTCCATCCAGCGCCACAGCCCGTCGATCCGCTTCAGCCCCTCGATCGTGCGCACGAACAGGCGCCCATCGCTGACGATCAGGTCATCGCCCTCGACCAGCATCAGGCCCAGATAGCGGGCCAGATGTGCCTGCTCGGCATAGCTCTGGTTGAACCGGCCCGGCGTCAGCAGGCCGATGCGCGGATCGGCGCGCTGGCAATCGACCGCCAGGCCCCGGCGCAGATCGGCGAAGAAGGGCGCCAGCCGCCGCGTGTTCATCGCGCCCAGCAGATCGCCGGTCGCGCGCGACAGCGCCAGCCGGTTCTCCAGCGCATAGCCGACACCCACGGGCGTGCGCACCCGGTCGGCCAGCACGCGCCATTCGCCGTCCGGCCCGCGTCCCAGATCGGCGGCATAGAAATGGAGATAATGGCCGCGCGGTGGCGCCGCCCCGGTCATCACCCGCCAATAATGCGGGCTGCCGGTCACCACCGCGGCGGGCAGCTTGCCCTCGCGCACCAGGCTCTGGGTGCTGTAGATGTCGCTGATCACCCGCTCCAGCAGCTCGGCCCGCTGCATCAGCCCCTGTTCGATCCGGGTCCATTCGCCAGAGCCGATCAGCATCGGGATCGGGCTCAGCGGCCAGGGCCGCTCCTGCTCGTCGCCGGTCAGGCGGAACGCCAGGCCCAGATCCTGCGCCTGCCGCTCGACATTGCCGGCCAGCGTCGCGGGATCGCCCTGACCCTGTTCCGACAATCGATCCAGCATCGCCCGCCAGCGGGGCGCCATCTCCGCCGGCGCCCCGGCGAACAGGTCGCCGCCCGACGCGCGCGCCAGATAGTCGCCGGCCCAGCCGGACGCTTCGAGACCCGGCAGGACAGGCGAGTCGGTCATCGTCTAATATTCGGGATGCCTGAACCGAAGGTCCAGCGTCATCGGAAATTCGCTCGGGGGTTCGGCAGGCGGCATGTCGACGGGGCCGGGCGTATGGCCATGATCCTGGAACCGCGCCTTGCGCCGCGCCTCCGCCTCATAGCTGTTGATCGGCACATCGTCATAATTGCGCCCGCCCGGATGGGCGACATGATAGACGCAGCCGCCCAGCGACCGCCCGCTCCAGCTGTCGAAGATATCGAAGGTCAGCGGCGCATTGGCGGGCAGATTGGGGTGCAGGCAATTGGCCGGCGCCCACGCTTTGTAGCGCACGCCGCCCACCGCCTCGCCCGGCACGCCGGTCGGCGTCATCGGCACGCGCCGCCCGTTGCAGCTGACGATATGTCGCCCGGCGACCAGGCCCGATACGCGCACCTGCAACCGCTCGGTCGAACTGTCGACATAGCGCACCGTACCGCCGATCGCGCCGGTCTCGCCCAGCACGTTCCACGGCTCCAGCGCATGGCTGATTTCCAGCCCGACGCCGCCGGCCTCGACGCTGCCATGCACCGGGAAGCGGAACTGGCGCTGCGCCTCGAACCAGTTGGGATCGAAATCATAGCCCGCCTGGCGCAGGTCGTTCAGCACCTCCAGGAAATCGGCCCAGACGAAATGGCCCAGGAAAAATCGGTCGTGCAGCGCCGTGCCCCAGCGCACCAGATTGCCCTGCTGCGGCTCGCGCCAGAACCAGGCGGTCAGCGCGCGCAGCAGCAATTGCTGGGCCAGGCTCATCTGCGGGTCTGGCGGCATCTCGAACCCGCGAAACTCGACGAGGCCAAGGCGCCCGGTCGGCCCATCGGGCGAGAACAGCTTGTCGATGCAGATTTCGGTGCGATGGGTATTGCCGGTCACATCGACCAGCAGGTTGCGGAAGAGGCGATCCACCAGCCAGGGCGGCGGCAGCTTGTCCGCGCCGTCGCGCACCGGATTGGGCACCTGCGCGAGCGCGATCTCCAGCTCATAGAGGCTGTCGTGCCGCGCCTCGTCGATGCGCGGCGCCTGGCTGGTCGGGCCGATGAACAGGCCGGAGAAGAGATAGGAGAGCGAAGGGTGCCGCTGCCAGTAGAGGACGAAGCTCTTGAGCAAGTCCGGCCGACGGATGAACGGGCTGTCGTTCACGCTCGCCCCGCCCAGCACCAGATGATTGCCGCCGCCGGTGCCGACCGACCGGCCATCGACCATGAACTTGTCGGCGGTCATCTTCACTTCGCGGGCATCCTCATAGACGCCCTGGGTAATCGCCACCGTCTCGGCCCAGCTTGTTGCCGGCTGGATATTCACCTCGACCACGCCGGGGTCGGGCGTCACCTTCAGCACATTGACGCGCGGGTCGGACGGCGGGGCATAGCCCTCGATCCGCACCGGGATGCGGGTCGCCTCGGCCACCTTCTCGACCTCAGCAATCAACTCCAGATAATCGTCCAGCGTCTTCACCGGGGGCACGAAGACCGACAGGAAATTGCCGCGCGGCTCGACCGTGACGGCGGTGCGCACCGCCCCTTCGATGAACACCTGTTCCTGCCGGTCCTGATGCTCGGCCTGTGCCACCTCGGACCGCTCGAACCGCTCGGCCGGAGCTGCCGCCTCGGCGCGATAATCGGCCAGCGGCTCGCGCGGCTCGCTCGTATCCTGCGGATGGATATAGGGGAAATCGGACGGCGGCACATAGGGCAGGGTGCCCAGCGGCAGGCGGTATCCCAGCGCCGAATCGCCCGGCACCGCGAACAGCGCCTTGCGCCGCACCTTCCACACCTCGCTCTGCCAGCGCGGCGCGCTCGCCTGCGTCTGCCAGCGCTGGATCGGCAGCACATAGCCGACCGTCTTGCTAAGGCCGCCCTCGAACGCGCGCACCATCCGGCTGCGCTCCTCGGGATTGTCGAACTTGGGATCGCCCGGCTCGGTATTGGCGGGCAGTTCCGCCTCCTTCACCGACCAGGCCAGCGCATCCTCGAACACCGGCTGGACGAAATCCGTCTCGACCCCCAGCCCGTCCGCCATGGCGGTCAGGAAGCGGCCGGCATCCTCGGCGGTAATGGTCGTATCGCCCGCCTCCGGCTCGCCCGCGATCAGCCCGGCATCGCGCCAGATCGGTACGCCGTCGGCCCGCCAGTAGATCGAATAGCCCCAGCGCGGCAGGCTTTCGCCCGGATACCATTTGCCCTGGCCATGATGCAGCAGCGCGCCCGGCGCAAAGCGATCGCGCAGCCGCCGGATCAGCCGGTCGGCATAGCCCGCCTTGGTCGGCCCGACCGCATCGCCATTCCATTCGCCCGCCTGTGGATCGTCGACCGCGACGAAGGTCGGCTCACCGCCGGTGGTCAGCCGCACGTCCTGCGCGATCAGGTCCGCGTCCACCTGTTCGCCCAGCGCCATCAGCGACGCCCAGCGCCCCTCGGTAAAGGGCTTGGTGATCCGCACCGCCTCGGCAATGCGGCTGACATTCATGGCGAAATTGAAATCGACCTCGGCCGGTTCGGCCATGCCGCTGATCGGCGCGGCGGAGCGATAATGGGGCGTGGCGCAGAGCGGGATATGCCCCTCGCCCGCGAACATGCCGCTGGTCGCGTCGAGCGCGACCCAGCCGGCGCCGGGCACATAGGCCTCGGCCCAGGCATGCAGGTCGACCACATCCTGGGTGACTCCCTTGGGCCCTTCGATCGGCTCGACGTCCGCAACCAGCTGGATCGAATAGCCCGACACGAAGCGGGCGGCAAAGCCCAGCCGGCGCAACAGCTGCACCAGCAGCCAGGCGGAATCGCGGCACGATCCGGTGCCGATGTCCAGCGTCTCCTCGGGCGTCTGCACCCCGGTTTCCATGCGGATGACATAGCCGATGCGCTGCTGCAGCTTGCTGTTCACATCGACCAGGAAGTCGATCGTCCGTCCCTCGAACGCGGCATGCTGGGCCACCAGTTCCTCGAACAACGGCCCCTGCATCTCGACGTCATAATAAGCGGCCAGATCGGTCTCCAGCTGCTCGTCATAGCTGAAGGGGTAATTTTCCGCATAGGGTTCGACGAAGAAGTCGAACGGGTTGATGATATCCAGATCGGCCAGCAGGTCGACCTCGATACTGAAATGATCGACCGGATCGGGAAAGACGATCCGCGCCAGCCAGTTGCCGTGCGGGTCCTGCTGCCAGTTGAGGAAATGGTTCGCCGGCTCGATCTTCAGCGCATAATTGGGGATCTTGGTGCGACTATGCGGCGCGGGCCGCAATCTTATCACTTGCGGACCCAGACGGATCGGGCGGCTATAGCGATAGGCGGTCAGGTGGTGCAGCGCGGCCTTGAGCATGATGCGATCAGAAACCACGCTTTGCTGCAATGCAATGCGAAACTGTCGCTTCGCCAAAGATTCTCGCAATTTCCGTTCGCGTCAGCCCCGGCCATCCCCTCATTTAACCGACGTCATCCCGGACCCTTCGACAGGCTCAGGGCATGCTTCATCCGGGATCCATTCAGCGCTTTCGCGCGGGTGTAACGCCGAATGGATCCTGACTTCCGTCAGGATGGCGCAGGTCGAGATTGGCAGGGAGCGACCAGTTTTGGCCATTCCATCATCGTCACCCTGAACTTGTTTCAGGGTCCATTCCTCCCATAAGACCAATGGTTTGTTGGGCTCGATGGATGCTGAAACAAGTTCAGCATGACGTTGGTGGGATGGCCGCAATCCACCCCATCCCGGCCATTCGGCTGACGCTGAATTTGTCGACGCGGCCTGGCCTCTATTTCCCCTCCAGCCTTTGGCTGAAATAGACCATCTGCATCGCCTGCAACCGGGCGCCCTGTTCGATATCGGCGTCGCCCGAATGGCCGCCGGCGGTATCCTCGTAGAAGAGATAGGGCAGGCCATAATCCTTCAGCCGCGCGGCGAACTTGCGCGCATGCTGCGGCCCGACCCGGTCGTCCTTGGTCGTGGTCCAGATATAGGGCGTGGGACAGGCGACCCCCTTGCGGATATTGGCATAGGGTGAGATTTTCTCGAGAAACGCCTTTTCCTCCGGCACCGACACGCTGCCATATTCATCGACCCAGGACGCACCGGCGGCGATCTGCTCGTATCGGATCATGTCGAGCAGCGGCACCTGGATCACCACACCGTTCCAGAGGTCAGGATGCTGGTTGAACTCGACCCCCATCAGCAGCCCGCCATTGGACCCGCCATAGATGCCGAATTTCTGCGGGCTCGACAGCTTGCGGGCGAATATATCCTGCGCCACCGCCGCGAAATCATCATAGATGATCTGGCGCTTGGTCTTGAGGCCCGCCTCATGCCAGGCCGGGCCGAACTCGCCGCCGCCGCGGATATTGGCCAGCACGAAACTATTGCCCCGCTCCAGCCACAGCTTGCCGGTGATCGCGGCATAGCTGGGCGTCATCGGCACCTCGAAGCCGCCATAGGCGGTCATGATCGTCGGCGTGCTGCCGTCGGGCGTCATCCCCTTCTTGTGGACGATGAAATAGGGGATCTTGGTCCCGTCGGTGGACGTCGCCTCAAACTGCTCGACCACCAGCCCCGCCGCATCGAACCGCGCCGGCATTGCCTTCACCTGCACGGGCTTGGGGTCGGCGGCATCCATCGCCCACAGCGTCGTCGGCGCCAGGAAGCCTGCGACGCTCAGATAGGCCTGGTCGCTCTTGTCGGACGCGGCGACCGTGCTGATCGTCGCATTGTCGGGCAGGTCGACCGGCTGCGCGGTCCATCCCGTGGCCCCGCGCGCATGGACCCGCACCCGCCCGCGCACATTGTCATTGAGGCTCAGCACGACCCGATTCTGCGTCGCCACCACCCCGTCGATCGACTGGCGCCGCGTCGGCGCGAACAAGATCTCGGGCGTCAGCACCCCGCCCTCCTGCAGGGCTTTGAGCGCCACGCTCGCCAGCGCCCCTGCCGGCACGGTCACGCCGCCGCTTTCCCACGCCTCGCTGGTTTGGATCAGCACCTGCCCGTCGACCATGCCCTGCAGCTGGCTCTTGGCCGGCAGCGCCAGCCGCTTCGTCCCCTGCGCCGTCAGCAGCCAGGTCTCGTTGCCGAAGAAAGTGACGCCGCGAAACAGGAAGGCGGCCCGATTGCCCTGCCCATCGCTCAGCAGGATGGGCATCGACATCAGCTGGTCGCTCGCCGCGCCGCGAAACACTTCCTGCGCGTCGTCCAGCTTCTGCCCGCGCTTCAGCGTCTTGACGACAAAGGGATAGCCCGACTTGGTCAGGCTGTCCGCCCCCCAGTCGCGCGACAGGAGGAGCGTATCCTTGTCCAGCCACACCGCATTCTGCTTGGCGTTGGGAATGTCGAACCCGCCCGGCACGAATGTGCCGTCGACCAGGTCGAACTCGCGCAGCCGCACCGCATCCTCGCCGCCGTCCGACAGCGCCAGCAGTGCGATCCGCTCCTCGGGGTCGAGGATGGTCGCGCCCTTCCACACCCACTTCTTCCCTTCCGCCTTGGACAGCGCATCCAGGTCCAGCACGGTCGTCCAGTTGGGCGACGCCGCCGCATAATCGGCCTCGGACGTATAGCGCCACACGCCCTGCGGATGGTCGGCATCGCGCCAGAAATTATAGATGCGGCCATGGATCAGCATCGGCATCGCGATCCGGTCCTTGGCCGATGCGATCGCCAGCGCATCCCTGTAATAGCCGGCATAGCGCGGATCGCCCTGCAGCGTGGCGACGGTCGCCTTGTTCTCCGCCTCCACCCACTGCATCGCGCGCGGCCCGGTCCAGTCTTCCAGCCAGACAAACGGATCGTCGGCAGGCGCGGGGGCGGGCGCGCCAGCGCCGGTCAGCAGGGCAGCAGAAACCATCGTTATCAACCTCTTCATTGCGCCCCCCTTTGTTGTCCTCAATCCCGCGCGAGCTGGCCCTTCAGATAGCGCCGCCGCAGCACCGCGCCCGCCACCAGCAAGGGCAGCGACGCGGCACAGGCGATCAGCCCCAGCAGCATCGGTGACCAGCCCATCAGGCTATGGACGCCAAAGGCCGACGGCAGGATCAGCAGCAGCGCGCCCAGGGTGAGCAGCCACAGCCCCCAGCGCCGCGGCCGCACCGCCACCATCCGCATCTCGTGCCGCAACGCCTTGCGCCGGGCCTTCTTGTCGGCGGCGACGCTCATGCCGCCTCCGCCTGGCGCGCGGCGAAATCGGTCCGTGCCTGCACCACCGCCGGATAGCTGCCCTCGATCCACTGGAACAGCGGCCCCAGCGCATCGCCCAATGACACGCCCAGCGGCGTCAGTTCATATTCGACATGCGGCGGCACGGTCGCGAAGTCATGGCGCGCCACTAGCCCATTGGCCTCCAGCGCGCGCAGCGTCTGGGTCAGCATCTTCTGGCTGATGCCGCCGATCCGCCGTTTCAGCTCGCCATTGCGCCGCACCCCCTGGCCGACCACCAGCAGGATCAGCAGGCTCCACCGATCCCCGATCAGGTCCAGCAGGTCGCGCGACGGGCAATGCGCCTCGCACGGATCGATCCGCTCGGTCCATTCCGGCAGCTTCATGGGTAGGTACTCCAAGGTGCGTACTTCACTTGCAGTACCTAGGCATCCATCTTGGCGTCCGCAAGCCGGCTGCACCCTCATGACGTGCAACAAGGACATTTGAAAATGAGCAAGATCGCCATCGTCTACCATAGCGGCTTCGGCCATACCGACGTGCTCGCGCGCGACGTCGCCCAGGGCGTCACCGACAGCGGCGGCGTCGCCGACCTGCTGCGCATCGACGGCCTCCAGGCCGATTTCGGCGAATTTTTCGATCGCATCGCCGATGCCGACGCCATCATCTTCGGTTCGCCCACCTATATGGGCACCGTCTCCGCGCCGATGAAGGCGTTCATGGACGCCAGCGCGCGGGTCTATTTCACCAAGGCGTGGAAGGACAAGCTGGGCGCCGCCTTCACCGTCTCCGGCTCGCCCTCGGGCGACAAGCTCAACACCCTGACCAGCCTCGCCATCTTTGCCGCCCAGCATGGCATGGTCTGGATCGGCACCGGCCAGAATCCGGGCAATAATGACGATGAAAGCGCCGCGACCGAGGTCGAAAACCGCCTCGGCAGCTTCATCGGCGCCATGGCCCAGGCGGCCAATGACAGCCCGGACGTCACGCCCAAGGCCGGCGACCGCGCCACCGCCCGTTCGCTCGGTCGCCGCGTGGCGCAGGCAGCGGCCCGCTGGCGCGCTGGCATCGATCATCGGGCCGATGCCTTGCCTGCCTGATCGACGGCACGGCGGGCAGGGGCTTCCCCTGCCGCCGCGCTTGCGCTATCCATTGCCCATATCCCCGGGGGACCGTCCGCAGACGGTTGAGAGGCGGCTTTGTGGCCGCGACCCGCTGAACCTGATCCAGTTGACACTGGCGTAGGGAGGGAAGCGCGTCGTGCCACTCGTCCCGTGACACCGCCCGCACTCTCTTTCCGCCTGAAGGAGAGAGAAGTTATGGCAGACGTCCCCGCCCGCACCGAAATGCGCGTTACTACGGGAGCCATTCGCGGCTCGAAGAAGATCCATGTCGGCCCGCGCAAGGTCGCCATGCGCGAGATCCATCTGGAGCCGGGCAGCGGCGAGCCGCCGGTGCGCGTCTATGACACGTCCGGTCCCTATACCGATCCGGACGCCCACATCGACATCATGGCGGGCCTGCAGCAACTCCGCCGCGACTGGATCCGGGAACGCGGCGATGTCGAGGAATATGACGCGCGCGAGATCAAGCCGGAGGATAATGGCCTGAAAGGCCCCGACCGTTCGGGCGGCGTCCAGCCCTTCCCGAACGTGGTGAAGCGTCCCCTGCGCGCCAAGCCCGGCGCCAACGTCTCCCAGATGCACTATGCCCGTCGCGGCATCATCACCCCGGAAATGGAATATGTCGCCGAGCGCGAGAATCTGGGCCGCGCCCGCCTCGCCGAATATGTCCGCGACGGCGAAAGCTGGGGCGCCTCCATCCCCGACTATGTGACCCCGGAATTCGTCCGCGATGAAGTCGCCCGCGGTCGCGCCATCATCCCGTCGAACATCAACCACCCGGAATCCGAGCCGATGGCGATCGGCCGCAATTTCCTGGTGAAGATCAACGCCAATATCGGCAACTCGGCGGTCGCCTCCGACGTCGCGTCCGAAGTCGACAAGCTGGTCTGGTCGATCCGCTGGGGCGCGGACACGGTGATGGACCTCTCCACCGGCCGCAACATCCATGACACGCGCGAATGGATCATCCGCAACTCGCCCGTGCCGATCGGCACCGTCCCCATCTATCAGGCGCTCGAAAAGGTCGGCGGCATCGCCGAGGACCTCACCTGGGATATCTTCCGCGATACCCTCATCGAACAGGCCGAACAGGGCGTCGATTATTTCACCATCCATGCCGGCGTCCGCCTCGCCTATATCCCGATGGCGGCCAGGCGCGTCACCGGCATCGTCTCGCGCGGCGGATCGATCATGGCGAAATGGTGCCTGGCGCACCACAAGGAGAGCTTCCTCTACGATCATTTCGACGAGATCGCGGAGATCATGAAGGCCTATGACATCGCCTATTCGCTGGGCGACGGCCTGCGCCCCGGCTCGATCGCCGACGCCAATGACGAAGCGCAATTCTCCGAACTCTATACGCTTGGCGAACTGACCCACCGCGCCTGGAAACAGGATGTGCAGGTGATGATCGAAGGCCCCGGCCATGTGCCGATGCACAAGATCAAGGAGAATATGGAAAAGCAGCTCCAGGTCTGCGGCGAAGCGCCCTTCTATACGCTCGGGCCGCTCACCACGGACATCGCGCCGGGCTATGACCATATCACCTCAGGCATCGGCGCGGCGCAGATCGGCTGGTATGGCACGGCGATGCTCTGCTACGTCACGCCCAAGGAGCATCTGGGCCTGCCCGACCGCGACGATGTGAAGGTCGGCGTCGTCACCTACAAGCTCGCCGCCCACGCCGCCGACCTGGCCAAGGGCCACCCCGCCGCCAAGGTCCGCGACGACGCGCTCAGCCACGCCCGCTTCGAGTTCCGCTGGCGCGACCAGTTCAACCTGTCCCTGGATCCCGACACGGCCGAACAATATCATGACCAGACCCTGCCGGCCGAAGGCGCCAAGAGCGCCCATTTCTGCTCGATGTGCGGCCCCAAATTCTGCTCGATGAAGATCACGCAGGAAGTCCGCGACTTCGCCGCGAAGAAGAACCAGCCCGCCGACGGCTTCCTGGCGGCGGGCCTGACCGGCGCGGAAGTGGCGGAAGCCAGCAAGGCCGCCGCGTTGAAAGGCATGGAAGAGATGAGCAAACTCTTCAAGGAAACCGGCAGCGAACTCTATATGGGCGCCGGTGGACGGGAGCATGATTGATGAATTGGTAGATTGAAAATGGATGTGGAAGGGTCTTGATAATCCTTCCACATGCAATAGCATGAAAACATGTACCTGATGTATGTCGATGAAAGTGGTGACACAGGGCTTGTTGGATCTCCAACGCGTTATTTTGCGTTAAGTGGGATCGTTGTTCATGAGCGACGATGGCGACCATTCATTGACAGGTTGATTGCATTGCGAAAGACGCTGAAAAGTGTCTATGGGCTGCCCATTCGTACGGAGTTGCATGCTTCTGAATATATCAGGAGTCCGGTACATGGTTTGGCCAAGCATCATAGGTTATCTATTTTGAGAAATGCCATTGACGAATTGGCAAAAACACCTGAAATTTCAATTACAAACGTAATTGTTGATAAGGCAGGGAAGCCTGCAGATTATGATGTTTTTCAAAGTGCCTGGGGTGTTTTGTTTCAAAGATTTGAGAATACGCTGTTCTTTGGTAACTACCCTGGGAAATATCGGGATGATTTTGGTCTAGTATTGACCGATGCGACGGCAGGGGAAAAGCTTTCCCGCATGGTTAGGCGAATGGCTGTATATAATCCAATTCCAAGCTCTTATGGTGGAACGAGAAATATCCCAATCACTAAGATTATTGAAGATCCTCACGGGAAAGATTCAAAGGCGTCTTTGAGTCGGTTTCGAAACTCACGCTGACCGAGCCAAACGGCGTAGCATGAGCATGGCGGCGGCGGCGTAGAGGAAGGCT
>NZ_JBVVOJ010000007.1:0-263538 GCF_057063145.1 Sphingobium sp. SG1 | reverse complement strand
CCTTCCGGCGCCCGGATCGCCTTGCGGATTACCTTCCGCGACACATGCAGATCACGCGCGATCGCCTTGATCGCCTTGGCGAAGACACGCGGCGCGTCGAGGAGCGCTTCGACATGATTCACGTCGTGCCGCCCCAGGTGGCGCCCGATTTCGTGCGCACCAGCCCCCTCGCGGCAGTTTCCGGCTTCATCGAAGTCAACGAGGCAACGCTTCAGCATGTGCGCTATCCCAATGTCTTTGCATTGGGCGACGCCTGCTCCGCCTCGAACGCCAAGACTGCCGCCGCGGCGCGCAAGCAGGCGCCGGTCGTCGCGGTCAATGTTCTTGCCGCGCTCGAGGGCAAGCCGCCGGTCGCCGACTATGACGGTTATGGCTCCTGTCCGCTGACGGTCGAGGCGGGCAAGATCGTCCTTGCCGAGTTCGGCTATGGCGGGAAATTGCTGCCCAGCTTTCCCAACTGGCTGATCGATGGAACGAGGCCCTCGCGCCTCTCCTGGCTCCTCAAGGATACGATCCTGCCGCCAATTTACTGGCACGGCATGCTCAAGGGCCGGGAATGGATGGTCGCACCGCACGCGATCGAGGCGGCGCAATGAGCCATGCTTGAGCCGCTTCAATACGCCCTCGGCGGCCTGTCGGGCGCACTTGTGGGCTTTGTCCTCGGGCTTGTCGGGGGCGGCGGGTCAATCCTCGCCGTGCCATTGCTGCTTTATCTCGTGGGGATACGCAATCCGCATGAGGCGATCGGCACCAGCGCACTGGCCGTCGCGGCCAATGCGCTCGCCGGCCTCTGGAACCATGCCCATGCCCGCACAGTGAACTGGCGATGCGGGGGGATCTATGCCGCTGCCGGCGTCGTCGGAGCGCTTGGCGGCTCGACGCTCGGCAAGAGCATCGATGGGCACAAGCTGCTGTTCCTGTTCGCGATCCTGATGATCGTTGTGGCAGTCCTGATGTTTCGCGGTCGCGGCGACCAGGGCGTCGAGGGCGCACAGTGCAATCGGGAAAATGTCGGCAAGGTCGTCGGCTATGGCCTCGGCACCGGCGCCTTTTCCGGCTTTTTCGGTATCGGCGGCGGTTTCCTTATCGTGCCGGGCCTGATTGCCTCGACCCACATGCCCATCCTGCGCGCGATCGGCACCTCGCTCGTTGCGGTCGCGGCCTTCGGCCTGACGACAGCGCTCAACTATGCGCTTTCGGGCTACGTCCTTTGGGGTCTGGCCGGCGTGTTCATCGTGGGCGGCATTGTGGGGAGCGTCATCGGCACCCGTGCATCGCAGGTGCTGGCCAACGAAAAGGGCCGGTTGAACAGCCTCTTCGCAGTCTTCGTGCTCGTCGTTGCCATCTACATGCTATTCAAGAGCTGGTCCGAGTTCGCCAGCTGAACGGGGATATTCATGGACGCCATCATTCTCGCAAGGGCGCAATTCGCCTTCACGGTGAGCTTTCACTTCCTCTTCCCGGCCTTTTCCATCGGGCTGGCAAGCTATCTGGCCGTGCTCGAAGCTCTGTGGCTGAAGACCGGCAAGGGCGTCTATGCCAATCTGTTCCGCTACTGGTTGAAAATATTCGCCGTCGTGTTCGCGATGGGTGTCGTCTCGGGTATCGTCATGTCCTATCAGTTCGGCACCAACTGGTCGATCTTCTCCGACAAGGCCGGCCCGGTTATAGGCCCGCTGATGGCCTATGAGGTGCTGACCGCCTTCTTCTTAGAAGCCGGATTCCTCGGGGTCATGTTGTTCGGGATCAACAAGGTTGGGCGCAAGCTGCACTTCGTCGCGACGCTTGCAGTCGCGCTGGGGACTTTTATTTCCGCATTCTGGATCCTGTCGGTCAACAGCTGGATGCAAACGCCCGTTGGCTATGAGGTCGGCGCCAACGGCCAGTTCCTCCCGGGGCCAAGCTGGCTGACAATCATCTTCAATCCCAGCTTCCCCTATCGGCTCTTTCACACAGTCCTTGCCGCCTATCTGACGACCGCGTTTATCGTCGGCGCGGTGGGTGCCTGGCATCTTCTTAAGGACCGCAGCAATCCCGGCGCGCGCAAGATGTTCTCCATGGCCATGTGGATGGCCGCGATCGTCGCGCCCATCCAGATTTTCGCGGGCGACATGCATGGCCTCAACACGCTCGAACATCAGCCGGTGAAGGTCATGGCGATGGAAGGGCATTTCCAGAGCCATCCGCATGGCGCGCCCTTGATCCTGTTCGGCATTCCCGACAGCGCGAACCAGCGGGTGGATTATGCCATCGAGATACCCAAGGCATCCTCGCTCATCCTGAAGCACGACCCCGATGCGCCCCTGAAGGGTCTCGATACGGTGCCGCAGGCTGATCGTCCGCCCGTCGGCATCGTCTTCTGGGCGTTCCGGGCGATGGTCGGCATCGGGTTCGCGATGCTCGGGATCGGCGCCCTGAGCCTCATCGCACGCTGGCGCAAGGCGCTTTATGACTGGCCGCTGCTGCATCGCTTCGCCGTGCTGATGGGGCCGTCGGGACTGATTGCGGTGCTGTCCGGCTGGATCGTGACGGAAGTCGGGCGGCAACCTTTCACGGTCTATGGGCTGCTCAGGACCACGCAGAGCGCTTCGCCGCTCGATGCCTCGGCGGTGGCCTCGTCGCTGCTGGCATTCGTTATCGTCTATTTCACCGTGTTCGGCATGGGTATCTGGTACCTGCTTCACCTGATGAAGAAGCCACCCGAGGCGCATGAAACCCCGCTGGGCGATGCGCCCATCCGCAGCGCGGGGATCACCCCGGCGCCGGCTATCATCGAGGGAGCTTCGGCATGATCGACCTCACTGTCATCTGGGCCTGCATCATCGGCTTTGCGATCATCGCTTATGTCGTGATGGACGGCTTCGATCTTGGCATCGGCATCCTGTTTCCGTTCTTCAAGGTTGGGCAGGACCGCGACACCGCGATGAACAGCATCGCGCCGGTCTGGGACGGCAACGAAACCTGGCTGGTAATGGGCGTCGGCGGCCTGTTCGCGGCATTTCCCCTGGCCTATGCCATCATCCTTCCTGCGTTGTACGCGCCGATGATCGCGATGCTGCTTGGGCTTGTATTCCGCGGCGTGGCATTCGAGTTCCGCTGGCGCGATCCGGCACATCGGGCCTTCTGGGACAAGGCGTTCACGACGGGGTCGGTCATCGCCACCTTCGCGCAAGGCATTGCGCTGGGCGCGCTGCTGCAGGGCATCACGGTCCGGGGGCGCAGCTATGCCGGTGGCTGGTGGGAATGGCTGTCGCCGTTCAGCCTGCTGACGGGCGTCGGCCTGCTCGTCGGCTATGCCCTGCTCGGGACTTGCTGGCTCAACTGGAAGACCGAAGGCGGCCTGCAGCGGCAGGCGGTGACTTATGCCGGGCGGCTCGGGATTGGTCTGCTCATCATGATCGGCATCATCAGCCTCGCCACTCTGCGGCTCGAGACGCAATACTATCAGCGCTGGCTGAGCTTCCCGGGCGTGGTCGCGACAGCGCAGGTGCCGCTTGCTACGCTTATAGCGATATTCCTCTTCTACCGGAGTCTGCGGTTGAAGCGCGACGCACAGCCGTTTTTCTGGGCGCTGGCCCTGTTCGGACTGTGCCTGGTCGGGCTCGGCGTCTCGATCTGGCCCGACGTCGTCCCGGCGCGGGTTACGATCTGGGAAGCGGCAGCGCCCGTCCGCAGTCAGGTGTTCATGCTGGTCGGAGCCTCGATCATGGTGCCCGTGATCCTGGCATACACGGCTTGGTCCTACTGGGTCTTTCGCGGCAAGGTTGGCACGGAAGGATATCACTGATGCGCCTGTTGCTGAGCCGTCTCGGTTGGTTCGTCGGCATCTGGGCTGCGAGCGTTTCCGCGCTGGCGCTTGTGGGAGGACTGCTCCGCTGGTGGCTACGCTAAATGGCCCCTCGCCATAGGCAAGGAGCCAACACTCAAATTTCGATATTTTCAGCGAGGGCGAGCGCGTCTTCTTCGTCGATCCCAAGATAGCGCACCGTATTTTCGATCTTGCTGTGGCCAAGCAGGATCTGGACAGCCCGTAGATTGCCGGTCGCCCTGTAGATGATCGATGCCTTCGTTCGCCGGAGCGAATGGGTACCATACTCGCTTCGCATCAAACCTACTCCTGTAACCGGACTGGCCGCTCGTAGGCGCGATACTTTTCCAATTGAGCGGCTTGGATGGGCGCATTGCCGCCTTCCTGCCGTCGACCCAAACTGGCCGTTCAAGGGGCGATTTTTGATCCCCATGAGCAGACGGTCAGCCGCGCGACATACTCATCGGCAAGCTGATCGAACGTTCCGGTTTCAAGCAGCCGCGCCTGGGCGGCATCTGCCTTCCGCCGGCTGGAAGGGTCTTCGCCTGACGCAAGAATGCGTCTCAGCTCTTCCCGCCTTTCTCGCGCCAGTGCGAGCGAGACATCGGGATACACCCCGACCGACAGCGTCTTCTGCTTCTTGAGGAAGGTGTAATAGAATCGCCAGTAGCGCGCCCCATTGGGCATCACCATCAGATACAGGCCCCGGCCGTCCGATAATTTATAGGGACGGTGGATGGGCTTCGCATTGCTCACGGCCATGGCGCTCAGCATGGGGTATCTCCTTCAGGGTACCCGCGAGAATAGCTACCAGTTTCGGCCAGAAAAGGTTGCGAGATGCAACTAGATGCCCTGAGAGCAAAAGGCTCAAAAGGTCGCAGAAATCCGCCATTTCTGAGAGGCGGCTTGGGCATTTCCGAGATGTTCTGAGGGGAACAAATGGTGCCCGGGGACGGATTCGAACCGCCGACACTGCGATTTTCAATCGCATGCTCTACCAACTGAGCTACCCGGGCATCGGGTCTCGGCGGAGGTGGCCGCCGGATGGAGGCGTGCCTATAGGCGTCAATCCAGCTCGCTGTCCAGCCCATAATTATCATTTTTTTGCAGGGCTTCGTCGCCCGGCATGCCGGGCACGCGATAGCCCTCGCCCAGCCATTGCAGCAGGTCGCGATCGCGGCATCCCTTGCCGCAGAAGGGGCGGGTTTCCGGCTGTGCCGGCTGGCCGCAGACCGGGCAGGCGCCGGCCTTAGGCGACATGACCGGCCGCCAGCGACAGCGCGGAATCGGCGCGCAGCGTCACCTCGCCACCGCGACGGCGGGCGAGCTGTTCGATCCAGTCGGCACGCTTGTGCAGCAGGTCGATGATCGCCGGCGCGGCGGTAATCGTCGCCGCGCCGCCGGTGCCATGCCGTTCGGCACGGCGCAGCAGCGCCAGCGCGGCGGTCAACACCGGATCCTCGCGCAGCAGTTCCATCAGATTGGCGCGCTCGCGGCGGCGGATGATCTGGACGAAGCCGAAGCCGTTGACCGCCGTCCGCTCGAACGGCAGCGGCAGATATTTGTCGATCTGCGCAGCCGCGACGATGCGCTCGTCCTTGTTGTTCATGGTCGGCAGGTCGATGCCGATCGAGCCGGCGAGCCCCATGCGGCGGATTGCCTGGGCCGACAGCTTCGCGCCCTTGGGGCCGAGCTGTGCCGGCGGCAGGCTGCCGTCGATGTCGATCAGGATCATCGCGGGGGTCAGGAAGATGCGCAGCGCCGCATCCTCGGCACCGACTTCGCCGGTCACCGCTTCCTCCATCAGATCGCTCCAGCCAAGGGCTTCGAGCCTGTCCTCCTCATGCGCGGGACAGGGGCGGATGGCGACATCGGTGGCGCGCAGCCGCTGCAGCAGGCTGGGACCAGGATGCACCTTGGAACCGGCCGGGGCGATGCGGCCCTTGGCGCGCTTGCCCCGGCCTTCCTCGGCGATCGCCTCGCGGAAGATCTCGACCAGCACATTGGCGCCCTCGGCCACCTTGGGCGGGATCGGCTCGATCAGCACTTCCTCGCCCGAGATCAGGCGCACGACGCCCCGCTTGCGCGGAATGATGGTCTGGACCAGACGGCCCTGAAGGATGGCACCTGCACGGGCAACCTCGCCCTCGCGCTCGATCAGCGCCTCGACGATGCGCCCTTTTTCGATCAGCGCGGCACGGGCCTCGCCAATGCCTTCTTCATAAAGCCATTCGGCCATCGTTCAGTTACCTACTTGTCGTGATTTCCGAGCCGTGAAATGTACCATTTCACTCGAAATCCCGACGGTCCAGTGGATAGCCCGCTGCCTCAAGCAGCGTGCGGGTTTCGTAAAGCGGCAGGCCCATGATCGCGCTATGGCTGCCCTGGATGCTGCGGATGAGGCCCGCTGCACGCCCCTGAATGGCGTAGCCGCCCGCCTTGCCCAGCCCTTCGCCGCTGGCAATATAGCGGTCGATCTCG
Organism: Sphingobium sp. SG1; assembly: GCF_057063145.1. NCBI lineage: Bacteria > Pseudomonadati > Pseudomonadota > Alphaproteobacteria > Sphingomonadales > Sphingobiaceae > Sphingobium > Sphingobium sp. SG1. The sequence continues at coordinate 257,249 of NZ_JBVVOJ010000007.1, read as the reverse complement.
CTGCGCTCCAGCCGCTTGAAGATGACGATGCTGGTCGACAGGCGATGCCGTGCCACGCCCGCAGCATCGATCAGGGTGATGGCGCTGTAGACGCGATGCCGGCGCCCCGACAGCAGGTCGAGACAGGCGCGGACCTCCGCCGCGCTTTCCGCCTTGGGCAGAATGCGGCGGCCGGCGGCCACCACGGTATCGCCCGACAGGATCAGCGCGCCGGGATGACGGGCAGCGACCAGCGCGCCCTTTTCGGCGGCGACACGCGCAGCATAGGCGGCCGGCAATTCGGCCTTGCGCGGCGTTTCGTCAATGTCCGCAGGATCGACGGCATCAGGAAGCACGCCAATCTGCCCCAGAAGGTCACGCCGTCTGGGGGAAGCCGAAGCTAGAATGAGTCGCATCGAAAATGCGGCTTATTTGAAGCGGTAAGTGATCCGACCCTTGGTCAGGTCGTAGGGGGTCAGTTCGACCAGCACTTCGTCACCGACCAGCACACGGATGCGGTTCTTGCGCATCTTGCCAGCGGTGTGGCCGAGAATTTCATGATCATTCTCAAGGCGCACGCGGAACATGGCGTTGGGGAGAAGCTCCACAACCTGTCCGCGCATTTCAAGCAGTTCTTCTTTGGCCATAATATCCCAGAATCGAAAAATCGCGCCGCCATAGCGCCAAAACGTGGAAAATGGAAGTCAGGACGCAGAACCGAAATAATCACCGGCTGCGACGAGGGCCGCGAAGACGGCATCGAGCTGCTGCGTATCGATGCAATAGGGCGGCATGAGGTAGATGGTGTTGCCGAGCGGCCTTAGCAAGAGGCCGCGTTCCAGGAAGAAGACACGCAGGCGCGGCGCGAGGTCGGAGAGGTAGCCAGCGTCGGCCGCGACGAGGTCGATCGCCATGATCGTGCCGATCTGGCGCGGGTTGGCGAAGGCGGGGTGGCCGGCCAGCAAGGCCAGCCGATCGGTGATGCCCTGCGCCAGCGCAGCAATCCGTCCGCGCACATCCTCTTCGGCCCAGATGGCGAGATTTTCAGCGGCAGCAGCACAGGCGATCGCGTTCGCGGTGTAGCTGGACGAATGGTAGAAGAGTCGCGCCCGGTCGGTCGAGCGATGCGCCTCGAAGATGCGCGGGGTCGCCAGCGTCGCGGCAAGCGGGATGGCGCCGCCGGTAATCCCCTTGGCCACCGCCATGATGTCGGGCACCACGCCCGCCTGTTCGCAGGCGAACAAGGTGCCGGTGCGGCCCCAGCCGGTCATCACTTCATCGGCAATGAACAGCACGTCGTGGCGCGCGCAGATATCGGCCATCGCCCGCAGCACATGGGGCGGATAGATCAGCATCCCCCCGGCTCCCAGGATCAGCGGCTCGACGATGAAGGCGGCTGGACGCGCCGCGCAGGTAGCCTCCAGCGCGGCAAGCGTCTCCTGCTCGCGACCGGGATGCGGGAAGGGGATGGTGCCGACATCGAACAGCAGAGGCGTCCAGGCGGCATTATAGACACCGCGCTCACCGATCGACATCGCCCCGATCGTATCGCCATGATAGCTATGTTCCAGCACCAGGATGCGGCTGCGCGCTTCGCCCAGCCCGTCGAGCGCGCGATTATGCCAGTAGCCGAGCGCCATCTTGAGCGCGACTTCCACTGCGGTAGACCCGCTGTCGGAAAAGAAGACATGGGCCAGCGGGGCGCGGCCCGGCGTCTGTGGCATGAGATCGACCAGGCCGCGCGCCACTGCCTCGGCCGGTTCATGGGTATAGCCCGCGAAGATCAGCTGATCGAGCTGCCCGGCCTGGCGCGCGATGGCCGCGGCGATGCGCGGATGGCAATGGCCATGGGTCGTCACCCACCAACTGGAAATGCCATCGATCAGACTGCTGCCATCGGCCAGATGCAGGATCGCGCCCTCTGCCCGGATGATATGGGGAATAGGCTCGTTGAGGCCGTGCTGGGTGAAGGGGTGCCAGACAGGAGAGGTCATCGGCGTCCCCTACGCCCGATTGGCGGCCAAGGCTATGGCTTGTCCTTGCGATCCACCGGCGAGATGCTGGGTAGCACGGCTGCCGTCGGCACCACGACCGTGGGCACCGCGACATGGATGTCGACCCGGCGATTCTTCGCCCGACCTTCGGGATCGTCGCTGCCATCCTCCTTCGCATTGGGCGCGATCGGCCGCGTTTCGCCCAGCGCGATCAGGCTGATGCGATCCTTGGCGATGCCCTTTTCGACCAGATAGGCCTCGACCGCCTCGGCCCGGATGCGGGAGGCTACGCGATTGTCGCCATCATTGCCCTTGCTGTCGCTATGGCCGCGCAGCGTGATCGCCCCGCCGGTCTTGATCGCCGGGGTTTCGACCAGCGTATCGAGCGCGGCGCGGGCGGCGTCGTCCAGCTTCAGCCCGGACGTGCCAAAGGCGACGGTGGCGTCGAGCGGTTCGATCTTCGGCACTTCGGGTTCGGCCACTTCGGGGCGCAGGATCGAACGAACCGGCTCGGCGGCATTATCCGCCTCGTTCGCGGCTATCTCATTGTCGGCGACGTTGGCCGCGTTGGCTCCGTTATCGACAGCATTGCCTGCGGGCCGATCACAGGCAGCCAGCATGACGCACAGGGCCAGCGCGGGGGCGAGCCTCCTCATTCCTCCTCTCCTTCCGGTTTCTTGCGGGTCTTTGATGCGGGCGGCACATAAGACAGGATCGTGTCACCCGGCTGTGGCGTCGGTCGCGACGCATGGGTGAAGAAGCGCATCGTGCCATTCTTGCGGAGCAGCAGCAGCATGTCGGCATCGGCCGGCAGGTCGGCCTTGGCCGCCTCGAAATCGAACTGGTCGCTGATCCGCGTCTTGCGGAAGGTCCAGCCGGCATCCTCGCGGATCATGATTTCCTCGACGCCGAGGCCTGAATCGAACAGCGCGCGGCCACGCAGCGATTCCGGCAGCGCGCGCGGATCATGATCGTCGCTGGCGTCGCCCAGCTGATAGACATTGTCGCGGCCGACTTCAGGCGCAAACTCGTTGCAGACGAGCGCATTATAGGCCTCATTCTCCGACGTGGCGGCGAGCACCTGGAACTGGGTCAGGTCCAGCCGTTCCTCGGTCGCCTCCGCCAATATCTCGCCATGATAGGTCGGGATGCCGCCATGCCGGGCGGGGGCCAGACGCTGCCAGCTATTGTCGGCGATCATCACCGGCACCTCCAACTGGCGCAGCTGGGCGGCAAGGCTGAGGCTGAAGGGTGTGGCGCCGACCAGCAGCAGGCCCTTGTCCTGCGCGCCGGTGACCTTGAGCAGCCGGGCGAGCGGCTTGATCGAGAAGCCATGGAACAGGATGGTCGCGACCACGATCGAGAAGGACAGGGTGACGAGGATCGCGCCATCGCCATAGCCCAGCCGATCGAGACGCAGCGCAAACAGGCCGGAAATGGCGACCGCGACGATGCCGCGCGGCGCGATCCAGGCGACCAGCAGTCGCTCGTTCCAGGGCACCGGCGAGAAGGCGAGGCTGAGCAGCACCGTCGCGGGACGGACGACGAACAGCAGCACCAGCAGATAGGCCAGGAAGCGCCATTCGAACTGGCGCAGCACATCAAGGTCGAGCGAGGCCGACAGGATCACGAACACGCCCGAGATCAGCAGGACGGTGACATTTTCCTTGAACGGCTGGATGTCGCGCAGGGAATCGAACTTCATGTTGGCGAGCGCCACGCCCATCACCGTCACGGTGACGAGGCCGGTTTCCGCCTGGATGAGGTTGGAGAGAACGAAGACGCCGATCACCGCGACCAGCAGGATCGGCGCTTTCAGATATTCCGGCACATGGCCGCGCTGAAACGCCCAGCCGATCGCGCGGGCGGCAAGCCAGCCGATCAGGCCGGCGATGATGGCGGCGGCGACCAGCGACAGGATGACCGCTGCCAGCGTGCTGCCCTCACTCGACCGGCGCAGATATTCATAGGTGGCAAGGCCGAGCAGCGCGCCGACCGGATCGTTGACGATCGCTTCCCATTTGAGGATCGCGCGCGGCCGGGCGGCGACGTTGGACTGGCGCAGCAGCGGCAGCACCACGGTCGGCCCGGTCACCACGAGAATGCCCGCGAACAGGATCGCCACCGGCCAGACGAGGCCCGCGACATAATAAAGGGCGAGCGCGCCCAATATCCATCCGATCGGAGCGCCCAGCACCACCAGCCGGGTGACGGCGCCGTCGGTCTTGCGCAATTCGCGGAAATTGAGACTGAGACCGCCTTCGAACAGGATCAGGGCGACCGCCACCGACACCATGGGTTCGAGCAGTTCGCCAAAAGTGAGTTTGGGATCGATAAGGCCGGTCACCGGGCCACCGATGACGCCGGCGGCGAGCATCAGGGCGATGGCGGGCCAGCCGGTGCGCCAGGCAATCCATTGGGCGCCGATGCCCAATATGCCGATCAGCGCGATTACAAGGGCCTGTTCATGCATGGCCGGGACCATAGACAGGCGAAGCCGCCATGGTCACCCCCTTTATTTTCAACGATCTGGGGAACCGGATCGCAGAACGGGAATGGCGGGCAAGGGAGAACCCGCCATTCCCGTGGCAAATATGCTTATTGCTGCGGCGGGGTTGCCGGATCAGCCGGGGTCGCCGGGCTGGCGGGCGCAGCCGGTGCCGGCGTGCCCGCGGCGGCCTGGATCCGCTGCTGCAGGGCCGGATCGGCGGCCGCAGCCTGGCCGATGGCGTTGAACTTTTCGGGCGGAATGCCCTTCGACTGCAGCGCAGCCAGCATCTTGGGCTGCTTTTCGGCGGCCGCGATTGCATTGTCCGACTGGATCTTGGTCACTTCCACGGCGGCGGCCGCGAACTGCTTGATGTCGGCGTCGCTGAAGTTGCTGGCGCCGGCGGCAGGGGCCGACGCGGCCGGGGCGGCAGGCGTCTGCGCCGACACGGAATAGGCCGCCAGCAGCGCGACGGACGCGACACCGGTCTTGATGATGTTCGAAAGGTTGAGACCCGTCATGTGCTTCTCCTTGGCTTTGCTACCGCCCAAAGCTGTGGACAAAGCAGGCGGGGGAAAAGTCCGGACAGGATGAAGCGTGGCATTAGAAAGATGGCGGAAAAGTTCCCGTCAGCCTGCCGCGAAGGGGAAACGATCGGTCGCGGACCTCATTTCCATGCCGCAACGAAAAAGGGCCGCCCGATGAGCGGCCCTTCTCCGATTCTGCTTACCAGATCTTCACCCGATCCTTGGGGTCGAGATAGATCTTGCCACCCGGCGCTGGCTTGAACGCATCATACCAGGCGTCGAAATTGCGCACGATGTCGGCGCGATATTGCGACGGCGCATGCGGATCGGTGACCAGACGCTGGCGCAGATTGGCCTCGCGATAATTGCGGCGCCACACCTGTGCCCAGCCCAGGAAGAAGCGCTGGTCGCCGGTCATGCCGTCGATCACCGGCGCGGCCTTGCCGCCCAGCGAGGCATGATAGGCGTCGAGCGCGACGGCCAGGCCGCCCAGATCGCCGATATTCTCGCCCATGGTGAAGGCGCCCTTCACATGCGCGCCGGGGAAGGGCTCATAGGCGTCATATTGAGCGCCGAGCTTGGCGGTCAGCGCCGTGAAATTGGCGACGTCCTGATCGGTCCACCACTGGTTGAGCTTGCCGGTCTCGTCATATTTCGCGCCCTGGTCGTCGAAATGATGGCTGAGTTCATGGCCGATCACCGCGCCGATGCCGCCATAATTGACCGCCGGATCAGCATTCGGGTCAAAGAAGGGCGGTTGCAGGATGGCGGCCGGGAAGACGATCTCGACCATGCCGAAATTGGCATAGGCGTTGATCTCCATCGGGGTCATGCCCCATTCCCAGCGATAGATGGGCTTGCCCAGCTTGCCGATATTATAGTCGAAGTCGAACTGGTTCGACCGCATCGCATTGCCGAACAGGTCGCCCGATTTGATGGTCAGGCCGCTATAGTCGCGCCAGCGATCGGGATAGCCGATCTTGGGCGTGAAGGCGGCCAGTTTCTTGTGGGCGCGGGCCTTGGCCTCGTCGCTCATCCACGGCAGGCCATCGATGCGGCGACCCATGGCCGACAGGACATTCTTGACCAGCTGGTCCATCGCCGCCTTGGTTTCGGGCGGGAAATATTTGGCGACATATACCTTGCCGACTTCCTCACCCAGCGATTCCTTGAGGAAGGTGACGCCGCGCTTCCAGCGTTCCTCGCGCTCGGGCGTGCCCGACAGGGTAGTGCCGAAAAAGGCGAAATCGGCGCTGGCGATGTTGTCGGGCAGATAATCGGCATAGCTGTGGACGCTGCGCAGCAGCAGGCTGTCCTTCAGCACGCCGATCGGCGCCTTGGCGATCAGCGCGGCTTCGCCGGTGACGGCGGAGGGCTGGGCGACCAGCAGGTCGGTGGGCTTGAGGCCAACGGCGCCGAAATAGGCGGCGAAGTCGAAACCGGGCGCGGCCTTCTGCAGCGCGGCGAGGGTCATCTTGTTATAGGTCTTGTCCGCGTCGCGGCTGTCGACCTGGGTCCAGTGGACCTTGGCGATCTCGGTCTCGAACGCCATCAGCGCGGCGGCGCGCGCCTTGGCATTGGGTTCGCCCAGCAGGGTCAGCATCTGTTCGAGATGGGCGACATAGGCGGTGCGGACCGCCGCCATCTTCTCGCCCTGGTCGAGATAATAGTCGCGGTCGGGCAGGCCCAGGCCACCCTGCATCATCGAGAGGATGTAGGTTTCGGGATCCTTGTCGTCCTGACCGACATAGAAGCGGAACGGGCCGCGCACGCCGGCGCGCGCCGCCTTGCCGGACAGGGCGGCATAGGCCTTCAGATCCTTGACCGCGCCGATTTCGGCGAGCCAGGGTTTGATCGGGGCAAGGCCCTTCGCCTCAACCGCGGCCGAATCCAGATAGGTCGCATAGGCGACGCCGATCTTGCTGTTGGGATCGGTCTTGGCGCCGTCCAATATCTCGCGGGTGCGCTTCTGCGACAGTTCATCCAGCACGGTGAAGGCGCCATAGTTGGACTTGTCCGCCGGGATCGGCGTGTTCTTCAGCCAGGTGCCGTTGGCATATTCATAGAAATCGTCGCCGGGCTTGACCGAGGCATCCATGCCGGCGGTGTCGAAGCCGTAAGTGCCATAGGTCGGCTTGGCGGCCGGGGCAGTGGCGGTCGTGGTGGCGGGCTGGTCGGCATAGGCCACGGTCGCGGCGAGCGCGAGGCCGGTGGCGGCAGCGCCCATCAGGAGGAACTTCATGAAGGCTATTCCCTTGCTTCGTCGAAATCGGACTTCGTTCAACTGGTCCGTTCTGGCGGGCAGTTCAACGCCCGTCAAAGCGGCATGTCCATGTCGTTGGTCGAAAATTATCGGCTGTTGAAATTATCGGGAAGGTGTATGTGCGCCCTGAAGGCGGCCGCCAGACTATCCCGCTCGAGCGGATCGAGCAGCGGCAGGCGCCCCAGGCTGGGGACGCCGGCGATGTGCGGGATGATCCGCTCATTCTCCTCATGCGCATCCCCGATGAAGGCGATGCCAACGACATGGACACCGCGCGCGCGCAGCGCCTCTATGCTGAGCAGGCTGTGGTTGATCGTGCCAAGGCCGGTGCGAGCGCACAGGATTGCGGGCTGGCCCCAATAGGCGAACAGGTCCGCCATCAGCAGGCTTTCGCTGACCGGCACCAGCACGCCGCCGGCCCCTTCCACCACCAGCGGCCCGTCGACCCTGGGCAGGGCCAGGCGATCGAGCGAGATGTCGACGCCATCGATCCGCGCGGCAAGATGCGGCGAGGCGGGCGTGGCGAGGCGATAGGCTTCGGGCAGGATGCGTTCGGGCGGCAGGCCGGACAGGGTGGCAACCCGTTCCTTGTCGCCCTGCGGATCGACGCCGGCCTGGATCGGCTTCCAATAATAGGCGCCCAGCGCTGCGGCGAGGCCGGCGGCGAAGACGGTCTTGCCAATGTCGGTATCGGTGCCGGTGACGATCAGGCGGGTCATCGGGCGACCCGGCGCAGCACGTCGCCGAGCGCAATCACGTCGGCGCGCCCGACATTGAGCGAGAGCGAGATGCGCAGCCGGCTGGTGCCGGCGGGCACGGTCGGCGGGCGGATGCCGCGCACATCGAAGCCGGCCTCCTGCAAGGCGGCGGCGGCGGCCATGGTGCGCGCATCCTCGCCCAGGATCAGCGGGATGATCTGGCTGCGCGGACGGGGCAGGCCGAGCGGCGCGCAGATCGCTTCCACGGCATCTTGGCGCAATGTGGCCAGCCGGTCGCGGCGATTGTCGGCGGTCTCGATCCGGTCGATCGCGGCGGAAGCAGCGACCGCCATCAGCGGCGAAGGTGCGGTCGAGAAGATGAAGGGGCGGGCGCGGTTGATGAGATAGTCGATATGGATGCGCGGGCCGCAGATCAGCGCGCCCTCCACGCCCATCGCCTTGCCGCAGGTGTGGAGGGTGATGACATTGTGCAGCCCGTCGAGGCCGGCCGAAAGCCCACGCCCGCCGGGGCCGAAGACGCCGGTGCCATGGGCTTCGTCCAGCAGCAGCATCGCATCATGGGTAGCGGCGAGCTTGGCGAGATCGCCGAGCGGCGCCATGTCGCCGTCCATCGAATAGAGTGTCTCGACCGCAATCCAGATCCGGCCCTTGCCCCCTTCGGCGCGGAAGGCGGTGATGAGGTCGGCGAAGCTCTGCAGGTCATTGTGACGGGCAAAGACCGCAGTCGCTTTCGACAGGCGGATGCCGTCATGGACGCTGGCATGGATCAGTTCGTCCGCGACGATCAGGTCGCCGCGCTGTGGCAGGGTCGCGAACAGCGCCATGTTGGCGAGAAAGCCGTTGGCCAGGAACAGCGATGCCTGGGTGCGGAAAAATTCCGCGGCCTTGGCCTCCAGCCCTTCATGTTCGGGCGCATTGCCGCGCAGCAGGCGCGAGCCGCCCGAGCCGACCGGCACGCCGCGCGCGACGGCATCGGCAACGGCCTGGCCGATCATCGGATCGGACGCGAGGCCAAGATAGTCGTTGGAGGCAAAATCACGCCCGGCGCGGGGGATCAGGTGGCGCAGGCGCCCCCGCGATTCAAGCGCTGCGAGTTGCGTGCGGAAGGGTTCGCTGCTCATGGCCGCGGGCTATAGGCCCCCACCCCGAGCCGGGCAAGCAAGCGCTTAACTTCGCACATTTCCCGCACATTTTGTCATCTTCATTCAAATGTGGGAAATTTCGTTACAAAGCTGTTCGATCGCCGAGGCCGGGCAATATAGGGCGGTGACATGCTGTAGGACAGCATAAGCGGCATATCGGCAAAGGGCAGGCGCCCTGTTGCTTGGTTGCGTCCGCGCTGCGCGGTCGATAGCCTCGGCATCCTCTCTTCCCGACGAGTGTTCCCGTGTCGATGCGTTCCGTTGCCTGCCGTCTTGCCGTTTTCCTGTTCGCCCTGTTACCCGGTCTGGCCCATGCCCAGCCTGCCAATCGGCCGACCCCCGGCTATACGCGGGTGGCGATTGATACGTCGGTCGGGACCATCATCGTGGCGCTCGACCAGCGCCGGGCGCCGCTGACCAGCGCCAATTTCCTGGCCTATGCCGATGACCAGCGGCTCGACGGCACGGTTTTCTACCGGGCGGCGCGGCGCAAGAGCGATCCCAGATATGGGCTGATCCAGGGCGGGATCGATACCGACCTGCGCCGGGCCTTGCCGCCGGTCCGGCATGAGCCGACCAGCCAGACCGGGATCAGGCATCTCGACGCGACATTGTCGATGGCCCGGCCCGACCGGCCCAATTCTGCATCGGGCAATTTCTTCATCACGGTGGGCCCGACGCCGAGGATGGACGCACAGGGCAGTTCGATCGGCTATGCTGCCTTTGGCCATGTGGTGGCCGGCATGGACGTGGTGCGTCGCATCCTGGCGGTGCCGACCTGTTGTGGCACCGGGCCGATGCGCGGGCAGATGATCGTCAAGCCGATCACCATCCGGCATGTGCGACGGCTGGACGGAAAGGCGCGGCCGACCGGCAAGGTGAAGCCCTGGCTGATCCCGCGCGCCAAGCCGCGCCCGAAGAAGTGAGGGATCAGGCGATCGCCGCCTGACCGCGCATCCAGTCGCGTCCGGCATTGCGTGGCGGCCGGGCGGTGAAGCGCTTCCAGGCCTGTTCGTGGAAGAAGAAGGCGACCGCATTGACCATCGGCTCAACCAGCGCGATGCCGCCGGCCAGCGCGACCGATCCGGTCATCAGATAGGCGACGGTGAAGCCCACGGTCAGGTGGATCGACAAATAGGTGGCGGTCTTGATGAGATCGAGCGACATGGCGGAGCCCCTTTGAAAACTGTTGTCCGATAATTAAGAATTGTTCGCAATAATCGCCAATGGCTTTTCCCGCTGGCTCTGATCGTTCCGGGCGATCAATATGGCGCAGGGAGGATCTTCATGACGGGACGGATCAGGGTCGGCATCGGCGGATGGGTCTATGAGCCCTGGCGCGGCAGCTTCTATCCCGCCGGCATGCGCCAGAAGGATGAACTGGCCTATGTCGGCGTGCAACTGACCGCGACGGAGATCAACGCCACCTATTATAGCAGCCAGAAGCCGGCGACCTTTGCCGGTTGGGCGCAGGCGGTGCCCGACGGCTTCCAGTTCGCGGTCAAGGCGTCGCGATTCTGCACCAATCGCCGCGTGCTGGCGGAGGCGGGCGAGTCGATCCAGAAATTCGTCCAGCAGGGGATTGTCGAACTGGGCGACCGGCTGGGGCCGATCCTGTGGCAGTTCATGCCGACCAAGAAGTTTGACCCCGATGATTTCGGCGCCTTCCTGCAATTGTTGCCGGCCAGCGTCGATGGCGTGGCGCTGCGCCATGCGCTGGAGGTGCGGCACGAAAGCTTCGATGATCCGGCCTTCCTGGCTCTGGCACGCGACGCGGGCGTGGCGGTGGTGCTGGCCGACCATGACGATTATCCGGCAATCATCGGCCATGATGTCGGTTTTTCCTACAGCCGGCTGATGCGCAGCCGGGAGGGCGAGGAGACCGGCTATGGCAGGGCGGACATCGCCGGCTGGGCCGATCGGGCAAAGGCGCAAGCGGCGCAGGGCGACGCCTATCTCTTCTACATTGGCGGCGCCAAGGTCCGGAACCCGGCGGCGGCGCGCGCGACCATCATGGCTCTGGAGCAACAGCTGTGACATAATTGCGTTTGATGCAATTGGCATGTCAGGCTTTGCGATTGTTACAATGATGTGAAATCATCATATGGCGCTGCATCCCGATCCGGGATGTCGTTCCAATGATGGAGTCCAATATGCGTCAGGCCTTTCAGGCGACTGCGCTGGTGGTTGCAGTCAGTGTCCAGATGCTGACCTTCTACTCGGTGCTGTACGCTTAAGCGCAGATCGCGCTCATCCTTGTCCCGTCGATGCGGGGCATAAAAAGGCCGCCCAGGGCATATGCCGGGGCGGCGCTTTTGTATCCGGAAACCCTGCCTTCCGGTGGCGGCGAGGGATCAACCCTCGGCCAGCCAGCCGGCGAGCAGATAGGCCACGACGCCGATCGGGCCCAGGGCGCACAGGGTCAGCAGCACCAGGGCGACGCGGATCAGCGTGACATCCAGCCCGGTGCGGTTGGCGATGCCGGCGCACACGCCCATGATCTTCGCGTTGCGGCGGTCGAGGGTGAAACTGTTGTTCATGGATCTGGCCTTCAATAATATCTGTGATGGGAAAGGGGCGGTTGCCCGATCAGGCGATCGGGGCAACCGGAACCGCCGCGCCGACGAACAGGCTGGCGAAGATGACAGCGCCGACAAAGGCAAGGGCGACGCTCTGGAACTTGGCGATGGACATGATACTCACTCCCTAGATATTTCCTGGCCGGACCGTCCGGCCTTGATGCCAGACGATATTGCAGGCGGCGTGCCAGTTTTGATTTTTGGCGGAAATCCGTGGGTTTTCCTCAGAGGCTTATTTTTCCGTAATGCGAAAAAATCCGATGGTTGGAAAAATTTGCCGTCAATCGGTGAAAGTTGCAGGTTGGTAATGAATAGGCCGTTGCTTTTCGTTTATGGCACGCTGCGACCGGGCTTTGACGGGCCGATGGCGCATTGGCTTGCCGATCGCGCCGAGTGGATCGGGGCCGGCTGGATCGGCGGGAAACTCTATCAGGTGGCGGATTATCCCGGTTTCGTGCCGGGGGAGGCGGGGCGCGTGCATGGCGACCTGTTCGCGCTGCCCGAAGCGGAGGCGCTGGTGGCGCGGCTCGACGCCTATGAGGAATGCACGCCCGACGATCCCCTGCCCCATGAATATCGGCGCGAACGCTGTCTAGTGGAAACGCCCGATGGCCCGGTCACGGCCTGGGTCTATCTGTACGCGCTGTCCGTTACCGGACATCGGGTGATCGCGAGCGGCGATTATCTGGCGGCGCGCTGATCCGCTGGAATGGATGGCTCTGGCCTCTGGACGGGCAGGGCTACCTTGCGCCTGCCCGTCCCGGCTGACGATCAGAAATGATAGGCGAGGCCGGCCAGGGTCTGGTGCCGGTCGAACTTGCCGCCGTCACCAAGGTCACTATATCGATATTCGATACGCGCGGTGACCTTGTCGGCGACGAAACGCTCGATGCCAGCACCCACGCCCCAGCCGTCGAAACTGTCATGGCCCGACAGGGTGCCATTGGCATCACTCAGCGCGATACGGGCGCGCATACTCTCGTAGCTGCCCCGGACATAGAGCAGGGTGTTGCCGCCGACGACATAGCCGGCGCGCGCGCCGATATCGAAGCTGTAATTGGGATCGATCAGCGATCCGCCGACGCGCGATGCATCATCGGCTGCGATGTCGAAACCGGCCTCCACGCCGACCACGATCTTGTCGGTAAGCTGATGATCATAACCGGCAAATCCGCCACCGAAGAAGGCGTCGCGCGATTCATGCAGGTCGAGGCGGCCGACATCGCTGTTGGCGCTGCCGATGCTGTCGCGGTTCCAGCCAGCCTGGACGCCGACATAGGGGCCCTGGAAGCTTTCGGCATGGGCGGTGCCGCAGGCGAGGGCAAGGCCGATGGCTGCCGCGGTGCCGATCATGTTTCTCATCATGTCTATCCCTTTTCCCATTTGTTCGAGATGGGCTCGAAATAAGGAAATGGGCGGGCATGATAAGCCGGCGGCGGCGCACCAGACTGTCTCGCTAGGCGAGACAATCCGGTGGCTATGCGTCAGTGCATCGCCACGTCGCGGCTGAGATAGACCTCTGCCACGCGGCCGTCCTTCATCGCGCAGGTGAAGCGGCGGGTGGTGCCTTCGGTGGCGCGATAGCTGGCGCGGGTTTCGACCTCGCCATCGATATTATAGCCGTCGGCGGTCGCGCGCGGCTCGTCGATGTGGCGGATTTCGGCATAGCCGGCCTGGCCCTGCGCCTCGTTTCGCGCGGCCAGCGCGCAGGCGTCGGTCAGCTGGTCATTGCTCTGGTTGGCGGCGGCGACGTCGGAAAAATCATCCGCGCGCGCAGGCGGTCCCGCGTCGCGGGCATCCGCACCATAATCGGTGCCGCCGCTCGGGGGCGGGGCGTCATTGTCGGCATAGGGACGGTTATCGGTATCGGCGCCGCGTGCGTCCTTGCGGTCCTTGGACACGGAATTGGCGACCACCACGGCGGCGCCGAGCAGCGCGGCAATGCCGACCGCGTCGCCAAAGCCGAAGCCATTGCCGCGATCATGGCGGTGATGCCAGTAGCGATCGTCATAGCGGGGCCGGGCCTGTGCCGGGGTGACGCTGCCCAACAGCAGCCCTGCGCCGACCAGCGCACCCGTCATCCACCGCGTCCTGTTCCCGATCATCTGCCTGTCTCCTGCGATGGACAGAGCCATAGCCGCGTCGGGCTGTCCAGAGGCTGAATGGGCTCAGTCCGGCTTGCGTCGGATGTCGAGCCCGGTGAAATGGGCGGCAAAGGCATAGCTGTCGGCATATTCCTCGATCAGCTTGTCGATCGGCTTGCCAGCGCCATGGCCCGCACGATTCTCCACCCGCAGCAGATGCGGCTTGTCGCCGATCGACGCGGCCTGCAGCGCGGCGGCATATTTGAAGCTGTGGGCCGGCACGACCCGGTCGTCGGTGTCCGCCGTGGTCACCAGGATCGCCGGATAATCCTTGCCGCTCAAGATGTTGTGATAGGGCGAATAGCCATAGAGCAGGGGGAAGTCGCGTTCATTGTCGGGCGATCCATAATCGTCGACCCAATAGCGGCCGGCGGTGAAGCGATCGAAGCGCAGCATGTCCATGACCCCGACCGCGGGCAGGGCGGCGGCGAACAGGTCGGGCCGCTGATTTACCACCGCGCCGACCAGAAGGCCGCCATTGGAACGGCCCTCGATCGCCAGGCCATCCTTGGGGGTATAGCCCTGCGCCTTGAGATATTCGGCGGCGGCGATGAAATCGTCGAACACATTCTGCTTGTTGGCGCCGCGCCCGGCGTCGTGCCAGGCCTTGCCGAACTCGCCGCCGCCGCGCAGATTGGCGATGGCATAGGCGCCGCCCTGTTCCAGCCAGGCCATGCGGGTCGCCGAATAGCCGGGCGTCAGCGCGATGTTGAAGCCGCCATAGCCATAGAGGATGGTCGGGACCGCCTGTGCATGGTCGGCCAGCACTTTCTTGCGCAGGATCGTCATCGGGATCAGCGTACCGTCCTTCGAGGGGTAGCTGACCTGCTCGACGCCATAATCGGCGGGATTGAAGGGCAGGTCGGGCTGGGCGAAGAGCTGGGTCTGCTGGCTCGCCGTGTCGAAGCGATAGATGCTGGCCGGCGTCACGAAGCCGGAGAAGGAGAAGAAGGTCTCCGGGTCGCCATCGCGCCCGCCAAAGCCGGCGGCGGTACCCATGCCCGGCAGCGGCACGTCGCCGACCTTGCGCCCGTCCAGCTCGACCAGTTCGGCGACGGTTTCCGATTGGGTCATGTAAGCGAGGATGAAGCGGTTGCCGACCAGCGATCCGCCGGCCAGCGTATCGGCGCGTTCGGCCACCAGCGGCTTTTCGCTGCGCCCCGGCCGCAGGGCGTCGAGCGTCACCAGCCGCATATGGGCGGCCTTGCGGTCGGTGACGAAATAGAGGGTCGATCCGCGGCTGCCGATCAGGCGCCAGTCATTGGCGAGGCCCTTGACCAGCGTCCGCAGCTTGACGGGGCCACCGTCGAGCGCGGCGACATGCAGCTCGCGGCGCGGATCCATGCCGGCAAAGCTGCTGACGATCAGCCAGCGGCCATCGCTCGTCACCTGGGCGATGTGGCTGAGGCTGGGGCGATCAGGCGTCGCATAGATGAGCTGGTCTTGCGTCTGGGGCGTGCCGATGCGATGATAATAAAGCTGCTGGTCGCTGTTGGTCGACTGATAGGCTTCGCCGTCGACCGGCGCGGCATAGCGGGAATAGAAGAAGCCCTCGCCCCGGCCGTCCCAGGCGGTCTGCGAGAATTTGACCCATTCGACCTTGTCGTCGAGGATCTTGCCGCTGTCGACGTCGAGCACGCGCAGGGTGCGCCAGTCGCTGCCGGCGTCCTGCACGCCATAGGCGAGGAAGCGGCCGTCGGGCGAGGGCGTCCATTCGGCGAGTGCGCTCGCGCCGTCCCTGGCCCAGCGATTGGGATCGAGCAGCAGCCTTTGTTCACCGGCCAGCCCTTCGCGGACGTAGAGCGGCGTCTGGTTCTGCAGCCCCTTGTTATAGCCGTAGAAATAGCGGGTGCCGGCCTTGCGCGGCACGGTGAAGCGGCCATGGGCAAAGAGCGCCTGCATCCGCGTCTTGAGCGCGTCGCGGCCGGGCAGGTCGTCAATATAACGGCGGGTCAGGTCATTCTCGCGGCCGACCCAGTCGCGCACGGCGGGATCGGTGCGGACGTCATTTTCCAGCCAGCGATAAGGATCGGTCACCTTCAAGCCGAAATGATCCTCGACCAGATCCTGACGGCGGGTGAGCGGGTAATGGAGGCCGTTGTCCGGCGGCGTCGCGTCGATCGCGGCGGGGGTGGCATCGCCCGAGGCGGCGGCAGCCACAGCAGAGGCCGGCGCGGCGGCGATCACTGCCAGCAGGGCCGGCAGTGGCCAGATCAGGCGGCGAAGCGCGCGCATCCTCTCGACCCTATATCCTTGAAAGAAAACAGGCCGCGGCTTCGGATGAAGCCGCGGCCTGTTCGACTATCGTCTATCCACCGTTACCGGCGGAACCGCGATCAGGCGGCTTCGAATTCGTCTTCGTCGACGGTGTTGACCGGACCGGAGTCCTGGCCCTTGGCATCGACGTCACGGTCGACCAGCTCGATGATGGCGATCGGCGCCGCGTCCGAAGCGCGGAAACCGGCCTTGATCACGCGGGTGTAGCCACCGTTGCGATCCTTGTAACGCTCGGCCAGGACTTCGAACAGCTTGGTCAGCTGCGCATCGTCCTTCAGGCGGGCGTCGGCCAGACGACGGTTGGACAGGCCACCCTTCTTGGCGAGGGTGATCAGCTTCTCGACGTAGGGACGCAGTTCCTTCGCCTTCGGCGTGGTGGTCAGGATCTGCTCATGCTTGATGAGCGAGGCAGCCAGGTTGCGAAGCAGGGCGGTACGATGACCGGTGCTGCGCTGAAGCTTACGATGACCAACTTTATGACGCATGTCTCATTCCTTCGTTCGTTAAGGGGCCGGATGAGGTACCCCAGACCAGGCGGTTTTCATGGGGACCGCCTAATACCCCATTGACCGTCCGGCGACCGTCACGGGAGTAAATCCCGTGACGTCAGACGACGCTGCGCGTCGCTGGCCGGTCGTTCGCGTTCGCGTTGCGAACCGCCGCGCTGCTGCGCTGCGCGGCTCGCTCCGACTTAGCCCAGCAGCTCCTGTTCGAGCTTCTTGGCCATTTCCTCGATATTTTCCGGCGGCCAGCCAGGGATGTCCATGCCCAGGCGCAGGCCCATGGACGACAGCACTTCCTTGATTTCGTTCAGCGACTTGCGGCCGAAATTCGGGGTGCGCAGCATCTCGGCTTCGGTCTTCTGGACCAGATCGCCGATATAGATGATGTTGTCGTTCTTGAGGCAGTTGGCCGAGCGGACCGACAGTTCCAGTTCGTCCACCTTCTTGAGCAGATAGCGGTTGATCTGGTTGGTGTCGCTTTCGCCTTCCGAAGCAGCGGCAGCGGCATGGCCGGCAGCCGGGGCAGCGGCGGGCAGCGCGTCCTCGAAGTGGACGAACAGCTGGAGCTGGTCCTGCAGGATGCGGGCTGCATAGGCAATCGCATCTTCCGGCGTCACGGTGCCGTCGGTTTCCAGCGTCAGCGACAGCTTGTCATAGTCCAGTTCCTGGCCGACGCGGGTGTTATCCACCTTGTAGGCGACCTGGCGGACCGGCGAGTAGAGCGCGTCGACCGGGATCAGGCCGATCGGTGCGTCTGCCGGGCGGTTGGCGACGGCGGGGACATAGCCCTTGCCGATGTCAGCCGTCAGTTCCATGTTCAGCGTCGCGCCCTGATCGAGGTGACAGATCACCAGATCGGGGTTCATCACTTCGATGTCGCCGACGACGGCAATGTCGCCTGCCTTCACCACGGCCGGGCCGGTGGCGGACAGCTGCAGACGCTTGGGGCCTTCGCCTTCCATCTTCAGCGCGACCTGCTTGATGTTCAGGACGATGTCGGTGACGTCCTCACGCACGCCGGCGAGCGACGAGAATTCGTGCAGGACATTCTCGATCTTGATCGAGGTGACCGCCGCGCCCTGGAGCGAGGAGAGAAGAACCCGGCGCAGCGCGTTGCCGAGCGTCAGGCCGAAACCGCGCTCAAGCGGTTCGGCAACGAAGGTCGCCTTGCGCTTGCCGTCGCCGGTCGGCTTGATCTCGAGGGCGTTGGGCTTCTTCAATTCCTGCCAGTTCTTCATGTTGACAGTCATGTACTTCCCCTGGGGATGTGGCCGTAACGGGTAGATCCTGGACCCATCAGGACGTTCCGGCCGATGCAAACGGGTAAGCGGGCGACGCGTCCGCCGCCCGCCTTCAAGCCTCTAGCGAAGCTTAATTAGACGCGGCGGCGCTTCGACGGACGCACACCATTGTGCGGGATCGGCGTGACGTCGCGGATCGAGGTGATGTGGAAGCCGACGGCCTGCAGTGCGCGCAGAGCCGATTCACGGCCCGAACCGGGGCCCTTGACTTCGACTTCGAGGGTGCGGACGCCATGTTCGGCGGCCTTGCGGCCGGCGTCTTCGGCGCACACCTGAGCGGCGTACGGGGTCGACTTGCGGCTGCCCTTGAAGCCCATCATGCCAGCCGAGGACCACGAGATCGCGTTGCCCTGGGCGTCGGTGATGGTCACCATGGTGTTGTTGAAGCTGGCGTTGACGTGCGCGACGCCGGCCGAGATGTTCTTGCGTTCGCGGCGCTTAATGCGCTGGGGTTCGCGTGCCATTTTGCTCTAATCCTACAAAAATCGTTCAAAAGCAGAAGTCACCGGAGGGTCGGTCCAGAGGACATGACCCTCGACGATTACTTCTTCTTGCCGGCGATCGGCTTCGCCTTGCCCTTGCGGGTGCGCGCATTGGTGTGCGTGCGCTGACCGCGGACCGGCAGGCCCTTGCGATGACGCAGGCCGCGATAGCAGGCCAGATCCATCAGGCGCTTGATGTTCATCGCGGTTTCGCGACGCAGATCGCCTTCGACGGTCAGGTCGGCGTCGATGGCTTCGCGGATCTGCAGGACTTCGGCGTCCGACAGGTCCTGAACGCGGCGCGCATGGTCGATGCCCAGCTTGTCGGCGAGGTCAACGGCGGTCTTGCGACCGATGCCGTGGATGTAGGTGAGCGCGATGATTACGCGCTTGTTGGTCGGGATGTTAACACCCGCAATACGTGCCATGGTACTTAAATCTCCTGCTCCACGGGGCAGTTGGCGCCGCCCCATCTCAAAGCGTTCGGGCCTCTTTCCTGGCAAGGAAAAACAGGCCATGATGTTGCTTCCCAAGACGCAAAAAAGACGGCCAGTGCAGGAAGCACTGCCGCTGTTACGCGTGTAGGGAACGGCGGCCTTTATCGATTCGCCCCAAAACTGTCAATATCCGGCGCTTTTTTGAGGCTCTTCGTGCGATGAACGGAGCGGTTGCGCATGTGGGCAAGGGGCGATGGCCGCGGTCGGCTATCCGCCTCTACCGTCGCCTTGCCCCTTTTCGGGTTGAGCGCTCCGGCCGGCTCGGGCATGGAAGCGCGATGCGTCTGACCCGATTTCTTGTGTCCGCCCCGGCCCTTGCAGCGCCGCTGACCCTGTTGGTTGCAGGCTGCGTCGCGCCGCCTTCCGCGCCGGCACCGCGCCCCGCGCCAGCACCCCGGCCTGCGCCGGTGCCGCCGGCCGAGCCGGCCCCGCCTGCGGCAGTCGAGTGGCAATATCGGCCCGCAACGCCGGGCAACTGGACCTATCGCGCCGATCCGGCCGGGCCGGTCGCACTGTTTGGCGAGTCGGCTTCTGCCCCGCGTTTGACGCTGCGCTGCGACCGGGCGACGCGGCGGATCAGCCTCGGCAGGGCCGGCGGCGGGCAGGGGGCGATCACGGTGCGGACAAGCTATGGCGCGAGCAGCTGGCCGGCGGTGATGGCGGGGACGCAGGTGCCGCAGCTGACTGCCGTGCGCGGCGCGAGCGACGCGGTGCTGGACCAGCTTGCCTATAGCCGGGGCCGTTTTGCGGTCGAGGTGCAGGGGCAGGAGACGCTGATCGTGCCGGCCTGGGCCGAAATGTCGCGCGTTATCGAGGAGTGTCGGGGCTGAAAATCAGCGGTCCCGCCGTTTCGGCGCGGACGTTCAAGTATGATTCCAAAAAAGAATATTACAAGTCTTGATCCTGCAATCCGTCTGATTCACAGTCCGTCTCGTGGCCGATCGAGGGGTAGCTCAAAGCCGGTCACGCGGGCTTAATTAGCGAAAGGAGGTGATCCGATGTCTCATGGTTCAGCAATGGGGTCGGTCAAGTCCATTCGGAAAATGCGCCGCTGACGACGCCGGAGCGTCGGTACAAACCCTTCATGGTGTAGAGACCAAGAGCGCCGACATACAGGCCGTCTCCGCCAGGGGTTTTAGCGCGAACTTGTCTTCCTTCTGGGCGGTTTCCGGCCGCTGACCATGCACATGATGGGCCGTCGGGCATTGCGTCCCGGCGGCCCCTCTCATGTCCGGGGTGTTGCGCTTTTTTTTGAGGCATCGCGAAAGGGCGATCTCTCGGTACGGTGCCGGCCCACTCCCCCGCCCAACCACCCGACAGGATGACACTGGATCGGGCGGTTGGGCGGGGGAGTGGGCTGGAACCGGCTTTCTAAAACGGCCCCTCAACGCCGGCGGGTTGCGAACCAGATGACGTGGCGGGGGCCTTTGCCATTGTCGCGCGCCTTGACCGCGACTTCCTCGACCGCGAAGCCCGCATTCTGCAACCGCCGGGTGAAGGCGGCGTCCGATCCCGCCGACCAGATCGCCAATATGCCGCCGGGCTTGAGCGCGCGCATCGCGCTGGAGAGGCCGGCATTGGTATAGAGCCGGTCATTGGCGTCGGCGGTCAGGCCGTCCGGGCCATTGTCGACATCCAGCAGGATCGCGTCATAGCTGCCATGGCCGGCGGCGATCACATGCGCGACATCGTCCATCACCAGCCGCACGCGCGGATCGTCCAGGCAGCCGGCGGCCAGATCGACCATCGGACCGCGCGCCCATTCGATGATCTCGGGCACCAGTTCGGCCAGCGTGATCTGTGCCTTGGTGTCCATTTCCGCGAGCGCGGCGCGCAGGGTGAAGCCCATGCCATAGCCGCCGATCAGCATATGGAGGCCGGCGCGCTTGCCCAGTCGCTCCAGCGTCATCAGCGCCAGCGCCTTTTCCGACCCGCTCATCCGGCTGCTCATCAGCTCGTTGCGGTCGAGCACGATCATGAAGTCGCCGCCGCGGCGATAGAGACGCAGTTCCTGCCCGCCCGGAACGGCGGCGGTGCCCAGCAATTCGCGCGGTGTCATGGCAATGGTCCTCAAACAGGGCGGGGAAAGCGGCCGCATGACAGGTCGCGCGCCGCTGCGCAATGGCGGCCCATCGGACGGTTCGCCGCCTATGGGCTGGCCAGCGGCGGCGCAGGGGTCTATCGGCACCCCCATCATGCGTTATTTTCTCGATACCGAATTCAACGGCTTTGGCGGCGCGCTGATCAGCGTGGCGCTGGTGCCCGAACATGGCGACGATGATTTCTATGCGTCGCTGCCACTGCCCGATGTGATCGAACCCTGGGTCGAGCGCCATGTCATCCCCTATCTGCGCCATGTGCCGCCGGGGCTGGACCATGAACTCAGCCGGATCGAGGCGGCCGACCATATCGCCGCCTATCTGGATGGCGATTCCGATCCGGTGGTCATCGCCGACTGGCCCGAGGATCTGGCCCATTTCTGCGCGCTGCTGACCACCGGGCCGGGGCAGATGGCGGCGGTCGACTATGGGCTGCGGCTGGAACTGATCAATGCGGCGGGCTTCAGCGCGGCGGCCAACAGCCGGGTGCCGCACAATGCCCTGCATGATGCGCGGGCACTGCGCGACTTCTACGTCAATAATTGAGTGGGGCAGGGCGCGCAGGCGCCCCGCCCGTTCCTGTCAGCGCTCCGTGCCCCTCGCCTTGCCCCAGGCATGGGCTGCCGTATAGCCGAGATAGGCGGTGCCGAAGAGGGCGTAGAGTGGCTCTGGCAGGGCGTCGAGATAGGCGCGCATGCCCGCGATGATCGCGCCCGCCACCTCCGGCTGCCAGCCCGAGATCAGCCCCATCGGGATCGACCAGAGCAGCAGCGCATAGATGACGTAGAGAAAGGCCGGCCGCGACCGCTGGGTCCACAGGTCCGTCGGCTCGGTGGGGAGAGGAATGTCGTCGGTCTTCAACATGATCGCGTCTCCCTTCAGCCGATGCGGTTGGCGAGCCTGCCATAGAGAAAGGCCTCGTTGGCCGGGCGGCTTTCGGCCAGCGCCAGATAGCGTTCGCCCTGCAAGGCCTCGATCGCCTTGATCAGAACGGTGTCGCCGGCTGCGCCGCGCAGGGTGCGGAAGGCGCGCAGCGCGGCGAGCGTGCGGGCGCCGATCGCGCCATCGGCCCTGAGGTCGGGATAGTCGCGCTGGTTGCGGTTGAGGGCGTTGAGCGCTCGCTGGAGAAAGGTGCTGGCGACGCCCGGCCCCATGTTGACGGCGGTGTCGAACAGTTCGGCGGCGAGCGCCATGCTCTGCTGCGCGACAGCGGCATAGCCCGGCCCATCCCAGTAAAGCTGGCGGTAGATGGTGCGCGCGGTGGCGGGTGGCAGGCGACGCATGTCGCCGGCAAAGCCGTTCGCCCGCGCGACGCCCAGCGTGATGCCCATATTGGTCGGCCCGCCGCGATCGGCCGGATGATCGACATAGCCACCCTCCCGCGCGATCAGTTCGTCCAGCAATGTGTCGATGTTCATGATTGGCCCTTCCATGGTTCGTGGATGGCGAATCATTTATCCCATATGGTTATCTGTAGGACAGGGTCGAATGGCATGGGCGCGTCTGTCGAAGTTCACAGTGTAAACGGGCTTCTGGGGTCGTTTGCGCCTGAAACGCGTCGGCAACGCCTCTGCTGCGCGTCGGTCATGCGCTGGAACGCGTCCCGTCCAACAGGGGCTGGGCCATCGTGCCGCGTCAACGCCGCGCGCGGCACGCGCCCCGGACGCGACACCCACGCGCCTTTCTTGCACGCGGCACGCGCCGGTCGATTGGCGCGGGCGCATTCACTCACGCACCAAGTGTAGAGCAGGGAGAGGGGGCGTAGGAAAGGGGGTGTCGGGGCGGGGCCGGCATGGCGCTGCCCGGATAGCGCTTGGTCCGCTTCCGGGCGGAAAGCTGCCTGGCGCGAAGCGAGCGGAAGTGCTCATTCCTTCTCCCGTTGGCGGGAGAAGGATACCAAGCCTTGCCGGCAAAGCCGGTTAGGCGAAGTTGGATGAGGGCGGCTTGTTTCAGAAGGCCCTCACCCTCCCACGCCTTTGGCGCGGGCCCCTCCCTCTCCCGTGAACGGGAGAGGGTAGGCCCACGGTCCGCAAGCCACCCCAACATGACCAAGATTTCATAATTGCGTGGATTGATCCGGCGCGGCGCGGGGTCTAGCGGCGACCCTGTTCCAACCGGAATATTCCGCCCATCCTTTCGAGGAAATCATGTCCGACAACGACCATAGTCGAAAGACCGCGCGTTCGGGCATGGGGGCGAACTGACAGGTTCGGATCACCCGCCCGCCCCGAAGGCGCGGTCGCACGAGGTGATCCATGAATGCAGCCATCCGTTTTCTCGTCGGCTCCCTGCGCCGCGGGCCCCAGGCCCCTGATCTCAACCGCCTGTTCGATGACGGCCAGACCTATGGCGAGCGACTGGCCGACCGGGTCGCGGCGATCGGCGGTTCCTGGCGCTTCATCATCGGTTTCAGCCTGTTCCTGGTCGCCTGGGCGCTGCTGAACACGCTGGTGCTGGCGCGCCACGCCTTTGATCCCTTTCCCTTCATCTTCCTCAACCTGATGCTGTCGATGCTGGCCGCGCTGCAGGCGCCGATCATCATGATGAGCCAGAATCGCCAGGCGGCGAAGGACCGGCTGGAGGCGCGGCTCGACTATGAGACCAACCTGCGGTCGGAGGCGCAGATTGCCAGCCTGCACGACAAGATCGACCTGCTGCTGGCGATGGCGGGCGAGAGGGAGGATACGGCAGAGGCGGCGGGCTGATCTTCCGGCATTTCCGGGTCTTGTTTGACATTGTGGGTCATGGTCCCGCAATGTGGTCGCATGTCCAATGGGGCGACATGGGGAGGGTCAGGTCGTGCAGAACAGGCTTATCATCGATCGGCGAACATGGCTGGCGGGGCTTGTGGGGCTGGCCGGCCAGGCATCACTGACCGGGCCGGCTCATGCCCTGACCGCGCGGGTCCGCAGCCGGGTGATCATCGACAATGATTTTTCCGGCGATCCCGATGGCCTGTTTCAACTGGCGCATCATCTGTTGTCGCCTTCGGTGCAGATCCCGCTGGTCATCGGATCGCATATTCATCCCAGGGATTTCCTCGACGGGTCGGACCGGCAAGCCGACAACGCCGTGCAATGCGTCCGCCACATGATGGATTGCATGCGGCTGCCGCATCGACCGCCGGTGCTGGCGGGGCGCAATGCCGCGCCGGCGCCCGGCACGCCGCCATCGGCCACCCCGGCGGTGACCGCGATCATCGCCGAAGCGCAACGGACCGATAGCAAAGTGCCCCTCTTCTATGTTGCGGGGGCTGGCCTGACCGACCTGGCCGAGGCGGTGCGCCTGCGGCCGGAGATCGCACGGCGGATCATCCTGGTCTGGATCGGCGGGCCGGAACATGGGGATGTCGATCCCACCGTCCATGTCCGGGCAAGCAAGGAATATAATCTGACCATCGATCTGGCCGCCGCGCAGGCATTGTTCAACGATTCGGCAGTCGAGATCTGGCAGGTGCCGCGCAACGTCTATCGCACGCTGATGATCAGTCATGCCGAACTCGACCGGGAACTGGCAGGGGCGGGGCGGCTCGGCCGTTATCTGCTGGATCAGTTGGAGCGGGCAATCAGGCGGATCGATGCGCCGCTCGGCGAAACCTATATATTGGGGGACAGTCCGCTGGTCACGCTGACCGCGCTGCAATCCTCCTTCGATCCCGATGCGGCGTCGAGCGATTATCTGATCCGGCCGACGCCGCGGATCAACGATCAGGCGGGCTATGTTGCACATCCAGCCGGCCGACCGATGCGCATCTTCACCCGGATCGATAGCCGGCTGACCTTTGCGGACATGTTTGCCAAGATCCGCGCCGGCAGCGTTTGACACGCAGGGGCAGGCCCTCCGCCGAAGCGGCGAAAATCATGGATTATGGCGATGTTCGGAGAATTTTGGTCGGGACGAGAGGATTCGAACCTCCGACCCCCCACAACCCCAGTGTGATGCTATGGCTTTTCCAGAGTTTTCCAAACTTCTCAAAAACTCTCTAGAATGGCTATTTTCCGAGGTTTTTTCTACTCTAGCCTTACCTTCCGTTTTCCCGACTTTTCTGTATGGTGATTGCTGCGTGATTGCTAGAGGTGATTGCTATGGCACAAGCGAAATTGGGCAAGCGGACGATCGACGCGCTTGAAAGGTCCGAGCGAGATCAATTCCTTTGGGATGAAAATCTGAGCGGCTTTGGGCTCAAGGTGACGCCGGCCGGTGGGAAGGTGTTCATCTTTCAGTATCGGCTCGGGGGGCGAGGCACCAAGACGAAGCGCTGGACGATCGGTCGCTATGGTGCACCGTGGACGCCAGCCAAGGCTAGAGAGGAAGCTGAGCGGCTCTCGATACTGGTGTCGCAAGGTGTCGATCCGATCGCCGAGCAGAAAGAGCGCAACCGCATTCGCGAGACTAAAGGGTTCGCCGCTTATGTCGAAACTTTTGCCGAAGGATATCTCGAGCCGGAATGGGGCAAATCATGGAAGCAAGCGAAGCGGGTACTCGAGATGCACGCCGTTCCGGTACTGGGCGATAAGCCAATTCCAGATATCGGCGCAGAGCATATCTATCAGGTTCTCGACAGGTTGCGGCACCGTCCAGGCATCCAACGGACGACATGGGCCGTCTTGAGCGCGCTATTCAAATGGGCTGACAAGCGAGATGACATCGCTCGTTCGCCAATGGAGAAGGTTGATCCTCCTTCCGGTGTAAAGGCTCGTAAACGGGTGCTGACACCTGCGGAACTGAGAGCGATCTGGCACGCAAGTTATGAGCTTGAAGATCCGCGTGGCGCGCTCGTTCGGTTGCTCATGATTACACTCCAGCGCCGGAGTGAAGTTGCAGCGCTGCCCTGGAGCGAATTGGACCGCGATCGGCTCTTGTGGCGAATTGACGGTTTTCGCGCGAAGAACGGCCAGGATCATTTAGTACCTTTGAGCCCCTTGGCGTTTGCTGAACTCGACACAATCGGCTGGAAAAAGCGTGGCCTGGTGCTCCCTTCATCCACAGGGAAGACTCCGGTATCAAACTTCTCGGACATGAAGACGGCGCTGGATCGAGCGGTACTATCCTACATGCAGGATGCTGCCGATGCCTCGGCTGTCGCATTGGGTGAAGACCGGCACGAGGTGACAATAAGTCCTTGGCGGCTCCATGACCTTCGAAGGACGGGAACGACCAATCTGCAAGCGCTCGGCTTCCCCATAGAAGTGACGGAGCGCGCGATAAACCATCACCAAAGTGGTGAGGTGTCGGGGATAAGGGCGATCTACAACCTGTACGAATATCTAGATGAGAAGGTCGCGGCTATGAACGCGTGGTCCGCGCATTTGCACAATATCGTAACCGAGAGTGATGGCGTCGCACGCCGTCACTGAAAGTTAGCCTGACATGCGTGACGGCCGGGGTATGAGCGGTTGGCGCCGGTGACGATAATCATGAGAAGAGGCCAATGGTGGGGGCAGGATTGATACGACATCGTCACGTCCTATCTTTCGGGCTCGATCGATCAGCAAATTGCGGGCGATTGGCCTGACGAACGCGGCAGGATTTATGAGCCGTCCCGTCTGCTCGCTGCTTGCGGCGCGCACGAAGACTTCTTGGACAAGATCAGGCGCGGCATCCCATCCGGGACGTTTGCCCAGATGGCGCATCAGCCCAATTCGCTCGGTTTGGAACGTTTGCGCAAGGCTTT
This sequence comes from Sphingobium sp. SG1, assembly GCF_057063145.1. Classification (NCBI taxonomy): domain Bacteria; kingdom Pseudomonadati; phylum Pseudomonadota; class Alphaproteobacteria; order Sphingomonadales; family Sphingobiaceae; genus Sphingobium; species Sphingobium sp. SG1. Next base: position 230,581 of record NZ_JBVVOJ010000007.1, on the reverse strand, counting down.
CGGCTGGTGGAGGAACGGCGTCGGATGTCGGCGTCCCATAGGCGGGACTGTTTTGGCATCCAGAGGATACGGACTTTGGCGGACGATGGCACGGGAAAGAGGCTTGAGGGCACAAGTCGAATCCAGGTGACAGCAATTGCCATCGGGCAGCCGCCCAACTGTTTGCTTTCCTCTACGCTGTGCCGAGGTTCGACATGCCACTGTCATCTCTTGGCCGCCGTCCATCCTTCGTGGACCGACGTAAATTATGCCTGGTAGGTATGATTGCGAGGCAGTCTTCGGATTTCCTCACGTCACGATGATGGCGACGTGTAATCGATCGCGCAAGGCATCCGGTGCGATCAAGAGGCTGGTAAACTGTGATGGAAAAAGCACAGCGGAGCCTTACCCCAAACATGCTTACGATGCGCTTACTTTGCGATTTCAGAAGAAAAAATAAGCGGTTTCGATCGGCCCCGGCGGGCCAGAATTCTTTGATTTTATTGAAGAATTCTGGAGCGGGCGAAGGGATTCGAACCCTCGACCCCAACCTTGGCAAGGTTGTGCTCTACCCCTGAGCTACGCCCGCTCTTGGCGGCCGGGAGAGTGTGTCCCTCTCGGCGGGTGGCGGCGAACTAGCAGTGGTTTCCAAAGTCGGCAAGGGCTGAATTGCAGAAAAATGAAAAACTTTTTGAAAAAGGAAAAAATCCCCCGTTTTCCGGGGGTTTTGGCGGTGTGATTAAATTGGCGGGTGGCGCCGGGGCGAACGCGGCTGCGGATCGGCCCATGGCGAATCGTCGAATCATGCCGCCTTTGGCCATGGTGTGCATGTATCTGCGCGATATTGGTGATGGCAGCGCTGCCGGTGGTCGCGGCTTGACAGTGGCGGGCGCGACTTCCTAGTCCCCGATGCAAAATCGGACCAAGGGGACGCGCTTCATGAAAATCCTGCCGCTGCCGTTGATGCTGTGCGCGCTGCCCGGCGTCGCCGCTGCCCAGGCGCCCGATGTGACGGCGGATGAGGCCGCGTCGATCGTGGTGACGGGCACGGGCCTCGCCCTGCCACCCGGTACGCCGGCCTATGGCTCTGTGGTGATCGACCGGGATCGGCTTGAGGATGCGGCGTCGGGGCGGATCGAGAGCGTGCTGGCCGATGTCGCGGGTTTCCAGCAGTTCCGCCGATCTGACAGTCGCGCGTCCAATCCGTCGAACCAGGGCGCCACGCTGCGCGCGCTGGGCGGCAATGCGTCGAGCCGGACGCTGGTGCTGCTCGACGGCGTGCCGGTGGCCGATCCCTTTTTCGGCTATATCCCCTTTTCGGCTTTGGTGCCCGACCGGCTGGCACTGGTCCGGGTGACGCGCGGCGGGGGCAGTGGCGCGTTCGGCGCCGGCGCGGTTGCCGGCACGATCGAACTGGCCAGCGCCACCCGCGATCAGATGCCACACTTCGGCGCCAGCGCCTTCTACGGCAGCAGGGATGCGACCGAGCTGTCGGCCAGCATCGCGCCGGATCTGGGCAGCGGTTACGTGTCGCTATCCGGTCGCTGGGATCGGGGCGATGGTTTCCAGACCACGCCGAAGGACCAGCGCGTCGCCGCCACCGTGCCCGCCGTCTATGACAGCTGGTCGACCAATCTTCGCGCCGTCGCGCCGATCGACGCGACCTCGGAAATCCAGTTTCGCGGTACCCTGTTCCAGGACAATCGCACGCTGCGCTTTGCCGGTGCCGACAGCATGAGCCAGGGCCAGGACGCCAGCATCCGCTATATCAGCCGCGGCCGCTGGCAGGTCGATGCGCTCGCCTATCTCCAGGCGCGCAATTTCTCGAACATCGTCATCTCCTCCACCAGCTTCCGCAAGTCGCTCGACCAGCGCAACACCCCCTCGACCGGGATCGGCGGCAAGATCGAGCTGCGCCCGCCGGTCGGCGAGGATCATGTGCTGCGCATCGGCGTGGATACGCGCTTTGCCACCGGCGACATGTTTGAGGATGCCTATAATGCCGGCCTCGCCACCAACCCGCTGACATCGCGCCGCCATGCCGGTGGCGACCAGATCACGTCCGGCATCTTTGCCGAGGATGACTGGAGCCCCGATGTCTTTGGCGGCAAGCTTGTCCTGACCGGCGGGGTGCGGGCGGATCGCTGGTCGATCCGCAACGGCTTCTACAAGGCGGTCAGTGCGGCTGGGACGGTGACGCAAGATAGCAGCTACGCCAATCGCTCGGACTGGGCATTTTCCGGCCGGGCCGGCGCGCTCTATCATGTCAGCGATGCGGTGGCGCTGCGCGGGGCGGCCTATAGCGGCTTCCGCCTGCCCACGCTGAATGAGCTCTATCGTCCCTTCGTCGTCTTCCCGATCACCACCCAGGCCAATGCGGCCTTGAAGCCCGAGAAGCTGAAAGGTGTGGAGGGCGGCATCGACCTGACCCCGGCATCGGGCGTGCAACTGTCCGCCACGCTCTTCTATAACCGGCTCGACGATGCGATTGCCAATGTCACCCTCACCAGCATCGCCAACACCCGCCAGCGGCAGAATGTGAACGCGATCGTGGCCAAGGGCGTGGAACTGACCGCCAGCGCGCAACTGCCGGCCGATTTCTCGCTGCTCGCTTCCTATGCCTATAGCCGCAGCAAGGTCGATGCGCCGGGCATGGCGTTCGATGGCTTCGCCCCGGCGCAGGTGCCGCGTCATTCCGCCAGCGCGACGCTGGCCTGGGCGCCCAGGGCCGGGCCGGAACTGTCGGCTACGCTGCGCTATGTGGGCAAGCAATATGAGGATGACCTGCAGAGCGACGTGCTGCCCGATGCGCTGACGCTCGACGCCATCGCTCGGCTGCCGATCGGCCATGGCATCAGCCTGGTCGCGCGCGGGGAAAATTTGTTCGACGAGGATATCGTCACCCGCAATGCCGGCGGATCGATCGACCTGGGGACACCCAGGACGCTCTGGATCGGCGTCACCGTGCGCGGTTGAGCCGATTCCCGCCGCGCAGTTCCTCGCCTTCGCCTGGTTGCTGCTGGCGAACCTGATGGCCTTCATGCTGTTCGGGTTCGACAAGCGCCGGGCCGTGCGGGGAATGGCGCGAATCCGCGAGCGGACCTTGCTGCTCTGGGCGCTTGCAGGCGGGACGCCGGGTGCATTTGCCGCCTGCCACCTCTTTCGTCACAAGACGCGCAAACAGCCTTTCGTCCGGTGGCTATGGCTGATCGCCGCGGCGCAGGGGCTGGTCCTCGCCGGATGGGCGATGATCTGATTTTTCATCTGTCGGGGGGAGAAATGGTGCTGCCGGCGAGGATTGAACTCGCGACCTCAGCCTTACCAAGGATGCGCTCTACCACTGAGCTACGGCAGCACTCTATTTCGTCTCCGTCGCGCCGTGCGCTTCGGAGGTCGCGCCTATGGCCGCCCCATTGCCTCCTGTCAAGGCGGGTTGCGGCAGATAATGCATTTTGCTTATGCGCTTCGTCATGAGCGAGACCCAGGACGAAAAGAAAGCAAGGCTGGCGCAGGCGCTGCGCGACAATCTGCGGCGGCGCAAGGCCCAGAGCCGCGATGTGGCGCGGGAAGGGGCTGAGCCCACCCCCGCGCCGGAATCGTCCAAGGACTGATTCGGGTCAGAGCGGCGCGCAGGCCGTCTGGAGCCAGGCCAGCGCCTCGCCTTCGAGCTGCGGGCCGACCACGGCCAGCACCTGCGCATGATAGGCGTCGACCCAGGCGCGCTCACCGGCATCCAGCAGGTCGGTGGCGATGGCGTTGCGGTCGATCGGCGCGAAGGTCAGGGTCTCGAAGCCCAGCATCGGCTTTTCGCCGTCGGCGATCGCCCGTTCCTCGACCAGCACCAGATTCTCGATGCGGATGCCATATTCGCCGGTCTTGTAATAGCCCGGCTCGTTCGAGAGGATCATGCCCGCCACCAGCGGCTCGTCGCCGCCGCCGAAGGTCGCGATCCGTTGCGGCCCTTCATGCACCGACAGGAAGCTGCCAACGCCATGGCCGGTGCCATGGGCATAATCCAGACCCTGCGCCCAGAGATACTGGCGTGCCAGCACGTCGAGCTGGCCGCCGCGCGTGCCGACCGGGAAGACCGCGCGGGCCAGCGCGATATGGCCCTTCAGCACCAGAGTGAAGCGCTGCTTCATCTCTTCGCTAGGGCTGCCAATGGCGATGGTGCGGGTGACGTCGGTGGTGCCGTCACGATATTGGCCGCCCGAATCGACCAGATAGAAGCTGCCGGTCTCGATCGGGCGGTTGGTCTTTTCCTCGACGCGATAATGGACGACCGCGCCATTGGGACCGGCGCCGCTGATCGTGTCGAAGGACAGATCCTCCAGCAGCCCGGTATCCTTGCGGAACGCCTCCAGCCGGTCCGAGGCGGAGAGTTCGGTCAGGCCGCCCTTGGGCGCTTCCACCGCGATCCAGTGGAGGAAACGGCTCAAGGCGGCGCCATCGCGCGCCTGCGCTGCCTTGTGGCCGGCAATCTCGGTGTCGTTCTTGATCGCCTTGGGCAGCACGGCGGGGTCGCGCAGGCTGAGTATCTGGGCGCCGCCGGCGTCGAGCGCCTCGAAGATGGCGGCGACGGCCCGCTCTGGGTCGGCGACGACGGTCTTGCCCTTGAGGTCGGCAAGCGCATCGGCAAAGGCGGCGCGGTCATGGATGCGCACGGCATTGCCCAGATGCTTGGCAACCGCCTCGTCCATCTTCTCCGGCGCAATATAGAGGTCGGCGGTCGCATCGGCATGGACGATGGCATAGGCCAGCGCGACCGGGGTGCGCTCGACATCCTTGCCGCGGATGTTGAAGGCCCAGGCGATCGAATCGAGCGCGGAGAGGACGGCGGCGTCCGCCTTCTTCGACACCAGCCAGTCGGCGATGTCGGCGCGCTTCTCGGCCGCATTCTTGCCGGCATAGCGATCCGCATGGACCACCAGCTTGGCGTCGCTGGGCGCCGGGCGATCGGGCCAGACGGCGTCGACCGGATTGGTATCGACCGCCACCAGCTCCGCGCCCTTCTGGGCCAGCGCTTCGGTGGCCTGCTTCACCCAGGCGCGGGTGTGCAGCCAGGAATCATAGCCGATGCGCGCGCCTTCGATCGCATGGTCCTTCAACCAGGCGGCGATCGAGGTCTGCGGCACGCTTTCATATTGCCAATGGGCGCCATCCACCTGCTCGCGCACCTGCAGCGTGTAGCGGCCGTCGACGAAGATCGCGGCCTCCTCCGGCAGGACCACGGCGCTGCCGGCCGAACCCTGGAAACCGGTCAGCCAGGCGAGCCGCTGGGCATAGGCGCCGACATATTCGCTCATATGCTCGTCGGTCAGGGGGACCACGAAACCATCGAGCTTCTGGCGTACCAGCTGGGCGCGCAGGGCCTTCAGGCGATCTTCATAACTGGACATCGAACTTCCCTTGGATCATTCCGGCCTCTTGCGTTGGCCATAATGCCGACAACATAGAGGGGCCGGCGCGCTTATTCCAGCGCAGCCCCCGTCTGGACCATGGATAGTTAATGACCGATCAAATGCAGCCGCCCCTGTCCCCGCCGATCGCCGAACGCCGCCCGCACAGTTTCGCGCATCATGGCATCACGGTGGACGATCCTTACGCATGGCTGCGCGACCCCGGCTATCCCGACGTCAAGGACAAGGATGTGCTGGCCTATCTGGAGGCCGAAAACGCCTGGTTCGAGGGCGCGATGGCGCCGCACAAGCCCCTGCTCGACACGCTGTTCCACGAGATGAAGGGGCGCATCAAGGAAGATGACCAGTCGGTCCCGCAAAAGGATGGCGACTATATTTACTGGCGCGCGTTCGAGACCGGCGCGCAATATCGCAAATGGTATCGCAAGCCCGCAGCAGGCGGTGACGACCAGCTGATCCTGGACGAACCGGCGCTGGCGCAGGGCCATGATTATTTTCGTCTGGGCGCCATGTCGGTCAGCCCCGACGGCCGCTATCTGGCCTATGCGATCGACACCAATGGCTCCGAACGGTTCGAGGCGCGGATCAAGGATCTGTTTTCGGGTGAAATCCTGCCCGAAGTCATTCCCGACACATTGTCGTCGCTGGTGTGGACCAGCGATTCAAAGGGGCTGCTCTATGGCCTGGCCAACGAGAATTGGCGGACCGACAATGCGCGGCTGCACTGGCTGGGTCAGGATGTCGCGAGCGACGTCGAGCTGTTCCATGAGGATGATGAGGGCTTCCGCGTCTCGATCGGCCTCACCTCATCGGAAAAATGGATCGTCATCGCGACCGGCGACCATGTCACCAGCGAAGCCTGGCTGATCCCGGCCGACAATCCGACCGCGACGCCGCTGCTCGTCTCCGCGCGCAAGGCCGGCCGCGAATATGATGTCGATGAGCATGAGGGCACGCTCTACATCAAGACCAACGACACCCACCCCAATTTCCGGCTGGTGAAGGCATCGCTCGACGCGCCCGACCAGTGGGACGAAGTGATCGGCGCCGATGCCCATTTCTACCTGACTGATTTCACCCTGTTCAAGACCTTCTACGTCACCGAAGGACGGCAGGACGGGCTCGACCAGATCGAACTGCGCGATTATGCGACCCATGCGGCAAAGCGCATTCCGTTCCCGGAAGCCAGCTATTCGGCGAGTCTCGACGACAATCCCGAATATGAGGTGACGAAGCTGCGCATCGGCTATGAATCGATGGTCACGCCCGACACCATCTATGATTATCATCTGGCAACGGGTGAGCTGGAGATACTCAAGGTCCAGGAAATTCCCTCGGGCTATGACGCCAGCCTTTATGCCACCGAGCGGCTGATGATCCCGGCGCGCGACGGCACGCAGATTCCGGTGTCGATCGTCTATCCCGCCGACTTCCCCCGCGACGGCAGCGCGCCGCTGCACCTTTATGGCTATGGCGCCTATGGTCTGGCAATGGAGCCGGGCTTTTCGACCAGCCGCCTGTCGCTGCTGGATCGCGGCTTTGCCTTTGCCATCGCCCATATTCGCGGCGGCGACGACATGGGCCAGCAATGGTACCTAGACGGCAAGCTGGACAAGCGCACCAACACCTTCACCGATTTCGTCGATGTCGCGAAGGGGCTGATCGATCTTGGCTATTCGGCCAAGGGCAGGATCAGCATTTCGGGCGGATCGGCCGGCGGCGAGCTGATGGGCGCGGTCATCAACTCCGACCCCGACCTGTGGGGCGCGGTGGTGGCGCATGTGCCGTTCGTCGACGTGCTCAACACCATGCTGGACGAAACGCTGCCGCTGACGCCGGGCGAATGGCCCGAATGGGGCAATCCGATCGAGGATGAGGCCGCGTTCCGCACCATCCAGTCCTATGATCCCTACACCCATGTCACCGCCCAGGATTATCCGCCGCTGATGGTGACCGCTGGTCTCAACGATCCGCGCGTCACCTATTGGGAGCCGGCGAAGTGGGTCGCGAAGCTGCGCGCGACCAAGACGGACAGCAATATCCTGCTGCTCAAGACCAATATGGGCGCGGGGCATGGCGGCAAGTCGGGCCGGTTCGAGAGCCTGCACGAGACCGCCGAGGAATTTGCGTTCATCCTGTGGCAGCTGGGAGTGGAAGGCTGATGGCGTCGAGCTTCACCAAGCAATTCACCGCGCGGCCCGAGCATATCGATGTGCTGGGCCATGTGAACAATGCGGTGTGGGTGCAGTGGATGGAGCAATTGTCGGTCGAACATTGGATGACCGATGCCGATCCGGCCCATGTCGACGCCTATATCTGGGTCGTGACCCGGCATGAGGTCGATTATCGCGGCAACGTGACCGAGGGCGATGTCGTGTCGGGCCGCACCTGGATTCCGGAAGGACCGCGCGGCGCGCGGTTCGACCGGCTGATCGAGTTCACCGGGCCGGACGGCAAGGTGAAGGTGTCGGCCAAATCCACCTGGGCGATGATCGACAAGGAAAGCGGCCGGCTGATGCGGGTGCCGGCCGAAGTCGCAGCGAATTTCATAGAGGGCTGAAACCCGGTCGGACTTAGCGAGCGCCGACGGCCTGTGACAAAGCACGGGCTGCCTGCACATAGGCGGGCCCGCCGCACACGGTCCAGGCCTGGGGCAGGCTGATGCGCGCTATGTCGCGCAGCACCGGATGATGCAGCATTTCGGTGCCCTGGTCGGTGATCCGGTCGGTGGCGCTCTCGACGATCAGATAGTCGGGCTGGGCGGCGACCATCTCCTCCAAGCTGACCTGCGCGATCGCCGGCTTGCCAAGGTCGGCGGCCAGGTTGCGCAGGCCGGCCCGCGTCATCAGGTCGTCGACCAGCGTGCCGGTGCCGGTCATGTAGCCGCGCCGCTGATAATAGGCCGCGACTTTGGGCTTCGGCGCGCGGGGCAGGGCGGCGAGTTCCCGGTCCATCCGCGCGATCATCGCTTCGCCGCGGTCGGCATGGCCGATCGCCTGCGCCACCGTGCGGATCGACGCGACGATATCGGCATAGCTGTCCGCGCTTTTCAGATCGACGGCGGGATAATGCTGGGCCTTGAGGATCGCGATCGCCGGATTGCGCCGCGCCGGCATGCCGATCACCAGATCGGGATTGGTCGCCAAAATCTGTTCGGCCGATCCGTCGAGGATGGGCAGACCCTTCGTTACGGCAGCCACCGCCGACATCTGCCGATCGGCGGCATTATGGGTCAGGCCGGCAATCTGGTCGCGATCGGCCAGCGCGACCAGCAACTGGTCGGCGCACAGGTTGAGCGACACGATCCGTTGCGGACGCTTGCCTGCACTGGCAGGCTGGCGAGCGGTGGCCGCCCATAATGTGGCACCGCCGATCAGGGCGATCACCAGGGCGATCATCCCCTTGCCGGGGCCGATGGGCGCAAATATCCGCATGGCCACCTCCCTTAGCCGGCGCGCTCCGCCAGGCAAGGAAGATTGACGCTCCAGTCGGGCTCGCCTATCGCCCGGACTGCGACAGGTTCCCTGGCAACGGGGATGAAAAGGGAATGGGGTTCAAGACCCCGGCTGCCCCTGCAACTGTGAGCGGCGAGCTTTTGTGCCACATGCCATTGGGACTGCAAGGTTCTGAGAAGGCGGCACGAATCAGCGATGACCCGCGAGCCAGGAGACCTGCCCGTCGTGGTCGTCCTTCGCGCGGACAGGGTGTGCCGAGCGGACGGGGGTGAACCCGCGTGGCGACAGGTGGACCGCAAATTGCGGGGACCATGTCGCGCCCGGCCGGGCACCGATATCGTCCCTGGGATGCGGTCCCTCGTCCGGGGGCTTATGTGTTCAAATATCTGACTTTCTGTTCTTTCCTTCTCTCCACCACCGCTTTCGCCGAAGAGGCGCAGCAGGCACCACCGCCCGATGCCGCCGCCGATGCCGGGGCATCCTCGATCCTCGTCACGGCGACCCGCCTCGCCACGCCGGTGGATCAGGTGTCGGCCTCCGTCACCGTGCTCGACAAGGCAGCGATCGACCGCGCGCAGGATCTGGGCGTCACCGAATTGCTGCTGCGCACGCCGGGTGTCAGCATCTCGCGCAATGGCGGCTATGGCACGGCGACGTCGCTGCGCATCCGCGGCGCGGAATCCGACCAGACCGTGGTGGTGATCGATGGCGTCAAGCTCAACGATCCGTCCTCGGCCGGCGGCGGCTATAATTTCGCCAATCTGTTGGTCGGCGACGCCTCGCGCATAGAAGTGCTGCGCGGTCCCCAGTCGACCCTGTGGGGCAGTCAGGCGATCGGTGGCGTCGTCAATGTCGTCACCGCCATGCCCGAACAGCCGCTGGAGGGCAGTTTCGACATAGAGGCGGGGTCGCGTGACACGGTCAGTGCCCGCGCGGCATTGGGTGGGAAGACCGGCCCGGTCAACTGGCGGATCGGCGGCCAGAGCTTCACCACCGACGGCATTTCGGCGATCAGCCCGGCTTTTGGTGGCAAGGAAAAGGACGGCTATACCAACCGCAGCGTCACCGGCCGGGTCGAGGTGGCTCTGGCGGACGGAATCAGCGCCGATCTGCGCGGCTATTATTCCGATGGGCGGGTCGATTTCGACGCGACCAGCGCGGACAGCCCCGCCTATGGCACCAATCGCGAATTTGTCGGCTATGCCGGCCTTAACGTCGCACTGCTCGACGGCCGGTTCCGCAACCGTTTCGGCTATGGCTATACCGACACCGATCGCGACAATTATGATCCGCGCAACCCGCGCAAGCAGACGTTCGACGCGGCGGGGCGCAACCAGCGGCTGGAATATCAGGGCAGCTTCGCGATCGCCGATGGCTGGACCGCGCTGTTCGGGGTGGAGAATGAGAATAGCCGCTTCCGCAGCGTGTCACCTTCGGCGTCGCTTTCGGTGCCGATTCCCGATCCGGCCCGCGGCAAGGCGGAGATCACCAGCGTCTATGGCCAGCTCAATGCCCAGCCGATTACGGGCCTGACCCTGACCGGCGGGCTGCGCTATGACGATCATAACCGCTATGGCGGTCGGACCCTTTTTTCCGCTGGTGGCGTCTGGGCGCTGCCGACCGGGACGGTGCTGCGCGCCAGCTATGGCGAGGGGTTCAAGGCGCCGACCCTCTATCAGCTCTTTTCCGAATATGGGAATCAGGCGCTCGATCCCGAACGCGCCCATGGCTGGGAAGCGGGCGCGGAGCAGCGTTTCTTTGGCGAGAAACTGCGACTGGGTGCGACCTGGTTTGATCGGACCACGACCGACCAGATCATCTATAATAGCTGTTCCTCCAGCTCGACCGATCCGCTCTGCTTCACGCCCGGCACCACCACCCGCCGCTATGGCTATTATCTCAATGTCGCGCGCGCCAAGGCGCATGGCATAGAGGCGCAGGTGGCGATCGAGCCGGTCAAGGGGCTGATCATCGACGGCAATTATAGCTGGACCGTGGCGGAGGATCGTTCGGAAGGGACCGCGAACGAAGGCAATTGGCTGCCGCGCCGGCCGCGTAACAGCGCCAATGGTTCGATCAGCTATGCCTGGCCCTTCGGCCTTACCACCGGCGCGGCGCTGCGCTGGTCCGGCCACAGCTATGACAATGCGGCCAACACGACGCGGCTGGACGATTATACGCTGGTCGACCTGCGCGCCGAATATGCGTTCACCCCGGCGTTGCGCCTGTTCGCCCGCGTCGAAAATCTCTTCGACGAGAACTATATGACGGCCTATCGCTATGGCACGCTCGGCCGCAGCATCTATGCCGGCTTCCGGGGGCGTTTCTGATGCTGCGCCCCGTCGAACCCGGCCCCGCCATTGTCACCTGTAATACCTGCCGTCATTCGGCGACGATGCGGGAGGATGCGGAGGGCGTGCGTGGCGGGGCACGGCTGGCGGAGGCGCTGCGCACGGTGCAGGCCTCCGACCCGCGCTATGCCGCCGTCGCGGTGCAGGACATGCCCTGCCTGTTCGCCTGCCAGGATCATTGCACCGTCCATCTGCGCGCGCCGGGCAAGGTCGGCTATGTAATGGGGCGGTTCACACCGGATGCCGATGCGGCGCGCGCGATCCTCGATTATGCCATTGCCTATGCCGCCAGCGAGCATGGCCGCGTCGCCTTTCGCGAATGGCCCGAAGGCGTGAAGGGCCATTTCATCACCCGTACCCCGCCGGAAGGATTTGTCGTCGAATGAGCTTCGCCTCGATCACCGATTTCGAAAATGCCCTGGCCAATCTGCCGCCGGCCGAGGAACTGGCGAGCGCGGCTGCACGCGCGCGGCAGGCGGAACTGACCAAGCCGCTCGGCGCGCTCGGCCGGCTGGAGGATGTTGCGATCTTCATGGCAAGCTGGCAGGGGCGCGCGGTGCCGCGCCTGAAGCGGGCGCGTGCCGCGATCTTTGCCGGCAATCATGGCTTCACCGTCCATGGCGTCAGCGCCTATCCCGCCGCCGTGACCGCGCAGATGGTCGCCAATTTCGCCGCCGGCGGCGCGGCGATTAACGCGCTGGCCGGTGTGGCCGGGCTGGAACTGGCGGTGCGATCGATCGATCTGGACCGGCCAACGGCGGACTTCACCATCGCCCCGGCCATGACCGAGGAGGAGTGCCTGACTGCGCTGTCGATCGGCGCGGCGGCGGCCGAAGAGGATCTGGACCTGCTGGTCGTGGGCGAAATGGGGATCGGCAATTCGACCGCCGCCGCCGCGCTGAGCGCCCGCAGCTTCGGCGGAAAGGTCAGTGACTGGGTTGGTCCCGGCACGGGCGTCGATGGCGAGGGGATCGCGCGCAAGATCGCGACGATCGATCGCGCGCTCGCCTTCCATGCCGATGCGCCGGACAGCGCCTTTGAAACGCTGCGCCGGCTGGGCGGACGCGAACTGGCGGCGATTGCCGGCGCGGTGCTGCGCGCCCGCCAGCTGGGCGTGCCGGTGCTGCTCGATGGTTTCATCAGTTGCGCCGCGATCGCGCCGCTGGTGGCGCAGGTGCCGGCCTTTGCCGACCATTGCCTGGCCGGTCATTGCTCGGCCGAGCCTGGCCATGGCCTGCTGCTGGAAAAAATGAGCCTTGAACCGCTGCTGCGCCTCGACATGCGATTGGGCGAAGGCAGCGGCGCGGCGGTTGCGGCTAATATCGTCCGTGCGGCCGTAGCCGCGCATAGCGGCATGGCGACCTTTGCCGAGGCGGCGGTGTCGATCGCGACATGATGGGCATGCCGCTCCACCTGCTGCGGCATGGCGCGCCCGAGACGCCCGGCCTGTTGCTGGGGCGGACCGACAGCGTGCCGACGCGCGCGGGCATCGATGCCTGCCTGGCGCAGGCGGAGGGGCTGGAGATCGAGATGATCGTGACGTCCGACCTGCAGCGCGCCCGGCAGGCGGCGACCGCGATCGGCGAGCGCGCCGGCTTGCCGGTATGGGTCGATCCGCGCTGGCGGGAACTGGATTTCGGCATCTGGGATGGTCTGGCCCCGGCCGATGTCGATCCCGAGGGGCTCGCCCGTTTCTGGCAGGATCCCGATGGCTTCGCGCCGCCGGGCAGCGAGGGATGGACGGCATTGCTGGGACGGATCGCCGATGCGGTCGAGGATCTGCCGCGCGTCCCCACATTGGTGCTGACCCATGGCGGGGCGATGCGCGCGGCGCTGGCCCATCTGTGCGGGTTCAGCGTGCAGCAGAGCTGGAGCTTCGGCCTGCCCTATGCCGCCTTGCTGTCGCTGGAACGCTGGACCGGCGAACCGCCGCTCGCCCGCATCACGGGCCTGCGCCCATGAAGGGGCTGGTCCTTGCCATCCAGTTTCTGACCCGCCTGCCGATGCCGAAGGTGACAGCGAACGAGACAGACTTCGCACGGTCGATCCGATGGTTTCCGGCGGTCGGCGCGATTGTCGGTCTATCTGTCATGTTCGCTGTCAATCTTGGCGTTCGCATCGATCCCTGGATCGGGGCGCTGGCCGGGCTGCTCTGCTGGGTCGGCGTGACCGGGGCGCTGCATCTCGACGGCTTGGGAGACATCGCCGACGCCTGCGGCGCGGTACATAAGGGGCGCGACCGGCTGCAGGCGGTGCTGGCCGACCCGCATGTCGGCAGTTTCGGCGTGGTGGCGATCGGCCTGCAACTGATCGCCAAGCTACTGTTGCTCCATGCGCTGGTCGAGCGGGGCATGATGCTGCCGCTGCTGCTCATTCCCTTTGCCGCGCGGATCGGGCCGCTGCTGTGGGCGCGCATGCTGCCGCCCCTGCACGCCGGGCTGGGCGCGCGCTTTGCCGATGCTGTCAAAACGATCCACATCTCCCTGTGGATAAGTCTGTTGATAATCGCCGCCTGGTGGCTGCCGGCCCTGCTCGCGGCGCCGCTGTTGATGCTGGTCTGGGGCCTGTGGCTGAAGCGCAAGCTGGGCGGCATTTCCGGCGATGGCCATGGCGCGGGTATCGAACTGGTTGAAAGCGGGCTGCTTTTCGTCGTCCTGATCGCGGGCGGCACGGCATGACGACGCGCTGGACATGGCATGGCGGTGGTGTCGCGGCGGCGAGCGCGCATTTTGGCGGTGCGCCGGAAAGCTGGCTCGACTTATCCACAGGCATCAATCCCCATGCCTGGCCCGGCGCTGCCGAGCAGGCGATCGACTGGCGCGCCTTGCCCGACGAGCAGGGGCTGCGCGCGCTCGAACAGGCGGCGGCCGATCATTTCGGCGTCGCGGCCGATCATGTCTGCGCGCTGCCGGGGACGGAGATTGGCCTGCGCCTCGTTGGCACATTGCTCGACGGTTCGGTCCGCCATGCCAGCCCGGCCTATCGCACCCATGGCGCGATGGTGTCCGGCGCGGCGCCGGTCGATCTCGACCATCTGGACGAGGCGGACGGGCAGACGCTGATCCTCGCCAATCCCAATAATCCCGACGGGCGCATCCATGGCGTGGCCGATCTGCTGCCCCTGCTCGACCGGCGCGGGCCGGATGGCTGGCTGGTGGTGGACGAGGCCTTTGCCGATGGCCATCCGGGCATCAGCCTGGCGCCCTTCGTGGCCGACGATCGCCGCCTCATGCTGTTGCGCTCCTTCGGCAAGTTTTTCGGGCTTGCCGGCCTGCGCCTCGGTTTTCTGGTGGCGCCGCGCGCGATCATCGCGCGGGTGCGGGAGCGGCTGGGTGCCTGGCCGGTGTCGGCCGCCGCCATTGCCATCGGCACGGCAGCCTATCGTGATAGAGCTTGGATAGAAGCGATGCGCGATCAGCTCCAGCGGGAGGCGCAGGCGCTCGACGCGCTGCTGCTGGGCCACGGTTATCAACCGATCGGCCAAAGCCCGCTCTTCCGCCTGATCGAAACGCCCCATGCCACGGCCCTGTTCGAGCGGCTGGCAGGGCAGGCGATTTTGACCCGGCCCTTCGATAGTCAGCCGCATTGGCTGCGCATCGGCCTGCCGGCCGACGCGATGGGCCTGGCCCGACTGGAACGGGCGCTGCGCCATGGCTGATCCGGTTGCGTTGCTGGCGCTCGCGCTGGATGCGGTGGTCGGCTGGCCGGCCGCGCTCTATCGCCGGGTCGGCCATCCGGTCGGCAGCTTTGCGCAGCTCATCGATCATTGTGCCGCGCGCTGGAATGATCCGGCGCGTAGCGCTCTCGCCCGGAAAATGGGCGGGATTGCAACGTTGTTGCTTTTGCTGTCGGTGGCGGGCGGTGGCGGATGGCTGGTCCAATATCTGCTCCGCCTCTGGTCGCCGCAGCCGTGGAGCTGGATGCTGATCGGCCTGCTGGCCTATCCGGCGCTGGCGCTGCGCAGCCTCTATAGCCATGTCCGCGCGGTCCATCGCGCGCTGGCGGCCGATGATCTGTCGGCGGCGCGGGAGGCGGTTGGCATGATCGTCGGCCGCGATACGCAATCGCTCGATGAAAGCGGCGTGACCCGCGCCGCGATCGAGAGTCTGGCGGAGAGCTTCTGCGATGGTGTCGTTGCGCCCTTCTTCTGGTTGCTGCTGCTGGGGCTGCCGGGCGTCTGGGCCTATAAGGCGGTGAACACGGCCGACAGCATGATCGGCCATCGCGAAGCCCCCTGGGGGCCGTTCGGCTGGGCGGCGGCGCGCACCGATGACCTCATGAACCTGATCCCGGCGCGGCTGGCCGGTTGCCTGCTCTGCCTGGCGGGCGGGGGCGGCTGGCGGGTGATGTGGCGCGACGCGCGCAACCATGCCTCGCCCAATGCCGGCTGGCCCGAAGCGGCGATGGCCGGCGCGCTCGACCTGCGGCTGGCCGGGCCGATCCGCTATGATGGCGTGCGCCACGACAAGCCCTGGATCGGCAGCGGGCGGAGTGATGCCGATCCGCTCGACCTGCGCTGGGCGCTGGCCATCTATGTTCAGGCCTGCCTGCTGCTCTGGCTGGTGGCCGGGCTGCAGGCACTGTTTGCTGGAGACATGATATGAGAAGCAGTCTGCTGGTGCTGGGCGGCGCGCGATCGGGCAAGAGCCGCCATGCCCAGGCAGCGGCGGAAGCGCTGCCCGGCGCGCACGTCTTCATCGCCACGGCCGAGATTTGGGACGCGGAAATGGCCGACCGGATCGCCCGGCATCGGGCCGATCGCGGGCCGGAATGGAAAACAGTGGAGGCGCCGATCGACCTGCCGGGCGCGATCGCGGCGGCGCGGGGCAAGACCGTGCTGGTCGACTGCCTGACCTTGTGGGCCAGCAACCTGCTGCTGGCGGATCGGGATGGGGAGGCGGCGGCCGACGCGCTCTGTGCCGCGATCCTGGCCCATGACGGGGCGATCATCCTGGTCGCCAATGAAGTGGGGCTGGGTATCGTGCCCGACAATGCGCTGGCGCGGCGCTTTCGCGATCTGGCCGGCACGTTGAACCAGCGGGTCGCGGCGGTGGCGGATCAAGTTGTGTTTGTTGCGGCGGGCCTGCCGCTCGCGCTCAAGGGGTGAAGGGGCGGCGGACCGCCCCCTCGCTCGATTAGTCGCGCAGCAGTTCGTTGATGCCGGTCTTCGACCGGGTCTGCGCGTCGACGCGCTTGACGATCACGGCGCAATAGAGGCTGGGGCCGGGCGTGCCGTCGGGCAGCGGCTTGCCGGGCAGCGAGCCGGGGACGACGACCGAGTAGGGCGGCACTTCGCCCATGAACACTTCGCCGGTGGCGCGGTCGATGATCTTGGTCGACTGGCCGATGAATACGCCCATCGACAGCACCGAGCCCTTGCCGATGCGCACGCCCTCGACCACTTCCGAACGGGCGCCGATGAAGCAGTCATCCTCGATGATGACCGGATCGGCCTGCAGCGGTTCGAGCACGCCGCCAATGCCGACGCCGCCCGACAGATGGACATTCTTGCCGATCTGGGCGCAGCTGCCGACCGTCACCCAGGTGTCGACCATCGTGCCTTCATCGACGAAGGCGCCGATGTTGACGAAGCTGGGCATCAGGATGACATTCTTGGCGATATGGCTGCCGGCGCGGGCGAAGCTGCCCGGCACGGCGCGGAATCCGGCGGCGCGGAAGGCGGCCTCGTCCCAGCCAGCGAACTTGCTGGGCACCTTGTCCCACCAGTGACCGGCGCCCGGACCATTATCGATCATGACATTGTCGTTGAGGCGGAAGGAAAGCAGCACGGCCTTCTTCGCCCACTGGTTGACCTGCCAGCCGGCTTCGGTCGGTTCGGCGACGCGCAGTTCGCCCTTGTCGAGCAAGGCCAGCGCCTTGTCGACTGCCTGGCGGACGTCGCCCTGGGTCGACAGGTTGATGTTGGCCCGGTCCTCCCAGGCGGCGTCGATGATCGCGATCAGATCTTGGCTCATGGTCTTTCCCCAAAAATATCCGCCAGGAACGGCGTCAGATGGTCGGTTTCATAATCGATGAAATCGGGATGATGGTCGTGATTGCCCGCTTCCGATCCGTTATTGACCCAGATGGTGGTCATGCCGATCGCCTTGGCGGGCTTCAGATTACGGGCCATGTCCTCGAAAAAGGCAGCGCGGGTCGGGTCGACGGCGTGGACGCTGCACAGCTCGGCATAGCCCGACGGATCGGGCTTGGGCACATAGCGGCAGGCGTGGATGTCGTGGATCAGCTCGAACGCGCCGGTCAGGCCCAGTCTGTCGAGCACGCGGCCGGCATAGGTGGCATCGCCATTGGTGAAGATCAGCCGGCGGCCGGGCAGGGCGGCGATATGGGCGTTGAGGGCAGTGTCGACCGCCAGCCGCTCCATCGAGATGTCATGGACATAGTCGAGAAATTCGCGCGGCTCGATGCCATGATGGTGCATCAGCCCCGACAGGGTCGTGCCATGCTCCATGAAATAGCGTTTCTGGACGATCCGCGCCTCGGCCGGGTCGCAGCCCAGCAGGCCCTGGATATATTCGCCCATCTTCACGTCGATCAGCGCGAACAGGTCCGCCTTCGCCGGATAGAGCGTATTGTCCAGATCGAAGATCCAGGTGTCGACATGGGCCAGGTCCGCGCGCATGGCCGCGCCCTAATCCCCGCCGGGGATTAGGGCAAGGGCGCAAAGGCCCCATGGATCGGCCGCATCAGCCGCAGCCGGGCGCTTCGCTGTCGTGATAGAAGTCCTGCACCGCGGCCCAGGCGTCCTCGGCCGTCTCGACCCAGGTCAGCAGGTTGAGGTCATTGTGCGAAATCACGCCCTCGTCCGCCAGCGCCTCGAAATCCACCACCTTGTTCCAGAAATCCTTGCCGAACAGCAGGATCGGGATCGGCTTCATCTTGCCGGTCTGGATCAGGGTGAGCAGTTCGAACATCTCGTCGAACGTGCCGAAGCCGCCAGGGAAGACGGCGAGCGCGCGGGCGCGCAGCAGGAAATGCATCTTGCGCAGCGCGAAATAGTGGAACTGGAAGCTCAGTTCCGGCGTGACGAACAGATTGGGCGCCTGTTCATGCGGCAGCACGATGTTCATGCCGATCGTCGTCTGGCCGACATCGACCGCGCCGCGATTGGCCGCTTCCATGATCGAGGGACCGCCGCCCGAGCAGACGACGAAGTGGCGGCAACCCGCGGCGTTCACCGGATATTGCGCCGCGATCCGCGCCAGCTTGCGCGCTTCCTCATAATAGCGGGCCTTCTTGCCCAGATTTTCCGCGATCTTCTTTTGCTGCGGGGTGGTGGCGGCGTCGATCCGCGCCTGGACCTGATCGGGTTCGGGAATGCGGGCGGAGCCGTAGAAGACGAAGGTGGATTCGATCCGCGCCTCGTCCATCAGCAACTGGGGCTTGAGCAATTCGAGCTGGAAGCGCACAGGGCGCAGATCCTCGCGCAGCAGGAACTCATTGTCCTGGAAGGCGAGCTTGTAGGCGGCGCTGCTGGTCTGGGGGGTTTCGATCGCCTTCCTGGCGTCGTCCGCTTCCTGGCGTGCGGGGCGGAATTTGCGTTCTTCAATTTCTTTCTTGGTCATTCCCAACAAGCTAGGCGCGGCAGGTGACAATGCCAAGACCGTTAGCGGGGAAATCCGCCAAGTTGGCTATTTCCGCTCAGCGGCAGAAACCGCCGCGTTTCTGATTACCGCTTAACGGCAAAAGCCGCCGCGGCCGCCCATGTCGAAATGGAAATGGTCATGATGGGCGGCGTTATAGTCGGGCGACAGCACCGTGTTGAACCGCTTGCAGGCGCTGGCATGGACCACTTCCAGAAACTGGCGGGTGCGCTTGTCACCATTCCAGTCCTTCTCGACGCTGATCCGCCGCCCGTCGCTCAGCACGAAGGCGGACACGTCGATTGCATTGCTGTGGGCATGTTCGCTGAGCTTGCCGCTGCCCGCGATCGGCCGGCAATTATAGGTGCCGAATGTCTCGATCTTCTCGATCTCCGCGCCCAGGATCAGCCGGGCGGCGGGCTGCACGGCATAGCGCGACCAGGCGGCGAAATTGGCGGCAAGGTTGCAGGTCATGGCCCCCAGACCCGAGGTCGGCACACCGATGTCGAGCAGCTTGACGCTGCCGATCGCGCTGCATCCGCCGCCGAAATTCTGATCGGGCAGAGGGGTGAAGGCGACCGACTGGGATTGCAGCTTGGCGAAACATTGCCGGGTTTCGAGTGGCGGCGGCGCGGGCGGGGTGGCCGGGCGCGCGCTCTTCACCGGCTTGGATGCACGCGCGACTCGACCTTTGGGCACCAGGTCGCCGCTGCAGGCGGCCAGCATGCTCGCCATCGTCGCGGCCAGGGCCGCGCTGCGCCATACCGAATTTTTCGTCGCCCGCTCTACCATCAATCCCGCATTTACCACGGCTTTCCGGGCTGATGGGTTAACGGCGCTGTCATTTCGTCGCATTTTGCTGCGGCTTGACTCTTTTTCCGAAATCTTTAGGGCGGCCGACGGGCCACGCGGTCCCAACGCCGCGCGTGCTCTCTGTAAGGAGACGCATTACATGACTGATCTGACTGCCGTTGACGCCACCATTGCGCCTGCCGCAAAGCCCGCAACCCGTCCGGCTCGCCCCTTTTTCTCTTCCGGTCCCTGCGCCAAGCCTCCGGGCTGGGATGCCGCCAAGCTGGCCACTGAGTCGCTCGGCCGTTCGCACCGCGCCAAGATCGGCAAGACCCGCCTCGCCTACAGCATCGACCTGATGCGCGAGTTGCTGAACCTGCCCGACACCCACCGCATCGGCATCGTGCCGGGTAGCGACACCGGCGCCTTCGAAATGGCGATGTGGACGATGCTGGGCGCCCGCCCGGTGACGACGCTGGCCTGGGAAAGCTTCGGCGAAGGCTGGGTGACGGACGCCGCCAAGCAGCTGAAGCTCGACCCGACCGTGATCCGTGCCGACTATGGCCAGTTGCCCGACCTTTCCACCGTCGACTTCTCGAACGATGTGCTGTTCACCTGGAACGGCACCACGTCGGGCGTGCGCGTGCCCAATGCCGACTGGATCCCGGCCGACCGCGAGGGCCTGACCTTCGCCGACGCCACCAGCGCGGTCTTCGCCTATGAGATCGACTGGACCAAGATCGACGTCGCCACCTTCTCCTGGCAGAAGGTGCTGGGCGGCGAGGGCGGCCATGGCGTGCTGATCCTGGGCCCCCGTGCCGTCGAGCGTCTGGAAAACCACACCCCCGCCTGGCCGCTGCCCAAGGTGTTCCGCCTGATGGCCAAGGGCAAGCTGGCTGAAGGCGTGTTCAAGGGCGAAACCATCAACACCCCTTCGATGCTGGCTGTCGAGGACGCGATCTTTGCGCTGGAATGGGGCAAGTCGCTGGGCGGCCTCCAGGGCCTGATCGCGCGCAGCAACGCCAATGCGGCGGCGCTGGGCAAGATCGTCGCCGAACGCGACTGGCTCGGCCATCTCGCCGTCGACGAAGCCTCGCGCTCGACCACCAGCGTTTGCCTGACCGTCGAGGGCGCCGACGAAGCCTTCATCAAGGCCTTCGCTGGCCTGCTCGAGAAGGAAGGCGCCGCCTATGACGTGGCGGGCTATCGCGACGCCCCGGCAGGCCTGCGCATCTGGTGCGGCGCGACCGTCGAGACCGCCGATATCGAGGCGCTCGGCCCGTGGCTCGACTGGGCCTACGCTCAGACCAAGGCTGCCTAACTTCATTTAAATTCCGATCGCCCTGAGCGAAGTCGAAGGGCTCGGCCGACCGATAGGGAGGCCACTTCGCTTCGCTCAGTGGAGGGCTTCGACTTCGCTCAGCCCGAACGGTTACAGATATTCCAGAAGGATATTCCCATGCCCAAGGTTCTCATTTCCGACAAGATGGACCCCCGCGCCGCCGCGATCTTCCGCGAGCGTGGTGTCGAGGTTGACGTCATCACCGGGCAGACCCCGGAAGAACTGGCCGCGATGATCGGCGCTTATGATGGCCTGGCCATCCGCAGCTCGACCAAGGTCACCAAGGCGATTCTCGACGCCGCGACCAACCTCAAGGTCATCGGCCGCGCCGGTATCGGCGTCGACAATGTCGATATCCCGGCCGCATCGGCCCAGGGCGTGATCGTGATGAACACGCCGTTCGGCAACTCGATCACCACCGCCGAACATGCCATCGCACTGATGTTCGCGCTAGCCCGCCAGATCCCCGAAGCCAATGCCCAGACGCAGCAGGGCCTGTGGCCCAAGAACGGCTTCATGGGCGTGGAAGTGACCGGCAAGACGCTGGGCCTGATCGGTGCCGGCAATATCGGGTCGATCGTCGCCAGCCGCGCGCTCGGCCTCAAGATGAAGGTCGTTGCCTTCGATCCCTTCCTGACGCCCGAGCGCGCCGTGGAAATGGGCGTGGAAAAGGCCGATCTCGACACGCTGCTGGCGAAGGCCGACTTCATCACGCTGCACACGCCGCTGACCGACCAGACCCGCAACATCCTGTCGAAGGAAAATCTGGCCAAGACCAAGAAGGGCGTGCGCATCGTCAACTGTGCCCGTGGCGGCCTGATCGACGAAGCGGCGCTGAAGGACGCGCTGGATTCGGGCCATGTCGCGGGCGCCGCGCTCGACGTGTTCCAGACCGAGCCGGCCAAGGAATCGCCGCTGTTCGGCACGCCGAACTTCATCTGCACCCCGCATCTGGGCGCATCGACCGACGAAGCGCAGGTCAATGTCGCGCTGCAGGTCGCTGAACAGCTCAGCGACTATCTGCTCGACGGCGGCATCACCAATGCGCTGAACGTCCCCAGCCTGTCGGCCGAGGAAGCGCCTAAGCTCAAGCCCTATATGGCGCTGGCGGAAAAGCTGGGCAGCCTGATCGGCCAGCTGGAAGGCGATGCCATCACCGGCGTTGCGGTCGAGGTCGAGGGCCATGCCGCCGAGCTGAACCAGAAGCCGATCACCGCCGCGGTGCTGGCCGGCCTGATGCGCGTCTATTCGGACACGGTGAACATGGTCAACGCGCCCTTCCTGGCGAAGGAGCGTGGCCTGGACGTGCGTGAAGTGCGCCATGACCGCGAGGGCGACTATCAGACGCTGGTGCGCGTCACCGTTTCGACCGAAGCAGGCGACAAGTCGGTGGCCGGCACGCTGTTCGGCCATGCCCAGCCGCGTCTGGTCGAGCTGTTCGGCATCAAGGTCGAAGCCGATCTCGACGGCCACATGCTCTACATCGTCAACCAGGATGCGCCGGGCTTCATCGGTCGCCTGGGCTCGAAGCTGGGCGAGTCGGACGTCAATATCGGCACCTTCCACCTGGGCCGTCGCAACCAGGGCGGTGAAGCCGTGCTGCTGCTGTCGGTGGACGGCACCGTCACCGAACCGCTGCGCTGGGCGATCTGCAACCTCGCCGGCGTGAAGCAGGTGAAGCTGCTGCGCTTTGCCTAAGCTGACCTAAATATCTGCCGTTCGGTTCGAGCAGCCCTTCGACTGCCTGCAAGGCAGGCGCTCAGGACAGGCTTCGAGCTTGTCGAGAAGCGTCGTCGAGAACAGTTCTCGACAAGCTCGAACCGAACGGGGGTAGGGGATGGCCTAACCCCAAAATTCCGCTAAAGGGCCTGTCTCATGACCATGATCCCGCCAAGCCTGCTCCCGGAGGGGCTATCCGATCGCCTGCCGCCGCAGGCCGAAGCTTCCGCGCGCCTGGCGCGCCGCGTGCTCGATACGGTCGCGACCCATGGCTATGAGCGGGTCATGCCGCCGCTGGCGGAGTTCGAGGACACACTGACCCAGCGGCTCAAGTCGATGCGCGCGCAGGATCTGGTCCGTGCCGTCGACCCGGTGTCGCAGCGCACTTTGGCCTTCCGCCCCGACATGACCGCGCAGGTCGGTCGCATCGCCGCCACCCGCCTGCGCAGCGCGCCGCGTCCGTTGCGCCTGTCCTATGCCGGGCCGGTGATCCGCCAGAAGGCGAGCCAGCTGCGCCCCGAGCGCGAGAAGATGCAGCTGGGCGCCGAACTGATCGGCAGCGACAGCGCCGCCGCCGCGGTCGAGATCGTCAACATCGCGATCGAGGCGCTGACTGCCGCCGGCGTCACCGGCATCACCATCGATTTCACCTTGCCCGACCTGATCGACGCGCTGGCTGCTGGTCCGTTGCCGCTGGGGGCAGAGGAACTGGAAGCCGTGCGCGCCGAACTGGACGCCAAGGATGCCGGCGCGCTGGTGGCGATCAGCCCGGCCGCCGCCGCCTATCTGCCGCTGATCGAGGCGACTGGCCCGTTCCACGCCGCGATGGAACGGCTGGAGGCGTTCAGCGCCAGCCTGGGTGGCGCCATCGACAGCCGCATCGCGGGCCTGCGCGCGATCGCCAAGCCGATCGGCTGGGACATCACCCTGACCCTCGACCCGACCGAACGGCACGGTTTCGAATTCCAGAACTGGTTCGGCTTCTCCATCTTTGCCGAGGGCTTCATCGGTGAGGTCGGCCGTGGCGGCAGCTATGCCATTGCTCGTGCTGGCGAAACGGATGAGCCCGCCATGGGCTTTTCGCTCTATCCCGATCCGCTGATCGACGCGGGCTTTGGCGACGAGCGGCCCAGGCGCCTGTTCCTGCCGGTCGGCCATGATGCCGTGCGCGCGGCCGCGCTGCGGGCCGAGGGCTGGCACACGGTTGCGGCCCTGGCTAACGGCGAAGATGGCGCGGCCCAGCGCTGTTCGCACTGGCTGGATGGCGTCGAACCCCGCGCTTATTGACCGAACAGCCGGCGCAGCCAGGCGTCCACGATGCCGGTGCCGGCATAGTCGGCATCGCCCATCTCGCGGTTGATCTGCATATGGCCGCGCAGCCCGCGTCCGGGCAGCGCATGGATCTCTACCGGGGTTCCCGCTTTGCGCAGCGCGGCGGCGAGCGCATTGGACTGGGCGGTGCCGTCGATCCGATCGACATGGAGCAGCAGGAAATCGGGGGCGTTGGGCTTTGCCGCCTGCAAGGTGGGCGATAGCGCCTTCTGCCGCGCCGGATCGGTGCCGAACGCCTGTTCATAGGTTTTCGCCATGAATCGGCCGCCCTGCGCCATCTGCGTTGGCACGTCATAAGCCGCGCCATCCAGTGCGATGATGCCGCGCACGGCATCGGGCTTCAGCCCGGCCTTGGCGAAATAGCGCATGTCGGTGCCGACCAGCGCGACCAGATGCGCGCCGGCGCTATGGCCCATCAGGATGATGCGGTTGGGATCGACCCCCAGTGTCGCCGCCTGGCTGCGCAGACGGGCGACGGCATCGGCGACGTCCTGCGCTTGGCTCTCGACCGTCGCATCGGGCACCAGCCGGTAATTGATCGATGCGAAGGCATAGCCAAGGCCGGTATAATGGGGCGCCTTGGCCGCGCCGGTGGCATTGTCCTTGCTGCCGCGCTTCCAGCCGCCGCCATGGACGAATATGACCAGCGGTGCCTTGGCGCTCTTGCCCGGCCAGAAATCGATCGCCTGCAATGGATCATGGCCATAGGTCATGGCCTGCGGCGCCGCGGCGGCCGTCTGGCCCTGGGCGGCCATCGGCGTGCCCGCGAGCAGGGAGAGAATCAGGATGGGAATCAGCCGTCTGCGCATATGGATCGTCCTTCGCTGCCCCCTGCGCCGCCATGATCGCGAGGGCGCATCCTGCCGTAAAGTCGGCACCTGGTATCAAAGTGTAATGTGCCTCCAACCTTGACGCATTGGTCCCGCCCGGCTAACGCGCGCCCCGCACAGGGCGTACCCCGCCCATCCTATTCCACCGGCATGCCGAGTCCCGTCGAAGGGCATGGCCGGTCCGCGCGGCGGGCGGAGGAGTGTATCCATGGCAAATGTTACCGTGATCGGCGCCCAATGGGGTGACGAAGGCAAGGGCAAGATCGTCGACTGGCTGTCGGAGCGCGCCGATGTCGTCGCCCGTTTCCAGGGCGGCCATAATGCCGGCCACACGCTGGTCGTCGGCGAGAAGGTCTACAAGCTCTCGCTGCTGCCGTCGGGCATCGTGCGTGGCACGCTGTCGGTGATCGGCAATGGTGTGGTGCTGGACCCCTGGCACTTCCGTGACGAGGTCGCCAAGCTGAAGGGCCAGGGCGTCGAGATCACCCCGGCAAACCTGCAGATCGCCGAGACCTGCCCGTTGATCCTGCCCTTCCACCGCGACCTCGATGGCCTGCGCGAGGATGCGTCGGGCGCCGGCAAGATCGGCACCACCCGTCGCGGCATCGGCCCGGCCTATGAGGACAAGGTCGGCCGCCGCGCCATCCGCGTCTGCGACCTCGCCCATCTCGACGATCTCGACCTGCAGATCGACCGGCTGACCGCGCATCATGACGCGCTGCGCGCTGGCTTTGGTGAAGCACCGATCGATCGCGCCCAACTGATGGCCGACCTGACCGAGATCGCCGCCTTCATCCTGCCCTTCGTCAAGCCCGTCTGGCTGACGCTCAACAAGGCGAAGTCGGAAGGCAAGCGTATCCTGTTCGAAGGCGCGCAGGGCACTTTGCTCGACATCGACCATGGCACCTATCCCTTCGTCACCTCGTCCAACACGGTGGCGGGCACGGCGGCGAGCGGCACCGGTCTTGGCCCCAATGGCGCCGGCTTCGTGCTGGGCATCGTCAAAGCCTATACCACCCGCGTCGGGTCCGGCCCGTTCCCGACCGAGCAGGAAAATGACGTGGGCCAACGCCTGGGCGAGCGTGGCCATGAATTCGGCACCGTCACTGGTCGCAAGCGCCGCTGTGGCTGGTTCGACGCGGTGCTGGTGCGCCAGTCGGTCGCGGTTTCGGGCGTGACCGGCATTGCGCTGACCAAGCTGGACGTGCTCGACGGCTTTGAAGAGCTGAAGATCTGCGTCGGCTACAAGATCGGCGACCAGAGCTTCGACTATCTGCCCGCCCATGCGCAGGACCAGGCCAAGGCCGAGCCGATCTATGAAAGCATTGCCGGCTGGAGCGAAACCACCGCCGGCGCGCGCAGCTGGGCGGAGCTTCCGGCACAGGCGATCAAATATATCCGCCGCATCGAGGAACTGATCGGTTGCCCGGTCACGCTCGTGTCGACCAGCCCGGAACGCGACGACACCATCCTCGTCCGCGATCCCTTCGCGGATTAAGGGGCATGGCCGGCGAACGTTTCGAGCGGCACAAGCAGCCCTGGACCCAGGATGAGGTCCAGAAGCTGCACACGCTCGCCAAGAAGGGCATGGCGCTGAAGGCGATCGCCAAGGCGCTGACCCGCAGCGAGGAATCGGTGAAGACCCGCGCCAAGCAGGACGGTCTATCGATCGCCAAGCTGCGCTGAGAGATGAGAAGGCCGGGCGGAAACGTCCGGCCTTTCCTCATTCCGGGCGTGGCGCTCGACCGGCAGGATGACCCCGTCCTTGGCATAGGTCAGCGGCGCGATGGTGATCGAGCGCCGGTGATCGCCGCCACCGGGCAACAGCTTGTCATGATAGAAGAGCCAGCTCTTGCCGCCCCGCTCCACGATCGCCTGATGATTGGTCGAGATCGGCAGATAATCGAGGATCACCCCGCCATAGGCGAAGGGGCCGAGCGGCGAGGCGGCAGTGCCGTAGATGATCTGGCCGGGCCAGCCGGTCGAGAAGCTGAAATAATAGCGGCCCTTGTGGGCGTGGAGATAGGGCGCCTCGCCATATTTCTTCTTGGGGTCGCTGGCCGGCAGTCCGGTGACGGCGACATCCATGATCGGACCGTCGACATGGATCATGTCGGGCTTCAGCCGCACCACCTTGGGCACGCGGGTGCCGAAATAGAGATAGGCCTGTCCGTCCGTGTCGATGAAGACGGCGGGGTCGATCGGTTCGGCACCGGCATTGGCGTCTCGCGCCTTGTCGATCAACGCGTCGCCGCGCGCGTCGCGATAAGGCCCCTGGGGGCGGTCGGCCACCGCAACGCCGATCCGGTCGCCGCCGATCGGCGCATAGAAATAATAGCGTCCGTTGCGTTGGGCGACTTCGGGGGCCCAGGCCTTGGCATCGGGCCGTGCCCATTTGAAGGTGGTGACGTCGAGGAAAGCACCATCGTCTTTCCAGCTCTTCATGTCGGTCGAGCTGTAGAGGCGCCAGCTCGTGCTGTCCCAGTAGCGGCCGGAATTGGAGGCGTCGTCGGTGGCGTAGAGATACCAGCGGTCGTCGAACCAGTGCGGCGAGGGATCGCCGGCAAAGCGCGGGCTGATCGGCTTGCCCGGCGCGACATCGCCATTGGCCATCAGCAGGCCCATGCAGGCCAGCAACGCCATCCTCTTCATCCGCATCCTCCCGTGTCGGTCATTGATGTGATGATGGCGTTCCGTCATGTGAAATGCAATTTCGCATCGTGAAATATTGAAAGATTGGAAGGCCGGCTGGACCCGATCGGGACAGGATGCGACAAGTCTTTCGACATCAAGGCAGGAGGCTCCGCATGGCACTCGATATCCTCGTCCTCTACGGTTCCTATCGGCGCGGCCGGCTCGGCATACGGCTGGCGGATTATCTGATCCGCAGCTTTGAAGGGCTGGGGCACAGGGCGGAACTGGTCGATGCCAAGGCCGTGGGCCTGCCGATGCTCGACCTGCGCTATAGCGACTATCCCGCCGGCGAGGCGCCCGCCGCCATGGCGCACCTTGCCGAGCGCCTGTCCGCTGCCGATGCCTTCGTGTTCGTTGCGGGCGAATATAATCGCGGCATGCAGCCGGGCCTCAAGAATCTGGTCGACCATTATCTCAAGGAGTTCGACCGCCGGCCGGCCGCGATCGCGAGCTATTCAATGGGCCGCTTCGCTGGGGTCAACAGCCATGCCGACTGGACGGTGACGCTGTCCGCCATGGGCATGGCGGTAATGCCCGAGCGGCTGAGCGTCGGCCAGATCCAGCAGGCGCTGGACGAGCAGGCCCAGCCCCAGGGCGAAGGCGGTGCGGCGCTGGATCGGGGCTTTGCCGGGTTCGCCGACACGCTCATCTGGTGGGCGCAGGCGGCGAAGGCGCAGCGCTGATTTCCTCGCGCGCCGATATCACCGTTGCCGCCACCAGGTCGCCGGTGACGTTGAGCGCGGTGCGGCACATGTCGAGCAGCCGGTCGACGCCCAGCACCAGCCCGATCCCCTCGGGCGGGATGCCGACCATCGCCAGGATCATCGCCACCACCGGCAGCGACCCGGCGGGCACGCCTGCCGTGCCGACCCCGCCCAATATGCAGACCAGCATCACCATCAATTGCTGACCAAGGCTGAGGTCGACATGGAAGAATTGGGCGAGGAACAGGACGGTGATCCCCTCGAACATCGCCGTGCCATTCTGGTTGGCAGTGGCGCCGATGGTCAGGACGAAGCGGGCGATGCGGCGCGGCAGGTGCAGATTCTCTTCCGCAACGCGGATGGCGGTCGGCAGGGTGGCATTGGAGGAGGCGGTGGCGAAGGCCATGACGCTCGCTTCCTGCACGGCGGCGAAGAAGCGCAGCGGCGACCGGCGCGCCAGCAGGCCGATCAGCAGCGAATAGATGCCGAACATCTGGATCGCGAGCGCCAGCAGCACGACCCCGACATAGGCGGACAGGCGCAGCAGCAAGTCCCAGCCGAACTGGGCGGCGAGGTTGAACATGAAGCAGGCGATGGCGATCGGCGCCAGGCGGATGACGATCGATATGAGGCGCATCGTCACCGCGAACAGACCCTCCATCGCGTCGAGCAACAGCTTCGTTTCCTTCGTCTGCACCAGCACCAGCCCAATGCCGAAGAAGAGGGCGAAGACCATCACCGCCAATATGTCATTGTCGGCCATCGCCGCGATCACATTGTCGGGGACGATCGCGATCAGCGCCTGCATGCCGGTGGGCGTGTCGGCGCCGCGATCGAGGATCGCCTGCGCCCCCTGTCCCGCATCGGCCAGCAGCGCGCGCGCCTGTGCCGGATCGACGCCCCCGCCCGGTTGCAGCAGGTTGACCAGCGCCAGGCTGATGACGACGGCGACACCGGACACGATCAGCGTATAGATGAGGGTGCGAAGGCCCACCCGGCGCAGCGAACGCATCTCGCCCATTTCGGCAATGCCGACGATCAGCGCGGAGACCAGCAGCGGGATCACGAGCATGAACAGCAGGCGCAGAAAGACCTGCCCGATCGGACCGGTGAGATAGCGGGTGACCGCATCGATCCAGGGCGCGCCGGGGGTTACGGCATAGGCGATCAGCCCAGCGGTGAGGCCGATCAGGAAGCCGGCCAGCATCTGCCATTGCAGCGAGAAGGCCGCGCGTCGGCCCACCTGTTCCTCTGTGCCCGGATCACTCATGGCCTCTCCTCTTCCTCCCGACCAACGAGCCATGCGGAAGCGGGTTGCGCGGCCGGCAATATTTCGTTTCGTTAGGGCATCGACGGAGCATAGCCGCATGCTCGGGCGTTGGGCCGGTTCACCAGAAGGAGTCTTGCATGATCGTTGATGCCGTCCCCAGCATGCGCCGGATCGCATCGGAAGTGTGGAAACCGCTGACCGCGCTGTTCGTGTGGGACTGTGCGGTCACGGCCGCTTATTATCTGTTGCCGTTCAAGGCCCCATCGCTGCCGCTCACCATCTTCGGTTCGGCCCTCGCCCTGTTCCTGGGCTTCCGGTCGAACAGCAGTTACCAACGCTGGTGGGAAGGGCGCACATTGTGGGGGGCGATGATCAACGCCTCGCGCAGCCTGGCGCGGTCTGCGCGCAATTTCCTGCCCGATCCGGAGGCCCGCGACCTCAAGCGCGAGATCGTCAAGCGCCAGATTGCCTATGTGAATGCGCTGCGCTGCCAGTTGCGGCGCCAGACGATCGGCGAGGATGTGACCAAATTCCTGCGCGAGGAGGACAAGGGCAAGGCGCTGGCGCGCACCAATCCGGCCAATGGCCTGCTCGATAGCACCGGCCGGCGGATCGACATGGCGCGGCGGGAAGGCTGGATCGATACCATCCAGCAGACCCAGATGGAGAAGGTGCTGGTCGACATCGCCAATGCCCAGGGCGGGATGGAGCGGCTGAAGAACACGCCGCTGCCCTTCCAATATCGGTTGCTGCCGGTGGTCTTCACCCATCTCTTTTGCATCCTGCTGCCGATCGGGCTGGTCGAGACGCTGGGTTTCGCCACGCCGCTAGGTTCGACGGTGGCGGGGCTGATGTTCATGGCGGTGCTACGGATCGGCGATGATCTGACCGATCCCTTTGCCGACAGCGTGCATGACGTGCCGCTGACCGCGATGTGCCGGACGATCGAGATCGACCTGCTCCAGTCGATCGGCGATCCGGCGCCAGATCCTGTCACGCCGGTGCGTGGTGTCCTGTGGTAAGGTAACAAAAAGCCCCGCCGGCATGATGCAGGCGGGGCTTTTTCTTTGGCATTGAAGCGCGGGCCTTAGCCCTTGCGGTCTTCGTCGACCATGTCGGAGGCCAGTTCCAGCCCCGCCCGGCCATGGGACGGGGTATGGGCCGGCGCCTTGGGATGGGGCACGTCGACCGGCTCCTCCACTTCCAGCATGCCTTCCCACTTGGTGATGACCGAAGTGGCGATGGCATTGCCCAGCACGTTGGTGGCAGTGCGGCCCATGTCCATGAAATGGTCGACCGCCAGGATGAAGGCGACGCCTTCGACCGGCAGGTCGAACTGGCCGAGCGTGGCGGCGACCACGACCAGCGAGGCGCGCGGCACGGCGGCGATGCCCTTGCTGGTGACCATCAGGACGAGCAGGATCGTGATCTGTGTCGCGATCGGCAGGTCGATGCCATAGGCCTGGGCGATGAAGATGGTCGCAAAGGTCGCATACATCATCGAGCCGTCGAGGTTGAAGCTGTAGCCCAGCGGCAGCACGAAGCTGTAGATGCGGCGCGGCACGCCGAACCGGTCGAGCTGTTCCAGCATCTTGGGATAGGCGGCTTCCGACGAGGCGGTCGAGAAGGCGATCAGGATCGGTTCGCGGACATAGCGGATCAGCTTGAACATCCGCTTGCCCAGGAAAATCGCACCCGCGCCGAACAGCAGCACCCACAGGCAGATGAGGGCGATGTAGAATTCGCCGACCAGCGCGCCGTAGGTTTTGAGCACGCCCAGGCCCTGCACCGTCACCGACGAGGCGAGGGCGCCGAACACGGCGAGCGGCGCGACCCGCATGACATAGCCGGTGACCTGCAGCATCAGCTCCACCAGCGCCTCGATCACGGTGATGATCGGCTTGCCCTTTTCGCCGATGGCGGTCAACGCCACGCCGACGAACAGCGAGAAGACGACGATCTGCAGGATCTGGTTGTCCGCCATCGCGCCGATCATCGACGTCGGGAAGACGTGCAGGATGAAGTCGCGGAAATTGAGCGCTTCGGTGTTGACGCCTGCATCCGCGCCCGACCGGACGAGGTTGAGGCCGGCGCCCGGCTCGAAGAAATTGACGAAGATCAGGCCCAAGGTCAGCGAGATCAGGCTGGCGATGATGAACCAGGCGAGCGCGCGCCCGCCGATCCGCCCCAGCGCCGCGCTGTCGCCCATATGGGCGATGCCCGCGACCAGCGTGGAAAAGACCAAAGGCGCGATGATCATCTTGATCAGATGAAGGAAGATGTCGGCCAGAAGGTGAAAATAGCCCGCCACATCCTTGGCCAGCGCTTCATCCCCGCCGACCCAGAGATTGGCCACGAAGCCCACGATCACGCCCAGGACCATGCCTGTCAGGATGTAGGCCGTCAGTCGATTTCGCATTATATTCCTCTAGCCAGCGAGCGGTCCGCCCGCGCATTCATTCTGTTCTGCTGGGTGGTGACACCTAACAGGCGCCCGGCCAGCCCGCAATCGGGCAGGCTTGGACTGTGCGGGGATAGACGAATGAGCCACCATATTCCGCGCCCTGTTTTACGGCAGGACAATGGCATGGTGCTCGCTCAGGGGTAGAGAAGCCCCTCGTTCCAGCCATTTTCCTGGCGCGTGAAGACGCGCCGTTCATGCAGGCGATGCTCGCGATCCTGCCAGAACTCGATCCGTTCCGGGGTCAGGCGGAAGCCCGACCAGTGGGGTGGGCGCGGCACCGGGCCGCCTTCGAACCGGGCGCGCACTTCTTCATAGCGATCCATGAAGACGGCGCGCGAGGGCAGGGGGCGGGACTGGTCGGAGGCCCAGGCGCCCAGCTGGCTATCGCGGCTGCGAGTGGCGAAATAGGCGTCGGCGGTAGCGTCGTCGACCGGGCCGACGCTGCCCTCGATCCGGATCTGGCGGCGCACCGACTTCCAGTGGAACAGCAGGGCGGCATGCGGATTGGCGAGCAGGTCGCCCGCCTTGCGCCCTTCGAAATTGGTATAGAAGATGAAGCCGTCGGGGCCATGGCCCTTGAGCAGCACCATGCGGACCGACGGGCGGCCCTGTGCATCGGCCGTGGCCAGCGCCATGGCGTTGCTGTCATTGAGTTCGGTCTCGCGCGCCTGCGCATACCACTCGTCGAAAAGGGCGAAGGGATCGGTCATGCCCCTGCCTTAGATTCCCGGCACCGCACTGTCGATACGGATGCGCCGCAGCTTGAACGATGCCCGGCCTTCGGCCACATAGGGGCGATATGGCCGTGATGCGGCAGATACCGGTTTCAGCATAACAGGATGATAGATGGCGGATCCCTATTCCACTCTGGGTGTGGCGCGCAGCGCGAGTGAAGCGGAGATCAAGTCCGCCTATCGCAAGCTGGCCAAGCAATATCACCCCGACAAGAATCAGGACAATCCCAAGGCGGCGGAGAAATTCTCGGCCGTGACCAACGCCTATGATCTGCTGTCGGACAAAGACAAGCGCGCGCGCTTCGACCGGGGTGAGATCGATGCTGACGGCAATCCGACCGCGCCGTTCGGCTTCGGTGGTGGCGGTGGCGGCGGGCGTGGCCGTCCCGGCGGGTTCGAGTTCAACGAGGGCGGCGCCGATTTCGGCGATATTTTCGAAGGCCTGTTCGGCGGCGCGGGTCGTCGCGCCGGGGGAGGCGGCGGCTTTGGCGGCTTTGGTCGCGGCGCGCCGCCGGCCAAGGGGGCCAATGTCGCCTATCGGCTGGCGGTGCAGTTCGTCGACGCCGCGACGCTGGCGCCGCAGCGCATCACCCTGCAGGATGGCAAGACGATCGACCTGAAGCTGCCCGCCGGGGTCGAAACCGGCACGCAGATGCGCCTGACCGGCAAGGGGCAGGCGGGCGCGGGCGGTGCGGGCGACGCGATCGTCACCATCGAGGTGAAGTCGCATCCCTTCTTCAAGCGCGATGGCGACAATGTGCTGCTCGATTTGCCGATCACCATCAACGAGGCGGTGAAGGGCGGCAAGGTGAAGGTGCCGACCGTCGATGGCCCGGTGATGCTGGGCGTGCCGGCCGGCACCACATCGGGCAAGACGCTGCGCCTGCGCGGCAAGGGCTTTACCGGCAAGGATGGCCAGCGCGGCGACCAGCTTGTGACCTTGCTGATCGACGTGCCTGCCGATGATCCGGTGATCCTCCAGCTGGTTGAGGATTGGCAGGATGGTCGCGCGGTGCGGACCCATCTGGGCGTCTAGGACGTTCGGCAAGGGTGCCGCTGCCTTCCCCCTATAGTCCGGAGTCGCGCCGCCACATGGCGGCGCAGGCGCAGGAGAAATTCCATCGCCAGATCGATCGGGTCCGGCCGGGATCGCGCAGCTTCGAGATCGCCAAGCGGGTAATGGTGGGCGTCTATAGCGACGGGTTCATCCATGCGGGGAACCTGGCCTATCTCTCGCTGATGACGCTGTTTCCCTTCTTCATCGTCGCGGCCGCCGTCGCCAGCGTCTTCGGCCGCACGTCGGACGGGCTCTCCGCGGTGAATGCCTTTCTCTATACCGTGCCGCGCGGCGTCGCCGATGTCGTGCGCCAGCCGATCAGCGATGTGTTGCAGGCGCGTTCCGGCAATCTGCTCTGGTTCGGCGGTCTGGTGGGGCTTTGGACCGTGGGCAGCCTGATCGAGACGATCCGCGACATATTGCGCCGCGCCTATGGGACGAAGAGCACCAAGCCCTTCTGGCGTTACCGGCTGGCGTCGGTCGGGATCACGCTGGTCAGCGTGCTGGCGGTGATGTTCGCCTTTTCGATGCAGGTGATGATTACCGCGGTGGACCAGCTGCTCCACCGGCTGCTGCCCTTTGCGGACGAGGCGATCGCTTGGGTTTCCTCGGCCAAGCTGGTGCCGATGGCGATATTATGCGTGGCGCTCCACTCGCTCTATGTCTCGCTGACCCCGTCGCTCTACCGCGACAAGCGCTTTCCCAAATGGCCCGGCGCCGTCGCCACCGCGCTCTGGTGGTATGCCGTCACCCTGCTATTGCCGGTCACATTGTCGATGCTGGGCGGCTATGACCGGACCTATGGCAGTCTGGCCGGTGTCATGATCACCCTCATTTTTTTCTTTCTCGTGGGGCTCGGCGTGGTAATTGGCGCCGAATTGAATGCGGCACTGGCGGAATTTCCGGAAGACGAAGCAGCCGGCACCGTGCAGGACAAAGGGAACGGAACGACGATATGACAGGCTTGATGGCGGGAAAGCGCGGGCTCATCATGGGGCTGGCGAACGACAAGTCGCTGGCTTGGGGTATTTCGCAGCAACTGCATGCGCAGGGCGCGGAACTGGCCTTCTCCTACCAGGGCGAGGCGCTGGCCAAGCGCGTCAAGCCGCTGGCCGAACAGTTGGGCTCGGACTTCCTGATCGACTGCGACGTGTCCGACATGGCGAAGCTGGACGAGGCCTTTGCCGAGATCGAGGCGCGCTGGGGCAAGCTGGACTTCGTGGTCCATGCGATCGGCTTTTCCGACAAGAATGAGCTGCGCGGCCTCTATGCCGACACCAGCCTCGATAATTTCCTGATGACCATGAACATCTCCGTCTACAGCTTCGTCGCCGTCGCGGCCCGCGCGCGCGCGCTGATGAAGGAAGGCGGCAGCCTGCTGACGCTGAGCTATTATGGCGCGGAAAAGGTCATCCCCCATTACAACGTCATGGGCGTGGCCAAGGCGGCGCTGGAAACCAGCGTCAAATATCTGGCGATGGACCTGGGCCCGGAAAATATCCGCGTCAACGCGATCTCGGCCGGACCGATCAAGACGCTGGCGGCCAGCGGCATCGGCGATTTCCGCTACATCATGAAGTGGAACGAGCTGAACTCGCCGCTGCGTCGCAACGTGACGATCGACGATGTCGGCGGTGCGGGCCTTTACCTGCTGTCGGACCTCGCTTCGGGCGTGACGGGTGAGATCCACCATGTCGACGCGGGCTATAATGTCATCGGCATGAAGGCCGAAGACGCGCCCGACATCGCGCTGGACAAGTAAGAACGACGCGACCGGATTGGAACGGATATGAGCTTCAACACATTCGGTCGCGTCTTCCGCTTCTCGACCTGGGGCGAGAGCCATGGTCCGGCGATCGGCGCGGTGGTCGATGGCTGCCCTCCGGGCCTGGCATTGAGCGAGGCGGACATCCAGCCCTGGCTCGATCTGCGCAAGCCGGGCACGTCCAAGTTCACGACCCAGCGGCGCGAGCCCGATGAGGTGCGTATCCTGTCGGGCGTGTTCGAGGGCAGGACCACTGGCACGCCGATCAGCCTGATGATCGAGAATACCGACCAGCGATCGAAGGATTATTCGGAAGTCGCCAAGGCCTATCGCCCCGGCCATGCCGACTATGCCTATGACGCCAAATATGGCTTTCGCGACTATCGTGGCGGTGGGCGCTCCTCGGCGCGCGAAACCGCCAGCCGGGTTGCGGCCGGTGCGGTGGCGCGGCTGGTCATCCCGGAAGTCGATATCTTCGCTTATGTAAGCGAGATCGGCGGCGACGCGATCGACTATGGCAATTTCGACGCGGCGCAGATCGGCCAGAATCCCTTCTTCTGCCCTGACGCCGAAGCCGCGGTGCGCTGGGAAGCGCTGGTCGATGGCGCGCGCAAGGATGGCTCGTCGCTCGGCGCAGTGGTCGAATGCATGGCCAGTGGCGTGCCCGCCGGCTGGGGCGCGCCGCTCTATGCCAAGCTCGACAGCGAACTGGCGAGTGCGATGATGAGCATAAACGCGGTCAAGGGCGTGGAAATCGGCGACGGCTTCGCAGCCGCCCGGCTGCGCGGTGAGCAGAATGCCGATCCGATGCGGCCCGGCGCCGACGGTCCGGTCTTCCTGGCCAATCATGCCGGCGGCATCGCTGGGGGCATTTCGACCGGCCAGCCGGTCAAGGTCCGTATCGCCTTCAAGCCGACCAGTTCGATCCTGATTCCGGTCGAGACGGTGACCCGCGAAGGCGATGCGTCGGACATCATCACCAAGGGGCGTCATGACCCGTGCGTCGGCATTCGCGGCGTGCCGGTGGTCGAAGCGATGATGGCGCTGGTGCTGGCCGACCAGAAGCTGCTGCACCGCGCCCAGTGCGGGGCCGACTGACGCGCCGAACCGCGCCAATCGCGCGCCGAATGTGCAAAAGATGCGAGACGACTCACCCATGTTACGCTAGGATGACATGGTCACCCGCGGGAGGGTGAGCGGCAGAGCGTAAGCCTGGGGAGCGTCAGCACGCTATGCGTGGATTGACGGTCAAAACGTCCCCTGACGCCGCGACACGGGCCAGCCATGCAACCATGGCTGGCCCATTTCGTTTCACCTCCGTTAGAGACGCGATCACGCGATCAAACGGGGGCAAGACGAGATGCATTTCATCACCGCGCTATTGGGCATCTACCGCGCGGAAATCGGCCTGGTCATTCTCGCCTGCATGTTCGTCGCCTTCGTGCGCGAACGCTATTCCCCGACCGTCGTTTCCGTGCTGGGTGCCTGTGCCTTCGCGCTGCTCGGCCTGCTCGACGAGAAATCGCTCTTCTCCGTCTTTTCGAACAGCGCGCCGCTGACCGTGGGCGCGATGTTCGTGCTGTCGGGGGCGCTCATTCGCACCGGCACGATCAACCGCATCGCCGATCTGGTCATGGTCCGGGCGCAGAAGCATCCGCGGCTGGCGCTGGTGGAGGTTGCGGTGGGCACGGTGCTGCTGTCGGCCTTCCTCAACAACACGCCGGTCGTCGTGCTGCTGATCCCGATCATGTTCCGGCTGGCGCAGGCGACCGCCTATCCGGTCAAGAAGCTGCTGATCCCGATGAATGCGGTGGCGGTGATGGGCGGCTGCGTTACCCTGATCGGCACATCGACCAACCTGATCGTCGCGGGCATCGCGGCCGAACAGGGCATGCAGCCCTTCGGCATTTTCGATATCACCCCCTATGGCCTCGCCGGCACCATTGCCGGCGTCATCGGCCTGGCCTGCCTCAGTTTCCTGCTGCCCAGCGACCCGCCCTCGATCGCGGGCGAGAATGGCGGCAATGTGCAGGAATATCTGACCGAACTGGTCGTGACGCCGGACAGCGAGGTGGTCGGGCGGGAGATTGGCGAATTGTCCGTCCTTGGCCGCTCGGTCACCCTGATCGGGCTCAAGCGGGCCGGCGAGATACGGCGCCACGACCTGGAGCAGGAGGAACTGCATGTCGGCGACCGGCTGATCGTCCGGGCCGATGGCACGGCGATCATGACGCTGCGCGAATCGGGCGATTTCGAACTGGGCATTGCCGCCGATTCCGAGACTTCGGCGCGAGAGGGTACGGTGATCGAGGCGATGGTCGCGCCCAGCCATCCCTCGATCGGGGAGCGGCTGATCGACATTCCCTTCCTTCATGCCCTGCGCGTCCGTCTGATCGGCATCCATCGCGCCCGCCATCTGCCCGGTCCGGACCTGGCCGATACGCGGGTGCGCGGCGCCGACCGGCTGCTGGTGGCGGGCAGCGATGACGCGATGCGTTCGCTGAAAGACAATCCCAACCTGATCGGCGTCGACATCAGCCGCACCCGCGCCTTCCGCCCGCGCAAAGCATGGATCGCGATCCTGGCGATGGCCGCGGTGGTGATCCTGTCGGCGCTGGACGTGATCGGCATTGGCCTGGCCGCCTTCATCGCGGTGGGCGTGATCCTGGTCACCCGCTGCATCGATGCGGAGGAGGCCTGGGCGGCGATCGACGGCGATGTGCTGATCCTGATCTTTGCCATGCTGGCAGTCGGCCTGGCGCTGGAACAGGCGGGCAGCGTCGCGCTGATGGTGGGCTGGATCACGCCGCTGATGCAGGTCGCGCCGCAATGGAGCCTGGTCTTCATCGTCTATTTCGCGGCGTTGATCCTGTCCGAGCTTCTCAGCAACAATGCGGTCGCGGCGCTGCTGACCCCGCTGACCATCGCGCTGGCGCATCAACTGGGCACCGATCCGCGCCTGCTGGTGATTGCGCTGATGATCGGGGCGTCCGCCTGTTTCGCGACGCCGATCGGTTATCAGACCAATGCGCTTGTCTATGCCGCCGGCGATTATCGTTTCGCCGATTTCGTGCGCATCGGCGTGCCGCTCAACCTGATCGTCGGCACCGCGGTGTGCGCGGCGCTGGTGATTCTGGGCTAGGGACCAATTGCCCGCATCCGGCCCTGTCGGCACGGATGCGGGCCCGGCATGAAGGCGGCGATCCATCAGGAGTATCGCCATGACCCGCCTTCGCTTCACCCAGGTCGATGCCTTTGCCGACGCGCCCTTCACCGGCAATCCGGCGGCGGTGATGCCGCTCGATGCCTGGCTCGATGATGCGGTGCTGCAGGCGATCGCGGCGGAAAACAACCTGTCCGAAACCGCCTTCACCGTGCCGACGCCGGACGATGCGGAGGCCGATTATGCGCTGCGCTGGTTCACCCCGGCGGTCGAGGTGAAGCTGTGCGGCCATGCCACGCTGGCGAGCGGGCATGTGCTGATTGAGGGCGATGCCATCCGTTTTCGCACCCACCATGCCGGGGTGCTGACCGTGACCCGTGCGGGCGAGGGCTATGAACTGTCGCTGCCGGCCTGGACCAGCGCGCCCAGGCCGCTGCCGGAGCTGGCGGCGGGGATGGGCGGCGACATCGTCGAAACGCGCTGGCGCGAGGGTGGCTATGCGATCTTCGTCTATCGCGATGCTGCGGCGATCCGCGCGCTGGAGCCCGATTTCGCGATCCTGCGCAAGCTGGGCGACAATCTGCTGATGGCGACCGCGCCGGGCGACGACAGCGACATCATCAGCCGCGTCTTCGTGCCGGGCGGCGGGATCGACGAGGATCCGGTGACCGGATCGGCCCATGGCCTGCTGACGCCCTATTGGGCAGAGCGGCTCGGCAAGGATGCGATCAGCGCCTATCAGGCTTCGGCGCGAGGCGGGCGGCTGGGCTGCCGGCTGGAGGGCGACCGGGTGGTGATGACCGGCGCCTGTCGCACGGTGATCGAGGGCATATTCACCCTTTAACCGGGGAAGAGGCCGATCAGCCGGGCCAGTTGCGCCTTCACGGCGGTGCGCTGTTCCTTCTTGGGCGACATGCCGATCCGCACGATCGTCAGCCGCTGGCCGGGTGCGACCAATATATATTGGCCATTATGGCCGACGCAGCCGAACAGGCTGGCCGAGGCGAGGCCGGGCATCAGCGCACTCTCGCTGCTGTCGCGGTTGAGCCAGAGATGGGCGCCATAGGCCGCGTTCCGGGGCGAGGGCGCGCGCATATAGTCGACCCATTTTTCCGGCACGATCTGATGGCCGTTGGGGGAGCGGCCATGGTTGCGCAGCAATTCGCCGAAGCGGCCATAGTCGCGCGCGGTCATGTGCATGATCGATCCGCCGATCAGCGTGCCGTTGGCGTCATATTCCGGGGTCAGGCTGGACAGCTTGCCCGGTGCCTTCAGCCGGCCGTCGATGAACATCTGCATCGCCCGGCGGCGGACGTCGGGATGGGGGCTGTTGGTCAGCATCCGGGTCATCAGGTCCGACAGGATCATCGTGCTGCCGGTGGAGTAGGAAAATGTCTCGCCGGGAACATGCGCCAGCGGCTTGGATTCGGCATAGGCCGCCATGTCCTGCGCGCCGTCCATGAACAGCATGCGCACGGTGTCGCCGTCGGTGATCGGCTCGCCATCCTCGGCATGGTCGAGGCCCGAGGTCATCGACAGCAGCTGGCGCAGGGTGATGCGGCCGCGCGGATCGCCCGGTTGGCTCCAGGCCGCGACCGGCACCGGCGAATCGAGCGCAAGCCGTCCGTCCGACACCATCAGGCCGACCAGCACTGCGGTCACGCTCTTGGCCATCGACCAGGACAGCAACTTCGTGTCGGGGGTGATGCCGGGGGCATAGCGTTCGGCAATCACCTTGCCGTCGCGCATGACCAGCAGGGCGCGCGTCTCGCCCATGGCCTTGTCGTCGAACAGCGGATCGATCGCGCCGCGCAGCGCGCTGGCGCTGACCACCGCTTCGGTATCGACGCTATAGACGGGCTCGGGTGCATGGGCCGCGCGCCCCGCCAGCGTGCCGGCCAGGACGAGCGTCACCAGTCCGGCACCCATGGCAAGGCGCTTTACGATTCGCTTCTCGATCTGCATAAGCCGGCGCCCTTAGCATGGAGGCGGGAAGAAGGACCATGGCGGTTCGTGGTAAATGGTGGATCGTCGCGGCGGTGATCGTCGTCGCGCTGCTGGCCGCGCTGGCGTGGAACTGGTCGACCCTGCGCGCCCGCGCGCAGCTCGGATCGGCCTATGGCGCGCGGCTGACCTGTTCCTGCCGCTATGTCGAGGGCCGCGCCATGGGCAGCTGCCAGGGCGACAAGGAGCCGGGCATGGCGATGGTCCGGCTGACCGACAAGCCGGAGGAGCGGGCGGTCGAGGCGCATGTCCCGCTGCTGGCGTCGCGCACCGCACGCTTCAAGCCGGGCTGGGGCTGTCTGCTCGATCCGGCAGGATAAGCGCGTGTTTGAGAAATCGCGAAAGAGCGATTTCTGATACGGCACCAGCCCGCTCCCCCACCCGGCCACCCAACGGCAGTATTCTATGGGTGGCCGGGTGGGGGGAGCGGGCTGGTGCCGGAATGCGCCATCTGGCGCATCTCAAACAGACACTCCGCGCTACTGGCACCTGTGGCCCTGACTCGCTAAGGCCGGTCCATGCCTCGCGACATTCCCACGCTGCTCCACGATATTTTCGGCTTCACGACGTTCCGCGGGGTGCAGGAACAGGTGGTCGGCCGGGTCATGGCG
Source organism: Sphingobium sp. SG1 (assembly GCF_057063145.1). Classification (NCBI taxonomy): domain Bacteria; kingdom Pseudomonadati; phylum Pseudomonadota; class Alphaproteobacteria; order Sphingomonadales; family Sphingobiaceae; genus Sphingobium; species Sphingobium sp. SG1. The sequence goes on along the minus strand of NZ_JBVVOJ010000007.1, from coordinate 189,291 downwards.
GGGCAGCCGACCCTGGCGATCATGCCGACCGGCGCGGGCAAGTCGCTCTGCTACCAGTTGCCGGCCGTGGCGCTCGATGGCTGCTGCGTGGTGGTATCGCCACTGATCGCGCTGATGCATGACCAGCTGCGCGCCGCGACCGCGGTGGGCATCCGCGCCGCCAGTCTGACCAGCGTCGATGCCGACTGGCGCGAGACGCAGGACCGGCTGCGCAATGGCGAACTGGACCTGCTCTATGTCGCGCCGGAACGAGCGAGCGGCGAGGGGTTCCGCAATCTGCTGCGCTCGGCGAAGGTCGCCCTGTTCGCGATCGACGAAGCGCATTGCGTGTCCGAATGGGGGCATGATTTCCGCCCCGACTATCGGTTGCTGCGGCCGCTGCTGGATGAGTTTCCCGATGTTCCGCGCCTCGCGCTGACGGCGACGGCGGACGCGCATACCCGCAAGGATATCCTCGTCCAGCTCGGCATTCCCGAGGATGGGCTGATCATCTCGGGCTTCGATCGGCCCAATATCCGCTATGCCGTCCATCCGCGCGATGGGCTGACCCGGCAGTTGGCCGACCTGCTCGCCGCCAATCCGGGGCCGGGCGTGGTCTATGCGCCGACCCGCGCCGCGACCGAGAAGCTGGCCGAGACGCTGGGGCGCGGTGGCCGGGCGGTGCGCGCCTATCATGCCGGCATGGACCCGGCCCAGCGCGCCGCCAACCAGGCGGCCTTCATCGCCAGCGAGGATATGGTGATGGTCGCCACCGTCGCCTTCGGCATGGGGATCGACAAGCCCGACGTGCGCTTCGTCGCCCATGCCGGCCTGCCCAAGTCGATCGAGGGCTATTATCAGGAATCGGGCCGCGCCGGCCGCGATGGCGAACCGGCGGTCGCCCATCTCTTCTGGGGGGCGGAGGATTTCGCCCGTGCCCGCCAGCGCATCATGGAGCTGGAACCGGCGCGCCAGCAGGGCGAGCGGGCGCGGATCGCGGCGCTGGGGGCGCTGGTCGAGACGGCGACCTGCCGCCGGGCGATCCTGCTGCGGCACTTTGGCGAGAATCCGCCGGCGACCTGCGGCAATTGCGACAATTGCCTGACTCCGCCGGCCAGTGTCGACGCGACCGAGACGGCGCGCAAATATCTCTCCGCCGTCTATCGTACCGGCCAGAGCTTTGGCGCGGGTCATATCGAGGCGGTGCTGAGCGGCGCCGTGACCGACAAGATTCGCGAGCGCGGGCATGACAAGATCTCCGTCTATGCGATCGTCGATGGCGACGAGACGGCCCTGCTGCGGCCGGTGTCGCGCGCGCTGCTGGTGCGGGACGCGCTGGAGACGACCGAGCATGGCGGGCTGATGCTCGGCCCCAATGCCCGGCCGATCCTGCGCGGCGAGGAGGAAGTGCGCATTCTGGTGCCGCCGCGGCGCGAGCGGAAGAAGCGCAACGCCCGCAATGGCAGCGACGCCAATCCGGTTGGCGATCCGCTGTTCGACGCGCTGCGCACCTGTCGCCGCGAACTGGCGCAGGATGCCGGGGTCCCGCCCTATGTCATCTTCCATGATTCGACGCTGCGCGAGATGGCCGAGCAACGGCCGGCGACCATCCATGAGCTGGGCATGGTGAGCGGCGTCGGGCAGAAGAAGCTGGATGCCTATGGCGATGCCTTCCTGGCGGCGATCCGGCCCTATCTGTAGCGGATGAGCGTGTGGCCCCGTTTCTCGACAGGCTCGAAACGAACGGATGAAGGGGCATCGATGCCGGTTGGGCGTGCAGACGCTTGAATCCTGTGGCGGGCGGGCGCATGGCGGGGGCGAAGGAGATTTGCCCATGTTCCGCCAGCTGACCGACCGTCTTTATGTCTCGCCCCAGATCAGCGTCGATCAGGTGGAGACCGCCAAGGCGCTGGGCGTGACCATGATCATCAACAACCGCCCCGATGACGAGGAGCCGGGCCAGACCAACGGTGCCGCGGTCGAGGCAGCGGCGATCGACGCCGGTGTCGCCTATGCCGCCGTGCCGGTGGCCCATGGCGGCTTTGCCCCCTGGCAGCTCGACGGCATGGCCGCCGCGATGGAGCAGGCGGGCGAGGGCAAGATACTGGCCTATTGCCGGTCTGGCACGCGCAGCACCCTGTTGTGGGCGCTGACCCGCGCGCGGGCCGGCGACGATGCCGACGCGCTGTCGGCGCAGGCGACGGCTGCGGGCTATGATCTTGGCCCGGTGCGCCAGATCATGGATGCGCTGAAGCCCGCCTGAAAATAGGATTTCGTCCGCTTAACTTCCCATGTTTCCCGCACATTTCGACATTTCCTTACGCAAGTAGGAAATCATGTTGCGAGGGGGATGGGGACGCCGGACGATGGGAAAGAGCCGGGCGCAGCCTAACATGGGCGCGGCTCTGTAGGACAGGGCGGGGAAGCGGGCCGGAACCGGCTTTCTCAAGCGGACGCTCAGCCGCACTCCACGGTGACATGTTCCATGCGCGGCAGGCTGCGCACCCGTTCGCGGACACGGGCGCCGTCGGCGCCGGGGGCGAGGCTGATGATCGCGGCATGGGCGTGCGGGCCGATGCGCCAGACATGGAGGTCGCGGATGGTGGCGCCTTCCGCTTCGACCAGACCGCGCACCCTGGCCATCAGCGCGGGTTCGGCGGTGTCGAGCAAGATGGCGGCGGTGTCCTTCATCAGGCCCCAGGCCCAGCGGGCGATGACCACGGCACCCAGCAGGCCGACCGCCGGATCGAGCCACCACCAGCCGAGATAGCGGCCGGCCAGTAGCGCGGCGATCGCCAGCACCGACGTCAGCGCATCGGTCAGCACATGGACATAGGCGGCGCGCAGGTTGTTGTCGGCATGGCCGCTCTTGTGGCCGTGATCATGGTCATGATCGTCATGCGCGTGGCTATGCCCATGATCATGGCTATGGTCGTGGCCGAGCAGCAGGGCGCTGACCAGATTGATGACCAGGCCGATGATCGCGACCAGGGTCGCCTCGCCAAAGGCGACCTTTACCGGCTCGAACAGGCGCATGCCGGATTCGATCGCGATGAACAGCGCGGTGAGCAGCAGCAGCAGCGCGGAGGCGAAGCCGGACAGGTCGCCGACCTTGCCGGTGCCGAAGGTGTAGCGCGGGTTGCGGGCATGGCGTTTGGCATAGCTGTAGGCGGCGGCGGCCACGGCCAGCGCGCCGGCATGAGTCGCCATGTGGAAACCGTCGGCCAGCAGTGCCATCGACCCGGTTATCCAGCCAAAGGCGATTTCCACCACCATGGTCGCGGCGGTCAGCCAGACGACCCACAGGGTGCGCCTGGCATTCTTGTCATGCCCGGCGCTCAGATAGATATGGTCGAAATAATGGCGTTCCTCGCCATCCTTGTCGGTCGGCGGCGGGGCGGTCGGGGCGGGATGATGCGCATGGTCATGGTTGCAGCCGGCGCCATGATGATGGTGCCCATGGGCGTGATCGTCGTGCATCGTCATTTCCCGTAGCGGCGGATCAGCGCCAGCATTTCTTCGGTGGCGGCCGTGCGCGCTTCGTCGGTCAGGCCGGGGCGGGCGACATGTTCGCGCATATGCTGCTCGATGAGCTCCTCCATCAGGCTGCCGACCGCGCCGCGCACCGAGGCGACCAGCTGCAATGTTTCCGAGCAGCCGGCATCGCCCGCCAGCTGGCGCTCGACGGCGCTGACCTGCCCCGCAATGCGGCGCACCCGCGCCAGTAATTTGTCCCGATCCGCGATGATGTGCATAGGATACCCCCCTATACTATGTGGATAAGTTGAGCAAGGCGTGGGGGGATGGAGCGGGGGCGCCAGTTGGAGCCGAGAATCGACGCGACAGTCGAAGTTCACAGTGTCGTGCGGGTAAATTCGGGCCAATGCGCCGGCCAAGCGCCTGCCACGCGCCAATGAAGCGACAGGCGCGCGACAACCGGGGCAGGATGACGCGCCTTCGACGCGACAGGGAGAGGACAACGAGGCGACAGGAAAGCGACACTTCCGCGCCGGTCGGGCGACAGCGGCTTGGCGGCGAGGGCTGGAAAGTGGAGCGGGTGTCCATCGCCCAGGGTAGATCAGGGAAAGGCCGAGTAAGAAAGCGGGATGCCGGGTCCAGCCCGGCATGACGGACGCGGGGATGGCAACTGACGACCAGAAGCTGTCATGTTCCCCCTCCCGTAAACGGGAGAGGGTTAAGGGGGTGGGGGCGCCGCGTAGCGGCGGTCTACGGTCGATAGGGCAGAAGCTCGCTACGCTCGCAACCCACCCCAACCCCTCCCGGAAGGGAGGGGCTATGTCTTATTCCCACCCATCCCGGACCACCAGCCTGCCCATCCCGCTTTGCCTTTGGCGTCGGCGCAGCTAACAGGGGGGAGTGGCTGATCTGGAATGCGATCTTGCGATTATCGGCGGGGGCCTTGCCGGGGGGCTGATCGCGCTTGCCTTTGCCGAGCGGCGGCCGGGTACGCGCATCCTGTTGATCGAGCAGGCCGATCATGTCGGCGGCAATCATATCTGGTCCTTCTTCGACGGGGATGTCGATGCGCGCGACCGCTGGCTGGTCGATCCGCTGGTCAGCAGCCGCTGGTCGCAGGGGCATGAAGTGCGCTTTCCCGGCTATCGGCGGCAACTCGGCACGCCTTATAACAGCATCGCCTCCCCCCGTTTCGATGCGCATGTGTGGGCGGCGCTGGGCGAACGCCTGCTGACCGGCGCGCAGGTGGCGACGATCGGCCGGCAATTTCTGGTGCTGGAGGACGGGCGGCGGATCAGCGCGCCTGCGATGATCGATGCTGGGGGGGCAGGCGACCTGTCGGCGCTGCGCTGTGGCTGGCAGAAATTCGTCGGGCAGACGCTGCGACTGGCGCAGCCGCACGGGATCGCGCAGCCGGTGATCATGGATGCGACGGTGGCGCAGATCGACGGCTATCGCTTCGTCTATCTGCTGCCGCGCGACGCCCGGACGATCTTTGTCGAGGATACCTATTATAGCGACGGGCCGGCGCTGGACGCGGCAGGGATCGCGGAGCGGATCGCCGCCTATGCGCAGGCGCAGGGGTGGCAGGTGGAGGAAGTTATCCACAGCGAGAGCGGCGTGCTGCCGGTGGTGCATGGCGGCGATTTCGACCGTTACTGGCCGGCCGATGACCCGGTCGCGCGGGCCGGGGTGAAGGCCGGCCTGTTCCAGCCGATGACCGGCTATTCGCTGCCCGATGCGGTGCGATTCGCGACCTGGCTGGTGGAGCAGCCGCTGAAGGGCCTGCCGGCGGCGACGCGGACCTATGCTGCGGCGCACTGGAAGAAGGGACTTTATTATCGGCTGCTTGGCCGGATGCTCTTCGGCGCTGCGGCGCCGGACCAGCGCTGGCGCATCTTTGCCCGCTTCTATCGGTTGCGGCCGGGGCTGATCCAGCGCTTCTATGCCGGGCGATCGACCATCGCCGATCGCATCCGCATCTTGTGCGGGCGTCCCCCGGTGCGCATAAGGGATGCCATGCACGCATTGCTGAACCCACCCGCCTGATGGAGCGGAAAGCGATTGTCATTGGCGCGGGCTTTGGCGGCCTGGCGCTGGCCATCCGTCTGCAGTCGGCCGGGGTGGCAACCACCCTGATCGAGGCGCGCGACCGCCCCGGTGGCCGCGCCTATATGTGGGAGAAGGACGGCTTCACCTTCGACGCCGGGCCGACGGTCATCACCGATCCGGCCTGCCTCGCCGAATTGTGGCGCCTGTCGGGGAACGACATGGCACAGGATGTCAGCCTGGTGCCGGTGTCGCCCTTCTACCGGCTCAACTGGCGCGACGGCACCAATTTCGACTATTCCAACGACGAGGTGGCGCTGCGCGCGCAGATCGCCAAGCTCAATCCGGAAGATGTCGCGGGCTATGAGCGGTTCCTGGATTATGCCGATGGCGTCTATGAGGAGGGCTATCGCAAGCTCGGCTCGGTCGCCTTCCTCGACTTCGCCTCGATGGTGCGGGCGGGGCCGAGCCTTGCCAAATATCAGGCCTGGCGATCGGTCTATTCGATCGTGTCGAGCCATGTGAAGGACGAGAAGCTGCGTCAGGCACTGTCCTTCCACAGCCTGCTGGTCGGCGGCAATCCGATGACGACCAGCGGCATCTATGCCCTGATCCACAAGCTGGAGAAGGATGGCGGCGTGTGGTTCGCCAAGGGCGGCACCAACCGGCTGGTGCAGGGCATGGCGACCCATTTCGAGCGGCTGGGCGGCGTGCTGCGGCTGGGCGACGCGGTGGTCGAGATCGAGACCCATGGCGACCGGGCGGTGGCGGTGCGCACCGCGTCGGGCTGGCGCGGGGAGGCGGATGCGATTGCCAGCAATGGCGACCTGATGCACAGCTATCGCGACCTGCTGGGCCATCATCCGCGCGGGCAGAAGCAGGCGGAAAAGCTGCAGCACAAGAAATGGTCGCCCAGCCTGTTCGTGCTGCATTTCGGGATCAAGGGCAGCTGGCCGGGCATTCCCCACCATATGATCCTGTTCGGCCCGCGCTATGAGGGGCTGCTGACCGATATCTACAGCCATGGCGTGCTGCCGGCGGATTTCTCGCTCTATCTGCATCACCCGACCGTCACCGATCCGTCGATGGCGCCGGAGGGCTATTCGACCTTCTATGCGCTCGCCCCGGTGCCGCACATGGGCAAGCTGCCGATCGACTGGGATCGCTTCGCGCCGGCCTATGCCGAGCGCATCCTGGACGAGATCCAGCATCGGCTGATCCCCGACATACGATCGCGCATCGTGACCCAGTTCCATTATGCGCCGAGCGACTTTGGCCGCGACCTCAATGCCCATCTGGGCAGCGGCTTCAGCCTGGAGCCGCTGTTGACCCAGAGCGCCTGGTTCCGCGCCCATAATCGCGACGATGTCATTCCCAACCTTTATCTGGTAGGGGCCGGCACCCATCCCGGCGCGGGCATCCCCGGCGTGGTGGGCAGCGCCAAGGCGACCGCGGCGCTGATGCTGCAGGACATGGCTTGAGGAGCGCGCGGCGCTCCGGGACTGGAAGATGATGAAAAGACTGGCTGTTTATTGTGGTTCGGCGACGCCGGCCGACCTCACCTATATCGACGCGGCACGCCATGTCGGCCGCACTTTGGCACAGCGCGGAATCGGCGTCGTCTATGGCGGCGGGCGGCTGGGCCTGATGGGCGCGGTGGCGGATGCGGCGCTGGAAGCGGGCGGCGAGGTGATCGGTGTGATCCCCGAGGCGCTGGTCGGCGCCGAAGTCGCGCATCGCGGCTGCACCGAATTGCACGTGGTGGAGACCATGCACCAGCGCAAGCAGCTCTTCACCGACCTGTCGGACGGCTTCGTCACGATTCCGGGTGGCGTCGGCACGATGGACGAGCTGTGGGAAGCGATCAGCTGGGCGCAGCTGGGCTATCACAACAAGCCGGTCGGCCTGCTCAATGTCGCGGGCTTCTATGACCAGCTGATCGGCTTCAACCGGCAGATGGTGGAAGCCGGCTTCATCCGGCCGCAGCATGCCGGCATCATGATCCATGATGACAGTATCGAAGGGCTGCTTGACCAGATGGCCGCCTATCAGCCGCATGAGACGATCTTCGCGATGAAGGCCGCACGGCTCTGAAATAATATTCCCCTCCCGCTTGCGGGAGGGGTTAGGGGAGGGCATGTCCGCTTCATGGACTTAACAGGCCCTCTCTCGGCCCCTCCCGCAGGCGGGACGGGAGAATGGAATCGCCCCGCCCTGGTCACCCATGCCCGCGACAGCATTGCGCGGGGCTCGAAGAGCTTTGCCATGGCGTCGAAGCTGTTCGACCGGGTGACGCGCGAGCGGGCCTGGCTGCTCTATGCCTGGTGCCGCAAATGCGACGATATCGCCGATGGGCAGGACCATGGCGGGACGATGCGGGGCGTCGCCGACGGGCAGGCGCGGCTGTCGACGCTGCGGGTGCTGACCGATGCAGCGCTGCGCGGCGAGCCGACCGGCGACCCGGCCTTTGACGGCTTTGGCGTCGTCATGCGCGAATGCGCGATCCCGCACCGCTATGCCCATGATCTGCTGGAGGGGTTTGCGCTCGATGCGCGCGACTGGCGGCCGCGCAGCGAGGCGGACATGCTGCGCTATTGCTATCATGTCGCGGGCGCCGTGGGCTGCATGATGGCGGTGCTGATGGGCGTCGACCCGGAGGATGAGGCGACGTTGGACCGCGCCTGTGACCTGGGCATTGCCTTCCAGCTCGCCAATATCGCCCGCGACATCAGCGAGGATGAACTGGCCGATCGCTGCTACCTGCCGGTCGAATGGCTGGTGGAAATGGACATGCCGCCTGGCGAGCATATGAAACCCTGGCTGCGGCCGAAGCTGGCGATATTGGGCCAGCGGCTGGCCGACATGGCGGCGGCCTATGAGGACAGCGCGCGCCATGGCACCGGCGCGCTGCCGGCGCGGGCGGCCTGGGCAGTGCTGGCGGCGGCGGGCATCTATGGCGACATTGCGCGCGAAGTGGCGCGGCGGGGCGAGCATGCCTGGGACCATCGCGTGGTGACGCCGGGGCGCGAGAAACTGGGCTGGGTGATCCGCGCGGGACGGCAGGTGCCAGGACGGGGGCGGCGCTGGCCGGCAGGGGCAGCGCGGGCTGTGGGGTTGTGGACGCGGCCGACTGCCTGAATTTGGGTGGGTTCCGCTATTCCCCTCCCGCACGCGGGAGGGGTAGCGAGACTTGCGCGCGCAGCGCGTTAGTCGCAGCGGGGTGGGCTTTCGCGATGCCCAGCCCACCCCCTAACCCCCTCCCGCCTGCGGGAGGGGGAACATGTCCGCTTCTGGTCGCTGCCAGCCCCCCAATTCCGACTGCCTGCCCTGTGGATAAAAATAGGGCCGGTGTTTTCACACCGACCCCAAGGCATGTTCGCAGGAGGAACAAGGTGAGGCGGGCGGCCCTGGCCCGTGGGATGGGCCGCCCTGCCAATCTCAGTAATTGTAGGCGCGCTCGCCATGCTCGCCGAGGTCGAGGCCTTCATATTCGACCTCCTGGCTGACCCGCAGGCCGGTGATGGCCTTGGCGATGAAGATGGCGATGGCGGTGCCGATCGAGGCCCAGATGATGGTCACGACGACCGCTTCGATCTGGACGAGCAGCTTGGCGCCGATTTCATAGTCCGCCGCGCCAGGGCCGCCGAGGGCCGGCGAGTAGACGATGGCGGTGCCGATGGCGCCGATCATGCCGCCGATGCCGTGGATGCCGAAGGCGTCCAGGCTGTCGTCATAGCCAAGCTTGGGCTTGAGCACGGTGACGGCATAGAAGCAGATGATCGAGGCAACGGCGCCCAGCACGATCGCACCGAACGGGCCCGAGTTGCCGGCGGCCGGGGTGACCGCGACGAGACCGGCGATGACGCCCGAGCAGAAGCCCAGGGCCGACGCCTTGTGGCCGTTGACGCGCTCAGCCAGCATCCAGAACAGAGCGCCCGATGCGGTGGCGACGAAGGTGTTGATCATCGCGAGGGCGGCCGAACCATTGGCTTCGAGCGCCGAGCCGGCGTTGAAGCCGAACCAGCCGACCCACAGCAGGCCGGTGCCGACGACGGTCAGCGTCAGGCTGTGCGGGGCCATCGGTTCCTTGGGGAAGCCGATGCGCTTGCCCAGGATGAGGCAGGCCACCAGCGCCGAGACGCCGGCGTTGATGTGGACCACGGTGCCGCCCGCGAAATCGAGCGCGCCGGCCTTGAAGAAATAGCCCGAAGCAGCCCAGACCATGTGCGCGATCGGGAAATAGACGATCGTCAGCCAGATGGCGGCAAACACCATCACGGCCGAGAATTTGATGCGTTCGACCACCGAACCCAGCACCAGCGCTACGGTGATCGCGGCGAAGGTCATCTGGAAGCAGACGAAGACATATTCCGGAATCTCGACGCCGGCGGTGAAGGTCGCAGCCTGCGAAGCGGGCGTGATGCCCTTCAGGAACGCCTTGTCGAAGGTCGAGACGAAGTTGGAGAGGCCGCTGGTGTAATCGGGACCGAAGGCCATCGAATAGCCGTACATGACCCAGATCAGCATGGCGAGGCAGGCGGCGGCACCGATCTGCGTCATCACCGACAGCATGTTCTTGCTGCGGGCAAGACCGCCATAGAACAGGGCGAGGCCGGGCAGGATCATCAGGAAGACGAGGATGGTGGAGGTCATCATCCAGGCGGTATCGCCCTTTTCCACGGTCGCGGCCGGCGCGGCCGCGTCCTGTGCCCAGGCGGGCAGCGCGGCGAACAGCGAGAGGCCGGTGGCCCCCAGCGCGCCGCAAATCTTCTTCGAAAAGGTCATCATTCCCCCCTTCTTACAGCGCGGTTTCGCCGGTCTCGCCGGTGCGGATCCGCACGGCCTGGCCGACATCGAGGACGAAGATCTTGCCATCGCCGATCGCGCCCGAATTGGCGGCGGCCTGCGTCGCTTCCACCACGCGCGGCGCGAGGTCGTCGTCGCAGACCACCTCGATCTTGATCTTGGGAACCATGTTGGTGGAATATTCGGCGCCGCGATAGATTTCGGTCTGGCCTTTCTGGCGACCAAAGCCCTTCACTTCGCTGACCGTCATACCGGCGATGCCAAGCGAGGAAAGAGCCTCGCGGACATCGTCAAGCTTGAACGGCTTGATGATAGCCATGACAAGTTTCATGTCGCCCCCTTATTTGGTGTGCGGCGACATACCAGCAAGAGGCGTGCCAATTTGCTAATGACGCATTAACGCGGGATTTCCACTAGGGGAGATTGTTGCGCCGCCGAAAAAATGTGCAGATGCACAGCCATGCCTAAAAAATAGGCATGTTCCCGCCTACCACTGCGATCCTTCGGCGACCGCTGCCGCTTCGACGGGCAGGGTGGTGCGGCCCAGGGCAGCGTTGCGATGGGGGAAACGGCCGAAGCGCGCGATGGTTGCATGATGCTGGCGGGCGAAATCGAGCGACCGGGTGTCGCCGGCCCCTTCGAACAGGGAGAGCGACAGCTCCTGATCAGCCAGATCCTCGCTATGCTGGAACGGCATGTAGAAGAAGAGCCGGCCCGCCCCGCCGATCTGGATGTCATAGCCCAGTGCAATGGCGCCGCGCGCCACCTCGCGGGCGATCGGGTCGGTAGCAAAGGCCTGGGCCTGGCCGCGGAACATGTTGCGGGGCAGCTGGTCGAACAGCAGCACGGCGGCCAGCGCATCGTCGGCGCGGTCGAGGAAGCTTTCGGCCGGAAGCGTCCGCTTCTCGCTCCACAGGACGGCGAAGCGATCGATGCAATGCTGGTCCAGTGCCGGATCATGGCTGTACCAGCCTTCCTCGCCCACCTGGTTGAACCAGAAGTCGAGCAAGGCCGCCGCCCAGTCGGCGGTCACGGCGTCATGGCTGTCGGTCAGCATGTTCATACGCAAAATACGTGTTGATCGCCGCCCGGTTCCTCGGCCCATGGCGGCGGCGGGTCGGGTGACCGCGCCGCCATGGCAGGAATGGGGTCAGGCGGCGGTGCCGCCGACGGTCAGGCCATCCATCAGCAGGGTCGGCTGGCCGACGCCGGCCGGCACGCTCTGCCCACCCTTGCCGCACATGCCGATGCCTTCGTCGAGCGCCCAGTCATTGCCGATGCCGATCACCTTGGTCAGTGCGGTCGGGCCGTCGCCGATCAGGGTCGCGCCCTTGATCGGATCGCCGATCTTGCCATTTTCGACCTTATAGGCCTCGGTGCAGGAAAAGACGAACTTGCCCGAGACGATGTCGACCTGGCCGCCGCCGAAGCTCTTGGCGAAGATCCCCGACTTGACGCGCGACAGCAGCTCTTCCGGATCGTCCTGACCACCCTTGATGAAGGTGTTGGTCATGCGCGGCATCGGCGCATGGGCATAGGATTCGCGGCGGCCATTGCCGGTCGGCGCGACGCCCATCAGCCGGGCGTTGAGGCGATCCTGCATATAGCCCTTGAGGATGCCGTCCTCGATCAGGATATTTTCCTGGGTCGGGGTGCCTTCATCATCGATCGAGAGCGAGCCGCGGCGATCGAGGATGCTGCCATCGTCGACCACGGTGACGCCCGGCGCGGCGACGCGCTGGCCGATGCGACCGGAAAAGGCGCTGGTGCCCTTGCGGTTGAAGTCGCCTTCCAGGCCATGGCCGATCGCTTCATGGACCAGCACGCCCGGCCAGCCGGGGCCGAGCAGCACGGTCATTTCGCCGGCGGGGGCGGCGACCGAGCGGAGATTGACCTGCGCCTGGGCCAGCGCCTCGTCAATGGCGCGGTTCCAAATCTTGGGGTCAATCACCTGATCGTAGAGATAGCGGCCGCCAATGCCGAACACGCCGGTTTCGCGCCGTCCATTTTCTTCCAGGATGACCGAGACGTTGAGGCGGACGAGCGGGCGGATGTCGCTGGCGGTGAAACCGTCGGCGCGAACAATCTCGATCACCGACCAACTGCCGGCGAGGCTGACCGAAACCTGGGCGACGCGCGGGTCGCGGGCACGGGCGGCAGCGTCGATCGCGGCGCACAGGGTCACCTTCTCGGCGAAGGGCACCAGCTCCAGCGGATTGGCGTCGGTATAGAGGTGGCGATTGGTGCGCTGGGGCGGCGGGGCGGGCTGGCCCTTGGCCGGATCGAGCAGGGTCAGCGTCTGCGCCGCCTTGGCGATCGCCGCTTCGCTGAGGTCGTTGGCATGGGCAAAGCCGGTCATCTCGCCCGACACGCCGCGCAGGCCGAAGCCGGCGTCGGTCGAATAATCGGCGGTCTTGAGGCGGCCGTCGTCGAAGCCGAAGCTCTCGCTGGCGCGATATTGGAGGTACAGCTCGCCATCGTCGCAGGCCGAAAGCGCCTGCGCGGTCAGGCGGCGCGCGCCATCGGGATCGAGCAGGCCCGGACGATAGAGCAGGCCGCGGGCATCAGTGAATTGCGAAGCGAGATCGGTCATGCCGCCCGATATAGGCGCGGCATGACAGATGCCCAATGGAAATTTTAGAGAGCCTTAGAGGCTGGCGCCCGAAGCGATGTCCGGCTTGCTGCCGATTTCCCCATTGTCGGCGACGCCGCCGGCCAGCACGAAGCGGCGATCGCAATAGCCGCAATCGACATAGCCATGCTCGTCGATTTCCAGGAAGACGCGCGGATGGCCAAGGGCGGCGGGAATGTCACCCGAACCGTCGCAGGAGACGCGGGACTTGGTGACTCGGATGATTTCGGGCGGCTGGATCATGGGAGGCGGAATTAGCAGCGGTAACGCGGCGCCGCAATATCTGGCAGCGCGCGATTACATCAGCGGATAGCGGGGCCGGGTGCAACCGGCGTCGGCGGGGGGCTTTGCCGCGATCCTTGCGCTTGGAGCCTTGGCTTGCCAGTCGGCGCAATTGCCGACCGCCATCACCGCGAAGGGCGACAGCATCAGCAATATCGGCGCGACGGAGCCGCCAAGGAAGAAGCTGATCGGCATGGGCGGGAAGATGCCGGAACCATGCTTGCTGCAGGATGAATGTTACGGGGGCGGATCGGGGCTGGTTTTGCCTGGATGGCTAAGCCCTTCGCTGTCGCTCGGGAGTTTCGCCGGAAGCCGTCCCCCGGACGGCTTCTCATTCGGCGAACCTGGTGGGCGATGACGGGCTCGAACCGCCGACATTCTCGGTGTAAACGAGACGCTCTACCAACTGAGCTAATCGCCCCCATGGGGTGCGGGCGCTTCTAGATTTTTTTGGGCGCGGGTCAAGCGGCCTTTATCCGATGGGGCAGATCAGTGCGCGCGATAGCGATGGCTGGCGCCGAACCAGCGGATCAACTGGTCAGCCGCGTCGTCGGCGAGCGCGATGAAGATGCGGCGGCCGTCATGCGGATCGGCGCGGCGCTCGACCAGGGCCTTGTCCGTCAATGTCCGAATCCAGCGCAGCGCCGTGGTCGGCGGCACGGCGGAGGCGATGCAGAGGCTGGAGACCGAGACATGGGCCTGTTCCAGCCGGGCGGCGAGCAGATCGAGCATCATGTCCCAGGCCGGATCGGCGAACAGGTCGCCCGGCAGGAAATCGGCGCGCAGCCGGCGGGCGCGGAGCATGTCGCGGACCTGCGCGGCGGTGACGGAGTCGGTTTCCGGCCTGGTGGCCGCCCCGATCGTGGCCATGGCCGGCATGGCGGTATAGCCGCCCTGGCGGTCGGCGATGCGCGCGGGCATGTCGAACGCGCTGAGCGCCGGGCGCGGCCGATCGGTCAGGGCCTCGATCGTGCGGGCGAGGCGGCTGACTTCGTCGCTCAGCCGCTGCAGCCGGTTGCCGTCGCTTTCATGAGTGGCGTCATGCAAATTATGCGGCAGTGCGTCGCTGTGCGCGGCGGCGAGCAGGGCGGCGGCGATGTCGCCATTGTCGGGATTGCACAGCAACTGTGTCTGCGGGCTGCGTATGCAGGCATAGGCCATGTCGAGCGTCTCGATCCCGGCGAGCAGGACGACTGCCATGCGGTTCTGGATCGCGATCGTCTCGACCTGGACGATCAGCCGTTCGAGCAGCGGATCGGGCTGGCGGCAGAGCAGCAGGACGACGTCGCACCCGACCTGCATGTCGAGTCGGGCGGCGGCCTGATCGAGCGGGACGGTGCCAAGCAGGCGGAGACCGGCGGCATGGGCCAGCATGGCGGCATCGTCGATCCAGTCGCCATCAGCGACGATCAGCAGCCCGCGCCGGTCATCCGGCGCGGCATAGGGGCTATCATGATCGGTCGAGAAGGGATCGGCCATCACCACGCAATCTCCCGTGCCTGTTATGTTCCGCAGCTTAGCCGCTTGCCCACCGGGCGCAGCCGGCGCTGACTCCATAATGGCGCAAATGCACGGGGCTGTCGTGATGGCCGTCACGCACCCGCGATATCGGGGGGAATGCAGAAACGAAAAGGGCGCCGGCTGATGCGGGCGCCCTGTTCTGCCTATTCGATCCGAAATGGACTCATTTCGTCGCAGGTCAGACCGCGGTGCGGCGGGCGAAGTCGATATAGAGTTCGCGCAGCCGGGTCGCGACCGGGCCGGGGGTGCCGTGACCGACCGGCTGGCCGTCGATTTTGACGATCGAAAGGCAGAAGGTCGAGGCGCTGGTCATGAAGGCTTCCTTCGCGGCGAGCGCTTCGGCGAGGGTGAAGGGGCGGCGGATGACGGCGATGCCGCTTTCTTCCGCAAGGGCGGTGAGCGCCGCGCCGGTGCAGCCGGCCAGCACCGACTGGCTGTAGGGGCGGGTGACGATGCCTTCGTCGGTGACGATGAAGGCGGTGGAGGAGGCGCCTTCGGTGATGAAGCCATCCTCGATCATCCAGGCTTCCTGCGCGCCGGCTTCCTTGGCCGCCATCTTGGCCATCGCCTGGGCGAGCAGGCCGACGCTCTTGATGTCACGCCGCGCCCAACGCAGGTCGGCCATGGTGGCGACCGCGACGCCGGTCCTGGCGGCGGGCACATCGAGGAAGGTCTTGTTCTGGACGAACATGAACAGGGTCGGCTGCAGGCCGGCCGGCGGGATGAAGTCGCGGGTGACATCGGCGCCGCGGGTGATCTGGAGATAGACCAGGCCCTCGCCAAGGCCATTATGGGCGACCAGCGCCTTCTGCGCCGCCTCGATCTCGTCCAGGGTCAGCGGCAGGGCGATGCCGATTTCGGTGCAGGATCGTTCCAGCCGGGCGAGATGGCTGGCGCTGTCGACCAGCCGGCCATCGATCACGGCCGCCACTTCATAAATGCCGTCGGCGAACAGGAAGCCGCGATCGAGCGGGGAGATGCGGACGTCTTCGAGCGGCAGAAACTGGCCGTTGAGATAGGCGACGGACATGGCGGCGGGCGATCCTTGATCTGGTGATTTACGCCGCCGCTTTTGCCGCCGCGGCGGCCGCGGTCAAGGCAGCGAAATAGGATTTGCTTCGCTTAACTTCGCATATTTCCCGCACATTGTGACATTATCTTGCGCTGCCTTGATCCTATCGGAAAGTCAGGGGATGGCAGCGCCGATGATAGGGGAAAGGGTCGCTGTAGGACAGGCTCAGGCGGCCTTGCCCTTGAGCGCCTTTTGCCGGCGGCGCTGGACCGAGGAGCCGATGCCCATGGATTCGCGATATTTGGCGACGGTGCGGCGGGCGATGTCCATGCCCTTGGCGCGCAGCAGGTCGACCAGCGTGTCGTCGGAGAGGATGGCATGGGCCTCCTCCGCGCCGATCAGCGCCTTGATATGGCTCTTGACCGCCTCGGCCGAGACGGCGCCGTCGCCATCCGCCGCCGCGACGCCGCTGGTGAAGAAATATTTGAGTTCGTAGAGGCCGCGCGGGCAGGAGAGATATTTGTTCGAAGTGACGCGGCTGACGGTCGATTCATGCATCTCGATCGCGTCGGCGACCGCGCGCAGCGTCAGCGGCTTGAGATAAGCGACGCCGTTGCGGAAGAAATCCTCCTGCTGGCGGACGATCTCGCTCGCGACCTTGATGATCGTCTTCTGCCGCTGGTCGAGCGCCTTCACCAGCCAGTTGGCGCTGGCGAGGCAGTCGGCCAGCCAGGCCTTGCTCGCCTTGTCCTGCGGGCCGCCGGCCAGTTCGACATAATAGGTGCGGTTGACCAGCACGCGCGGCAGCGTGGCGCTGTTGACCTCTATGCCCCAGCCCTCGCGGGTGCGGCTGACGAACAGGTCGGGTGTGACCGGCGTGGCGCTGTCGCTGGCGAAGCGCAGGCCGGGCTTGGGATCATAGCCGCGCAGTTCGCGGATCATGTCGGCCAGATCCTCCTCATCCACGCCGCAGATGCGGCGCAGCTGGGGCAGGGCGCCCTTGGCCAGCAGGTCGAGATTGGCGAGCAGCCGCTGGATGCAGGGATCGTAGCGGTTCGCCTCCTTCGCCTGAAGGGCGAGGCATTCGGCGAGCGAGCGGGCACCCACGCCGGTGGGATCGAAGCTGTGGATAACTTCGAGCACCGCCTCGACCGTGAAGAGCGGCACGCCCAGGCCATGGGCGGTCTGGAGCAGATTGGCCTCCAGATAGCCCGCTTCGCTGATCTGGCCGATCAACTGGGTGGCGATCAGCAGGTCCATGCCCGACAGCGTGCTGCGGGCCTGGTCCATCAGATGTTCCTGCAGGCTGGGCGCGGCATTGGCGAAACTGTCGAAATCGACCGCTTCGCCCGAACCGCTACCGCCGCCGAGCATGTCGAGCGAGCCTGAGCCGCTGCCCGCGGCCATGCGGTCGGCCGGGCCATCGTCGATGAAGGTTTCCGCGCCATGATCCACATCGAGCGGGCTGTCGGCGCCGCCCAGCCCCTGGGCGATCAGATCGTCGCTGGCACCGGTTTCGGCGGCCAGGGTCGGCGCCTCCACCTCACGGTCGACGCCGCTGCCTTCCCGGCCGCCGTCATCGGCGGCCCCCTGTTCGAGCAGCGGGTTCTTTTCCAGTTCGCCCGCGACGAACGCCTCGATCTCCAGATTGGACAGCGCCAGCAGCTTGATCGCCTGCTGGAGCTGCGGCGTCATCACCAGAGACTGGCTCTGGCGGATGTCGAGGCGTGGCCCGAGCGCCATCAGCCGGGCCGTCCTGCATCAGCGAGGGGGCGCCGGCCGATCATGTCAGAGCTGGAAATTCTCGCCCAGATAGAGGCGGCGAACATCGGGATGGGCGACCAGTTCGGTCGGGCTGCCGGCGAACAGCACCTGGCCGCTGTAGATGATGCAGGCGCGGTCGACGATTTCCAGCGTCTCGCGCACATTATGGTCGGTGATGAGGACGCCGATGCCGCGCGTCTTGAGCTGCTTCACCAGGTCGCGAATGTCCGCGATCGACAGCGGATCGATGCCGGCGAAGGGTTCGTCGAGCAGCACGATCGAGGGATCGGCGGCCAGCGCACGGGCGATTTCGCAGCGACGCCGTTCACCGCCCGACAGCGCCATGGCGGCGGAATCGCGCAAACGGGTCAGGCCGAATTCGTCGAGCAGCTGTTCCAGCTTCTCGGCACGGGCGGCCTTGTTGGGTTCGGCCATTTCCAGCACGGCGCCGATATTCTGTTCGACCGTCAGGCCCCGGAAGATCGAGGTTTCCTGCGGCAGATAGCCCAGGCCCAGGATCGCGCGGCGATACATGGGCAGGCCGGTAATATCCTGGCCGTCGAGGATGATGCGGCCCTGATCGGGACGGACGAGGCCCATGACCGAATAGAAGCAGGTCGTCTTGCCCGCGCCATTGGGGCCGAGCAGGCCGACGACCTCGCCCTTGCCCACGGTTAGCGACACGTCGGACAGGACGACGCGCTTGTCATAGCTTTTCGCGATCGAGATGACGGACAGGCCCTCGCCCACTTCCTGCGGAGCGAGCGGTCGCGCCGAAGCGGCCCTGTCCTGGATCGTCACATCGTCCATCACTTCAATCCTTGTGCCGCCAAATCGGGGTGCGGCGGACATGGGTCCGCCTGCGGCAATTGGCAAGCTTTGTGCATGGGATCGCCGCCGGGGCAAGGGGAAAATGCGATGGAGAAGAGGGGGATGGGCGTGCCATCCCCCTGATACGCGGGTCATTCCACCATGATGCGCGGGTTGGGCAGGACGACACCGACATCGCTGGCATAGGCGTCCCACGCCTTTTCCAGCGCCGCCCGGCGCGTCGGTTCGCGGGCGGACAGGTCCGTGGTTTCGCCCGGATCAGCGGCGATGTTGAACAGATGCCATTGGCCATCGCCGGCATCGGTGATCTTCCAGTCGCCCTGACGCAATGCGCGCGAGCCGAACAATTCGGTGCCGATCGCCTCGCTGGCGGGATGCACCGTCGGCGCCGTGCCGGCGAGCCAGGGCGCCCAGCTGGTGCCGCGGATCGGCTGGACGGTGCGGCCCTGGAACGTCCCCTTGGGCGGGGCGATGCCGGCGAGGTCGATCAGCGTGGGGGCGACGTCCATCACATTGAGATAGTCATGGGCGATGCTGCCGGGCTTCTTGACCGCTGGGCCGGAGAGGAAGGCGGTGGTGCGGGTGCCACCCTCGGTCGCGAACGCCTTGTAGAGCCAGGAGGGGGTGGTTGCCGCCTGCGCCCAGCCGGGGCCATAGCTGATATAGCTGCTGTCCTTGCCGAGATTGTCATAGCTGTTGTCGGCGGCCTCGGCGCGGGCGCGGAAGCGGGCATTCCTGGCATGGACCAGGTCCATCCCCTCGGCGCCATTGTCGGCAAGGAAGAGAATGACGGTATTATCATATTCGCCACTGGCTTTGAGCGCATCGATCACCCGGCCGACATTCTGGTCGAGCCGGTCGACCATCGCGGCATAGATTTCCATCGTCCGTGACGCGGTCTTCTTCTCGTCCGGGGTCAGCTGTGCCCAGGGCTTGCTGTTTTCAAGGGGGTGCTGGGCGGCACTGGCCGGGACTAGGCCGAGGGCGATTTGCTTCTTGAGCCGTTCGGCGCGCAGCGCTTCATAGCCCGCGTCATAGCGGCCCTTATATTTGGCGATGGTTTCGGCCGGGGCCTGTAGCGGCCAGTGCGGCGCGGTGAAGGCGAGATAGGCGAAGAAGGGCTTGTCGTCCTTGGTCGCCTTGATCTGGTCGATCAGCTTGGTGGCGAAGGCGTCGGAGGAATAATAGTCGCTGGGCAGGCTTTCGAGCGTGCGGCCATCCTCGCGATATGTGGTGAAGCCGGGCTTGGGCGTGGCCGAAATGTCGGTGCCATAATGATTGCCCGCCCCCTGCAGCAGCGCGAAGCTGTGCTGGAAACCGCGGGCATGGGGATCCTGCTGCGGCGTGAGGCCCAGATGCCATTTGCCCGAAAAGAGGGTGCGATAGCCGCCGGCGGTCAGGACTTCGGGCAGGGCGGCGATGTCGGTGCGCAGATAGCCTTCATGGCCGGGCTTACCGACCTGATTGGGGGCCTGCATTTCCGCCATGGTGCCAAGGCCGGCGCGATGATTGTCGGTGCCCGACAGCAGCATCGACCGGGTCGGCGAGCAGGTCGGCGCGGTGTGGAAGCCGGTCAGGCGCACGCCCGACAAAGCGAGCCTGTCGAGATTGGGTGTGGAGATCTCGCTGCCAAAGGCGCCGAGATCGGAATAGCCCAGGTCGTCGGCGACGATCACCAGGAAATTGGGACGCTTTTCCTGCGCCGCCGCGGGCGTGGTGAGGGCGGTGGCCAGCGCCAGGCTGGCAAGGACAGTGCGGAGCTTCATGGGGTCTTCCGTGAAAAGGGGCCGCGTCCGGAAGGAACGCGGCCCAGTGTGCCGAAGGTCAGGGACAGGGTGGGGGGGTGAGCAAGCCCTGCTCAGGCGGCTTCGGCAATCTTGCCATCTTCCTTCTTGATGATGCGGCTGTTGCGGCCGTCGATCGAGACGGGGACGGTGCCGGCGATGGTGGCGCGACGCAGCTGGCGATGCTGGGTGCCGAAATCGGCGATGGCGCGATGCTGGGTGGCGCGATTGTCCCAGATGGCGACGTCGCCCGGCTGCCAGCGCCAGCGCACGGTGTTTTCCGGCCGGGTCACGGCATCCTGGAAGGTGGCGAACAGGCGCTGGCTGTCGGCCTGGCTGAGGCCGACGAACTGCTTGAAGAAATGGCCCAGGATCAGCGAGCGCTCGCCGCTTTCGGGATGGACGTGGACCAGCGGATGTTCGGTTTCATAGACGGTCGAGGCGAAGACTTCGCGATAGCGCTTCACCGCTTCCTCATTCGCATTGGTGACGACCGAGGCATAGTCATAGAGGTTGGAATGGACCGCCCACAGGCTGTTGGCGAGCTGGCGCAGCGGTTCGGGCAGTTCCTCATAGGCGGCCGCCGTATTGGCCCAGAGCGTGTCGCCGCCGGCCTGCGGGATGACGATGGCGCGCAGGATCGAGGATTCGGGATAGGCAGGGACGAAGGTGACGTCGGTGTGCCAGCTCGATGCGGCGCGGCCTTCCTTCGAATCCAGTTCCAGCAGATATTTGGAGCCGGGCACGACCGGGACGGTCGGGTGGGCGACGGGCTTGCCGAACCGTTCGGCAAAGGCTTCCTGGCCGGCATCGTCGAGATGATGCTGGGCGCGGAAGAAGATCACCTTGTGGCGGACGAGCGCGGCGCGGATCGCGGCGATGGTGGCGTCGTCAAGGTCGCCGCCCAGCGCGACGCCGCGAATCTCCGCGCCGATACGGCCGGCGACGGGAACGACATCGAGCGGACCGTCGGCATCGGCGGCGTTGAGGAAGCTCTGGGTCAGGATGGTCATGGCAGGTCTCCTTGAATTTATGCGTGGACGGTCAGGCGGGGATCGCGTCGCGCTGGTCGAGGGCGCGGCGGATTTCGGCATGGGCGGCTTCGTCGAGCGGGAAGCGCCAGATGATGAGGGTGGCGATGATGTGGGCCAGGGCCGGGCCAAGGGCGAAGACGGTCTTCAATCCTTCGAGCGCGGTGGGATCATTGTGCGGGCCGGCGGCAAAGCCGAGCCAGGCGATGAGCGGCAGGGCGATGCCGATGCCGATCGCCGGGCCGAGCTTGGCCGAGAAGGCGAAGACCGAGAAGAAGAGGCCGGTGCGGTCATGGCCGGTGCGCAGCCGGTGGGCATCGGCCACATCGGCGACCATGGCGCGCAGCATGAGATTGCCCGAGCCCTGGGTCAGCCCCTGGGCGATGGTGAGGGCCAGCAGCAGCGGCAGGCCGCCGGGGAAGACGAAGAGCAGGCCGATATTGATCGCTGCCTGGGCGATTTCGCCGCTGATCGCCGCCTGGCGCTTGCCGATGCGGGTGCCGATACGCAGCCAGATCGGCGCGGCGGCGACGCCGAAGATGAACTGGAGCAGATAGAGGCCGCTCGCCCAGGCGGGCAGGCCCATATACCAGACGGCGAAGAAGACGATCAGGCTGGCGCGGATCGACTGGCCGGCGGTGACCACCGCGTCGGAGGCGAGGACGCGCAGCAGCAGCCGATCGGAAAAGATGACGCTGGTGGCGCGCCAGAAGCTCTGGCGGACCGGCGGGGTGGCGGGCACCGGCGGTTCGGGCACGGAAAGGAGGGTGAGGGCGAGGCTGGGGATGAGGGTGGCGATGATGAAGCCGCCGACCAATTGCAGCTTCAGCGTGCCATTGCCCGGCTCGACCTGGTCGAGGATGGTCGGCAGCACCAGCACGGCGAGCAGGCCGATGGCGCGCAGCAGTGCCTGATAGCTGACGACGCGGGTGCGGCCATGATAATGGCGCGACAACTCGCCGGCCCAGGCGGAGGCCGGGATCTCGATCATCGACCAGCCGAGATAGAAGAAGAAGAGGGCGGCGCCGAGATAGGCGGGCGTCACCAGCGCGGCGGGCGGGAAGAAGAGCAGGGCGGAGGACAGGCCGAACAACAGGCCGCCGGCCGCGATCCAAGGGCGGCGCCGGCCGAAGCGGCTGCGGGTGCGGTCGCTGAGTGCGCCGACCAGCGGATCGGCGCTGACATCCCAGATGCGGCCCAGCAGGAAGATGAAGCCGATGGTCGCGAGCGAGAGGCCGAACTGGGTGGCGTAAAGCTGGGGCACGAACAGGGCGAGCGGCAGGCCGGCGCCGGCGATCGGCACCGCGATCGAGGCGAAGCCGGTGAGGCGCAGGCGCGATGGCTCCCCCTCCCCGACGCGGGCGGGTTCCGGCCGGGTGATGCTCCGGTCATCCAGATAGTCTGCGTAGGGAAGGGTAGCCATGATCTTGCCTCCGTATTGGGGGTCAGAATTTGCTGCGCAGGGTGACGCCGATGGTGCGGGGGTCGCCGACGGTGGCGGTGACGAGACCGGTGTTCGCGACCGAGAGCGTGTCGACATAATCCTTGTCGAACAGGTTCTTGGCCCAGAGCGACAGGTCGATCAGGCCATCGTCCAGCCGCACGCCGATACGCGCATTGGCGACGCCGTAGCTGGGCACCAGCGAGTAGCGGCTGTCCGACACGGCGGTGTAGTAGGAGGAGCGCCAGCTATAGTCGGCGCGGCCATAGAATTGCGCGTCGCCCCATTTGGTGGTGCCGAGCGGAATGGCGAAGTCGCCGCCCGCGCTCCACGACCATTCGGGGACGCCCGACAGCGGCTTGCCGCTCAGGTCGGTCACGGCCGAGCCGCCGGTGGTCGGGTTCAGCGCCTCGACCGGGGTCGGGCCGTTCTTGAAGTCGACATAATAGGCGTCGGTATAAGCGAGCGAGGCGTTGAGGTTGACATAGCGGCTGAGCGCCAGCGCACCGTCCAGCTCGAAGCCGCGGGCGCGCGCCTCGGGAATGTTGGTGATATAATTGCGGGTGCTGTTGGTGCCGACAATCTGTTCGGTGATCGCGGTCTGATAGTCGAAGATGTTGGTCCAGAAGGCGGCGGCGTTGAGCGTCGCCTTGCCGCCCCAGAACTGGCTCTTCACGCCGGCTTCGTAATTGTCGACCTTCTCGCCGCCGACATCGGGGCTGACCCCGGCCGGGATGTTGGTGAGGTTGAGGCCGCCCGACTTGTTGCCGCGCGAATAGGTGGCATAGACCAGCACGTCCGGCGTCACCTTGTAGGACAGGGTGGCCAGGCCCGAGAGGCTGTTGTCGGTGAAGCCGGTCGAGTAGCTGGTGACGGGGTTGAGGCTGTTGCGCAGCGCGATCGCGGCGGTGCGCTGGGCCGCGGTCAGGCTGGAAAGATCATTCCCCTCCGCCCACCATTGGCTGTAGCTGCCCTGCTTCTTTTCATGCGTGTAGCGCAGGCCGAGCGTCAGCGAGAGGCTGTCGGGGATGATGGCGTAGCTGGCCTGGCCGAACAGCGCGGCGCTCTTGGTTTCCGGATTGGAGCTGGAGCGGGCGACGAAGCCGTTGACCGCCGCATTGCTGACCACCGGATCGGCATTGGGGAAGAGCCAGAGCGGCGCGTCAACGCCATAGCCGGCGGCGCCCGAGCCGTTGATGATCTGCCAGAAATAATAGGCGCCCAGCACATAGGAGAGGCGGGTGTCGCCATTGGAGGCGACGCGAAATTCCTGGCTGAACTGGCGCTGGTTATTTTCCTGGTGGTTGAGCGTGTTGACCGAGAGCGAGGTGGCGTCGCTGTCGTTGCGCGGATACCAGTTCCAGGCGCGATAGGCGGTGATGGAGCTGAGCGTGACCGGGCCGACATCCCAGTCGGCCTTGCCCGAAATGCCCCACTGATTCATGTTCGCCTGGAACTGGCCGTCGACATCGACCTTGCGGGCGAAGGGATCGGTGGCGAGCGGCGTGTAGCCGGCGCGGGCGGCGCGGATCGCGAAATTGTTCGCGATCGTGTTGCCGTCATCATAGGTGGTGAAGACGGTGCTGGGCAGGCGGACGCAGCAATTGAGCGTCTGCTTGGCATAGTCACCGATCAGGCGCAGGCTGAAGCCCTCACCCTGGGTCAGCAGCAGCTGGCCGCGCGCGGTGAAATTGTCGTAATCGTGAATTTTCTTGCCGTTATGGACATTGGTGAGGAAACCATCGCGATGGGTGTCGGCAATGCTGACGCGCACCGCCGCCCAGTCGGTGAGGCCACCGGTGACCGAGCCGCGCACCTGATGGAAACCATAGTCGCCCAGCGTCGCTTCCACCTGGCCGCCGAAATCGAAGCTCGGCTGGCGGGTGGTGATGTTGATCGCGCCCGCGGTGGTGTTCTTGCCGAACAGCGTGCCTTGCGGCCCGCGCAGCACCTCGATCCGTTCGAGGTCGACCAGGTCGAACTGGCTGGCGCCGACGCGGCCATAATAGACATCGTCGATATAGACGCCGACGCCATTTTCGAGGCCGTCATTGGTCAGCGCGACATTGGAGCCGAGGCCGCGGATGTTGATGTTGGTGTTGCGGGGGTTGAAGCTGAACAGCTGGAGGCTGGGCGCGACCTGCTGCACGGCGGCGAGGGTATAGTCGCCGCGCTGTTCGACCAGATCGCCGCCGACGACCGAGAGGGCGACCGGCACGTCCTGCGCCTTTTCGGCGCGGCGGCGGGCGGTGACCAGGATGGGGGCGCCATAATCGCCTTCATCGACGGCGGCTTCGGGGGCCGGGGCAGGCGCCGCGGCGGCGGGTTCGTCGGCAGCATGAGCGGCGCTCGGCAACAGGCCGATGGCGACGCCGGCGAGCAGCAGGCGACGGAGGGACAGGCCGTGCCGGGGTCGGCTGGGCGCGAGGACTTGGGACATGAAGAGGCTTACTCCCTGAATTTCTTGTCTGTTCTGCTTGTGGGCTGCGGACGCAGGGCATCGTCGCGCACGGCATTCAGGCCGTAGAGCGCGGCGGCCGCCTGGAGCAGCGACACGGAATAGGCTGGGTGCGGCGACGCGCGTCGGCCGCGAGCTTCCACGGGCATGCGATCCCCCTTTCCCGCACGACGCATCGGCGGAGGACGGGCGGATGGAGGCGCGCTGACAGGCAGCGCGTTGCGTGGCGGGCGTCAGGCCCTAGATTTCAGATGGATGGCACATCGTTTCATTCCCCATTCTGTTGGGGGGAACACGAAGCTGGCGTCGTCGCCCGAGCATCGTGCGCTTTAGCTGTTGGTGACGCGGAGCAAGCTGCATCCCGATCAAAAGCCGCGGGTCCGATGCCGATGTCGTCATCCGGGCGGGGACCAGTCCGCTCCGTTTCAGGCAATCTCTACTTATAAGATAGAGTGTCTGGCTCAACCAAGTTTTGCTTGGCCGTGCCCAAATTGCGCTGTGCCGGTCCATCCGCCTGTTCGAGCATGGCGTCGCGCCGGGCGAGGGTGATGAGGCGCAGGCCCGATTCGCGGGCGCGATCGAGCGCGAGGCTGGTGGGGGCGGAGAGGGTGACGAGCAGCGGGCAGGCGGCGAGCGCGGCCTTTTCCACCAGTTCATAGGAACAGCGCGAGGAGAGGAGGGCGAAGCCGCCATCCCAGCCAAGGCCGGCGCGGGCCATGGCGCCGATCAGCTTGTCGAAGGCGTTGTGGCGGCCGACATCCTCGCGCGCGAGGCGGAGCGTGCCGTTGGACGCGGCGAGGGCGGCGGCGTGGAGGGCGCCGGTGCGCTGATTGCCCGGCTGGCGCGCGTCGAGCGCATCGAGGGCACGGAACAGGGCATCGTCGCTGGCCTGGGTGACGGCGGTGACGCGTGGCAGCGGGCGCAGCGCCTGCTCCAGATTCTCTATGCCGCACAGGCCACAGGAGGATTCGGCGACGCGGTGGCGGACGCGCGCGAGGATGCGGTCATGGCAATCGGCGATCAGGCGGATGCGCAGCAACAGGCCCTGGGGCGCTTCGTGAATGTCGATGTCGATGATGTCGGCGGCACTATCGATCAGCCGTTCGGACAAGGCGAAGCCGGTGGCGAGATCGTCGAGATCGGCCGGGGTCGCCATCAGCACGGCATAGCCGATGCCATTATATTCGAGCGCGACCGGGCATTCGACCGCGACCGCGCGTGTGACGGGCGCCCGGCCGCCGTCCGGGGTGATCCGGGTGAAGCGGACGGGCCGGTCGGCGTCGCTCATCGGGCGGCGCGCACCATAACGGGAATCGACTTGTAGGCGGGGGTGCCGCTGGCCGGATCATAATCGTCGAGCGGGACGAGATTGTTCGCCTCGGGATAATAAGCGGCGAGCGATCCGCGCGCGATGGCGTGCATGACGATGGTGAAGCCGCGCAGCTCGCGCCCGGCCGGCGTCGTCACGTCGACCTTGTCGCCATGGGCCAGGCCCATCTCCGCCAGATCGATCTCGTTCGCGAAGATGATGTCGCGCCGGCCATGGATGCCGCGATAGCGGTCATCATAGCTATAGATGGTGGTATTATACTGGTCATGGCTGCGGATGGTGGTGAGCAGCAGCGGCAGCGCGCCCTCGTCCGGCGCGGCCGGGTGGGTGATGAACTGCGCCTTGCCGCTGGGCGTGTTCCAGATCCGGTCGCTGGGGCCGATGGTCAGGCGGAAGCCGCCCGGTTCGCGCACCCGGATGTTGAAGTCGCGGAAGTCGGGATAGACCGCCTCGATCCCGTCGCGGATGCGGTCATAATCGGCGACCATGCCGTCCCAGTCGGTGCGGCTGGCGGGCATGGCGGCCTTGGCCAGACCCGCAACGATCGCCGGTTCGGAACGTACATGGGGCGAGGGGGGCTTGAGCTTGCCGCGCGAGGCATGGACCATCGACATGCTGTCCTCCACCGTCACCCATTGCGGGCCGGCGGCCTGCAGATCCAGTTCGGTGCGGCCAAGGCAGGGCAGGACCAGCGTCTCGCGCGCGGTCAGCAGGCAGGTGCGGTTGAACTTGGTGAGGATGTTGATCGACAGGTCGAGCCGGCGCACGGCGGCGAAACAGGCATCGGGATCGGGCATGGCGACGGCGAGATTGCCGCCGAGGGAAATCAGCGCTTTAGATTCGCCGGCATGCATGGCGGCCAGCGCCTCGACCGCATTATGGCCATGCTTGCGCGGCGACTGGATGGAAAAGGCGGTGTCGAGCCGTTGCAGCATCGCTTCGGTCGGCAGTTCGGTGATGCCGACGGTGCGGTCGCCCTGCACATTGCTATGGCCGCGCAGTGGGCAGATGCCGGCGCCCGGCTTGCCGAAATTGCCGCGCAGCAGCAGCAGGTTGGCGAGCGCCTGCACATTTTGCGTGCCGTGGCGATGCTGGGTGATGCCCATGCCGTAGCAGATGATGACCCGGTCGGCCCTGGCATAGACATGGGTCATGCTCTCGATCGCCTCGCGGGTGAGGCCGGACAGGCGCTCGATCCACGGCCATTGGGTCGCTTCGATATCGGCGCGCAGGGCGTCGAAGCCCTCTGTATGCTGGGCGATGAAGCCGTGGTCGAGCGTGCCGGGCTGCTGCGCCTCGATCGCCAGCAGCGCCTTCATCATGCCCTTGAGCATCGCCATGTCGCCGCCGATCCGCACCTGATGATAGGCGGACGCGAGCGGGGTGGCGCCGGGCGAGAGCATTTCGGTGGGATGCTGGGGCGACTTGAAGCGTTCCAGCCCGCGTTCGCGCATCGGGTTGGCGACGATGATCGGCACGCCGCGCTTGGAGGCGGCGGCGAGCGTGCTCAGCATGCGGGGATGGTTGGTGCCCGGATTATGGCCGATGCAGAAGATCGCGTCGGCATGGTCGAAATCCTCCAGCGTCACCGTGCCCTTGCCGATGCCGATCGACTTGGGGAGGCCGGTGCTGGTCGCCTCATGACACATGTTCGAGCAGTCGGGGAAATTGTTGGTGCCGAACTCGCGGGCGAACAACTGATAGAGGAAGGCGGATTCGTTCGACGCGCGGCCCGAGCAGTAGAATTCGGCCTGGTCGGCATGGTCGAGCGCCTGGAGCGCGGCGCCGGCGCGGGCAAAGGCTTCGTCCCAGCTGATCGGCACGAAATGGTCGGTCGCGGCATCATAGCGCAGCGGCTCGGTCAGGCGGCCGGCATCTTCGAGCTTGTGGTCGGTCCAGTTCCACAATTCGCTGACGCTGTGGCGGGCGAAGAAATCGGGATCGACGCGCTTGACCGTCGCTTCCCAGGTGACGGCCTTGGCGCCATTCTCGCAGAATTCGAACGAAGAGGTGTGCTTGGGGTCGGGCCAGGCGCAGCCGGGGCAGTCGAAGCCGTCGGGCTGGTTCATCTGGAGCAGGGCGCGGGTGTCGGGGCTGGCGCGCATCTGTTCGGCGACCGTCTTGGCCACTGCACGCAGGGCGCCCCAGCCGCCGGCCGGGCCGTCATAGCTGGAGACGCCTTCCACCGTGTCGGGGATCAGGTCTTCGGCGGATTTGTCCATGGTCGTCTGTCCCACATCATCGCGGTGCCCCGCGTCGGATATAGGAAAATTCGGCTGGAGAACCAAGGCCGGGCAGGCAGGATGGGGCGTGCCCGCAGGGGGCTGTCATCATCATCTGCAGCTATCGGGAAAGTGATGGTGCGGTCGAGAAGACTCGAACTTCCACGGCCTTTCGGCCACAACGACCTCAACGTTGCGCGTCTACCAATTCCGCCACGACCGCACATCAACAGGGAAACCGGCGGGGCCGGTGCCTTGGTAGGAGGCGGCCCTTAGCAAAGGCTTTTGGGTCATGCAACCAGTGATCGGCATCAACGTTATCTTTGTTTGGCAGAAAGTCGGTTGCGAAAGGGGGCTGGCCCCATGTCGTTGCATTTCTGGGTGGGATCGGGCGGCGCTATGGTGGCCGCCGCCGTGATGGGGCTGGGCCTGGGCGCCTATGTCACCAGCCCGCAAAAGCCGGTGCGGCCTGCGCTGGAGGCGGAACTGGACAGCGGCGACATGGCGGCGGTGCCGAATTTGCCGGAGGCCGAGCGCGGACCGGCATTCGTGACCTGCACCGGATGCGGACCGACCCTGGAGGAACGGCGGATGCAGGCCGACATGGCGGGGCTGGATGCCGATGGCATGATTGGCGAATCGCGCGATCCGGCGGTGCGCGACTATCTGGCGGAAGAGGAACAGCCGGTCGAATCGGCGGCGCTGGGTGACCCGCCGCTGCCGCAGCCGACGGTGCGGGTCGATCGCCTGCCGCCGCGGATCGAGCGATTCGCGGCGGGCGAGGTGGAACCGGGATCGGCGCTGAGGCCGGTCGCGGCGACGACGGCGCCGCCCCCGCCGGTCCCCGCAGAACCGGCAGAGGCGGGCTTGCCGCAGTAATTATTCGGCAGCGACCGGGGTCGATGCGTCGCTCAGCGGATGGGCCAGGCGATTGACCATTTCCTTCGGGCAGACCTGCCAGATGTAGCGGCGCCAGCGATCCCAATCCTCCAGGATGGTGTTCGACCATTTGCTGTCGGTCGCGACCGCATGTTCGGCGATCAGCGCCTTCAGCTCGCCTTCCCAATGGGCACTGTCCAGACGCTGCCAGACGATGCTTTCCGGGTTGGCGCGGCTCGGGAAGCTGCCATCCTCGTCGAGGATGAAGGCCATGCCGCCAGTCATGCCCGCGCCGAAATTGGCGCCGGTCTTGCCCAGGATCACGGCGGTGCCGCCGGTCATATATTCGCAGCCATTGGCGCCGCATCCTTCGACCACCACCTTCGCGCCCGAATTGCGGACCGCGAAGCGCTCGCCGGCCTGGCCCGCCGCGAACAGCTTGCCGCTGGTCGCGCCGTAGAGGACGGTGTTGCCAAGGATGGTGTTGTCCTTCGACGAGAGCGGCGAGGAGACGGTGGTGCGCACCTTGATGATGCCGCCCGACAGGCCCTTGCCGACATAGTCGTTGGCGTCGCCGAACACTTCGAGGGTGATGCCCTTGCAGAGGAAGGCGCCGAGCGACTGGCCGGCCGAGCCGCGCAGCCGCACGGTCAGATGGCCGTCCGCCAAGGTCGACATGCCGAACTTTTCGGTCACGGCGGAGGAGAGGCGGGTGCCGACGGCGCGGTGCGTGTTGCGCACCGTGTAGGTCAGCTGCATCTTCTCGCCGCGCTCGAACACGGCGCGGGCATCCTTCATCATCTGCGCGTCGAGGCTGTCGGGCACTTCATTGCGCCACTGGGGCAGGCTGAAGCGGCGATGCTCGTCGGGCGCATCGACCTTGGCCAGGATCGGGTTGAGGTCGAGATCGTCGAGATGCTCGGCGCCGCGATTGACCTGCTTCAACAGTTCGGTGCGGCCGATCACTTCGTCGAGGCTGCGGAAGCCAAGGCGGGCCAGGATCTCGCGCACTTCCTCGGCGATGAAGGTCATCAGGTTGATGACCTTCTCCGGCGTGCCGGTGAACTTCTGGCGCAGCTTCTCATCCTGCACGCAGACGCCCACGGGGCAGGTGTTGCTGTGGCACTGGCGCACCATGATGCAGCCCATGGCGACCAGCGACAGCGTGCCGATGCCGAATTCCTCGGCGCCCAGGATCGCGGCGATGACGATGTCGCGCCCGGTCTTGAGGCCGCCATCGGTGCGCAGCTTCACGCGGTGGCGCAGGCCGTTGAGGGTCAGCACCTGATTGGCTTCCGACAGGCCCATTTCCCAGGGCGTGCCGGCATATTTGATCGAGGTCTGGGGGCTGGCGCCGGTGCCGCCGACATGGCCGGCGACCAGGATGACGTCGGCATGCGCCTTGGCAACGCCGGCCGCGACCGTGCCGATGCCGGCCTGGCTGACCAGCTTGACGCAGACGCGGGCGCGCGGGTTGATCATCTTGCAGTCATAGATGAGCTGCGCGAGATCCTCGATCGAGTAGATGTCATGGTGCGGCGGCGGCGAGATCAGCGTCACGCCGGGCGTCGAGTGACGCAGGCGGGCGATGAATTCGGTCACCTTGAAGCCGGGCAGCTGGCCGCCCTCGCCGGGCTTGGCGCCCTGTGCGACCTTGATCTCGATTTCCTCGGCGGAGCCCAGATATTCGGCATGGACGCCGAAGCGGCCCGACGCGATCTGCTTGATGACCGAATTGGCGTTGTCGCCATTCTCATAGGGCTTGAAGCGCGCGGCATCCTCGCCACCCTCGCCCGACACCGCCTTGGCGCCGATGCGGTTCATGGCGATCGCCAGCGTCTCATGCGCTTCGGGGCTGAGCGCACCCAGCGACATGCCCGGCGTCACGAAGCGCTTGCGGATCTCGGTGGTGGCTTCGACCTCGTCGATCGGCACCGCCTCGCGGGCGAAGTTGAACTCCATCAGGTCGCGAAGATAGACCGGTGGCAGGTCGCGCACGCCGCGCGAGAATTGCAGATAGGTCGAATAGCTGTCGGTGCCGACGGCGGTTTGCAGCAGGTGCATCAGCTGGGCGGAATAGGCATGGGCCTCGCCGCCGTTGCGCTGGCGATAGAAGCCGCCGATCGGCAGGCGGACGACCGCGCTGTCATAGGCCTTGTCGTGGCGCAGCATCGCCGAATAGTGGAGGGAGGCATAGCCTTCGCCCGAAATCTTCGCCGGCATGCCGGGGAAGAGATCGTTGACCAGGGCGCGCGACAGGCCGACCGCTTCGAAATTATAGCCGCCGCGATAGGAGCTGACGACCGCGATGCCCATCTTGGACATGATCTTGAGCAGACCCTCGTTGATCGCGGTGCGCTGACGCTCGAAACACTGATCGAGGGTCAGGTCGCCGAACAGGCCACGGGCGTGGCGATCGGCGATGCTGGCTTCGGCCAGATAGGCGTTTACCGTTGTTGCGCCGACGCCGATCAGCACCGCGAAATAATGGGTGTCGAGCGCTTCGGCCGACCGCACGTTGATCGACGCATAGCTGCGCAGGCCCTTGCGGACGAGATGGGTGTGGACGGCCGCGGCCGCCAGCACGCCCTGGATCGCGACCCGGTCCTGCCCGGCACGCTCGTCGGTCAGGAACAGTTCGCTGCGCCCTTCGCGCACCGCCTGCTCGGCCTCCTCACGGATGCGGGCGATCGCCGCGCGCAGCTGTTCCTGGCCGCCGGTCGAGGGGAAGGTGCAGTCGATTTCGGCCACGGCCGGGCCGAAATAGGCCTTGAGCCGCGCCCATTCGGCGCTGTTGAGCACCGGCGATTCCAGCACCAGCACATGGCTGTTCTGCGCATCTTCCTCCAGGATGTTGTGGAGGTTGGAGAAGCGCGTCTTGAGGCTCATCACATGCCGTTCGCGCAACGGGTCGATCGGCGGGTTGGTGACCTGGCTGAAATTCTGGCGGAAGAAATGGCTGATGGTGCGCGGCTTGTCGGAGATGACCGCCAGCGGCGTGTCGTCGCCCATCGAGCCGATCGCTTCCTTGGCATCCTCCACCATCGGCGCGAGGATCAGTTCCATATCCTCCAGCGTCATGTTGGCCGCGACCTGACGACGGGTCAGTTCCGCCTTGTCCCATGCCGGCAGGGCGGTGGGGACGTCGGGCAGGTCGGTGATGTCGAGGAAGTCCTTGATCAGGTCGCCATAGGGGCGCTCGCCCGCGATGCGATCCTTGATCGCGCGGTCGTCATAGACTTCGCCTTCCTGCAGATCGATCGCGATCATCTGGCCCGGACCCATGCGGCCCTTCTGGACGATGGTGGTTTCGGGCACGACGACCATGCCGGTTTCCGAACCCACGATCAGCAGATTGTCGCCGGTCAGCGTGTAGCGCAGCGGGCGCAGCGCGTTGCGGTCGACGCCGGCCACGACCCAGCGGCCGTCCGTCATCGCGAGCGCGGCCGGGCCGTCCCACGGCTCCATCACGGAGGCGAGATATTCATACATGTCGGCATGCGCCTTGGGCAGTTCGGCGCTTTCCGCCTGCCATGCCTCGGGCACCAGCATCAGCTTGGCCGTGGGCGCATCGCGGCCCGAGCGGCAGATCGCCTCGAACACGGCGTCCAGTGCGGCGGTATCCGACGCGCCGGCCGGGATCACCGGCTTGATGTCTTCCGACTGCTCGCCAAAGGCCAGCGAAGCCATCTTGATCTCGTGGCTCTTCATCCAGTTCTTGTTGCCGCGGATCGTGTTGATCTCGCCATTATGGGCGAGGGTGCGGAACGGCTGGGCCAGCCACCATTGCGGGAAGGTGTTGGTCGAATAGCGCTGGTGGAAGATGGCGACGCGGCTCTCGAACCGCTCATCCTGCAGGTCCGGATAGAAGACCGACAGCGATTCGGCGAGGAACAGGCCCTTGTAGATGATCGAGCGGCACGACAGCGAGCAGACGTAGAAATCGCTGATCTGCGCTTCGATCACCTTCTTCTCGATGCGGCGGCGGATCAGGTAGAGATCCTTCTCGAACTCGCCGACGTCGCGTTCCTCCGGCATCGGGCCGGCGATCATGATCTGCTCGATCTCGGGACGGGTGCGCTGCGCCTTCTCGCCGATGACGGAGACGTCGACCGGCACCTGGCGCCAGCCATAGATGGTGTAGCCCGCGTCGATGATCTCGGCTTCGACGATGGTGCGGCAGGTTTCCTGCGCGCTGAGGTCGGTGCGCGGCAGGAAGATCATGCCGACGGCGAGGCGGTTGGGCAGCGGCTTGTGGCCCGAATCGGCGATCGCATCGTCGAAGAAGCGGACCGGCAGGTCGACATGGATGCCGGCGCCATCGCCGGTCTTGCCATCGGCGTCGACCGCGCCGCGGTGCCACACGGCTTTCAGCGCATCGATCGCGGAAGAAACGACGCGGCGGCTGGGCCGGCCGTCGGTGGCGGCGACCAGGCCGACGCCGCAGGCATCGCCCTCCATCTCGGGATGATACATGCCCTCGGCAGCGATGCGTGCGCGCTCTTCGGGGCTGGCCATGAAATTGGTGTCGGTCATGATGACTTACCCTTGCATCTGGCCGTCCCCTTCTTGGGGCACGGCCGCCTTCATTCTGTTGGTGCCGGCGTGCCGGCGTCGATCGTCAGTTTGCCTTTTGCGTGTCCGCCCCGAGCAATGCGGTGAGGCGGTCGCGTTCGGCCTTGGTCAGGTCTTTATAGGTGCGCGGCTTGGGTAGCTTGGCGAGTTCGGCCTGGGAGGATTGCATGATCTCCGGCATGGCCTTCATCATGTCGGGCATGATCTTCTGCATGCGGCCGATATAATGGGGGTCGGTTGCCAGCTGCATGAAGCCCTCGCCGAACTTGGCGCCGGTCGGCGTCTTCAGGAAGGCGGCGATCTGATCCAGCTCGGTGGCATTGTAGCGATAGGCAAAAGCCTCCGCCATGCCGGCGCGCATGTCCGGTTCGTAACGGCCCATGAAGCGGCCCATGGCGGGCATCATGGTGTTGACGATCACGTCCATCCGCTTGCGGAAATTGGGATCGAGGATCGCCATCATTTCCTCCATCGTGCCTTCGCCCAGACCTTCGGCCCGTTCGGGGTCGATGCCGCCGACCTTCAGGAACTCGCGGATGGGCATCTTGGTCATGCTGTCCATCATCGGGCCCATCATCTTCTGCATCATCGGGCCCATCATCTTTTCCATCGTGCCGTCGGGCAGGATGAGGGTCGCGATCGGCTGCGCCTTGGCGAGTAGCGCCGGATCGACCGGCTGCTCGGCGGCTACAGGCGCCACCGGCGTCTGCGCCTGCACGGCGACCGGGGCCGCCAGCAGCAACAGGGACAGGAAGGCGAGGCGCATCAGGCGGCAACCTTCTCGCTGGCGGCGGCGACGGCCTTGGCCTTGAGATATTTGTGCATATGGTCGGTCACGTCGCGGCCGTCGCGAATGGCCCAGACCACCAGCGATGCGCCGCGCACGATGTCGCCGGCGGCGAAGACGCCGTCCATGCTGGTCATCATCGTCTTGTGATCGACGCGCAGCGTGCCCCAGCGGGTGACCGACAGGTCGTCGGCGCCGAACAGGCGAGGCAGGTCTTCGGGATCATAGCCCAGCGCCTTGATGACCAGATCGGCTTCCAGCGTATGCTCGCTGCCCGGATCGGGCTCGGGCGCGCGGCGGCCCGATGCGTCGGGCGAACCCAGGCGCATCTTGGTGACCTTGACGCCGGTGACATGCTCCGTGCCCTCGAAGGCGATCGGGGCGGTCAGCCAGACGAACTCGACGCCTTCCTCCTCGGCATTGGCGACTTCGCGCTGCGAGCCGGGCATATTGTCGCGGTCGCGGCGATAGAGGCACTTCACCGACTTGGCGCCCTGGCGGATGGCGGTGCGGACGCAGTCCATCGCGGTGTCGCCGCCGCCGATCACGACGACATTCTTGCCGGTGGCGAGCAGGGTGCCATCCTCATGGCCGGGCACGGCATCGCCGAAGCCCGCCTTGTTGGAGGCGGTGAGATAGTCGAGCG
Organism: Sphingobium sp. SG1; assembly: GCF_057063145.1. Taxonomy (NCBI): domain Bacteria; kingdom Pseudomonadati; phylum Pseudomonadota; class Alphaproteobacteria; order Sphingomonadales; family Sphingobiaceae; genus Sphingobium; species Sphingobium sp. SG1. The sequence goes on along the minus strand of NZ_JBVVOJ010000007.1, from coordinate 153,785 downwards.
CCTTGACCACGCCCGGTGCGCCGACGCCCGGCGCCTTGATGTCGCGGGCCTTGTAGACGCCGGTGGCGATCAGGATCGCGTCATGCTTCGCACGCAACTGTTCCATGCTGGCGTCACGGCCGACCTCGAACCCTTCGTGGAAGATGATGCCGCCGTCCTTGAGGCGCTGGACGCGGCGCATGACGACATCCTTTTCCAGCTTGAAGCCGGGGATGCCATAGGTCAGCAGGCCGCCGGCGCGGTCATGCCGGTCATAGACATGGACTTCATAGCCCGCGACGCGCAGATATTCGGCGGTGGTGAGGCCGGCGGGGCCGGCACCGATGACGCCGACCGACTGGCCGCGCGCGGCGCCGGGGACGAGCGGTTCGACCCAGCCTTCCTTCCAGGCGGTGTCGGTGATGAACTTTTCCACCGAGCCGATGGTGACCGATCCGTGGCCGGAAAATTCGATCACGCAATTGCCTTCGCACAGACGGTCCTGCGGGCAGATGCGGCCGCAGATTTCCGGCATGGTGCTGGTCAGGTTCGACAGTTCATAGGCTTCGCGCAGGCGCCCTTCGGCGGTCAGGCGCAGCCAGTCGGGGATATGATTGTGCAGCGGGCAATGGGTCGAGCAATAGGGCACGCCGCATTGCGAGCAGCGCGACGCCTGTTCCTCGGCCTTGTCCAGAATGAAGGACTTGCTGATTTCCAGAAAGTCCTCGGCGCGCGCATCAGCGCCGCGCTTTTCCGGATAGGCCTGTTCCTTGCCCACGAACTTCAGCATCGGATTTTCAGCCATGGCATTTCCCTGCAACGATTGTTTGCAGTGCGCATAGCAGGAAAACCCGCGGAGTCACGCGGATTCTGGCATTTAGGGCAGTTAAGCTGACCTATTATCTGGCGGTTTGGGAAAAGACTGTCGCGGCGCTGTAATTATCTTTCAAATATTAGGTCCGTATCGGCCTTATCTCAGGCTGAGCCAGACAAGTGCGCCGATGCCGGCCATGATTCGATACCAGGCAAAGGGTGCGAAGCCATGGCGCGACACCAGGCCGACGAACCATTTGATCACCAGCAGCGCGACGATGAAGGAGACGATGAAGCCGAGCGCGATGCTGTCCCAGCCGACCTGGGCGCTGGTGAGCTGGTCGCCCTTCTTGAGCAGTTCCAGCGTCGAGGCGCCGAGCATGGTCGGGATGGCGAGGAAGAAGCTGAACTCCGCGGCGGTGCGGCGTTCGACGCCCAGGGTCAGCGCGCCCATGATGGTCGCGCCCGAGCGGCTGACGCCCGGCACCATGGCGAGGCACTGGATGAAGCCGATGCCGATGACGCGGACCAGCGGAATGTCGGCGATGCCGTGGAAGCGCTGTTCCCTGATCAGGCGTTCGATCACCAGGATGGCGACGCCGCCGACCACCAGCGCGACCGCGACCACGCGGGGCGATCCGAGCAGCGTGTCGATATAATCGTGCAGGGCAAGGCCGATGACGACGGCGGGGATGAAGGCGACCAGCAGGTTGCGCACGAAGCGGATGCTGACCGGGTCGAGGCGGAGCAGGCCCATGGCCACCGCCCAGAAGGTGCGCCAGTAGAGGACGACGACGGCGAGGATCGCACCGAGCTGGATCATGACGTTGAACATCGCCCAAACCGACGCATCATAGCCGAGCAGTTCGCTCGCCAGGATGAGATGGCCGGTCGAGGACACGGGGAGAAATTCGGTCAATCCCTCCACGATGCCGAGCAGGATGACCGTCAGATAATGCATGTCCATGGGGATGTCGGATCCTCAAGCAGGGGGCGCATAAGCCAAGCCCTCCCCCCGCGAAGGGAGAGGGCCGGGCAATGCCTATATGTCAGGGATGCACCATGCCGCAGTGCAGCGAAAAGGCAAAGCGGCATGGCCACGGCCGGTCGTGGCCGATCATCGGCCCGTCGAGCCGATGGCGGGAATGGATCAGGCCTTCACGCGGCCGGCGAAGCGGCCATGCTTGCGATAGGGGACCATCCAGCGTTCGGCGACCGCGGCCATCGGCGTGGGCGCGACGCCTAGCGCCTCAAGGCCCGGCGTGCCGGGCGCGGCGACATTGTCCTGGCCCAGCATGGCAAGCTGGTCGCGGGTGATCGGGCCGCCGGGCAGCATCGCCAGCAGTGAGGCGAAGGCACCGGGCACCTCGGCCAGCGGCTTGTCGCCACGGCCGATCGCCTTGGCGACCCAGGCGTTGATTTCCTTCATGCTCATGACCTGCGGGCCGGCGAGTTCGAAGGTCTTGCCGCCAAAGACGCCGGGCTGCTGCGCCGCGTTGGCGATCGCCTCGGCAACGTCGCCGACATAGACGGGCTGGAATTTGGTGGCGGCGCCGATCACCGGCACGACCGGGCCGCTGCTGGCGACGCCGGCGAAGCGGTTGAGGAACTGGTCTTCCTGGCCGAAGATGATCGACGGGCGCACGATGGTCGCGGTCGGGAAGGCGGCCAGCACGGCGGCTTCGCCCGCAGCCTTGGACCGGCCATAGGCCGAGGGGCTGTTGGCGTCGGCGCCGATCGCCGAGACATGGACCAGCGCGGTGACGCCGGCAGCGGCCGCCGCCTGGGCGACATTGGCGGCGCCCTCATGCTGGATGGCGTCGAAATCGCCGCTCAATATGCCGACCAGGTTGATGACGATGTCGCTGCCGTGCAAGGCACGGGCGACGGTGTCGGGCTTGCGGATATTGGCCGCGACGAACTGGGTCTGGCCCAGATTGCCGAGCGCCTTCACCTTGACCGAATTGGCGAGGTCGCGCTGGGCGATGCGGACGCGCGCGCCGCGTGCCATCAGCGTCTGGGCGACCTGGCGCCCGAGAAAGCCGCCGCCGCCGAAGATGGTTACCAGATTGTCCTTCATCACGCGCGTCCCATGCTGTTCGAAAAGGGGAAAGTTCGTGCCGTTTCCCTTGCAACTTCCGCCGCCCGCTGACAACCGCCCGCCGGCGGCGGTGTTCCGATTTCTGGAGCGTTTTCTAATCGGGTGGCATCACCCGACGCTTGCGAAAACGCGACCAGCCAATCAGCCGATCCAGCCCTGCAGTCCGGCGATCATCCAAAGGCCCAAGAGAAGGAAGAGCAGGGCCGCACCGATCTGCAGCGCGCGCATCGGCACGCGCTTCGCCAGTGCTTCGCCGAACAGCACGGCCGGGACATTGGCCAGCATCATGCCGCAGGTGGTGCCGGCGGTGACGGCAAGCAGATTGTCGAACTGGGCGCCCAGCGCCACGGTCGCCACCTGCGTCTTGTCGCCCATTTCGACCAGGAAGAAGGCAACGAGCGTGGTCACGAACACGCCGGCCTTGGACGGGGCCTTGAGCGGCGCATCCTCGTCGATCTTGTCGGGCACCAGCGTCCAGAGCGCCATGGCGATGAAGCTGCCCGCCACGGCATAGCGGAACCAGGGCTGGGTCAGCACCCCGGCGATCGAATGGCCGACCAGCGCGGCGAGGAAATGATTGGCGATGGTGGCGACGAAGATGCCCAGGATGATCGGCACCGGCTTGCGAAAGCGGGTGGCGAGCAGCATGGCCAGCAACTGCGTCTTGTCGCCCATTTCGGCAAGCGCGACGAGGGCGGTGGAGGTGAGGAAGGCTTCCATGAAGAACGTCCGGGCCGGGCTCTGACAAAAGACACAATGCCACCGTCTTCCCCGCCCGGCCGGACTGGGAAGCCGATGCCATTGGTCTCGCCCGATGCGGCTGATACCGCATCCCATATGCCATGGCCTCTCGGCCAAATATGTTGACATATGGCCCGTCCCGTCAGCGGAACGGCTGGCTACTCCCCAGATGACGCGCTAGCCTGTAGTCGGACAGGCCGCGAAAGGCAAGCCGATGGCGACGGGTGAGAACAAGACCATGGAGACGGCGGCGGATGTCGCTGCCTATCTCGACACGGTCGAACCGGCCGAGCGGCAGGCGGATGGCCGGGTCGTCGCGGCGTTGATGGCGCGGCTGTCGGGCGAGCCGCCACGGCTGTGGGGACCGAGCATCATCGGCTTTGGCCGCTATCATTACCGCTATGACAGCGGGCGCGAGGGCGACATGTGCCGGATCGGCTTTGCGCCGCGCAAGGCGGAACTGGTCTTCTATCTGGCCGGTCTCGACGACGCCGATGTCTTGGCATTGGGCAAGCATCGGCGCGGCAAGGGCTGCCTCTATGTCAAGCGGCTGGCCGATATCGACATGGGCGCGCTGGAGGCGCTGATCGTGCAGAGCCTGGCGCATATGGACGGGCTGTATCCGCGCTAGGAAAAGCGCTCAGGGCGTGCTGCTGCTCTGCTGCATCCGCCGTTCGGCGAACCATTGTTGCAGCATCTGGGCGGTGCAGCCGGTGAAGCCGTTGCTGCCGATGGCCGAGCAACTGTTGGGCAGGATCTGGCGCTGGGTCTGTTCCATCGTCGCGACCTGGCTGCCCCAGCCGGGGCCACCCACTTCTTCGGGCTTTTCGCGCAGCTTCTTGGGAATGCGATAGCGTTCGGATTCGGGCTTGCGGGCGCAGACCACGATTTCCTCGCCCTCGCCGGTCGGGCAGGGATCATCGCCATAGACGATGAGGTTGAAGATCTTCTGCGGCGGATCATCCTGGGCGACGGCGGGCGCAGCGGGCAGGGCCAGCGCGGCCAGGCCGGCGATCAGCAGGGGGCGGGGGAGACGCATCATCAATTCCTTCATTCGCCCCGGTTGCACCCCGTTCGTCCCGCGCTGCACTGGCGCGGGATCGATATGAACAGACGCCGCAGGACGCCCCATGCCGTCACGGCCGGGGCGGGACTTCCTGTTCCTGCGCCTTCTTGGCATCGGCGTCGGCCTTTTCCTCGGCCAGAACGCGCTTTTCGATCGCTTCGCTGTCGGCGTCGATAGTCGACAGGCGCCTGGCGCGCTCGGCTTCGACCAGATCCTTCCAGCTGGCATTGTCGGCCTGCTGCCGTTCCGCCTTGGCCAGGCGCGACAGCTTGGCGAAGCAGCCGGTGGCGCCGCCACCGCCGACCGGCGAGCAGCTTTCGGTGCCGTCGCGGCCGACATATTCCATCGACTTCACCCGCTCGCCCCAGGCCTGGTTGCTGGGCTTGTTCGGATCGCCGCGCAGCGGCTCGGGAATGCGGTAGCGTTCCTCCTCGCCCTTGCGCGCGCAGACGACGATGCCGTCGCCCTGGCTCTGGGGACAGGCATCATCGCCATAGACGATGACCAGATTGACCTTTTCGGAGCCGGTGCTGGTGGCGGCCGTGGGGGCGCTGTCCTGCTGTGCGAGCGCGGGGGCGGCGGTGCCCAGCATCAGGCCGGCGGCCAGAGCGATCAACGGGGTCTTCATCATCGGTCCGTCCCTTGTTCAGATGCGCTTCGAAAGCGCGATGGCGGCGCGGCAACCCAGGCGGATCGCGCCGGACAGCAGCGGATAGGCCGGGGCCTGTTCCGCGCCATGGGCGATGGCGGCGTCGCGATGCTCGACCTCCTCCGCCTGGAAATCTTTGATCAGGGCAGAGAGTTCCGGATCATCCTCGCCCAGTTGCTGCAACTGTTCCTCATAATGAAGGTCGATCTCGGTCTCGATCGCGGCGGTGCAGGCCATGGCGGCCTTCGGTCCCATCGCGGCGGTCACGGCGCCCAGCGCGAAGCCGGCGACATTCCAGATCGGGTGGATCGCGGTCGGGCGCACGCCGCGCTTGGCGATCAGCGCGTCGAAGGCGGCCCGATGACGTTCCTCCTGCGCGGCCATGCCGGCGATCAGCCGGCCATAGGGATGGCGATCGCCCATCACCGCAAGCTGCCCGGCATAGATGCGCACCGCGCCGAATTCGCCGGCCTGGTCGACGCGCACCATGGAGGCGCGATCGGTTACGTTGGTGCGACGTCCGGGACGCGGGAAATCCTTGGTGGCGCTCATGCCTTCCTCGCTTTCAGCAGCAGGGCCAAGATGGCGAGCGCGGCCGCGCCCGACAAGAGGCCGTTATAGCCTGCCAGCGAAATGCCGAAGAGGCTCCAGGGCGCAACATCGCAGCGGGTGATCGGCGTTGCCATGATCTGGCTCAAAATATCGGTGCTGCTGCCGCCGGTCGGCGTGGTCGAGCAGGCGGTCAGTCCTTCCCACCAGCCATATTCGACCCCGGCATGGAACAGGCCGATGGCGCCGCTGATGCCGATGGCGATGCCGGCGAAACCGGCGAACAGGCCGCTCATGCAGGCGCGGCCGCGCAGCGCATAGGCGACCAGCGCCAGCGGGATCGCCACCATATGGGGATAACGCTGCCACCAGCACATTTCGCACGGATGCAGCCCGCCTAGATATTGGGAGGCATAGGCCGTGCCCAGCGCGATCACGGGCACGAGCAGGGCAAGCAGGCGGGCGCGGCCCAGGGCGGGGGACAAGCTGTTCATATCGCCCGCTTAAACCCTTGTCCGCCTTTCGTCATGCTGAACTTGCCCGTCCGGTCATCCGAACGGGCACGATTCATTTCGCGCCGGGCTTGCGCGCAGCGGCCTGCTGCGCCTGGGCGATGGTGGCGCCCGGCGTGCCGGCGAGGCGGGAAATGGTCTTGAGCGCATAATCGAGCTGGAAGTCCTCGATCCCCTTCTTCTTCAGCTCCTCGGCGGTCTGGGCGAAGCGCGGATCTTCCTTGCTGTCCTCTTCCAGCGCGGCGTCGTCGGTCTTGATCTCATTGATCAGGTGCCGGCGCAGGTCGCTTTCGCGGAACTTGGGGCGATCCTTGTAATCCGGGTCGCTGAGCTGCGGCACCTTGATGTCCGGCTGGATGCCGCCTTCCTGCACGCTGCGGCCCGATGGCGTGAAGTAGCGCGCGGTGGTGAGCTTGAGCGCGGTGGTGTTCGACAGCGGCAACATGGTCTGGACCGAGCCCTTGCCGAAGCTGCGTTCGCCCATGATGAGCGCGCGATGCTGGTCCTGCAGCGCGCCGGCGACGATTTCGGAGGCCGAGGCGGAGCCCGCATCGACCAGCACGATCACCGGCAGGCCCTTCGCGTCATCGCCGGGCTTGGCATAATAGCGTTCGACATCGCCCTTGTTGCGGCCGCGCTGCGACACGATCTCGCCACGCTCCAGGAAGACGTCGCTGGTCGACACCGCTTCGTCCAGCAGGCCGCCGGGATTGGAGCGCAGGTCGAGGATATAGCCGGTCGGCTTGTGGCCCAGGCTCTTGTCGATGCTGCGGATCGCCGAGCGGACATCGGCGCCGGTATTGGCCGAGAAGCTGACGATGTTGATGACGCCGATATTATTCTTCACTTCCCACTTCACCGGCTTGATCTCGATGATCTCGCGGGTGAGGGTCAGGTCGATCGGCTTGTCGCGGCCGGTGCGCACGATGGTCAGCTTGATGCTGGTGCCCGGTGCGCCGCGCATCTTGTCCACCGCCTCGTCCAGCGTGCCGCCATAGATGAGCTGGCCGTCAATATGGGTGATATAGTCGCCCGCCTTGATCCCGGCGCGCCAGGCCGGCGTGTCCTGGGTCGGGGCGATCACCTTGACCGCGCCATCCTCCTGCGTGACCGACAGGCCAAGGCCGCCATAGCTGCCCTCGGTCTGGGTGCGCAGATTCTGGAAATCGCGCGCATCGAGGAAGCTGCTGTGCGGATCGAGGCTGGCGAGCATGCCGTCGATCGCGCCCTTGATCAGCTTTTCGTCGTCGACCTTCTCGACATAGTCGCTGCGGACCTTCTGGAAGACGTCCATGAATTCGTCGAGCGCCTTGTAGCTCGATGCCTCGCCATCGGCGAGCGCCGCGGTGGTGGCGGGGATGAGCGCAAGCGCGCCGAGCGCGACCGCGCCCTGCAGGAAGGTGGATTTCATGGCTGTCCTTGGAGTCCGCATCAAGGGATCGATATACGTCGATTCGCTATCCAACGCAAAAGCGCGCTTCGACCAATGTTGCCTGGCGTCGATGAGCGTGGGGTTAATGGGTTTGATTTCCCCCTTGTCGGGCTAGGCCGCTGATCATGAGGCTGATCTTGGACTCCAGCCGTTGCCGCGCCGCATGTATCATTTTGCAACGTTCGATGGCTTCGTTTTCGTCGAGCACCAGCGTCTCGCGCAAGGCTTTGCCGCCTCGCAATATCTGCAAGCGCAATGTGACGTGCCATCGGCCCTTGTGATCGACGGTGACGGTCTGCGTGCCATGGCACAAGGTCGCGCGCAGCGTTTCAAAGGCGATGAACTCTTCCAGGGCCTTGGCTAGTGCCTTGCCTTCAACGGCAAATGGGCCGTCGGTGCCGATGGCCTTGGCCAGTGCGGCAAATCGCTGGCCCACAAGATGGGGCAGATTGATGTTCTTGCCCTTGATCGGGACATTGGAAAGCTGGATCAACGCCTCGGTCACGGCGGCCTCGGCGCGAGCAAACTCTTCGATCATTCGTCCCCGCCAAGCACTGGCGCTCTGCCACAGATCGGGCCAGATCTCATGTGCGGGCAAGGGCAAGGGCGTATGAGCGTTCACCCAAGCAGGCGTAAGCGGCAAGTCTTGCGATTGCGTTAGCCCAGTCCCACCAGCGGCACGATGTCCACCGGACGGCCGTTGCGGCGCAGTTCGACGGTGACGGTGGGGCGGCCCTGGGCGGCGGTGAGGCCGACCGGGTCGCCCTGGCGCACACTCTCGCCGACCTGAGCGGTGACACGGTGCAGGCCGGTGATGAGGGTGGTCCAGCCCTGGCCATGGTCGATGATGAGGATCTGGCCATAGCCGCGATAGGGGCCGGCAAAGGCGATGCGGCCGGCGGTCGGCGCGACTGCTTGGGCGCCGGCCTGGGTCACCAGGGTCAGGCCGCGCGATCGCACGCCGCCGTCATTCACCTCGCCCATGCCGGTGACGAGCTGGCCGACGACGGGCAGGCGATAGGGCGGCGGGCCGCTGTCCAGCGTCTCGCGGTCGGGGGCAGGGGCGCCGGCCCGGTCGGGGCGGGCGGGCCGCAGCACCGGACCGGACAGTTGCGCGAGGCGATCGCGCAGGTCGCTCGCCACCTCCAGCTGGTCCATCAGGTCGACAATGTCACGCGCCTTCTCGCCCAGCGCCAGCGCGCGTTCGCTCTCCAGCCCGGCATTGGCGCGATAGTCGCGGGCGGCGACGCGCTTTTGCGTTTCGAGCTGGCGCAGCTCGGCCTGGCGATCGGTGAGGTCGCGGCGGCTCTTGGTCAGGGCGTCGGCGGCCTGCTGGGCGGTGGCGCGGATCGCACGGCTGCGGTCCAGCTCGGCGCGCAGACCGGCGGTGCGCTGCTCGATCACCGGCAGCACCTGTCCCAGCACCGCGCGCATATGGACGGCGTCGCTGATCGATCCGGGCTGGACGAGGGCAAGGGCGAGCGGACGGCGGCTCATCATCTGCAGCGCGGCGGTCAGGCGCACCACCGGTTCCTGCCGGGCGGCGAGGCGCGCGGCCTGGGCGCGCTGCATGCGGGCGATGATGGCGATGCGGGCCTGGGCGGCCTGCACATCGGCCTCGGCCTGCTGGATACGGGCGGCCATGGCGGCGGCGCGGCGGCCGGCTTGTTCGGCCTCGTCACGGGCCATGCCGGCCTGCCGTTCCAGCCGGACCGAACGGTCGGCGGCCTCCACCGACTGGCGGCGGGCGTCGCGCAGCGCCTTCTGTTCCTGTGCCAGCGTGGTGCCGGCGGTGCCAGGCAGGATGATCGCGGCATCGTTAGCGGCGGGCAGGCGCGTGGCGACAAGGGCCAAGATGCCGGCCAGTGCGATGCCCGTGATGCTGTTGTTGATGATGCTGCGCTTCAACCGCTTGTCCCGCCCGATAGGGCTTTGACTAGGCGCAAGCCGCGGGCATGTCGAGCCTCAGCCTTCGCGGTGATAGGGGTGGTTGGCGAGGATCGAGCAGGCGCGCCACAGCTGTTCGGCCAGCATGGCGCGGGCGATCATGTGCGGCCAGGTCATGGCGCCAAAGGCGATCAGCAGGTCGGCATTGGTCCGTTCGGCATCGTCGAAGCCGTCGGCCGCGCCGATCAGGAAGCGGATCTCGCGCGTGCCGGTGTCGCGCCAGCCCTCGATCCGCCGGGCAAAGTCCATCGAGGAAAGCTGCTTGCCCTTCTCGTCGAGCATGACCGTCACCGTGCCGGGGCCGACGGGCGGCAGCTTGCCGCCCCGGTCGGGCATTTCGGTGATCTTGTGCGGCATGGTCAGCCGCTTGACATAGCGGTCGACCAGGTCGGCTTCAGGCGAGCGCCCGATCTTGCCGCGCGCGATGATGTGGAGGAGCATGGCTCCTTCCTAGCCTGTCATCGCGCCCATGTCGAAGGGCGCGACGGCAAGGATCAGGCGTTGCCCGCGACCGGTGCGTCGACGAAGCCCCACATCCGTTCCAGATTGTAGAAGCTGCGCACTTCCGGCTTGAACAGATGGACGATCACGTCGCCGGCATCGATCAGCACCCAGTCGGCGACCGGCAGGCCTTCGACCCGCGCGGAGCGGCCGGTGGCCTTCTTGATCCGTTCGGCCAGATGCTGGGCGATCGCCGCGACCTGACGCGACGAACGGCCGCTCGCGATCACCATATGATCGGCGATGCTGCTCTTGCCTTCTAGGGGGATGGAGATGGTTTCCTGCGCCTGGTCGTCGTCGAGCGACTGCATGACAAGGGCGTGCAGGGCGGCCACGCTATCGGCGGCGGGCGCCGTATCGTTGGCAGGGGCGAGGTTAGTCAATTAAACTCCAATCTAGACGATCATCCGGCGCGTGAGCGGATCGCGCACACACGTTGCTTCATATTCGCGATGCCAGAGGGGGTCCGCCTGCCGTAGCAGGGTTGCCGATCTTGGATCAGGGCGAAAGCGCAATAGCACGAGCGCCGGTGGTCTCCAATTCGTCCAGTCTGCACTCTGGCGCGCGGACCGGACGAAGCGCCGCAGCCAGCTCATGGCCGTAGAGCCACGGGCAGCGTCATCATAGCCCGGACGGGCGATAACGGCAATGGGCATCTGTCGCGCAATGCCGCGCCAGTCGCGCCATTGGCCAAATTGCGCCAGATTGTCGGCGCCCATCAGCCAGACGAAGCGGTTGCGGGGGTAGCGCTGGCGGAGCGCGCGCAGCGAGTCGACGGTGTAGCGCGTGCCCAATTGCCGCTCGATCGCACTGGCGCGAATCGGCGCACGGCGGGCGATCTTCTGCGCATGGGCAAGGCGGACGGGCAGCGGCGCCATGCCCCTGGCGGGCTTCAACGGATTGCCGGGCGACACCAGCCACCAGATTTCGTCGAGACCCAGAGCGTCCCTGGCGAACAGCGAAATGGCGCGATGCCCACCATGCGCCGGATTGAAGGAGCCGCCAAGCAGGCCGATCTTTTTCATGGGGGCAGCCATGCCAGCGCCGGGCGCCGGCGGCAATGGCCGGCGCGCCGCGCTCATTCCGCCGCTGGCAGCGCGCGCGCCTCTTCGGCCTGGGCGTCGCGGGCGAGGACGTCGAGCGGCTCCATCGCCTCGATCTCCTTGCCGCCGGTCTCGATGTCGAGATCGCGGAACTTGCGCCCGGTGGAGAGAACGCGCGTCTCGAAGCTGCCGATGAAGCTGTTGTAATTGGAGACCGCGCTGTTGAGGCCCGAGCCCAGCTTGCGCAAATGGGTCGCGGCGACGGACAGGCGCTCATAGAGTTCCTTGCCAAGCTGGCCGACCTGCTGCGCCTGTTCCTGCATCTTGGCCTGGCGCCAATGGCCTGCCAGCGTGCGGGCGAGCGGCAGGAAGGTGGCGGGACCGCAGATGATGACGCGATTCTTGGCGGCGCGTTCCCAAAGCTCCATGTCCGCCTCCAGCGCGGCGGTGACGAAATTGTCGCCCGGCACATACATGATGACGAAGTCGGGGGCCTTGTCGAACTGTTCCCAATAGGCCTTGCGCCCCAGCGCGTCGGCATGGGTGCGCATCGCGCGGGCATGATCGAGCATATGGGCGTCGCGCAGCGCCGGATCGACCTGATCGACCGCGTTCAGATAGGCGACCAGCGAACATTTGACGTCGACCACCATCTGCTGGTCGCCCGGCAGGTTGATGACGAAGTCGGGGCGCAGGCGGCCGTCCTCGACCGCGACCGATACTTCCTCCTTGAAGTCGACGAAGGGAGAAAGGCCGGCAGTTTCGATGAGATTCTTGAACTGCTGTTCGCCCCAGCGGCCGCGGGTCTTGGGCGCGGCGCGCAGCGCGTTGACCAGCTTGGCGGTTTCCTCGCGCACCTGGCCTTGGCCCAGATGCACCTGCTGCACCGCTTCGCGCAGTTCGGCATAGCTGCCGACCCGATCTTTCTCGACGCGGGCGAGGCCTTCCTCATAGCGCTTGAGCGTGGTTTCGACCGGGTTGAGCAGCGTCTTCAACTGCGCCTCGCTCTTCTCGCTCGCCTGGGCGAAGCGCTGGTCGGCGCGGGTCAGGAACTGGGTCTGGGCGGATTCGAGCAATTTGCCGCCGATTTCGCTGAACTGGGCGGAGAGCTGTTCCTTGGCATCCTTGAGCGCCGCAATCTGCTGCTCGAACGCCTGGGTGCGGGCATGGATGTCGGACTGGAGCGCGGCCAGTTCGCGCAGCGCGGCCTCGCGCTCGGTCTGGATCGCCTCGATGCGCTGGCTGGCGGCGGCCTGCAGCGCCTCGATCCGCTGTTCGGAGGCGGCCTGCGCGGATTCGAGCCGGGCGAGCTGGCTCATGCCCTGGGCGACCCGTTCCTTCTCAACCGCCAGTTCGGCGATCGCGCCGTTGCGCTGGGCGGTGGCGATGTCGAGCTTGCCGGCCAGATCGGCCTTTTCGGCGGTCAGCGGCGCCAGCGCCTTGCCCCTGAGCAGCCAGCCGACGGCGAGGCCGATCAGCAGCGCGACGGGAATGAGAAGGGCGGCGAGGCTGTCCATAACTATCCTTTTTGGGAACGAAACGGGAACCTAGCGGGGCGCGTCGAAGGTCGCAAGAACCTTCCTCATGCCTGCCGTCATGCCGCCTGCGCGCTGGGCGCGGCGAAGCGGGCGCGATAGTCGCCTGGCGACAGGCCGACCAGGCGGTGGAACAGCTTGCGGAAGGCGGCGGCATCCTCATAGCCGACGCTCCAGGCGATCTGGTCGATCGTGCGCCGGGTAAATTCCAGATGCTCGCGCGCCCGCGCCACGCGCAGATGCTGGACATATTCGATCGGGGTCATGGCGGTCGCCGCCTTGAACCGGCGCTGGAAGGTGCGTTCCTCCAGCGCGGCCTGCGCCGCCATCTCGGTGACGCTGACCGCCTTCGCTTCCCGCGCGGCGAGCCAGTGCTGCACCTTCAGGATCGGCTCGTCGCCATGGGTCAGGCGCGGCAGGAAACGGGCGAAATGCTTCTGCTCGCGCCCGGCCGTGTCGATCAGCAGGAATTTGGCGGTGTCGAGCATCACCGTCGGGCCGAGCAGCCGGTCGACCAGCCGCATGCCAAGGTCGGTCCAGGCCATCAGCCCGCCGGCGGTGATGATATCGCCATCGTCGATGACGATGCGGTCGCAATCGAGCTTCACGGCGGGGAAGCGGGTGCGGAAGGCGTCGGCGAACCACCAGTGGGTGGTGGCGGGGCGACCATCGAGCAGGCCGGTCGCCGCCAGCAGGAAGGCGCCGCCGCAATTGGAGGCAAGGGTAGCGCCGGCGGCATGGCGATCGAGCAGCCAGCGGGCATAGGGCGCGGCTTCCTCCGCCTCGGGCACGCCGGTCAGGCGACCGGGGACCAGCCAGATGTCGGGCGTGCCGCCCAATCCTTCATGCGTGTCATGGCTGCGGGCAAAGCAGCCGTCATCGCCCATCTGCCAATGGCTGACGCGCACCACCGGGCCGCCATGCTGAACCGAGAACTGCCCGGCAATGTCGATCAGGTCGGTCATGCCATGGACCATCGCCTGCTGACAGCCCGGATAGAGCAAGATGCCCACTTCGGCGCGCGGAAGGCTGCTGTCGGCCATATGCTGGTCCTTTGTCGGAATCGGCCCGCTTAATGTCGGAACCGCCAATCCCGATCCTCGGCCATTGCCCGTAATTCTGCAAGCACAGGGCGTGAAGGCGCCCTTCTGGAACAGAAGAAGGGAATTTCACATGAGCAACTTCGTCACCACCAAGGACGGCACCCGCATCTTCTACAAGGATTGGGGACCGCGGGACGGCCAGCCGATCGTCTTTTCCCATGGCTGGCCGCTCAGCGCCGACGCCTGGGACGCGCAGATGGTCTATTTCGCCAATCAGGGCTTCCGCACCATCGCCCATGACCGCCGCAGCCATGGCCGGTCGGACCAGGTGTGGGACAATAATAATATGGACCAATATGCCGACGATCTGGCCGATCTGATCGCGGCGCTGGACCTGTCTGACATCATCCTGGTCGGTCATTCGACCGGCGGCGGCGAAGTCACCCGCTACATCGGCCGCCATGGCACCAGCCGGGTCGCCAAGCTGGCGCTGATCGGCGCGGTCCCGCCGCTGATGCTGAAGACCGAAGCCAATCCCGGCGGTCTGCCGATCGACGTGTTCGACGGCATCCGCAAGGGCACGTTCGACAATCGCAGCCAGTTCTTCAGGGATCTGACCATCCCCTTCTACGGCTATAACCGGGATGGCGCGGTCATCTCCGAAGGCATCGTGCAAGAATTCTGGCGGCAGGGGATGATGGGCGGCCTCAAGGGGCAACTCGACTCGATCCGCGCCTTTTCCGAAAGCGATTTCCATGCCGACCTGGCGAAGGTCGATGTGCCTACCCTCGTCCTCCATGGCGACGACGACCAGATCGTGCCGATCGGCGCAGCTGCCCTGTCGACGGTGAAGATCGTTACGGATGCGGTGCTGATCGTGTATGAAAGCGCCGACCATGGGCTGACGCAGACTCACCAGGACCGGTTCAACGCCGACCTGCTCGATTTCATCAACGGCTGACACAAATACCGTTCGCCCTGAGCGAAGTCGAAGGGTTCCACCGAGCGGAGCGAGGTGCCTTCGCTTCGCTCAGGCAAGGGCTTCGACTTCGCTCAGCCCGAACGGGAAAATAGTCTTTCAAAGGAGACATCCCATGACCCAAGACACCATCCTCATCACCGGCGCGTCGGACGGTATCGGCGCCGTTTATGCCGATCGCTTCGCCAGGCGCGGGGCCAATCTGATCCTGGTCGCCCGTCGCGCCGAAAAGCTGGAGGCGCTGGCCGCTCACCTGCGCGCCGATGCCGGCGTCAGCGTGGAAGTGATCGCCGCCGACTTGTCACAAGCTGACGATCTGGCGCGGGTCGAGGCGCGGCTGCGCGACGATGACGCGATCACTGGCCTCGTCAACAATGCCGGCATCGCCGGGGAACAGGCCTTTGTCGAGACCGATCCGGCCTATCTCACCGGTCTCATCGACCTCAACATCCTGGCGGTGACGCGGCTGTCCCGCGCCATTGCGCCGCGGTTGGCGGCCAGGGGCGCAGGCACGCTGATCAACATCACGTCGGTCACGGCGCTGATGCCGGACGGCTTCACCGCCGTTTATCCCGCAAGCAAGGCCTATGTGCTGGCCTTTACCGAAGCGCTGCAGGTCGAACTGGGCAGCAAGGGCGTGAAGGTGCAGGCAGTGCTGCCCGGCATCACCCGCACCGCCATCTGGACGGCGGAACAGATGGCCGGCCTGCCGCCGCACATGATGATGGATGTCGAGGTGATGGTCGACGCGGCGCTGGCCGGGCTCGACATGGGCGAGGCGATCACCATCCCGGCCCTGCCGGACAATGCCGATCTCGACGCCTATCTCGCCGCGCGGGCTGCGCTTCGGCCCAACCTGTCGCTCAAGGATGCGGCACCCCGTTATCGGGTGAGCGGCTGACCTCTTTTGTCATCCCCGCTTTCGCGGGGGTGACGGGAATTTTCCAGGGAGAAGCATCATGATCCTCGGTCTTTCCATTCCCGCCTTCATCGCTCTGCATGTCGCGATCAGCCTGATCGGCATCGTCAGCGGTCTGGTTGCCCTGCCGGCCATGGCCAAGGGGCATGTCCTGCCAAAAGTGCAGGGCCTGTTCCTGGTGACGACCCTGCTCACCAGCCTGACCGGCTTCCTCTTTCCCTTTCGCGGCTTCACCCCGGCGATCGGCGTCGGCATCCTCTCGACGCTGGTACTGATTATCGCCTTCGCCGCCTTTTACGGCCTTGGCCTGCGGGGGCGGGCGCGAAGTGTCTATGCGGTGACCGCGACCATCGCCCTGTGGCTCAACCTGTTCGTGCTGGTGGTGCAGGGCTTCCTCAAGGTGCCGACGCTCAATCGGCTGGCGCCGACCGGCAGCGAGCCGCCCTTCCTTGCGGCGCAGGCGCTGCTGCTGATCGTCATGCTGATCCTGGGCGCGGCGATCCTGCGTCAGCCAAGGCTCGCGCGGAAGGCGGCGAGCCGCTCGATCGCCTGATCCAGCGTCGCGTCCGACTTGGAGAAGCACAGGCGGACCAGATGGGTGACCGGATCGTCGGGGTAGAAGGCGGAGATCGGGATCGCCGCCACCCCGGCTTCGTCGATGATCCGGTCGCAGAAGATCACATCGTCCATCGCGATGCCCGACGCGGGCAGGTCGATCGACAGGAACCAGGTGGCGCCGCTGGGCTGCACGACATAGCCTGCCCTGATGAGCCCCGCCGCCAGCCGATCACGCGACGCCTGATAGGCGGCGCGCTGGTTGCCGAGCCAATCATCGGACCAGCCCAGCCCCTGTGCCACCGCCCATTGCAGGTTGGGCGGGGTGGTGAAGGTCAGGAACTGGTGGGCGCGGGCGAGCAGGGTGGCGATCGGCGGCGCGGCGCACATCCAGCCGACCTTCCAGCCGGTGACGGAAAAGATCTTGCCCGCCGACCCGATCTTGACCGTGCGCTCGCGCATGCCGGGAAAGCCGATCAGCGGGCGATGGGGCACGCCGTCATAGACGGTCTCCTCCCAGACTTCGTCGCACAGCGCGATCAGGTCATGGCTGACGCACAGGTCGGCCAGCAGCGCCAGTTCCGCCTCACGCAGCACGATGCCGGTCGGATTGACCGGATTGTTCATCAGCAGGATGCGGGTCCTGGGCGTGATCGCCGCTTCCAGCGCGTCGCGAGTGACGCGCCAGTCGGGCGGGGTCAGCTTCACCACCCTGGCCACGCCGCCGACCCGCTCGACCAGCGGCAGATAGGCGTCATAGAGCGGCGCCAGCATCAGCACCTCGTTCCCCGGCCGCACCAGCGCCAGCAGGCTGGCGGCAATCGCCTCGGTCGCGCCAGAGGTCACGATGATTTCCTGCGGGCTGAGGTCGAGGCCCTGGCGCCGGGCATAATGATCGGCCAGCGCCGCGCGCAGTTCGATCAGGCCCGGCATCGGCGGATATTGGCTGGAGCGGGTCAGCAGCGCATCCGCCGCCGCCTGCAGCACTTCCTGCGGTCCCGGCCCCTCGGGAAAGCCCTGGCCCAGATTGATCGCGCCGGTTTCGCGTGCGCGGGCCGACATATGCTCGAAGATGGTGGTCGGCATATCGCGATAGACGGGATGGCCAAGTCGGGTGTCGGGCAAGCGGGGCTCCATCGGATCGTCGGCGGTGCCAGCGGTCTAGGTCTTTCCATTGCCCTGCGCAAACCGGTCCGGCATCATGGCGCCTCCTCTTCACAGGGAGACAGACCCATGTGTTCGGACGTCGATGGCATGCATGACCAGCCGCACGGGACGCAGGAGGAGGATGGCGCCGCGCCCTCCCGCCGCGCCTTTCTGACAGCGATGACGATGGCGGGCGGGGTGGCCATGGCTGCCTGCCGTCCGTGCCGGCGATGGCGGCGCCCCCCGCCGACGGCCCGGATGCGTCGATGACGCCGGACGCCGCCCTGGCCGAGATCATGGCCGGCAACGCCCGCTTCGTCGCCGGCAAGCCGACCGCCCATTTGCAGGACCTGTCGATCATCAAGGCGCGCGCGGCCGAGGGGCAATGGCCCGTGGTCGGCGTCCTGTCCTGCGCCGATTCGCGCGTGCCGGTGGAGATGGTGTTCGACGAATATATCGGCCGGCTGTTCGTCACCCGCATCGCCGGCAACATCACCACGCCCGAAATCGTCGCCAGCCTGGAATATGGCGTGGCGGTGCTGGGGCTGAAGGCGCTGGTGGTCATGGGCCACAGCAATTGCGGCGCGGTGAAGGCGGCGATCGACAATCCCGAGGTGCCGGGCCAGATCAGTGCGCTCTTCCCGGCGATCCTGCCCGCCCTCTATCTCGCCCGCAGCAAGGATGCGGCCATCGTCACCCGCACCAATGCGCTGGTGCAGGCGGCGACTCTGGTCAACGCCTCGCCGGTGATCGAGGAGAAGGTGAAGGCGGGCACGCTGAAGGTGGTGGCCGCCGTCTATGACGTGGCGACCGGCAAGGTCGACATGCTGCCGGTGCCGGCCGACATGCTGATGCGCGGCTGATCCGTCAGGGTCGGGTTGCCGCCGCATTCCAGGCGGCGACCTTCGCCTTCGTCTCTGCCAGCAGCGCGTCGAGCCGGGCGCGATCCTGCAGCGTGCCGCGCAGGATCACCGCGTCGATCGCCTTGGTCGCGTGGATATCCTCCAGCGGATTGGCGGTCAGCAGGACCATATCCGCCTGCTTGCCCTGTGCCACCGCGCCATAGCGGTCGAGCAGGCCGAACCAGGCCGGGCCGGCGCGGGTGGCGCTGGCCAGCGCCTGGGCCGGGGTCAGGCCGCGATCGACATAGAGCGCCAGTTCCTGATGCAGGGCGAAGCCGGGATAGTCGAAGCTGTTGAGGAAGCCCGCATCGGTGCCGGCCATGATGGTGACGCCGGCCTGCTGCAACAGCGGCAGGATCGCGGCATTATGCTCGTAGATGGCGTGGCGCTGGGCGATCTGTTCGGGCGTCGCCTTGGCCGCGCGCTCGATCCGCCAGTCATACGTCTTGCGCAGGCGCGGCCCGATATAGGCCAGTTCGGGATCGGCGCTGTGATCGTTCTGGTCGAGATAGGCGACGGTGCGCGAGATGCTGAGCGTCGGCGTCACGAACACGCCGCGTGCAGCCATGTCGCGATAGGCCGCCATGGCGGTGGGCTCGTCAAAGCCGGCATCCAGCTGCGCGCTGGCCTGCGCCCGGTCGATCTTGCCGGCGGCGAAAGCGGCGGTGATCCGCGCCTCATCCTTCACGCCCGCTTTGTGCGCATAGTCGATATGCTCGATCGAACTGATCCCGGCCTCAATCGCCTGGCCGACGGTCAGCGCCATCGGGATATGGCCCGACGCGCGCAGCCCGGCGCCGCGCGCCTGGCGCACGGCATAGAGGAACAGCTCGGGTTTCAGGGTGCTGTCGGTGATCTTGACGAAATTGACGTTCAGCGCCTTGAGCCTGGCGATTGCCTGGTCGACATCCGCCTGCGACCCGGTTTCCAGCGTGCCCTTCCACACCGGCTTGATCCCCTCGATCTTGGGGCCGGAACTGAGCAGGGTCGGGCCGAACAGGCGGCCATCGGCAATCTCGCCGCGCCAGCGCAGCACATCATAGGGCAGGTCGCCCGACGCATCGCGGACGGTGGTGATGCCATTGGCGATATAGAGTGGCAGCAGCGCCTTATTCTCTTCGATCAGGTCCGGCCCGCCGCCGAAATGGACATGCATGTCCCACAGGCCGGGGATCAGGTAGCGGCCCTTCGCCTCGACATTCTTGCCCGCGCGCCAGGCGGCGGCAATCGTGGCGTCGTTGCCGACCGCGACGATCTGGTCGCCCCTGGTCGCGACGGCCTGGTCGGGGACCAGGCGGCCATGCTCGACATCGACCAGCGTCGCATGGCGGATCAGCAGGTCGGCGCGGGCCGGGGCGGCCTTTGCCGCGGCGGGCAGGGGCAACAGGGCAGTGGCGGCCAGCAGCGCGGCGAGAAGCGTCTTCATGAAAATCCCCGGTTCTTGTGCGGCGCGCAGGATAGGCAGGGGCTGCATCATCGACAAACAACATATATGAATGGTAATCATTCATGATCCAAATGGAATGCCATGCTCGATCCGCGCCTGCTCCGTGCCTTTGTCGCGATCGCCGACAGCGGCAGCTTCACCATCGCGGCGCAGCGGCTGCACATGACCCAGTCGACCATCAGCCAGCAACTGGGTCGACTGGAGCAGGCGGTGGGGCATGTCTTGGTCGATCGGGCGGCGCGGCCGGTCCGGCCGACAGCGGCGGGCGAGCGGCTGCTGGGCCATGCAAGGCGCATCCTGTCGCTGCAGCAGGAGGCGGAAAGCCTGCTTGCCGATCCGGCCGGCAGCGCGTCGATCCGCATCGGCCTGCCCGACGACATTGCCAGTCGCGCCATGATGCGGGTGTTCGCCCGTTTTTCCGAGCAATATCGGGCGGTGCGGCTGGACGTCACCACCGGGCTCAGCCGTGATCTCACGCGTCGATACCGCGCGGGCGAGTTTGACATCATCGCTGTCAAGGAACCGACGCCGAGCGCCGATTGTCGCGCCAGTTTCGCCGAGCCGATCGGCTGGCATGAAAGCGCGGATCGACTGGGCGACTGGCCCGATCCGTTGCCGCTGGTCGCCTTTCCGGCGGGCGGTCTCTATCGCGATGCGATGTTCGACCGGATCGGGCGGGAAAGGCGGCGCTGCCATGTCGCCTTCACCGGCAGCGACCTCACCAGCGTGCTGACCGCGGTGGAGGCGGGCATGGGCCTGTCGCTGGTGCCGATGCGCGCGGCGACCGGGCGGGCGGTGCGACCCTATGCGCCCTTCGGGGCGGAGGCCGATATGCGCGTGTCGCTCTATGCCTGGGACGATGCCGGGCCGACCGCCGAACTGGTCGCGCAGATGGCGGCGGTGCTGGCGGAGCGGTAAGGGCGGCGGCCGCTTGCGCGGCCGAATAAACCGGATGACCGTCCCCCGGACGGTCATTTAATCCGGTTTATTCCCACTCGATCGTGCCGGGGGGCTTCGAGGTGTAGTCGTAGACCACGCGGTTGATGCCCTTGACCTCGTTGATGATGCGGGTCGCGACGCGGCTCAAGAAGGCGGCGTCGAAGGGGTAGATGTCGGCGGTCATGCCGTCGGTCGAGGTGACCGCGCGCACGGCGCAGACGCTGTCATAGGTCCGGTAATCGCCCATCACGCCGACGGTGCGGACCGGCAGCAGCACGGCGAAGGCCTGCCAGATCGCGTCATAGAGGCCCGCATTGCGGATTTCCTCCAGATAGATGAAGTCCGCCTTGCGCAGGATGTCACAGCGTTCCTTGGTGACTTCGCCGGGGATGCGGATGGCAAGGCCGGGGCCAGGGAAGGGATGGCGGCCGACGAAGATGTCGGGCAGGCCCAGTTCCTTGCCCAGCACGCGCACTTCGTCCTTGAACAATTCACGCAGCGGCTCGACCAGCTTCATGTTCATGCGTTCGGGCAGGCCGCCGACATTATGGTGCGACTTGATCGTGACCGAAGGGCCGCCGGTGAAGCTGACCGATTCGATCACGTCGGGATAGAGGGTGCCCTGCGCCAGGAAGTCGGCGCCGCCGATCTTGGCGGCTTCCTCCTCGAACACGGCGATGAATTCGCCGCCGATGAACTTGCGCTTCTTTTCCGGATCGGTGAGGCCGGCGAGGCCACCCAGGAAGCGTTCCTCGGCGTTCACATGAACGAGCTTGATGCCATAATGTTCGCGGAACAGGCTGACCACCTGCTCGGCTTCGCCCAGGCGCATCAGGCCATGGTCGACGAACACGCAGGTCAGCTGGTCGCCGATCGCTTCATGGATGAGGACGGCGGCCACCGCGCTGTCGACGCCGCCCGACAGGCCGCAGATGACCCGGCCATTGCCGACCTGTTCGCGAATCTCGGCAATCTTGACCTGCCGGAACTCGGCCATGGTCCAGTCGCCGGCGAGGCCGCAGACATGGCGGACGAAATTGGCGATCAGCTTACCACCGTCGGGCGTGTGCACGACTTCGGGGTGGAACTGCGTGCCGTAGAATTTCCGTTCCTCGTCGGCGATCACCGCGAAGGGCGCGCCGTCCGACACGGCCACGATCTTGAAGCCGGGCGCGAATTTCGTGACCTTGTCACCATGGCTCATCCACACCTGATGCCGCTCGCCGACTTCCCACAGTCCGTCGAACAGGGCGCAGGGTTCGGTCACGGTCAGGAAGGCGCGGCCAAATTCGCCGCCTTCGCCGGTCTCGTGACCGGGGCGCACTTCGCCGCCCAGCTGATGGCTCATCACCTGCTGGCCGTAGCAGATGCCCAGGATCGGCACGCCGGCGTCGAACAGGGCCTGCGGCGCACGCGGGCTGCCTTCCTCCGGCACGCCGGCGGGCGAACCGGACAGGATGATGCCCTTGGGCTTCATGCGGTCGAACGCGGCCTGGGCCTGGGTGAAGGGGGCGATCTCGGAATAGACGCCGGCTTCGCGCACGCGCCGGGCGATGAGCTGAGTCACCTGGCTGCCGAAGTCCACGATAAGGATGGAATCCTGAAGGGGCAGCGTCATCGAATCGCCTTTATATCGAGCGTGGGAAGGGATTCGCGCCCGGTTAGTCGCACCGCCCCGATATGTCCAGTTTTCCCGGTTCAGAGCATCATCCGATTAGGGTAAATCGGATGATGCTCTGATTTCCTTTTGTTTGCCGCATTCTGCGAGTCGTCGGCTGTTCCAGCCGACTTCAGAATGCTCTAGGCCGGCGCAGGACCATCCTGTTTGCGTCCTGCCGCGTGGCCGAGCAAGGCGGCGCCGGCCAGCACCAGCGCCGCGATCAGGAAGGCGCTGCCGATGAAGGGCAGGATCGGACGGGTGCCGACCGAGGCGGAATAGACCGCGCCGAAGAAGAGCGGGGAGACGATGCCGGCGATCGCGCCGACGCTGTTGTTGGCGCCCTGCAACTGGCCCTGTTCGCTTTCGGAGACGCGCTGCGTCATCAGCGACTGGATGGTCGGCATGGCGAGGCCCCAGAGCGCGTTGGGGAACATGGCGGCGACGAACAGCCAGCCGGTGGGCGCCAGGCCCATGGCGGCGATGCCGACCGCGCCGAAGCCGAGGCCCACGACCATCGTCGTTCGGTCGCCCAGTCGCTTCACCACCGGACCGACCAGCAGGCCCTGCACCGCCATGTCGAGCAGGCCGACCATCGCCAGCAGGGTGCCGACCTGCCAGGCGCCCCAGCCATAGCGGTCGCCGGCATAGAGGACGAACACCGCCGAGAAGAGATGATGGGCGAAATAGAGGAGGAAATTGACGATCGCGAGGCTGGACAATTCGGGGTGCGAGCGCAGCAATTGCAGCGCGCCGAAAGGATTGGCGCGGCGCCAGCTGAACGCCATGCGTTTTTCCGGGGCGAGCGATTCGGGCAGCACGATGAGGCCATAGAGGAAGGCGAGGCCGGACAGGCCCGCCGCCGCCCAGAAGGGGGCGCGGTGCGAGATCTCGCCCAGCACCCCGCCCAGCAGCGGCCCGGCGACGAAGCCCGCGCTGAACGCCGCGCCGATCAGGCCATAGCCCCGCGCCCGGCCCTCGGGCGGGGTGATGTCGGCCATATAGGCGAAGGTGGAGGTGAAGCTGGACGAGGTGATGCCGGCAAGAATGCGGCCCAGCGCCAGCCACCAGAGATTGGGGGCGAGCGCCATCAGCACATAGTCGAGCGCCAGTCCAGCGACCGAGATCAGGATGACCGGCCGGCGCCCGAAGCGATCGGACAGCGAGCCGATCACCGGCGAGCAGAGAAACTGCATCGCCGCCCAGAGCGCGACGAACAGCCCGTTCCACAGACCCGCGCTGGTGCTGGAGCCGGACAATGTCTCGATCAGTTGCGGCAGCACCGGAATGACGATGCCCATCGACATGACGTCGAGCAGCGCCGTCACCAGGATGAAGGCGATGGCGGCGGTGCGGCGCGGATGGGCGGGGGCAATCATGGCGCAGGCGCTATCCTGCCGGGATGGCGATGCCAAGCGCGATGGCGCGATGTTCAGGCATGGGGCGCCGTTTCAGCATGTCTGACGCCCCCAAAAAAAAGGGCCGCCCCGGCGGGACGGCCCCAGCTCATGCTATGGGATGCATGAAGGGATCAGCGCTGCTCGCGATCCTGATTGTCGCGGCGTTCCTGCTGGCCGCCGCCTTGCTGGCGACGCTGTTCATCCTGTTGGTTCTGCTGGTCGGGCTTGCCGGGCTGACCGCCCTGCTGACCGGGATTCTGGTTCTGGTTTGCCATCTCACACTCTCCTAACGGGCATTGTAACCCGCCTGCGCTCAACTTGGGCCGGCGCAGCGATGTTCCGAAAAATCATGCTGATCGAAATCAAGTCCGCCACAAGCTGCGGACAAGCTGCCATATTTCCTGCGTCTCGCCCAAAATTGGATCGATCGGAACGCCTGATGCGGCGATGGCGTCATGAGACTGTCCTGGCTGCTTGCGCGGCGGTGGGCTTGGGCTAGTCTGCGCCTGTCCATAGCAGGAGAGCGCCGATGACCACCGATCGCGATGATGTGCCGTCCCCCGTCGAGCGGCTGGCGGAGGATCGCAACTGGATCGCCTCGACCGGGCTCAGCCGGCGTCACATCCTGGCCGGCGGCGCCTTTGCCGCCGGTTTTGCCGCCGCCTGCCAGCCGGTCGCGGCCAGCACCATCCAGACCCCGGCCGACGGGTTGGTGGAGGAAGCCGTCTCGATCCCGACCAGCGACGGTTTCGCCATGCCCGGCTTCGTCGCCCGGCCGGCGGGCAAGATGAAGGCGCCGGTGATCGTCGTCGTGCATGAGATTTTCGGCGTCCATGAATGGGTGCGCGACATGTGCCGGCGTTTCGCCAAAGCCGGCTATCATGCCGTCGCGCCGGATCTGTTCGCCCGCCATGGCGACGCGACCAGGGTCAGCGACTTCAAGCAGCTTGTCGCCGAAATCGTCAGCAAGGCACCGGACGCGCAGGTGCTGTCCGACATCGATGCCACCTATGCCTTTGCCGGCGCCCATGGCGGCGACGCGTCGCGGCGCGGCATTACCGGCTTCTGCTGGGGTGGCCGGGTGGTCTGGCTCTATGCCGCGCACAGCGCCGCGCTCGACGCCGGCGTCGCCTTCTATGGCCGGCTCGTGACCCAGAAGAACGACCTCCAGACCCTGTCGGCGATCGAGGAGGTGGGGCAGCTCAAGGCGCCGGTGCTCGGCCAATATGGCGAGCTGGACAAGGGCATACCCCAGGCCGATGTCGAGGCGATGCGGGCCGCGCTCAAGGCGGCGGGCAAGTCGCCGCCCGATGCGATCACGGTCCATGCCGGCGCCGACCATGGTTTCATGGCCGATTATCGGCCCAGCTATAATGAAGCAGCGGCGAAGGCCGCCTGGACCGAAACGGTCGGCTGGTTCGACAAATATGTGAAGGGGTGACCGGCACCCCTTCGCCGTTTCGTCTTATTTCTGCTTCATCGCCTCGACCGCAGCCAGCGTGCTCTTCACATGGCCGGCATAGCTCATTTCGCTATGGACGAAGGCGATGCGGCCGCTGGGCGCGATGACATAGGAGGTGCGGTCGGTCATGCCCGGCCGCATCTTGAGCGCGACATCATAGCCCGACACGATGTTCGGCCCGGCCGAGGCGACCGCGAACTTGCCGGCGCATTCCTTGGTGGAAAAGGCGACCAGATCATCGACCGGGTCGGCCGACATGCCGATCACGGTGGCGCCTGCCGCCTTGAACTTGTCGATATTCTCCGCGAACTCGCGCGCCTCGGCCGAACAGCCCGGCGTGAAGGCCTTTGGGAAGAAATAGAGGACCACCGGCCCGCGCTTCAACTGGTGCGACAGGGTGACGGTGAAGGTCTTGCCGGCCAGCGCGCCGCGGGTGGTGAATTCCGGCGCCTTGGCGCCGACCGCCAGTGCCGCCATGCTGCCCTGCGTGCCCAGAGCTGCGGCCGCCAGGGCCAGGATGATCTTCGCGCTCTTCATAATCTAGCTCCCATGGGTCGGTCAGGCGGCGGGGGTGGGCGGTTCCCACAATTCGATGGCATTGCCCTCGGGATCATGGATGCGGGCAAAGCGCCCGACATCGGGATGATCCCATTCGGGCTTGGTGATGGCCTCAACGTCCGCCGCGCGCAAGTCCGCCAGCAGCCCGTCGAGATCGGACACGCGCAGATTGATCATGAAGCTCTTGTCGGCGGCGAAATAGTCGCTGTCCTGCTTGAACGGCGAAAAGACCATCGGCCCGCCCAGCGTCTGCCAGACATATTCGTTGACCGCCGGAATGTCGGGATCGGCGCTGCATCCGCCGCCGACGCCCAGATGGGTGCGATACCAGGCGGACAGCGCCTGCGGATCACGCGCGCGAAAGAAAAGTCCGCCCATTCCCAGGACCGGCATGGCATCCCTCCTCGATTGTCTCTGTGGTGATAGCATGGCCGCGATGGGCGGTCACGCGAGGGTTGGGGGAACCCGATGCCGCCCTGCCGGGTTGGCATCGCATGCGTAACCATTTCCTCCTCGCCCTTCCGCTGCTGCTGCTCGCCGGTTGCGGCAGCAAGGAACAGAATCAGTCCGGCATGGTCACCAACATCCTGGACCAGGCCTTGCCCAGCACGCGCGATGTCCCGCCCGGCGCCAATGCCATCACCCCGGTCGAGCCTGCGCCCGACCTGCCGGTGGCCAAGGGGGAGGCGCTCCACGCCAACGCGATCCCGATCGCGCTGCAGGGACGCTGGACCGGCACCAATGAGCGCTGCGGCGACCGGGCGGCGGCCCAGGCGCTGGAACTGACCGCGGCCAGCCTGATTTTCCACGAAAGCGTCGGCACGGTGCAGCGTGTCACGCGCGAGGGGGAGGGGCGGCTGGCGGTCGTCGCCAATTTCACGGGGGAGGGCGAAAGCTGGACCCGGACATTGATGCTGCGTCCCTCGACCGATGGGCAGCAGCTTACCGTCACCAATGACGGCACGGCGATCGTGCGCAAGCGCTGCACCCCGGCGGCCTGAACCGCTTCCCCCGGCGCGCAGTCCTCGCTACAGCGGCGCGATGATCGGCCGCCTCACCCTGAGTGATTTCCGCAACCATGCGGACGCGCTGATCGTGCCCGACCAGCCGTTCGTCCTGCTGACCGGCGACAATGGCGCGGGCAAGACCAACATATTGGAAGCGGTATCGATGCTGGCGCCCGGCCGGGGGCTGCGCGGCGCGGCACTGCGGGCGATGACGCGGCAGGATGGCGGCGGCAGCTTCGGCATCGCTGCGGAGGTGGATGGCGTGGTGCTGGGCACCGGCGTCAGCGCGGATGCGCCCGACCGGCGGCAGGTGCGGATCGGCGGTGTCGCCTCGTCCGCCAATGCGCTGGCCGACCATCTCTCGATCGTCTGGCTGACGCCGGCGATGGACCGGCTGTTCCTCGACAGCCCCGGCGGTCGCCGTCGCTTCCTCGATCGCCTCACTCTGGCGCTCCATCCCGGCCATGCCGCGCACAGCGCCCGCTATGAAGCGGCGATGCGCGCGCGCAACCGGCTGCTGACCGATCTGCGCCGGGCGGACCCGGCGTGGATCGGCGCGCTGGAGGCGCAGATGGACGAGCATGGCACGGCGCTCGCGGCCGCCCGCGCCGATCTGGTCGCGCGCCTCAACCGGCAATTGGTCGATCAGCCCGACGAGCCCTTCGCCCGGCCCCTCATCCGAATCGCGCGGGAGGATGGTGCCAGCGACGAGCCGCTCGGCCAGCGGCTTGCCCGCGAGCGGCGACGTGATGCCGCGGCCGGCCGCACCCTTTCTGGCCCGCATCGTCATGATCTGGATGTCATCCACATCGCCAAGAATCAGGCGGCGGCGCTCTGTTCGACCGGCGAGCAAAAGGCGCTGCTGCTCTCGATCCTGCTGGCGCATGCGGCTCTGGTGTCGGCTGATCGCGGCCAGCCGCCGGTGCTTCTGCTCGACGAAGTGGCGGCGCATCTCGACCCGTCGCGACGAGCTGCGCTGTTCGACCGATTGCGCGAAACCGGCGGCCAGGTCTGGATGACCGGCACGGAAGATAGTCTTTTCAACGAGTTGAACGGTGCAACCCGGCTCCATGTAACGGCCGGGCATGTTTTTCGTTCCGCAGCATGACGCATCGCAGCAACGACTCATCGCTCGGCGGTTTTCAAGACGAACGGCGTCTGCCCTAAGGAGGTCATCGGGGATTATACCTACCTACAAGTCGGGGGTCGCAAGGAATGATCGGTGGTTTTCGCGCGCTGTTCGCAGCCGCCATGCTTGCGCTCGGTGCCTTCTCTGCCGTTCCCGCCACCGCCGGTGTCCTGCAATGCGCGCCCTTCGCCCGCGAAGTTTCGGGCATCGAGATTTTCGGCAATGCCAACACCTGGTGGAACCAGGCCGCCGGTCGCTACGACCGTGGCCATGAGCCCCGCGTCGGCGCCGTCCTCTCTTTCGCTTCCAGCCGCGCCATGCCGGTCGGCCATGTCGCCATGGTCAGCAAGATCGTCAATGATCGCGAAGTGCTGCTGACCCACGCCAACTGGTCCTATCGTGGCGGTGTCGAGCGCAATGTCCGCGCCATCGACGTGTCGCCCAACAATGACTGGACCGACGTGCGCGTATGGTATGGCCCGATCGGCGACGTTGGCCTGCGTTCGAACCCGACCAACGGCTTCATCTATGCCGACAAGCCGGAAATCGATCAGCCGGTCCAGATCGCCCTGGCCGATCGCGCCACCGCCGGCACCGACAGCGCCAAGGGTGCTTTCTGAGCCGTTAACCCAATCCTTACGGATGGGGCTCTAGGGTCGATCGCGGTGGGGCGATACTCGACGCTTAGAGGTCGCATTAAATGTTTCGATATGTCCGCTGGATGGCGTTGCTGTCCGGCCTGACGGCGGCGCCCGTGCTGAGCGCCACGGCGCTGCAGTGCGTTCCTTATGCGCGCATCGTGTCGGGCGTGGAAATCTATGGTGATGCGCTGACCTGGTGGGACCAGGCACAGGATCATTACAAGCGCGGCAGCACCCCCAAAAAGGGGGCAGTGCTGGCCTTTCGGCCCGTCGGGCCGATGACCCTCGGCCATGTCGCCGTGGTCAGCCGGATATTGGATGATCGCCGCGTGCTGATCCGCCACGCCAACTGGTCGTCGCCCGGCGCGATCGAGGAGGATGTGATGGCGATCGACGTGTCGGATGCGGGCGACTGGAGCCAGGTGCGCGTCTGGCACAGCCCGACCGGGCAGATGGGCGCCCGCATCAACCCGACCTTCGGCTTCATCTATCCGGCCAAGGCGAAACTGCATCCCTTCACGCCCGATCCGGCGCTGGGCAGCAGCCTTCGCTATGCCAGCGCCGCGGCCGACACAGGCGATGGTGAGGACGGTGCGGAGGCTGCGCCGCTGCCCAGGGCGGCGACACGGATGGCGTCGGTCCAGACGCATGCGATGGTGGCGGCGGTTTCGCCCAAGCCTGCTGCGCCCCGGCGCAAGGTGGCGCCCCGTATCGAGGCGGACCCGTTCATCATCGAATATGCGGACAACAGCCCGTCGGATCGCTCGCTGGGCGACGTCATCGCCGACGTGAAGCGCGAATCCCTGATGAACTGACCGGTCCCCGCGATCGAGCGGGGACCGGCCTTATCTGCTTATTCGGCGTCGGCGGCCTTGTCGCCCTCGGCGGGGTTTTCGAACCACGCCTCGACTTCACCCGACAGCTTGATGGTCAGCGGGTTGCCATGACGGTCGCGGGTCTTGCCGGCGGCGACGCGAATCCAGCCCTCGGAAATCGAATATTCTTCCACATCCTTGCGCTCACGGCCCTTGAAACGGATGCCGATGCCGCGCTGCAGCACCTCCATGTCGAAATGGGGGCTGCGCGGGTTGGTGGACAGATGGTCGGGGGGCGTGTCGCTCATGATCTCAATTTCCCTGAAAATGCTGCGCAGCGCCTACTCTTTCCTGCCCGCAGGCGTCAACCGCCGCGCCCGTCATCGACATCGCAGAAGATGCGGCGGATGACGCCATCGTCCAGCCAGTTGGCGAAACGTTCCTGCGCGTCGGTCAGCCCGGCAAAGGGATAGGCGACCGGCTGGTCGCCAACGGCGCGGCTGGCGGCGGTCAGGCGCATCATCGCGTCGGGCGCCACGGTCAGGATGCGGCCGCGCCGGTCGGTCGATGCGCTGTTGATGCCGACGACCCGGCCATCGGTGGAGAAGACCGGCCCGCCGCTGATCCCCGACAGGGTGCCGTCGCCCTCGGGCAGGCGGCCACGCTCGGCCCAGACCAGCACCGGCTGGTCGATGCCGCTGCTGCCGCGCCGGGCTTCGGCCCGGCCGATCAGTTCGGACAGGACCAATGTCGGTTCGCCGGCGGGGAAGCCCATATGATAGCCGGTGGAGCCGGGCGAGGGCGCGCCGCTGCGCAGTGGCAGGGCGGCGGGGCTGCGGGGGCCGCGCGGGATGATCGCGGCATCCGATTCCCGGCTTTCGATGACGCGCGGCACTTCCAGCGCGCGGCCGCGCTGTTCCAGCCCGACGCGCGAACAGCCATGGGTGACATGTTCGGCGGTCATCCACACGCCGCTGCGATCGACGGCAAAGGCCGTGCCCATGGCGTCCGCCGGGCCGCCGGGCCGATCCTCGATAATATATTGTTCCTCGCCCCCGCGTGGTAGCGGGCGGCGGGGCGACCGGGGATCATATTGTTCGACCTGCAAGGATGGTGCCTGCATCTCGCCCAGCCAGGCGAGCAGCAGGATCAGGCCCAGCAGCCAGGGCAGGCAGCCACAGCCCCCACGCCCCATCGCGTCAGCCCGCCACGGCCGCAGCCGTCAGGCAGGCGACCGCGGCCTTCATCATCGCCAGGAAGATCGCGGCGGAACGCTCATTCGCCTCGATCCGGCCCGACAGCGACCCCAGCAACAGGTCGACCAGGCGAAAGGCGATGAGTTGCAGCACCAGCGTGACGCTGCCCCAGATGACGACATCCCAGACATTGACCGATCCGGCGAGGCAGAAGGCCAGCGGCACGGCGAGGCCGACAGAGGCGCCGCCCAGCGAAATGGCGGCCGCCTCATTGCCGGCGCGGATCAGCTTGAACTCGTCGTGCGGGGTTATCCACATATAGACCGCCATGGCGGCCGCCCAGACCAGGGTGGCGCAGGCGAGGTGGAGAAGCAGGATCGGCAGGCCCGACAACAGGCTCTGGATGACGGGTGTAGGATCGCTCATGGGCACAGAAATGCCGCAACCCGCCCTCGGGTTCAATCGGGGCGGGCCGCGATATGGATTTGCTCAGGCGGGATCAGCGACAGATGCGGACCCGGACCCGACGGTCGCGATAGGCATTATAGCGCCATTCGTCCCAGCAGCGCTGGCGATAGGCGGAGCGATAATAGCCGCGTCGTCCGTCATAATAGCGCCGGTCGCCGCGCCAGCGACGGCGGTCGTCCCAGCGGCGATTGTCCCAATGGCGCCGGCCATCCCAGCGGCCGTCACGATCGCCGCGCCAGCCGTCGCTGCGATAATGCTGCGCCTGGGCAGGCGCGCTCGTGGCGGCGATGCCGGCCATGGCCAGGCCCAGCATCGCGGCGCTTTTCCACAGGAATTTCATCTTGCTTCTCCTCTGTCCGGCCCGGCTGCCGGGGCAGCGCGGGGACGTGGGGAGGAGAATGGGGGGCGGTCACTGAACCGTCCGGGAACGGGGCTGACAGGCTTTGTTCAGCCCGCCCGGACGGTCGCAATTCTGCCTCGCATCATCGGTGCGCGGTGGTGTTTCAGCGCCCGCGCAGCGCGGTCTCTGCCTCGATCATATAGTCGCGGGTGATCGGTAGCGCCCGGCGGTCGCGCACATATTGGACCTGGAAATTGACCATCGACCCATGTTCGAACACGGTCGCCGCGCCCGCCAGATAGAAGGTCCACAGGCGGAAGAAACGCTCGTCATAGAGGGCGACGATATCCGCCTTGTGCGCCATGGTCCGCTTGTACCAGTCGCGGATGGTCAGGCCATAATGGATGCGCAGCACTTCCACGTCGGTGATCATCAGCCGCGTGCCTTCGCTGCCCGCCACCATTTCCGACAAAGCGGGGATATAGCCGCCGGGGAAGATATATTTGGTGGTGAAGGTATCGGTGATGCCGGGGCCATCGACCCGGCCGATCGTGTGGATCAGCATCACGCCGTCCGGCGTCAGCAGGTCGCGGCACTTGTTGTAGAAGACGCGATAGTCGGCGGTGCCGACATGTTCGAACATGCCGACCGACACGATCCGGTCAAACGGCCCTTCGATGTCGCGATAGTCGATCAGTTCGAACCGGACATGGTCGGCCACGCCGGCGTCAATCGCCCGCTGGCGCGCAACCTTCAACTGCTCTTCCGACAGGGTGATGCCGGTGACGTCGACACCGAAATGCTTGTGCAGGTACAGCGCCATGCCGCCCCAGCCGCAGCCAATGTCCAGCACCTTCATGCCCGGCTTCAGGTAGAGCTTGGCGGCGATATGCGCCTTCTTGTCTTCCTGCGCTTGTTCCAGGCTGATCCCGGCCTCATTCTCCGCATCGGGGAAATAGGCGCAGCTATATTGGCGATCGCGGTCGAGGAAGAGGGCGTAGAGCGCGCCCGACAGGTCATAATGATGGGCGACATTGGCCTTGGACCGGCTGCGATGATTGGCCTTCCACAGCTTGCGGCGCACCGTCTTCAGCGCGCGCTGCACCGGCCCCTTGGCGTCGATCGACTTGCCATTTTCCCAGGCGTTGTTCTGGCGGATCATGGACACGAACTCCATGATGCCGCCGCCCTCGATCGCCACCCGGCCATCGATATAGGCCTCGGCCATGCCCAGGCGCGGATCCTTGACGATGTCGAGGGGCACGCGCTTGTCGAGGAAGCGCAGCGCCAGCGGGGGCAGGTCGGGATCGGGCGAACCGACGGTAACGCTACGGCCATCGGCATAGAAAACGGTCAACTGACCCTTGGTGACAAGACGTCTCAGAACGCGGTCGAAAATCTTCATGGAGCAGGCTGGTCCTTCTCGTTACGCGGCCGTCAAATACCTGCATACCAATCATAATTGGCGCGGTCTTCCCAAAAACCGCCCTTGCCCCGACCGATGGACAGAAGGTTCTCGACCGCCTCGATCCGCATCAGATATTTGGCCTGCTTATAGCCCAGTTGCCGCTCCACCCGCAGTCGCAATGGCGCGCCATTGGCGACGCTCAGTGGCCGGTCATTGAGCGCGAAGGCCAGGATGGTCTGGGGATGGAAGGCGTCGATCAGGTCGATGCTCTCATAATAAGCGGTGCCGCCGCCCATGTCGTCGGCGCAGTGGAACACGATATAGCGGGCGCGGTCGCGCAGCCCCGCGCCGTCGAGCAGCAGCTTCAACGGCACGCCGCGCCATTTGCCGATCGCGCTCCACCCCTCGACACAGTCATGGCGGGTGATCTGCTCGCGATGGGGCAGGGCGTGCAATTGCGACAGCGAAAGCGACAGGGGCCGGGCGACCAGTCCGTCGACGCGCAGCCGCCAGTCGGCAAAGCCGCTGCGCCACAGCGCCTTGTAGGCCGGGGTGTTGGGATTGGCGGTGCCATTGGCGCGGAAGAACGGGGAAATCTGATCGGCACGGAATTCCTGTGCCAGCGCGTCGCGCGCCATGATTGTGCGCTGCGCCCATGAATGGAAATTGTCGGCGGAAAAGAGGATGTCGCGGGCCAGCGGCTGGCGCGCGATCCGGTCGCATCCCGCCAGCGTCGCGGTCGCGCCCAGCAGCAGGGTGCGGCGGGTCAGGATCATGGCCGGTCCTTAGGCAGGCGATAGCGGCCGGTGATCATCGATCCTATCTCGTTCACCGGGCCGGCCAGCAGCACCATCAGCATATGGACCAGGAAGAAGGCGACCAGCGCGAAGGCGGCCAGGAAATGGATTGACCGGGCCGACTGGCGCCCGCCGAAAAGGTCGACCAGCCAGGGCCAGGCGGCGTTCATGCCGGGCGACATGGTAAGGCCGGTCAGGATCAGCAGCGGCAGGGCGATGAAGAGGACGGCGATGTAGCTCGCCTTCTGCAGCACATTGTAGCGCAGTGCCGCGGCGCCGGTGGGGAAGCGCAGCCGGGCATGATCCCTTATGTCCTGCCAGACATGGCGCGGCGCCAGTTCGCCCCGGCGAAAAGCCAGGTCGCGGGCGATATGGCCGCCGGCCAGGCTCCAGATCATGTAGAAAAGCAGCGCGAAGGCGAAGATCGGCGCGGCGGTCAGGTGCCAGTGGCGCGACAGCGCCAGATTATAGAGGGCGGGCAGGGTGATCCAGCCGGGGAACCGGTCCAGCTCCAGCCAGGCATGGTCGAAATTGGCGCCATATTGCCCCCAATAGAGGCGGGGATGGGCGTTGAAGATGCCAAGGCCGGAGGTGAAGAGGATATAGAGCAGCAGCGCGTTCAGCCAGTGCCACAGCCGGGTGGCCAGGCGGTGGCGGCGGACCATGTCCCCTGGGGCGTAAGGCGGCTCCATGGCCATGACCCTATTGTCTTTCGTCGAAATATCCAGCCGCATCGCGGTCGTTCGCATGTCCAGGCCTGTCGTTGGTCGAATGGCCATGGTGCGCGCCGTGCGATTGCGATCAACGGCTGGCCCTGCAAGGGACTGATGAAGTCGACTTCAAAGAATTTTCGTACAGAAATTTGAATTGATAAAATTCCTCCACGAAACGGGAGTATAAATAAGGTCGCCTGTCACGATTTTCGGCGCTTCGACGCAGATATTGGATGGGTAATATGAAGAGTATCACGTTTTTTATCGCTTCGGCTGTTCTATGTTTTGTTTCGGCGCCTGCCTTTGCGCAGGATTATGCCCCTTTCACGGGTGCCCATGCCGAAATCATCACCGGCTATGATGTGGTCGATGCCAAGGGCGTCAAATCGGCCGACGGCCTGCTCTATGGCCTCAATGCCGGCTATGACTTTGCCCTGGGCGGCCTGATCCTGGGCATCGAGGGCGAAATTTCCGATTCCACCACCCGTCTGCATGTCGCCGGCGGCAAGAGCGAGGCCGATCGCGACCTGTATGTCGGCGGGCGGATCGGCGTGCCGCTCGGCAGCAAGGCGCTCGCCTATGTGAAGGCAGGCTACAGCAATGCGCGGATGGAATATGAAGCCAGTGACGGCGAAGGCGGCCTGATCCGCGGCGGCGACAATGGCGACGGGCTGCGGCTGGGCGCGGGTCTGGAATATCGGATCGCCGAAAAGCTCTTCCTCAAGGGGGAATATCGCTATTCCGATTATGAGGCAGGCGTGTCGCGCCACCAGTTGGTGACGGGCATCGGCTTGCGCTTCTGATCGCCCGGAAACCGGGGCTTTCGCGAAGGGGGCGGCTGTCGGGCCGTCCCCTTTTTGCGGTCGGTCGTGCTGCAGGCGCGTTGTCACACTTTTGCAACACAAGCCCTGAAATTGATTGAAATAAAGGCCTTGCCCCTTTGCAAGTGAGTTTGGCGATCCTAGATGGCCACTGCGCTCTCATGATGCAGAGAGGGCAGTTCCTATCCGAAGTGTCGGAGAAGAATAAGCAGGAGGAAGTGTGACTCTATTTCATATTTTCCTAGCATCAAACCTGAACGCTAGATGAACAATTAAGTCGTAGCGTCATAATAAATATCGAGGACTTTATGAAGACTGTGATTTTCGCAGCGATTGCTGCTGCCGCCGCTGTTTCGGCCCCCGCTTTCGCTCAGGATGCTGCGCCGTTCACCGGTCCGCGCGCTGGCGTCACCATGGGCTTTGACAAGGCGCAGGGCGAAGACGGTTTCAGCTACGGCGTGACCGCCGGCTACGACCTCGCCGTTGCCAACCGCGTGACCTTCGGTCCGGAAGTGTCGTTCGGTGACTCGACCGTCGACGGCCAGGGCTTCGACGCCAGCCGCGACCTCGCTGCTTCGGTCCGTCTCGGCTATGTCGTGACCCCGCAGATCCTGGCGTTCGGCAAGGTCGGCTACGCTTCGAGCCGCATCGAAGCCGCTGGCGCCCACACCTCGCTGGAAGGCGTGCGTTACGGCGGTGGCCTGGAATATTCGGTGACCCCGAACACCTACATCTCGGCCGAATATCAGCGCACCGAGTATGAAGACAATTTCGGTGGCCGTGACGCTGGCGTCGTCGGCATCGGCTTCCGTTTCTGATCCCTCTCGATCGGAATATGGGGAAGGGCGGTCCGTTCGGACCGCCCTTTTTTTATGCCGGCAGCGGCGTCCGATCGGGCGCGACCCAGGCCCGGCGCGCGGCCGGGCTCATCAGCGTCTCGCGCGTCCAGTAGGCGAAGGGCCAGTCCTTGTCGCCCAGCGGCGACGCCATCAGCGCGGCATAGGCTGCGGCCGGCGTCACATCGGCGGGCAGGCCGGCCAGCAACTGTCGGGCCATGTGCAGCGAGGCCTGGGTGATGGTCTCATGATAGCCGCTCGTGTCGCTGTTCACCCCGCCGACGCTTTCATTGTAGCGGCGGATCATGCCGGGCATGTCAATTTCGGCGTCAATATCGGGCCGGCGCAGGATCAGCCACAGCGCGGTCGCGAAATGGGCGCCGTGGGTCCAGTGCGCCTTGGGCAGGGTGCAGGCGCAAAAGCCGCGGCCCAGCATATCGATCTCGTCATCGGTCATCCTCATTCCCCCAAAAGAAAAGCCCCGCCGGTATGGGCGGGGCTTGTCGTCGCGCGGCATGCGCGCAGCCAGTCGTCCCCGGATTATCCGAGTGCGGCTTGCTTCTCTTCTGCCAGGCGCTTGAGTTCCGCCTTGCTCTTCTTCTCGCTCGCCGACTTGAGCTGGCCACAGGCCGCCATGATGTCGCGGCCGCGCGGCGTGCGCACCGGCGCGGAAATGCCGCCCTCGAACACGATCGTGCTGAACGCGCGGATCCGTTCGGGACTCGAACATTCATAGTCGGTGCCCGGCCAGGGGTTGAACGGGATCAGGTTGACCTTGGCCGGCAGCTTATATTTGCGGATCAGGCGGACCAACTCATGCGCGTCGGCATCGCTGTCATTCTTGTCCTTGATCATCACATATTCGAACGTGATGCGCCGGGCATTGTTCGCCTTGGGATAGTCGGCACAGGCTTGGAGCAGTTCCTCGATGCCATATTTGCGGTTGAGCGGCACCAGCTCGTCGCGCACTTCCTTGGTCACGGCATGGAGCGAGACCGCCAGGTTCACGCCAATCTCTTCCGCCGCGCGCGCCATCATCGGCACGACGCCGCTGGTCGACAGGGTGATGCGCCGCTTCGACAGGGCCAGGCCATCGCCGTCCATCACCAGCTTGAGCGCGTCGCGGACATGGTCGAAATTATAGAGCGGTTCGCCCATGCCCATCATCACGATGTTGGTGAGCATGCGGCCGTCCGCCGTATATTGCGAATCCTCGTCCGTCTCGTCGTCATTGGCGCTGGCCATGCTGCCCTTGGGCCATTCGCCCAGCGCGTCGCGTGCCAGCATGACCTGGCCCACGATCTCGCCGGGCGTCAGGTTGCGGACCAGTCGCATCGTGCCGGTGTGGCAGAAGCTGCAATTGAGCGTGCAGCCGACCTGGCTCGACACGCACAAGGTGCCGCGGTCCGCATCGGGGATGAAGACCATCTCATAATCCTGGCCATCGTCCGAACGGAGCAGCCATTTGCGGGTGCCGTCGTTCGACACCTGCGCTTCCACCACCTGCGGCCGGCCGACGATGAAGCGTTCCGCCATCCACAGCCGCATCGGCTTGGCCAGGTCGGTCATCTTCTCGAAATCGGTTTCGCCGCGATGATAGAGCCA
The DNA here is from genome assembly GCF_057063145.1 of Sphingobium sp. SG1. NCBI lineage: Bacteria > Pseudomonadati > Pseudomonadota > Alphaproteobacteria > Sphingomonadales > Sphingobiaceae > Sphingobium > Sphingobium sp. SG1. Next base: position 116,134 of record NZ_JBVVOJ010000007.1, on the reverse strand, counting down.
ATGAAACAGCTGCTTGGACCGCAGCTTGGCGGCCTTCTGATCGAGTCCGGCTTCTTCCAGCACGCCCTTCATCTGGGCGCGGGTCAGGCCCAGCATATCGACGCGCCCGTCCTCACGGGGCGTCACCGCGCGGGGCACGGGCACAGGGTCGATAAGGCCGGGAATCGGCATGATGGGATTGGCGGCGGAATGCATGGTCGCGCACATAGTCGATTTTGCCGGATTTTTAAAGTGGCGTTGCAATCAGCGTAAACGGGCGCACCCCAGCGCTGCCGCGTCGATCGCCGTGGCCGCGCCGCGCAGCGCATAGCTGTCGGCAAAGGCGCCGCCCTTGGCCGATGTCGACTGCACGCTCATGCTGCTGGCGGAGCGCATCGCGGCGATGATCGCGGCATCGTCCTGCGGATTGGCGGCCCAGGCATCGGCCTGGCCCGCGACCAGCGCGAAACGGCGGTCGCCGACGCTGAGCGAGACCCGCGCATTGGCGGCGCGCGGGCGGCTGAGGCGGAAATGGACCTGACCGCGGACATGCTGGCGCGGCCAGGTGCCGACGGCGGCAAAACCCTTGGGCGCATCGCCCGCGCGGCGCGGCACCGGCATGGCGATGGCGTAGCAGCGCGGGCCGTTCTGGCCGGCGCCGGGATCGCGAAACGCCCCCCAGCTTTCGAAAATGCCGAGCGAATCGCGCGCCATGGCCGGGCTGGCGAGCAGGACGAGCGGGATCAGCAGGGCGGGCAGGCGGCGCATGGTCCGGGCAAAGCGCAAGCCATCGTCATTTGCAAGCCCGGCTTCGTTTCGAAAGCGCGTCGAGGTGCTTGCCGCCGCCGACATAGCGGTTATGAAGGACCATCCATCATTGCCGCCGGGATTCGACCGAATCCTCGCCATCGACGCAAAAAGAACGGACAGAACAGGGACATGAAGGCCACCATCGAACGCGCAACGCTCCTCAAGAGCCTCAGCCACGTCCAGTCGGTGGTCGAGCGGCGCAACACGATTCCGATCCTGTCCAACGTGCTGATCGAGGCATCGGCGGATGGCGCGATCAAGCTGATGGCGACCGATCTCGACCTGCAGGTCGTGGAAAGCGTGTCGGCCCAGGTCGAACAGGCCGGCGCCACCACCATTTCCGCGCACACGCTGTTCGACATCGCCCGCAAGCTGCCCGAAGGCAGCCAGGTGTCGCTGCAGGCGGCCGACGGCAAGATGCTGATCCAGGCCGGCCGCGCCCGCTTCAACCTGTCGACCCTGCCGCGTGACGACTTCCCGGTGATTGCCGAGGGCGACCTGCCGACCAGCTTCGAACTGCCGGCCGAAACGCTCAAGCAGATCATCGACAAGACGCGCTTCGCCATCTCGACCGAAGAGACGCGCTATTATCTGAACGGCATCTATTTCCACGTCTCGGACGAAGGCTCGCCGGTGCTCAAGGCCGCCGCGACCGACGGCCACCGTCTGGCCCGCGTCACCGTGCCGCGTCCCGACGGCGCCGATGGCATGCCGGGCATCATCATCCCCCGCAAGTGCATCGCCGAACTGCGCAAGCTGCTCGACGAGGTCGAGGGTTCGGTGCAGGTCAGCCTGTCGGCCAGCAAGATCCGCTTTGGTCTGGGCAGCGCGATCCTGACCAGCAAGCTGATCGACGGCACCTTCCCCGATTATAGCCGCGTCATTCCGACCGCGAACGACAAGCTGCTCAAGATCGACCCGCGCAGCTTCGAGGAAGGCGTGGACCGCGTTGCGACCATCGCCACCGAAAAGACCCGCGCGGTCAAGATGAGCCTCGACAAGGACAAGATCACCCTGTCGGTCACCAGCCCGGAAAATGGCACGGCGGCCGAAGAAGTGCCCGGCGCGTTCCAGGGTGAAGGCTTCGATATCGGCTTCAACGCCCGTTATCTGCTCGACATCCTTGGCCAGATCGACACCGACATCGTCGAACTGCACCTGGCCGATGCGGCCGCACCGACGCTGATCCGCGAAAATGATCGCAGCCCGGCGCTTTACGTTCTGATGCCGATGCGCGTCTGACCGGTCTTGCCGGGAGATCGCTGAATATCAGGGAATCTTCCGGACCCGGCGGGTAATCGCTTCTCAAGCTTTGTCGGTTAGACGATCGGCATGGCTATTGTCCGCAAAACAGATACTGATGCGCCGGCCAGGACCGCGAGCCTGCTGGTCTCGCTGGGTCTGGCCGAAAGCGGCACGGAAGTCGCCGCCAACTGGCTGTCGCGCAGCTTCACCCATGTCGCCGCCCTCTGGCCGCTGATGCTGCTGGCCAAGCTGTGCGTTGCGGCGCTGCTCGGCATGCTTTCCTTCACCCGGCCGGAACATGGCGCCCTGATGTGCGGCGTAGTGCTGATCGACGGCCTGCTGATGCTGGTGCCGCGCTGGGCGCTGTTCCGCAATCTGCGCCCCCATGTCCAGAACTGGCTGATGCTGCCCGCGCTCTTCTGCTCGGGACTGATCTTCAGCCTGTGGCTGGCGCAGGGCAATGGCGTGGCGATGCCGTCCGCTGTGCCGGAAATGGCGATCGCGCTGCTGGCGGTCTGCATCGTCGGCGATCGGCGCCTGCTGGGGCTCAGCTATTTCATGGGGGCGCTGCTGGTGGCCGGCATCGCCCATGCGGGCATGGTGCATCTGGGGCTGCTGGCCAGCTGCCTGGCGGTGATGGCGATCGCCACCCTGCGGCAGGCGGCGGCGGATCGTGAACGGGCGATCGAACAGCATCGGCAGGATCTCAAGGCGCAGCGTTCCGACCGGTTGCTGGAGGAATATGAACAGTCCGGCCGCGGCTGGTTCTGGGAAACCGATCGTCACGGCCACATCACCTATATCTCCGCCACCCTGGCCGAACCGCTGGGCGTGGAAGCGGGCAGCCTGATCGGCCGGTCGCTGACCGACATCATCCAGCAGGGTGACCGGCAACAGGGCGATGGCGAGCGAACGCTGGGTTTCCACCTCTCTGCCCGGACTGGCTTTGCCGACATTGCGGTGCGGGCCGCGATCGCGCGCGAGGAACGCTGGTGGTCGATCTCGGGCGAACCGGTGTTCAACGAATATGGCCAGTTCCACGGCTTCCGTGGATCGGGCACCGACCTGACCGAAATGCGGCGCAGCCAGGCGGAAGTAACGCGCCTGGCCCAATATGATTCGCTGACCGGCCTCGCCAATCGCGTGCAGATGCTGCAGGCGCTGGAACAGGCGGTGCTGGGTTCCCGCGGCAAACAGGGCGAATGCGCGCTGATGATGCTCGATCTCGACCGGTTCAAGAGCGTCAACGACACGCTCGGCCATCCGGCCGGCGATGCGCTGCTGCGCCAAGTCAGCCAGCGGCTCCAGCGCGTGGTCGGCAATCAGGGGCTGGTCGGGCGCCAGGGCGGCGACGAGTTCAAGGTGCTGGTGCATGGCCGCCATGACCGCAACCGGCTCGGCCTGCTGGCACAGGCGATCATCAGCGCCCTGTCGCAACCCTATTCGATCGAGGGCACGGGCGTGGTGATCGGCGTGTCGATCGGCATTTCCTTCTGCCCCGAAGATGGCGTCACCGCCGATGCCCTGATCCGCAATGCCGACCTCGCGCTTTACAAGGCGAAGGGTGATGGGCGCGGTGTCTATCGTTTCTATTCGGCCGACATGCACGCCGATGCGGAGGATCGCCGCCAGCTCGAACAGGATCTGCGCCATGCGCTGACCGCGGACGGCCTGCACCTCGTCTATCAGCCGATCGTCAGTTCGACGACCGAGCGCATCACCGGCTATGAGGCGCTGCTGCGCTGGGATCATCCGGTGCGCGGCGCCATCTCGCCCGCATTGTTCGTCCCCATTGCGGAGGATAGCGGCCTGATCGCGCCGATCGGCGAATGGGTGATGCGCACCGCCTGTCGTGACGCGGCCCAGTGGGACGCGGGCATCCGCGTTGCGGTCAATGTCTCGGCGATGCAGTTCGCCAATCCCGGTTTCCCGACCACCGTGATGCAGGCCCTGGCGAGCGCGCAGCTGGCGCCCGAACGGCTGGAGCTGGAAATCACCGAAAGCGTGTTCCTGAACGACAATGACGGCACCGACGCCATGTTCACCCGGCTCAAGGGGCTGGGCGTGCGGCTGGCGCTCGACGATTTCGGCACCGGCTATTCGTCGCTCGGCTATCTGAAGAAGGCGCCGTTCGACAAGATCAAGATCGACCAGAGCTTCGTGCGCGGTGCCGCGATCCGGGGCAGCCGCAACAGCGCGATCATCAAGGCGATCGTCAGCCTGGCCGAGGCGCTGGGCATGGATACGACCGCGGAAGGCGCCGAGACCCGCGACGAGCTGGACCTGATCCGGCAACTGGGGTGCAGCCATATCCAGGGCTATATCTATGGCCGGCCGATGCCCGCCGCGCAGGTGCTGGAAGGCCAGCGCGCCAATGGCGTCTCCGCCCGGTCCGAAGGCTTCCAGTCGAGCCGGCCGGAGCGCAAGGCGATGCTGCGCACGGTCGCCGTCCATCATGACGGCCATGTCTATAATGGCCGCATCCGCAACATCTCCGCCACCGGCGCGATGATCGAGGGGCTGTGGAATGTGCCGGAAGGCACGCAGTTCGCGATCGACCTGTCGGAGGGGCAGAGCGTCGACGCGACCACCCGCTGGTCACGCGAAGACCGCATGGGGGTGGAATTCGCCGCCCCGATCGATCTGGCCCTGCTTCGCCCGCAAGCGCGCGCACTGGCCGGATAGCGACACAGACGACCGGCCGGGCATTACCCAGCCGGCCGACCTTTCAGAAGAACAGCTTGCGGAAGCTGACCGACACCGTCCGGCCGAGCGGGTCGAGATAGCCCGGCTGATAGCGGACCGGGGTTGCTCCGGTCGCGTCGGTGACGTCGCGGCGGGTGTTGAAGATATTGTCGATGCCGATCGACACGCGCGCGCCGCGCAGGAAGGGATGGGCCTTCACCAGGCTGGGCATCTGGCCGAAATTGGCGAACAGCCGCAGATTGGCGGTCGCCAGGCTGGCAAAGTCCAGCCGCGAACTGCCGCCCAAGGCACCATCGACATGGGTGCCGCTTTCCCAGTCGACGCCCAGCCGGCCGCCAATGCCATTGTTCACATAGCCGATCCGCGCCTTCAGTTCGTGGCGCGGCTGCCCGCCCGAGGAGCCGACCGCGTCGCCGTCGAGCAGGTTGAGTTCGGGCACGCCCGGCGCGATCAGGATGCTCTCGGTCAGGTGCCAGGTATGATAGAGGCTGAAGGTCAGTCGTCCGCCCTGGCCGGCGCCGGGGCCACGGAAACCGCCCGGACCGCCAAAGCCGCCGCCCGGACCACCCGGACCGCCGGGCCCGCGCGGACCATCGCCACCGCCCTGCGCATTATCACCACCCTGGCCACCATTCTGGCCACCGGGGCCATCATTGCCGCGCTGGTTGTTGTCGCCGTCGCCACGGGGCGCGCTGTCATTGCCCTCGCCGCGCGGCGGACCGCCCTCGCGATTGCCCTCCGCGCCGTCGCGCGGGCCGCGATTGCCGAAGGCGGCGCGCATGTCCTGCAATTCCTTGGGCCGATCCTCGGGCTTGGCGCCGGCCGCGCGCCACGCCTCGATCACCTTCTGGATGTGCGACTTCAATGAGATGGACAGGTCGAAGCCCCAGCGCAGCTGTTCGCTCTGCGAACGCAGATAGTTGATCGGCCGCCCGTCGATGCTCAGCAACTGGCCATCCTCATCGCGCATGAAACGCTGCGGGAAGGCATTCTCGATCGCCGGCGTCGGCGTCGGAAAGGCGGAAATGGGGTTGCTGGTCCGGCTGTTGAGATAGGTCGCCGTCAGCGTCAGGTTCGGCTTCTCGAACGGCTTGATCCGCGCGTTGATGCGGAACTGATCCCGCGTGCTGGATCGCAGGTCCGGGTTGCCGCCGGAAAATTGCGTGACGAACACGGTCTGGCCGGTGGCATAGTCGAACACCGACACGTTGGGCGTCGAAATCACCGGATCGTTGATCTGCGTGCCGGTCGGCGCTGACTTGTCCTGATTGGCCGACACCAGCAACTGCACCGCCGGCACCGGCCGCCAGCGCAGGCCATAGCCCAGCGTCGACAGCGTGCCGAAATCCGACAGATGCTGCGCCCCGGCGTTCATGTTGACGCCGACATCGCCGATCGCGCCCAGAAACCCCTTGGACCGGCTGGTCAGCGGTATGTCGAAACTGACCTGTCCGCTCGCAATCTCGCGATTATAGTCCAGGCCGCGTTCCACGCCTGACCGCACCGAATGGCTTTCAAAGCCATTGGCCGATCCCCCGACCCGCACCGACGTCATGACATTGCCGGCCGGCAGGGTCAGCAGCGATCCGCTGACCAGCAGGTCGCCGCCGATCGCGCGCGATTGCGACCGGGCGCGGTCGGTCAGGCGCGATTGCAGCAGGTCGGCGGTGAAGGCGCCATAGGGATTGACGCTGGCCGATCCAGCATCGAGCGCGGCCTGGATGCCGCCCGTGTCGACGCCGCGATCGGTGCGCGTGCGAGTGTCGGAAATGTCGCCATTACCGGTGAAGGACCATTGCCATGTGCCGCCCAGCCGGCCATTCAGCGTGACGCCGACATGGCCGGTGGTGCCGCGAATCTTCTGCCCCAGCGCGCCGGCCTGCTCCAGATAGCGATAGAGGCGGACATCGTCGCCAAAGGCGGAGAAGGGATTGCCGCCGGGCAGGGTGAGGGCGGCGGCCGACAGGCCCTGCAGCGAATCATTGTCGGACAGTTCCAGCCGGCCGTTGATCGTCGCCGATACGCCGCCCAGCGCGCGCGCAAGCGTCGCGTTGGCGGAGAAATTTTCGGTCGCGGGGCTGAGCGTGCGATATTTGCTGAGATTGCTGACGCTGGTCTGGTTCGCGCCGGCAACGAAATCATTGAGGGCGGGGGCGCCATTGGCGGCGCTGCCGGGCACGCTGGCGACCGTCACGGTCTGGCCGGCGGCGGCCGACAGGGCCGGGTCGATTTCCGCCCCCCGCTCGATCGCGGTGATATTGCCGGCCAGCGAATAGGGCATGCTGGGCGCTGCGGCATTGATGCCGCGCTCGCTCTCCAGCAGATCGTCGGCCCGGCTATATTTGACGTTGAGCGTCAGCCGATTGTCGCCCCGGATGCGCAGCACGCCGACTTCGCCCTGGCCATTTTCGCGTCCGCCATCGGTGGTCGTGCCACCGCGCAGGTCGACCGTGGTCGCGCGGAAACGCTGACGCAGGACGATGTTCACCACCTTCTGCGTCGGCGCATAGCCATAGGACAGGGCCACTTCCTCGGGCAGGATGTCGACCCGCGACACCGCTTCGGACGGCAGGTCGGAAATTTCCGAGAAGCTGGAAATGCGCTTGCCGTTCAGCAGGATGACCGGCGTGCCATTGGTCTGTGGCGACAATTCGGTGATGATTTCGGAAATCGACGTGACGCCCAGTGCCCGGACATCGGCGGGCGACAATTGCTGTTCGGGCTTGATGTCGCCGGGCACCGCGCCGCGCTGGACCGCGCCGGTCACGACGATCTCGTCGCCCTCGTCCATCTGGGCCGGCGGCCCCTTCTGCTCGGCCTCCTGCGCCATCAGCGCGCCGGGCGCCGCGCCCAGCATCAGTGAAAACAGCAGCAGCGACGTCGTCTGGCGCACGGAAATTTACCCCTAATCTGGACCCTGACAGGATCTCGTTTAGGCCGCACTTGTCGCAAAAATCTGGCAAGGCAAAGACAGTTTTGTCGCAAAGTGTAACGGCGCGTCACATGGTGCAACAAATGCGTGTTCGGGGCGTGATCGGCCTCACTTGCGATCCCGCGTCAGTCGGGCATAGACGGGCTTTCGCGGCCGCGCCTGACGGCCGGACGAAGGGGGATTATATGCGCCATTCCATCATCCTGCTGCCCTTGCTGTGCCTGGCCGCACCGGTCGCCGCGCAGCAGGCCGACGATCTCAACCGCGTCATCGACGAAGGGCTGAACCACAGCCAGGTGATGCAGATCGCCCAGCATCTGACCGACGATATTGGCGGGCGCATGACCAACTCGCCGCAGATGCGGCAGGCGGAGGGCTGGACCGCCGACCAGTTTCGCCAATGGGGCCTGTCCAATGTCCGCAAGCAGGGCTTTCGCTTCGGTCGCGGCTGGTGGATTGCCGCCTCCTCGGTGAAGATGATCAGCCCACGCCCGATCCAGCTCACCGCCATCCCCATTGCCTGGACGCCGCCGACCAATGGCGTGCTGAGCGCGCCGATCATCGTTGCGCCGATGAAGAAGGAGCGCGATTTCGACGCCTGGCGCGGCAAGCTTGCCGGCAAGATCGTACTGGTGTCGCTGCCCGGCACCGGCGACGAGCCGAACGAGGCTGCCTTCCAACGGCTGAAGGGCGAGGATATCGAGAAGCTCGACAGGTTCGAGCAGCCGAAAAATGATCCAGCGTCGCTGGAGCGGCTGATGAAGCGCCTCAGCTTCACCCGCAAGCTGGAGGCCTTCCTCAAGGCCGAGGGGGCGGTCGGATGGGCGCGGCAATCCTATCGCGACGGCAAGCTGCTGCATGGCGAAGGCTATGATTTCGGCGTCAGCGACACGCCCGCGCTGCCCGGTGTCGAAATCGCGGCGGAGGATTATCGCCGTCTCGCCCGCCTCGCCAAGACCGGCCCGGCGCCGGTGCTGGAAATCAACAGCGACGTCCGTTTCGATGACAGCGACGTCAACGCCTACAACATCCTGGCCGATATTCCCGGCAGCGATCCCAAGGCCGGCTATGTCATGGCTGGCGCGCATCTCGACAGCTGGGTCGCGGGCGACGGCGCGGCGGACAATGGCGCGGGCAGCGCCATGATCATGGAGGCTGCGCGCATCCTCAAGTCGCTCGGCATCAAGCCCAAGCGCACGATCCGCTTCGCGCTATGGTCGGGCGAGGAACAGGGGCTGTTCGGCTCGATGGCCTATGTCGACGAATATCTCGCCACCCGCGCGCCGGGGCCGAAGGAGGAACAGGGGCGGGAGGAAATGTATTTCCGCTACAAGACCCGTTTCCCGATCACGCCCAAGCCCGGCTATGCGGACCTGAAAGCCTATTTCAACATCGACAATGGCTCGGGCAAGCTGCGCGGCCTCTATGCCGAGCGCAACGTCGCGGCCGTCTCGCTGCTGCGCGAATGGCTCAGCCCCTTTGCCAGCATGGGCGCCGGCAATGTCGTGTCGCAGCCGACCGGCGGCACCGACCATGAATATATGCAGGCGATCGGTGTGCCGGGCTATCAGTTCATCCAGGATCCGCTCGACTATGAAAGCCGGGTCCATCACAGCGGCATCGACACCTTCGATCATCTGAAGGCGGAGGATATGCGCCAGGGCGCAGTCGTCCTCGCCGGCATGCTGCTGCAGGCGGCGAACAGCGACAAGACGCTGCCGCGCATGCCGCTGCCGACCCAGCCGGCGGTCAGCGATCCGTTCAAATATGAGGATCCGGCGCTGGATTGATTCAAGAGGTGCGGGGCGGCGGTGTCGCCACCCCGCCTAGGGGCGATCGACATTCAGATGATGACGTGACGAAAATGGTGGTTTTCCGTGACCCGGAGCGCAGCGTACTTAAAGTACGTGAGCACCGGAAGCGCGGAGAACCGCCATTTGCAGGCCGTCAGGGCTGAATGTCGATTGGCCCTAGCTTTGGGCGTCGTGAAAGATGATGCCCAGCGTGTGGCGCATGCCGGACAGGAGCCGGCTGACGCCATGAAGCATCTGCACCCGGTGGATGCCGCGCGTGCCCATCACCGGCCGCTCGCGCACCGGGAAGACCACGGCATCGCCCTTGCGCAGCGGCACCATTTCGGGCCGCGACTGCATGCGCGGGCGCTGTTCGGTCAGGATGAAGGCGCCGCCGGTGAAGTTCGCTTCCGGCTCCGACAGCAATATCGCGGCCTGCAACGGGAAGATGGTCGCGCCATAGACATCCTGATGCAGCGCATTCCAGTCGCCCGCCTCATAGCGCAGCAGCAAGGGCGTCGCCTTGTCCTGGCCGCCAAGCGCGCACTGGTTCAGGAAATCGGCGTGACGGGCGGGGTAGAGCGCATCGCTCCCCAGCATCGCCGCCCAGCGATTGGCGACCTGCGCCAGCGGCGGATAAAGTGCCTCGCGTACCGCGGCGACCGGCTCGGGCAGCGGGTAAGTGAAATAGCGATAGCGCCCCCGGCCATAGCCATGGCGCGCCATCACCACCTCCTTGCGGAAGACATGGGGCTGGTCCCATAGCGCGACGATCGCGTCGCACTGGCCCGGGGAAAGCAGGGCAGGCAGGCGCGCGGCGCCATGAAGGTCGAGGTCAGTGAGGTCCATGGCGCGCAGCATGGGCGGCGCGGTGCGCGGCGTCATCCCGCCCCTTGCGCTCAAATCCGGCGGATCATTTGGGCTTGCGGAAGCGGTAGAGGAAACGGTCCGTCTTGCCGCGAATGGCAGGATCGAACACGAGCTTGCTGTGATCGTCGGCGGGGTTGGCGAGCAGCGGGCTTTGCGCCTCCAGCACGAAGCCGGCGCGCAGGAAGTCGGCCTTGACCACGGCGGGGTCGATCCGGTGCAGCTTGTCCACCACCGCGCGGGTGTCGCCGGCCGGGCCGACATGGTCGATGATGCCGACGATCCCGCCCGGTTTCGTTGCAGCATAGAGCGTCTTCACGAAGGCATCGGGGTCGGTGCGCGGAATGCCGAACTTGTCCGACTGCCAGTAGAGATCATGGTAGCTCAGATTGATGATGCTGAAGTCGAAACTGTCGGGCGCCGCCGCGAAGGCCTCGAACGGATAGCGCACCCAGTCGACCTCCGGTCGGCGCGCGACCAGTGCCGCCCATTTGGGCTTCTCTTCCTCGCTGGCATAGAATTGGCTGGGCTCGAACCCGGTCACCTTGCCCTTGGGGCCGACCGCATCGGCCATGATCTCCGCCCAATAGCCCGATCCGGTCATGATGTCGGCCGCCTTCATGCCGGGCTTGAGACCCAGGAAGGCCAGCGTCTCGGCCGGCTTGCGGCTTTCGTCCAGCGCCCGTGCGTCGGCGGGCCGCTTGGGGTCAGCCACGGCCGCGGCAAGATCGGTCTTGGCGGTGGCGATGATCGGCGTGGACAGGGCAAGGCCGCTCAGGGCCAGGGCAAGCATCAGGCGCATGGATTTTCCCCTCATGGAAGGCGGGCCAGCATGCGCCCGATCGCACATCCGTTCAACGATCCGCGCCGATGCCGGTCGATCGATTCCGGTCGTTGGTCGAAGGGCGGGGCAGGCCTGCCGCGTCCACTCGGCTCTCCACATGCACGTTCAGGCCCAATCATATTGTCATGGTTAACGGGCTCGGCTTGGGACGGCGCGGGGGCAGATGATAAGGAGAAAATGATGTCGCACCCGATGAAATTAGCCCCCATTGCCATGGTGTTGGTGGGCTCGCTGGGGCTGGGTGGCTGTGCCACGAAATCCTTCGTGCGCGAACAGGTGGCGACCGTGAACCAGCGCGTCGATGCGCTCGACGCCAAGCTGCAGACCACCGACGGCACGGCACAGCAGGCTCTGGCCCAGGCCCAGTCGGCCGCCGGTCAGGCCCAGAATAACGGTCAGCGCCTCGATCAGCTGAACGCCCGCGTCGATGGTGTCGAGCAGCAGATGCGCGAAGCCAAGACCAAGCGCGCCAGAAACTGATCACGTAGCCGATCAAGCTACCGATCCGGTCGGGCTGGTCCCGATCCCGTGCTGGCGCCCCCGCTTCATGGGGGCGCCGGCCCCATTCCCGGATATGCTCATCCATGCACAAATTCCCATGGGCGCTGGCGATGCTGGCGCTGTTCGGTGCCTCTCCCGCGCTGGCGGCCGCGCCCGCAGCGCCCGCGTCCGAGAAGCCCGCGTCTGAAACCCCGCGATCGCCGGATGCGCGCCGGGTGATCGACTGGATTGCCGCGACCGCCGACAATCACGGCCTGCCTTATGCCATCGTCGACAAGCAGGCGGCCCATGTCTTCCTGTTCGATGCTGGGGGCAAGGCGTTGGCCGATGCGCCGGTGCTGATCGGCATCGCGCCCGGAGACGATGCCACGCCGGGCGTCGGCAAGAAGAGCCTGGCGGAGATCGGCCCGGCGGAAAAGACCACGCCGGCCGGCCGTTTTCTCGCCAAATTCGGCCTGGCGGCGGGAAAGCAACGCGTGCTGTGGGTCGATTATGCGACCTCGGTCGCGATGCACACCATCCCCAAGGGCAATCCCAAGGAAAAGCGGCGGGAGCGCATGCTGTCGCCGACGATCGACGATAATCGCATCACCTTTGGCTGCATCAACGTGCCGATCGCCTTCTACAATCGCGGTCTGCGCCCGCAATTCCTGAAAAAGGGCGGCTATGTCTATGTGCTGCCGGACACAAAATCGCTCGAAGCGGTTTTCCCTCCCCTGCATGTCCAGTCTTATCCGAAGGCGGACGCATCCTCATAAGGCGGGAGCCACGCGCATGATGATCCGGAGGGCAAGCGGCCTGATACTGGTTGCGGCGGCGGGCCTGTCGCCGGGCAGCGCACAGGCCGGCTTCTATTCGGGCGAAGCGCTGCTGGAAAGCTGCACCGCTGACCGCACCGACAAGGCTTTTTTCGAGAAAAGCTATGAATGCGTCGGCTATGTCGCCGGCGCTGTCGACGCGTTCAACACCACGCGCGAGGTGAATGGCCTCAAAAGCTGCATCCCCGCCGATGTGACGCTCAACCAGCTGAAGGGCGCCACCGTCGACTATCTGCGCGCCAATCCGGACAAGCGCAGCCAGTCCGCCTCCGCCCTGGTCTTCACCGCCACGCGCCAGGCGTGGCCCTGCCCCAAGGCGAAGGCCAGGCCCGGCACGAAGAAGAAACGGAAATAGCGCTTATTTAGCGGCCTTGCCGACGGGGCGCATATAGAGGCGCGCCATCGCCGCCTCCATCTTCGCCCGGTCAACCGACAGGATCACGCGCTGTGCCTGTTCGCCCAGATGCGGGCGATAGGATTCCGTCCAGGACAGCGTGTCGCCATAGGCCGCCGTCTGGCTGGTCTCGAAATCGACCCACAAAGTCTCGTCCTTCGTCACGATCTCCGGATTGAGCCAGGCCATGGCGACGATCTCGTCCCACATCGGATAGCCCGGCTCCAGCCCGGTCTGGAACAGCTCGCTCAGCGGGGTATGGGCGGGCTTCAGCCCGTCGAGGAAGGTGCGGGTCCATTGCGTGCCGGTGGACGGATCGACCGGGATCATCGTGATCTTCTTCCACGGCGCATGGGCAAAGATCTTCGCCGCTTCGGGATCCCAGCGAATGTTGAACTCGCGGCGCGGCGAATTGACGAATTCGCGGGCGAACTGCTCGGCCGACGGCCCTTCCAGCACCTGATGCGGGGCCAGGCTGCCGCCCATATAGAGGATTTCCTTCACATTGGCGGCGAAGCTGGGGTCCAGACTCTGGGCGATGGCGATATTGGTCATCGGCCCGGTCGCGAACAGGGTGATCTCGCCCGGATGCGCCTTCACCATCCGCACCAGGAAGGCGGCGGCAACCTCTGCGCTCGGCTTCGTCCTGGGGTTGCCGATCGGCAGGTCGGGCACCTTGGTCGGATCGGTCGATCCGGGATGCTCCTGAATCGTGTCGCCCGGCCAGTAATCGGTCCATGGCCCCTTGAACACCAGCCGGCCATATTGGCCTTCCCAGCGCTTGGTCGCCTCGGCGCTGTTGAGCAGCGGGAAGGTCGCGCCCGGCACCACCGGCACGTCGGTCCGGCCCAATATCTCCAGCGTGCGCAGCGCATAGGCGGTCGCCGTGTCGCGCCACACCGATCCGCTGGTGGTGGTGATGCCCAGCACCTCGACATCCGGGCTTTGCAGCAACAGCAGCGGCACGCCGTTGAGGCCGATCATGTCGTCATCGACGATCACCAGTCGCTTGGGCGTTGCCGGCGCGGCGGGCTTCGCATTTGCGCCCTGCACGCCCAGCATCAGCGCCAGCGCGCCCAGCATGATCTTCATCGTCCGCATTGCGTCAAACCCCCATTTCGCTTCGTCCCGCCGCCTGTTAGGACGGTGTCATGCGCAGCCTCTATCCGCCGATCGAACCCTACGCCACTGGTCATCTTGACGTAGGCGATGGCCACAGCCTCTATTGGGAACGGTCCGGCACGCCCGGCGCCAAGCCTGCGGTCTTCCTGCATGGCGGGCCGGGCGGCGGCATATCGCCCGATCATCGCCGCCTGTTCGATCCCGCCCGTTATGACGTGCTGCTGTTCGACCAGCGCGGCTGCGGCCGATCGACCCCGCATGCCCATCTCGACGCCAACACCACCTGGCATCTGGTCGCCGATATCGAGCGCTTGCGCGAGATGATGGGCGTCGACCAGTGGCTGGTCTTCGGCGGCAGCTGGGGATCGACCCTGGCACTGGCCTATGCGCAGGCGCATGTCGCGCGCGTCACCGAACTGGTGCTGCGCGGCATCTTCACCATCCGCCAGTCAGAGATCGACTGGTATTATCAACAGGGCGCCAGCCGCATCTATCCCGACAAGTGGGAACGCTTCGTGGCACCGATTCCGGAAGGTGAGCGCGGCGACATGGTCGGCGCCTATCGCCGCATCCTGACCGGTGATGACCGCGCCGCGCAGGTCGCCGCCGCCAAGGCCTGGAGCGTCTGGGAAGGGGAGACCATTCGCCTGCTGCCCGACGACGCGCTGTCCGCTACCCATGAGGGCGATGATTTCGCGCTCGCCTTCGCCCGGATCGAAAATCATTATTTCGTCCATCGCGGCTGGCTGGAGGACGGCCAACTGATCCGCGAGGCAGGCAAGCTGGCGGGCATTCCCGGCGTCATCGTCCAGGGCCGCTACGACATGGCCTGCCCGGCCGAAACCGCCTGGGCACTGCACCGCGCCTGGCCGCAGGCGCGCTTCGAAATGATCGAAGGCGCCGGTCATGCGTTCAACGAACCGGGTATATTGGATGCGCTGATCCGCGCGACCGACGGATTTGCGGCATGATGGAAGGAAAAGACGTGCGGACTATGATGTTGCTGGCGACGGCGCTGTTTCTCGCCTCCTGTGGCGGCGGCGATGAGGGGGCGGCGGTCGAGAACCGGAACATGCCCGAAACCGGCGCAGCGGCTGAAGTCGCCAAGCTCGACCCCGACCTGCGCAACGGCGTGCTGGAAAAGGCGATCAAGGCATCGGGCGTCGCCTGCCCCTCGGTCACCGGCTCGGAACGCGCCGAAATCCGGCCGGGCGTCAAGGGCTGGAAGGCCCAGTGCGACAACCAGACCGCGCATCTGATCGAAATCCTGCCCGATGGCACCGCGAAGGTTACCAGCCGGACCCATTGATCCCCGTCTAGAGCAGATTCCGATCCGACTGCGTCGGCTCGACTGCTCTATCCTCCTGTTTCGACGCGTTTTCCGAATCATCAGGTGTTCGACCTGATTGGAAAACGCTCTAGGCGGCGCCCGGTCCTGATCGGGCGCCGATGATCCGCGCCAGCAATGCCATGACGCCCATCACGATCAGCGTGATCCAGGGCGATGCCATCATGATGATGCCGAGGCCGATATTCGCGCCGCCGGCAAAGTCGGCAAGATAGTCCTGCCGCAATTGCCAGACGGCAAAGGTCGCGAACAGCGCCGTCATGCTGATCGCCACCGCCCAGAGCCATCGCCGGGAACTGCCGATCAGCGCGAGTGCCAGCATGGGCAGCGCCGCGATGGCGAAATGAAATAGGACGCCATCGGGCGCATCGATGAAGCCCAGGCGTCCGTTCGTGAAGGGCGTCCGTCCGACGACGATATCGGCCGCCACATTTTCGGCCAGCATGATGACGAGGCCGATGCCCAGCGCTGCACCGATCAGGAGCAGGCGGCGGCGTATCACCGTCCGAACTTCCGCGTCGTCTTCCCGAACCGTCCTTTCCGTGTGCCCGGCTTGCCCTCGGTCGCGCGGCCGCGCGGGGCGGCCACCTGCTGGTCCGCCGGCAGGCCCAGTTCCTCCGCCTCCAGCTTGCGGATTTCGTCGCGGATGCGGCCGGCTTCCTCGAACTCCAGGTCCGCCGCTGCCGCGCGCATCTTCTTCTCCAGATCCTCGATATAGGCGCGCAGATTGTGGCCGACCAGATGCGGGCGATCCTCCAGCCCCGTCTCGACCGTGACCTGATCCTTGCTCGCGACATGGGCGATGATGTCGCCGATATTCTTCTTCACGGTGAAGGGCGTGATGCCATGCGCATCATTATAGGCCTGCTGCTTTTCGCGGCGGCGTGACGTCTCGTTGAGCGCGCGCTCCATGCTGCCCGTCACCCGGTCGGCATAGAGGATGACGCGGCCGTCCACATTACGCGCGGCGCGGCCGATCGTCTGGATCAGCGATGTCTCGCTGCGCAAAAAGCCTTCCTTGTCCGCGTCGAGGATCGCCACCAGCCCGCATTCGGGAATGTCGAGCCCTTCGCGCAGCAGGTTGATGCCGATCAGCACGTCATAGACGCCCAGGCGAAGATCGCGGATCAGCTCGATACGCTCCAGCGTCTCGACGTCGCTATGCATGTAGCGGACCTTGATCCCCGCCTCATGCATGAATTCGGTCAGATCCTCGGCCATCCGCTTGGTCAGCGTGGTGACGAGCGTGCGGTACCCCTGGGCCGCGACCTTGCGGCATTCGTTGATCAGGTCGTCGACCTGGTCCTCGACCGGTTTGATCTCGACCGGCGGGTCGATCAGGCCGGTGGGGCGGATCACCTGTTCGCTGAACACGCCGCCGGTCTGCTCCATCTCCCACGGGCCGGGCGTCGCC
Source organism: Sphingobium sp. SG1 (assembly GCF_057063145.1). NCBI lineage: Bacteria > Pseudomonadati > Pseudomonadota > Alphaproteobacteria > Sphingomonadales > Sphingobiaceae > Sphingobium > Sphingobium sp. SG1. Next base: position 99,361 of record NZ_JBVVOJ010000007.1, on the reverse strand, counting down.
GAGACGCTGACCGTCTGCGGCCGCATCGCGTCCCATTCGTTGAAGCGTAGCGGCCGGTTGTCGATGCAACTGGGCAAACGGAACCCATATTCGGCCAGCGTAATCTTGCGCCGATGGTCGCCGCGCGCCATCGCGCCGATCTGCGGCACGGTCTGATGGCTTTCGTCCACGAACAGCACCGCATTTTCGGGCAGATATTCGAACAAAGTCGGCGGCGGCTCGCCCGGCAAACGGCCGGTCAGGAAGCGGCTGTAATTCTCGATCCCCGCGCAACTGCCGGTCGCCGCGATCATCTCCAGGTCGAAATTGGTGCGCTGTTCCAGCCGCTGCGCCTCCAGCAGCTTGCCCTCGGCCTCCAGTTCCTTCAGCCGCTCGGTCAGCTCGAAGCGGATCGCCTCCATCGCCTGCTTCAAGGTCGGGCCGGGGGTCACATGGTGGCTGTTGGGAAAGACCTTCACATAATCGAGGCTGGCGACCTTCCTGCCGGACAGCGGATCGAACTCGACAATCTCCTCGATCTCGTCGCCAAAGAAACTGATGCGCCAGGCCGTGTCCTCATAATGGGACGGGAAGATTTCCAGATTGTCGCCCTTCACGCGGAAATTGCCGCGCGCGAAGCCCGCATCGTTGCGTTTATACTGCAGCGCCACCAGCTTGCGGATGATCTCGCGCTGGTCCTCGATCCCGCCCTTCTTCATGGAGAAGGTCATCGCCGAATAGGTTTCGACCGACCCGATACCGTACAGGCAGGAGACGGACGCAACGATGATGACATCGTCTCGCTCCAGCAGCGCACGGGTGGCCGAATGGCGCATCCGGTCGATGCTTTCGTTTACCGAGCTTTCCTTCTCGATATAGGTGTCCGACCGCGCGACATAGGCTTCGGGCTGATAATAGTCGTAATAGCTGACGAAATATTCGACCGCATTGTCGGGGAAGAAGCTCTTGAACTCGCCATAGAGCTGAGCCGCCAATATCTTGTTGGGCGCCAGGATCAGCGCTGGCCGCTGCAACGCCTCGATCGTCTTGGCCATGGTGAAGGTCTTGCCCGAACCGGTGACGCCCAGCAGCACCTGGTCCTTTTCGCCCTGCTCGGCCGCGGCGACCAGTTCGGCGATCGCGGTCGGCTGGTCGCCCGACGGTTCATAGTCGCTGACCAGGGTGAAGGGGCGTCCCCCCTCGCTCTTCTCCGGGCGCGCGGGCCGGTGCGGCACGAAGTCCTGGCCGGTTTCGGGTTCGTCAAGGCTGGTTCGGATCTGAATCGACATGGGCGTAATATGGGGCCTTTGGGCAAGGGCGCAATCCGCGCCCTGGCAAGTCAGGGCTGCAATTCGAACGCGCTCTTGGGCGGCGGCGGATAGACGACCGGCTTGTCGCCGAACCGCGCCCGCAGGACAGTCTCGCGGCGCTCGTCATCGACAATCTCGACATTCACTTCTTCAGGATATTTCAGGCTGACATGAAATTTCCTGTCTCTGACCTCATATTCCAACACTGACCAGCGCATGTTGGGGCCGTCGGGTTCCAGATACCAGGCTTCCCAAAGCATATCGCTGAGATTTGTGTCGCGCGGATTATAATAACGAACGACGTCGCCTTCATCCTTGAAAACGCTGGGGCTTACCCACCCGTCTCCGATTTCCACATACAGAAACACGCCATCTGGATCGCCTCCGACCAAGCTGGCCAATTCTTGACCGATCTCGTTCATGAGCGGTCCCAGGGTGTCGAGTTTATCGCTCATGACGCCGGCCTTTTCTTTCGTTCGAGAAATCCCGGAATTCTTCGACGCCGTTGATGCGCCAAGTGACATGGATTCGATAAGGCCGTTTTGACGCTCCCTCATAAACGGGAACGATATGAACAACGACCTTCTTTGCGCCGCGCAGTGCCTGCGTCCACCCGTCTTCCATAGCGCGGTAGGCGCCTCGATTGAAATTCCGATCCTGGGCGAAATGGTTGAAGCTGTCGCCGGGACCGTTGAAACGGGCAGCAATGAAATGACCACCATCGTCACCGGGGCGACGATCCGGCTGACCTGCCTGAGCTTGCGCTTGGCGGGAGCGTTTGGCGATCGGCCCATCCGTAAGTTCGGCAATAATTTCTCTTGGGCGAGCGATGACGTCGATATCGAACGCATAGCCATTTCTCACCTCCCGCTGCCAGTTCGAGTTCAGTAGCTGGCTTTCCAGCGACGGCGGATCAGCCGGATCGGGCGGCAAGTCCCCGCCATGCGTATCCATATAATGGGCAAGGGCGACGACCTTGTTCTTGGCTGCCCGCCCCGCGTCCAGATAGGCCTGATGTGGCAGCTTCAGCCGCTGTCCGATCTGCAAGGGTTGATCGAGCGGCATGTTGTTCAGCCAGGCGAGGTCCGCAGCCGTCAGCCCCTGGCGCTGGGCGGCGATATGGCTGAGCGTGTCGCCCTGCTTGACCATGTAGAGCGAATGATTGGCGGGGTGATCGGCGCGAAAGCGATCGCGATCAGGAGCACCATTTCCCCTTGTCGCCGACGGTGACGATGGCCGTGCGACGCCGGTGCCACCGGGACGGGACGAAGGCGCATTTGCGTTGCCACCCGTGGCGCCGAAATAGCGGCCCTGTCCACGGAAGGTGAAGCGACCGTTTTCCTCGTCATGCCAGGGATTGAATTTCACCTCGATCGCGTCCGGCCCGATACGCCGACCGGTGCGGAGATAAAGACTGAATGCGGTTTCGCGATTGGATCGAATAGACTCCCCCTCAGTCATCGACACGCCTCCCCCATTGATCACCGGATCGCCTATCATGACGGCTGGAACAAATCAAGAACAAGCTATGTAAGGGCGCACCTCAGCACCTTGCCACGCCCTGCATCGCAATAATCCCGATATCCAGACCCGCCGCCCCTTGCTAAGTCTGGGCCAGATAAAGGGTCGCTTCTGCCAAGATATGCCAGGGGAAGCCGGTGATGACCAAAGCCTTGACCAACGGCCTGCTGGCCTGCGCGCTCGCGGCGCTGGCCGGATGCAACAAGCCGCCCGCCAGCCAGGACACACAGATCGCCGCGACCGACGCGATGAGCCATGACGCCGCCGTCACGCAGATCGAGAAGGTGCAGATCAAGCCCGGCCAGTGGGAAGGGCGCTTCGTGATGGAGCGGATCGATATGAGCGGCGGGGAGGCGATGCCCGCGGCTGCGCGCCAGCAGATGCAGCAGGCGATGAACCGCACTCTGCGCTATTGCGTCACGCCCGAGCAGGCCGCCCATCCCGATGGCCGCGCCTTTTCCGGCGATCCTGGCAAGGATTGCCGCTACAGCGACTTCGCCGTGCGCGGCGGCACGGTGAAGGGCAATGTCACCTGCCAACGCGATGGCGGCACCAGCAGCATGACGATGGCCGGCATCTATGCACCCGACAGCTATGCGGTGCAGATGGACATGCGACAGACCGGCTTGCCCAATGGCATGGAGATGGCGATGAAGGCACGGTCGGAGGGCCGCTGGATCGGTCCGGACTGTGCCGAGGGTCAATGACGATGCGCGCAATAGCATATATGGTCGCCGCTCTGGCTCTACCTCCTTCGGCTATTGTGGCGCAGGCGCCCGAGCCGGCCGATGATGTTAATAATACGATTATTGTCGAGGGTCAGCGACTGACCCGCAAGGAGGTGCGTGAACGCGCCACCGGGTTCGTAAGGACGTTGGGCGTCGTTCAGGGAGAGCGCAGTGTCGCGCGCTGGGTCGACGGTGTTTGCCCCCGCGTCCTGGGGGTCGCGCCGGAAATCGCCAAACTGGTTGAGGCCAAGGTGCGCAAGATCACGAGCAACATAGGGGCGCCGCTGGCAGATGAGCAGTGCCACACCAATCTGCTGATCGCCTTTGTGGAAAACGGGCGCGATATCGCAAAACTGATATCGACGAACATGCCCAACGCGATGTCGCAGGTTCATGGCATTGATCGTCGCGATCTGGAACAGGGGGATGCGCCGATCCGCTGGTGGTATACCATAGGCGACAGTGCCAGTACCGGTGGCAAGGCGCTGGACATGCCGCCGCCAGGCAGCTTCGGTAACAGCGAGGGTGGCGGTTCCGCCCTCCCCACTGGTGTGCCGACGGTGCGCAATTATTCTTCCAGTCTGGTGCGGCCTGCGACGACACGGTCCATCGATGCGGCGACTGTGGTGATCGACGTCAATCGAGCCGAAGGCATCTCACTGACTGCGGCTTCAGCTTATGCCGCTTTTGTTGGCCTGGCAGAGATCAAGGGGCGAGCCAAACCGCCGGTATCGTCGATCCTCAATATATTTGGCGAAAAGACGTCGGCCAATGACCTGACATTTTGGGACAGTCAGTTTCTTGATGAACTATATGACATGCCGCTCAATCGTTGGGGGCGGGTGCAGCGCGGTTATCTCGTCAAGGCGATAGGTCAGGCGGAGGGCGAAGCGGAAGAGGCCGAGGATGGTCCGGTCGAGCCCTGACGCTGGCTGACGGGACACCCTGCTGGCTCTGCGCCCGCCCGCTCGGCGCGCGGATCGAATGGCATCATCCCGTGCCCAAGAGCAGGGGCGGGCGACAGATGGTGCCGGTGCATCCGATCTGCCACCGCACCATCCATGCCACCCTGTCCAACGCGGAACTGGCCCGCACCTATGCCGATGCCATGGCCTTGCGCAGCCATCCCGCCATCGCCCGTTTCCTCGGCTGGATCGCCGACAAGCCGGCCGATTTCCATGCGCCCACCCTGTCCGCCGGGCGCCGGCGGCGATGAATCCGCGCGCGCAACATTTCTACTTGCGCCCGCGCGCGCATCGGTAGAGCGTGCCGCCGTGGAACGAACGGGGAGAGGATATGCGTGACATTCTGACGCTGGGCGGCTTGCTGGCCACCAGCCTGACCCTTGCCGCCTGCGGCAGCGAACCGGCCGCTCCGCCCGCGCAGGAGGAGGAGGCCGCGCCGGCGATGATGAAGAGCGGGCAATGGACGCTCAGCCGCAAGACCACCGGCTACAACACCCCCACCGTCACGGCGGAGGAATATCAGGCCGCGCTCAAGCAGGTGAGCGAAGACAAGATCTGCATCAAGGTCGATGCCGCCGGCGTGCCCGACGCCGATGCGCTGGCTGGCGCGGAAGGCAGCGACTGCAGCTACAAGGACAAGATGGTGCGCAAGGGCCGGCTGATCGCGACCCTTGCCTGCAAGGCGGGCGCCGGCACCTCCGAAATCGTGGTCGAGGGCAATTTTACCGAGGATACGCTGACTTTCGGCACCACCATGACCAAGACGCAGGGAGGCAAGCCGGTGCTGCGCACCACCCACGACCTGTCCGGCAAGCGCGACGGCGACTGCCCGGCCTGACCGACGGCGCCGATCCGGGTGGGCCTCAGCCCGCCCGGCGGGCCTGGGCATGGATTTCCGCCCGCGACAGCAGCAGGTCGAGGTCGGCGCGGCTGATGTCGAAATTGTCGGGCAGTTCGGCCAGCGCCTTGTCGATATCCTCCAGATGAAAGCCCGCCTCCGCGCGCATCTTGTCGGCGATCACCGGCGGCGCGACCGGCTGGTGCGGATAGCTGTGGCCCGACAGGCGGTGGAAGAACAGGCCGAGGGACACCAGGGCGATCGAATTGATCCCGACCGGCGCAAAGGCGAAGGCATAGCCCGCATCATGAATGCCCTGGCTGCCGATCACGGCGGTCAGCGCCGCCGCGCCGCCGGGCGGATGCAGGCAGCGCAGCAGGCTCATCAATATTATCGCCACGCCCACCGCCATGCCGGCCGCGACCATCATGTCGGGGATCAACTGATAGGCGGCGACGCCGATCAGACTGGACAGGATATTGCCGCCCACCACCGACCAGGGCTGGGCCAGCGGGCTCGCCGGCACGGCAAAGATCAGCACCGCCGACGCGCCCAGCGGCGCGACGATGATCGGCAGGTCGCCGGCATGTAACGGCAACTGGCTGCACACCAATATGGTCAGGCTGATGCCGATCGCCGCGCCCAGGCCCGCGATCATCCGGTCGATCGGGCGGGCACCGGCCAGCAGGGGCTTGAAAAGATTCATTGCGGATATTCCTTTGGCGCAGCCCCATGCGCCGCCACGGGCGAAAAGGCCACCCCAGTTTTTCTTGACCCCAATATTGCCCGGAGTCGCCCGAGGGGCGCTTATTGCAGCGCGTCGATCGCCCGCTGGTCGCAATGTCTGGGGCCGCGCGGCACCGGGCTGACATTGGGCACCAGCAGCGCCTGGCCGATCCGCACCGGGGCGAAGCGCTTTCGCTCTATCCCCTCGCAACGCAGATATTGCTCCAGCATCCGCGGCGGCGTGTCGCGCTTCTCGTAGGAGAGGCGGAAGGTGCCCCAGTGGATCGGGATCGCCGTCGATGCGCCCAGCCGCTCGAACAGTTCAACCGCGCGGCGCGGGCCGATATGCGCGTCCGATTCCATCTGCCCCGGCCAGAAGCGGAAGGCGCCGATCGGGATCAGCGCCAGCCGGATCGGCCCGAACCGCGTCGCATCGCCGGTCCAGCCCATGTCGCCCGCGCCGGTATCGCCGGCAAAATAGATATTGCCCGCCCGCGTCTCGATCAGGAAGCTCGACCAGAGCGCCCGGTTGCGGTCGGTGAACCAGCGGCTGCTCCAATGATGGTTGCGCGTCGCATGGACCCGATAGTCCGGGCAATGCTCGTAATTCTCGCACTGGATCACCGCTTCGGGCACCAGTCCGTTCAACTGCGCGCCGGTCACCGACTGGCCCCAGTCGAGCGCCACCGACGGGATGCCGTTCGCCTTCAATAGCGCGTCATTGCCCAGCGCCGTGACGATCCTGGGCCGGTCGCGTTGCCACAATGCCTTGAGCGTCGGGATATCCAGATGGTCATAATGATTATGGCTGATGACGATCAGGTCGATCCTGGGCAGATCCTTCATCCTGATGCCCGGTTCCGCGACCCGCTTGGGGCCCAGCGGCGGAAAGGGGCTGGCATGGTCGGACCAGATCGGGTCGGTCAATATGTTGATGCCCGCTGCCTGCACCAACACGGTCGCATGGCCGACCCAGGTGGCGACCATGCCGCGCGGCGCGGCAAAGGGGGCGGGGCGCGCCGGCTTGACCGCCACCGCATCGGGCCAGTCGGGGCGACCGTCATTGCCCAGCAGCCAGCGGGCGATGAAGCCTTGGCGGCTGGTGCCGGGCGGGGCGGGCATGTCGATCGCGCCATCGGGGTTGAAGAAGCGGGCGCCGTCATAATGGCGGCTCGCCGGCCCCTCATAATAGATGCGGTCGAGGAAGGGCGGCACGATCACCGTCGCCAGACAGGCGGCGATCAGCAGGAACAGCAGCGCGACACCGACAGCCTTCATCATTGCAACCGCGCGCGCCATGCCAACTCCCATGCCCGTCATCGCGCCGCCATAGCGGACCGGCGGGGCAGGGCAAGGGCGGAGCATGATCTGGTCTCGCCCAGGCCGGCGGCCTTTCCTTTCCGGGATCAAGGATAACCCCGATAGCCTCCGGTCGATCTGCGACCTAGCTTCGGACGGCTCGGCAGATAGGGGTGCGTGCCATGAATGATCTGAGTTTCGTCCTGGTCATCTTCTTCGTCACGCTGGGGCCGATCAAGGTGATCGCCGCCTTTGCCCAGTTGACCAGCCAGTTGCCCGATGGGGAGCGGCGCGCGCTGGCGCTCCGGTCGACCCTGATCGCCACGGCCGTCGGCTTCCTCATCCTGTTCATCGGCGACAATCTGCGCCAGAATTGGCAGATCGCATCGCCCGACCTGTTGCTGACCGGCGGCCTGCTGCTGCTGATCGGCGCGCTGGAGGCGGTCAAGAATGCGCAGCATGCTCCCGCGCCGGGCGCACCGCCGACCTCGGCAAAGGGGCTGGCCATGTCGCCGGTGACCTTCCCGATCATCATCACGCCCTATGGTATCGTGGCGCTGCTGCTGTTCGCGGCCGTGGCGGGCGATACCCGGACCTTCCTGACCGGCGTGTTCGGGATTTTCCTGGGCATGATGATGGCCGATTTTCTGGCGATGATCTTTGCCCGCCAGTTGCTGGGCTTCATCCATGCCGGCACGTTGATGGCGTTCGGCTGGATGATCGCGGTGCTGCAGGCGGCGCTGGCGATCCACGCGATCATGTCGGGCCTGCAGCAATATGGCGTCGTGCCCGGACCGCTTCCCGTCGTCCCTTGATGCGACGGGGTGGCGGATCAGGCGCCGGCCGGCCCTGATCCGCCCCTTTTTGCGTGTTATGGCTCCAGCATGTCGGGCTTGCGCTTCGCCAGGTCGACCAGCGCCGCCGGCCGCCATTCGGGCCGCTTGTGCCAGCGTTCGATCGCCGCATCGGACAGGGCTTCATTGGTCCGTCCGGCGTCATGCGGCACGTCGATCGCACGCTCGCCCGATCCGAACAGGCGATAGAAGAAGGTCTGGGATTCGCTGACCGGCCCAAGCGGATCGGGATGGTGCGGCGGGAAACCGGGCGGCACCAGCCCGAACGGATCATCCACCGCCAGTCCCGCGATCCGCGCGCGCTCGACCATCCATTCCAGCGCGATATCGGACAGGCCGGAATCGGGATTGCCGCCGCCGACATCGGCATGGCAGCCGGGGAACCAGCATTGCTCGACATGCTGGCCTGCGCCCTGCCCTTCGGGGATCGTCCACAATGTCGGCAGGAACGGCTTGCGATGCTCGTCGATCGCCACCGCATGAAAGGCGAAGGCGACGCTCGATGACAGGTCGGTGTCGTGAAATTCCCGATTCACCCGGAACAGATGCTTCAATATCCCCTGGAACAAGGTGTTGGGCACCCCCAGCGACCCGACCGTGTCCCACACGCCGACGCACCGGATCGGCGTGCCGTCCGACCAGGCATAGCTTTGCCGGAACAGGCGCGACGCCTCCGATCGCGGCGCGCGGGTGCCATCGCGCGAACGATAGAGCGCGAAGGCGTCGGGGATCAGGCTGTCATGCTCGGGCCGCAATATGCCGGAATTGCGCACGAAACCGGCCAGCGACCGGGCGGTATAGGCGCCCCGGCTGAAGCCGAAGAAATAGAGCTGGTCGCCCGGCTGATAGGTGCGCACCAGCCAGGCATAGCAGGACAGGAGGATGCGGCTGATGCCATAGCCGGTGGCCCCGTCGATCAGCCGCTTGGTCCGCGACGCCATCGACCCGATGCCATTATGATAGAAGACGCGCTGCGCCGTGCCGTCCTCCGCCATCGCGGGGATCAGGCTTGCCAGCTTCACCACATTGGTCGGGCAGGGCTTGCCCTGCTCATTATGGTCGGGCTCGTTCCAGGTGCCGTCGCAACAGACCACGATGCGCTTCATCCGTGCCTCCCCATCGGCAGGAAAATGGCCGCCCTGCTCTATCGGGCGGGCGGCCATGGTCGCTGCGGGGCAGCCTCTTTTATAGGAGGAAACGGACGCGCCGGGCGGCGCGGATCAGCCCTGATCCTTGTAGGCCATTTGCAAGATGCCCCAGTGGCGCCCGCGCACGTGGATGGAGGCGATCACCTGCTTCAGCAGGATGACCTCGCCCTCGGCGGTCAGGCGACGATAGGCCTTGATGCAGAAGGGTTCGGTGATCTTGCACTGTTCGCGCGTGTCGGGGAAATCGAACACCACACCCTGGCGCGAAAATTCCGCATTCCATTTCTCGTCGCCCGGCCGCTGGGGCAGCGCGCGTTCCGGCATGGCGATCGCGCCGAAGCTGTTGCGATCGGTAAAGGTCATGCCGAACAAGCCCTTGTAGCCGCGCGCCACTTCCTGCTGCGCGCGCGCCTCGGCCTGCATGATCGGCTGGATCGGATGGGTGAATTGCGGCGGATTGGTACCGCGGATCGGCGCATAATATTCGCTGAACACATCGTCCTCGCTGATACGGCCGTCATCCAGCGCCTGCTCGATCGCATGGCCCACCGCCTGTGCGGCGGTCAGGCTGAAGCGGATATAGGGCGAATCGGGAATGTCGACGCCGCTTTCCGCCAGATATTGCAGCAGCATGTTGGTGTCGTCGCTGGCGATCGACACCCGGCCAGACAGCCGTTGCAGGCCGTCGGCATTGTCGCCCGACGTGCTCGACAGCGCCGACAGGCCGGTGCGGATCTCGCTGGCGGAACCGACCATCGACGCGATCCGCTCGGCCACCGCCTCGCTGTTGCTCGACAGGCCCTGCATCAGCGACCCCAGCCGGTCGACCAGCGCCTCGATATTCTTGGTGTCGGACAGCGCCGTGCGCGCGGTCTGCGCGCCATGGGTGATGCTGTCCAGCATGCCGCCGGCCTCGCTGGTCAGCGCGCCGATCGACCGCTCGATCGTCTGGGTCGCGCTTGCCGTTTCCTGCGCCAGCTTCTTCACTTCGGCCGCAACCACGGCAAAGCCGCGCCCCGCGTCGCCGGCCCGTGCCGCCTCGATGGTCGCGTTGAGCGCAAGCAAATTGGTCTGGCTGGCGATGCCGCTGATCACGCTGGTGACATGGGCGACGGTCTTGAGCGCTTCGCCAAAGCCGTCGAGGCGCGCATGGATGCGGCTCACCTGTTCGATCAGGTCGACGAAATTGCCGTTCGCGGTCGACAGCTGCCGTCCCGAATCATCGATGATGGCGCGGGCGGCGACCGCCTTCTCGCGCGCGTCCTGGCCGACCAGCGACACGCTTTCGCCATCGCGCGACAATTGCGACGCGGCGCCGCTGATCGCCTCGATCGTGCGCGCCTGCTGCGTCACCCGGTCCGCGAGTTCGCTGATGTCTGCCTGAAGGTCGAGCGTACGGATACCCAGGTCGCCGGATAATTTGGCGACCTTCATTACCGCTCGTGCGACGGTTCCCGATTGCGTTTCTGTGCCCACGGCAACTGGCTAGCCATGGATGGTAAAATATCGGTTATCATACTGACACGGATGTCAGCTTCGTCAGAATGATGCCTCCGCACCGGCCCACACCCCTAAAGCGCGCCCAGCAGCGCCAGCACCACACCACAGGCCACCAGCATCAGCCCCATCGCCTCGCTGCGCGCCATGCGTTCGCCCAGGTAGAAATGGCCGAACGCCATGGTGAAGGCGACCTCGATCTGGCCGACGATCCGCACCAGCGCGACCGGCGCGGTGGCAAAGCCGGTGAACCAGCAGGCCGATCCCATCGCCGACAGGAAGCCGACCTGGCCCGACACGCGCCAGCTGGTGAACACCTTGCGCATCTCGCACGGCTCGCGCAGCGCCAGATAGCCGCCCTGCAACAGCGTCTGCAGCAGCACCGTGACGCTCAGCACGATCAGCGCGGCATGGATCGGATCGCCGCCGCCTACTTGCTGCGTCGCGCGGCGGATGCCGATCGCGGTCAGTGCGAAGAAGAATCCCGATGCAATGCCGGTGATCGCCGCCGGCTGGCCCAGCGCGCGCAGGAAATCCATCGGCCCCATCCGCTTGCCGCCGGTCGACAGCAGCATCACGCCGGCGACGCCGCAGCCGATGCCGGCGCAGGTCAGCGCGCTCAGCCGCTCGCCCATCAGCAGGAAGGACAGGATCGCGCCCTGCACCGCCTCGGTCTTGGAATAGGCTGTGCCGACGACGAAATTGCGATGGCCAAAGGCCATGATCAGCAAATTGGTGGCGATGATCTGGGCCAGCCCGCCGGCCAGGCAGAAGGGCAGGAACAGCCGCCCCAGCACGGGGAAGGGCACGGGGAAGAGCAGCTGATAGCCGCCAAGCAGGATCAGCGCGAAGGGAATGCCGTAAAGATAGCGGACCAGGCCCGCCGCATTGATCGACAGCGTCTTGCCCACGCGCCGCTGCACCGCGGTGCGCCAGGCCTGCGTGGCCCCGGCCATCAGGGTGGCGGGCAACCAGATCGGGGACGTAATCATGCGCGCCCTATACAATAGGGACGCGACCCGTCACCCCATCATCATCAGGAAGGCGAAGAACAGCGACAGCGATGCACAGGCAAAGCCGTACAGCAGCGGCAGCCGCAGCAAGGTGCCGCTGCGCGAAAGCTGATAGGCATCCTTGAACTGGCGATACATGTGCCAGGCCGCGAACAGCAGCAGCACGACCGTCACCAGCCCATGGGTGATGCCGACCGCCGTCAGGATCATCGACAGCGAGAAGAGCAGCGACATGAAGGCGATCGAATAGGTCACATAGATCGCATGGTCATAGATCTTGAACCGGCGGCTGAACGGGAACAGCAGCCACAGGAAAGGCAGCGATATGACGATCAGCAGCCAGGAGAATTTATAGGCATTGGCCTTGAGCTTGTAATAGGCGAATTCGGGATCCTTGGCCGCCGCGCTGATCGCCTTGCCGACCGTATCGGCGACGTTCTTGTTGACGCCTTCGCCGGTCAGCGAGTCGGTCAGGCCGCTCGCCAGCGACAGGCCCTTCCGCTCGTCCTGCGCGTCCTTCAGCTTTTCCTGCAACGTCTCGCGCCGGCTCGCGCTGATCCCCGGCTCGGCCAGTTGCGCCTGCACCTTGGCGATGCGGGCATCGGCCTTTTCCTCTTCCTTCTTCAGCTCGGCGATTGCCTCGCTGTTCATCTTCACCTGGTTGCGCGCGCCTTCCGGCCCATGATGGCTGGTCAGCGAGAAGATCGCGTACATCAGGAAGGCGCTGAACAGGAACAGGGCAAAGGGCGATACGAACTTGGCCCGCTCGCCATGGATATAGCGGCGCGTCAATTGTCCGGGGCGCAGCGCCAACTCGGGCAGGGTGGTGAAGATCTTGCCCTCGAAATGCAGCACGCCATGGGCCAGGTCATGGCCGATCGCGGCAAAGCTGTGGTGCAGATGCGCGGCCTGGCCGCATTCGGGGCAATAATTGCCCGTCACCGCCGTGCCGCAATTCAGGCAGGCGCCATGGCCCGCTTCATGGGCTTCCCCATGGCCTGGCTCGACCGCCCGTGCCAGCATGCCCCCGGTGATCGCGTCACCCGCTGCTTCGATTTCCCCTGTCATGGGCGGGGAGGATAACAAGGGTGTATGACGCTTGCCAGTCACCTTGGCGCGTGGATCGCATTGTGTTGCATTGTTACAACGCTCGGCAACATTCCGACATGTAGGCGAGATCGACAGGGCGAGCGTCACCGTCCCGCCACAAATCGCGCCTAGCGGCGATGGCATCCCGGACGGCAGGCGCAGGGGCGCCGCTGTCCCGGACGCAAAAGCAATATTATCGGGGAATAACCTTGTCGAAATTCACTTTCGCACGGTCGGCGCTGCTGCTGACCTCGGCCTTCGGTGCGCTCGCCCTTGGTGGCGCCGCCCATGCGCAGGAAGCGGGCGCTGACGCCGGCCAGCTCGACGAGATCGTCGTGACCGCCGAGCGCCGCTCGGAAAATCTGCAGAAGGTGCCCGTCTCGGTCGGCGTCGTGCAGGGCGATGCGCTGCGCAACCTGACCGCCGGCGGCGGCGACATTCTCGAACTCGCCGCCCGCGTGCCCGGCCTCTATGCCGAAACCACCACCGGCCGCATCTTCCCGCGCTTCTACATCCGCGGCCTGGGCAATATCGACTTCTATCTGGGTGCGTCGCAGCCGGTGTCGATCATCCAGGACGATGTCGTGCTGGAACATGTCGTGCTGAAGTCGAACCCGGTGTTCGACGTCAACCAGGTGGAAGTGCTGCGCGGCCCGCAGGGTTCGCTGTTCGGCCGCAACACCACGGCGGGCATCATCAAGTTCGACACCATCCGTCCGTCGATGGATTGGGAAGGTCGCGCCCAGGCCAGCTATGGCAGCTATAACACCGTCACCTTCGACGGCGGCATCGGCGGCCCGATCGTCGCGGACAAGCTCGCCTTCCGCGTCTCGGCCCTCTACCAGCATCGCGACGACTGGGTCGACAATACATACACCGGCCCCAGCGCCGACGGCACCGTGTCCCCCAAGAAGGACGCGATGGGCGGCTATAATGAGAAGGACGTGCGCCTTCAGCTGCTGATGACGCCGACCGAAAATGTCTCGATGCTGACCAGCGTCCATGCGCGCGACTATGATGGCACCTCGACCATCTTCCACCGCGCCGGCCTCACCAAGGGCAGCAACAGCGTGTCGGGCGAACCCCGCTCGAAGATCGCCCTCGACGAAGCGATGAACAACCCGCAGGCCTACAAGACCTATGGCGCGTCGGAAAATATCGCGATCGACATGGGCCCCGTTACCCTGACCTCGATCACCGCCTATGAAACCACCTCGGGTTACAGCCGTGGCGACACCGATGGCGGCGCGGGCGCCGACTATCCGGTGAACGGCGTGGCCAACGGCTTCGGCCAGAGCCAGGGCAATGTCCGCGATCTTGACCAGCTGACCCAGGAAGTCCGCCTTGCCAGCAATGGCGACAGCGCCTTCAAATGGCAGGTCGGCGGCATGTATTTCGACAGCCGCGACACCACCGATTTCTACCAGCGCGCCTATTTCCTGACCGGCACCGCCAACAATCCCAACAACTGGGTGCGTCTGCGCAACAAGAATGAAAGCTGGGGCCTGTTCGGCCAGGCGAGCTACGAAGTCGTGCCGGGCCTGACCATCACCGCTGGCGGCCGCTACACCAAGGACACGAAGGAAACCCGTCTGGTCAAGGCGACCGCCAATGCGGCCGGCGTTTCGACCTATGCCGGCCGTCGCTATGTGAAGCTGACCGGCAAGGAACCGAGCTGGGACGTCAGCGCCCTCTATGAAGTGACCCCCGAAGTCAGCCTCTACGCCCGCGTCGCGCGCGGCTTCCGTGGCCCGACCATCCAGGGCCGCTCGGCCGTGTTCAACAGCGACTTCACCACGGCGGATTCGGAAACGATCATGTCGTACGAAGGCGGCATCAAGACCAACCTGCTGGGCAACCGCCTGCGCTTCAACCTGTCGGGCTTCGCCTGGAAGGTGAAGGACATCCAGCTCAACGGCAATGACGTGAACGGCAATGGCGTGTTGTTCAACGCCGACGCGGCCAAGGCCTATGGCCTGGAAGCCGATCTGGAAGCGCGTCCGTTCGACAATCTCACTTTGTCGGCCGGCCTCAGCCTGCTGCACAGCGAGATCAACGACAAGAATGTCTATGCGCAGGTCTGCACGTTGAACGGCGTGGTCGTCTGCACCGTGGAAGACCCGACCGTCACCAACGCGCGCAGCGTCTTTGCCCAGATCGACGGCAACCCGCTTCCCAACGCGCCGAAATACACCGCCAATATCGCGGCTCGTTATGACGTGCCGCTGGGCAATGGGGGCAAGATCTTCGCGGCGACCGACTGGAACATCCAGGGCTACACCAACTTCGTCCTCTACAAGACGAAGGAGTTCTACTCGAAGGGTGACTTCGAAGGTGGCCTGAAGATCGGCTACACCGCGCCGGACGGCAAGTACGAGATCGCCGCCTTCGCCCGCAACATCACGGGCGAGAAGAATATGAAGGGCGTGATCGAAAACTACATGGCGCCGGTGTTCAACGAACCGCGCATCATCGGCGTGTCCTTGAGCGGCAAGCTGTAAGACTAAGGTTAATCCTCCCCATGCCCAGCATGGGGAGGGGCCAAAGAAAAAGGCGCGTCATCCGATGGAATGGCGTGCCTTTTTTCGTCAGCTCGGCTTGATCGGCGCGAGCGTGACATTCTTCCAGTCGGGCTCATGATGCGGCTCGCGCCCCATTGTCCAGTTGCTCTGCAGTCGCACCAGCGGGTTGGGCGCACACCAGATTTCTCCGCTGTCGCTGAGGCCCGTCACCCAGATCAGATTATGCTCCTGCCCATAGTCGATGACGGGGAAGGCATAGCCTTTGCCCTTGCCTTCGATCATGACGGGCAAGGGCGGTTCGAGCTGCGTGAAGGACATGGATGAACTCCGGCTTTGGGTGCCGGACATAATGCGGCGCGCGAAACGGGGTTCCCGTCTCGCGCGCCGCCTTGATCCGTATCAATAGGATAGTTGCTGACGGGCGGTCTTACGCCCCTTCGAGCAGCTTTTCTTGTCTGATCTTTTCCTGCCACACCAGCGGGGCGAGGCGGTGGACATTCTGGCCTTCGCTATCGACGGCGACGGTGACGGGCATGTCCTCCACCGTGAACTCGTAGATCGCTTCCATGCCCAGATCCTCGAAGCCCACGACCTTGGCTTCCTTGATCGCGCGGGCGACCAGATAGGCCGCGCCGCCGACCGCCATCAGATAGGCGCTCTTGTGCTTGGCGATGCTGTCGGTGGCGGCCGGGCCGCGCTCGGCCTTGCCGACGCAGGCGGCCAGCCCCTGTTCCAGCATCATGTCCATGAACTTGTCCATGCGCGTCGCAGTGGTCGGGCCTGCCGGGCCGACCACTTCGTCGCGCACCGGATCGACCGGGCCGACATAGTAAATCACGCGGCCCTTGAAATCGACCGGCAGGGTCTCGCCCTTCTCCAGCATGTCGGCGATCCGCTTGTGCGCGGCGTCGCGGCCGGTCAGCATCTTGCCGTTCAGCAGCAGGCGGTCGCCATGCTTCCAGCCCTGCACCTGTTCCGGCGTCAGATTGTCGAGATCGACGCGGATCGCTTCCTTGCTCGGCTTCCAGTCGACCTGCGGCCATTCGCTGAGCTTGGGCGCTTCCAGATAGGCCGGGCCGGAACCGTCGAGGGTGAAATGCGCGTGGCGGGTCGCGGCGCAGTTGGGGATCATCGCCACCGGCTTGCCCGCTGCATGGCAGGGATAGTCGTGGATCTTGATGTCGAGCACGGTGGCCAGGCCACCCAGGCCCTGCGCGCCGATGCCCAGCGCATTGACCTTGTCGAACAGCTCGATGCGCAGTTCCTCGATCTTGTTCTGCGGACCGCGTGCCTTGAGTTCGCCCATGTCGATCGGGTCCATCAGGCTTTCCTTGGCCAGCGCCACGGCCTTTTCCGCCGTGCCGCCGATGCCGATGCCCAGCATGCCCGGCGGGCACCAGCCCGCGCCCATCTGCGGCACCATTTCCAGCACCCAGTCGACGATCGAATCGCTGGGGTTCATCATCTTGAACTTGGTCTTGTTTTCCGAGCCGCCGCCCTTGGCCGCGACGTCGATCGTCACCTTGTTGCCCGGCACCATTTCCACGTTCAGCACGCAGGGCGTGTTGTCCTTGGTGTTCTGGCGGCTGAAGGCGGGATCCTTCAGGATCGAGGCGCGCAGGCGGTTTTCCGGGTTGAGGTAAGCGCGGCGCACGCCCTCGTCGATCACCTCCTGCATCGACCGGCTATTATCGTCCAGCCGGCACTCCATGCCCCACTTCACGAAGACATTGACGATGCCGGTGTCCTGGCAGATCGGGCGGTGGCCTTCGGCGCACATGCGGCTGTTGGTCAGGATCTGGGCGATGGCGTCCTTCGCCGCCGGATTGGCTTCGGCCTCATAGGCCTTACCCAGTGCCCGGATATAATCCATCGGGTGATAGTAGGAAATGAACTGGAGTGCGTCGGCGACGCTCTCGATGAGGTCGGCGGTCTTGATGACGGTCATCTACCCTGGTCCCTATTCTTGCGGCCCGCCTCTGCACGGCAGGTCCCTGCAAGGCGGGGCTATAGGCCTTTGAGACGATGAGTCCAGAAGAGGGTTGCGGTTCAGGACGCAAGCGGCCCGTCGGCAAAGGGAAAATTCTGCCACCAGGGCTGCATCTCGCGCAGCACCCGCGCAAAGCTCGGCCGCGTCTCCAGCCGGTTCAGATAGGCGCCCAGCACCGGATGGCCGGCGCGCAGCGGCACGATCCTGTCGGCATAATAAAGCGAGGGCGCCGCCGCGCAGTCGGCCAGCGACAGATGATCGCCCGCCGCCCAGCTCCGCCCGGCCAGCCGATCCTCCAGCACCGCATAGATGCTGCGCAGCGCCGCCACATTGGCCGCCACGCCATGGGGATCGCGCGCCTCCTCGGGGCGCAACCGGTCGGCGACCAGCGCCTGCATCGGCCCCATCACATAATTGTCGAACAACCGGTCCATCAGCCGCACCTCGATCGCCGCGTCGCCATCGACCGGGATGGGGCGGAAGGTGCCGGGTTCGTGCCGGCCCAGATATTCGACGATGATGCTCGCCTCCGCAATCGTCGCGCCGCGCACCGGGTCATGCAGCACGGGGAATTTGCCGAGCGGCCAGAGCGCCTGCCATTCGGCCAGCGCCGCCGCGTCCTCCAGGATGCGCGGGGTGAAGGGCGTGCCATTTTCATGAAAGGCGATCAGCACCTTCCAGCAATAGGAGGAGAGGGGATGGTAATAGAGGATCATGCCTGCCTCCCGATCGCTGCGGATGGATTCGCCAGCCTTCCCATCATCATAGCGTATCGCGCGGCGATATGCAGGGACGATAAAGGCAGCGATTCAACAGATTGTGGTCGTGTTCGTGCCTCTGCCCCCATGCCATGATTTTGTCGCCAATCGCGCGACGCGCGCATTTGCGTGGCAAGGCAAATTTATTTTTTAATTTCATGGGCCCCCCTTGTCTTTTCCAAGGCCCTTGGAAGTCCGCGCGTCGCTGCGCTATGGGGTGGCGTGTCAGCGACGAAACGAATCCAGGCGTCGATGAACCGAGTCCCCGAACTGTCATTTACCCTCTTGCGTGCCGGCGGGGCTGTGGCACTATCTGTGGTATCGGGACCAAGGGGGTCACCCAATAGATTGTGATTGCATTGCCGGACCTGCTTCCGGCGATATGGGGCTTTTGTCCTTGCGATCGGATCGGTTGACCCCATTTCTGTCCCGGCCCGATCGGGTTCATGCTATGATGTCTGGGTGCGCCCCGGCATCGCTGGACCGAATCGAACGGAACAGGAACAATCGGGGGCTCGCATGGACTTTCGAGATAGTGAACAAGGTGGAAACGGCGACGTGGCGACGGTAATGGACGAGCGTATCGAGGATCTGGTGGACAAGGCCGAGCCCAAGGCTGCCAAGGGCAAGGCGACCGAGTCCGCGTCGTCCAAGATTCATGAGCGTCGCTTTCATGTCGTGACGGATTCGTCGCGCGATGCGCTGCTGACCGAATTCGGCAAGGACACGCTGAACGATCGCTATCTGCTGCCCGGCGAGAGCTATCAGGATCTGTTCGCCCGCGTCGCCGCCGCCTATTCGGACGATGCCGATCATGCGCAGCGCGTCTATGACTATATCTCCAAGCTCTGGTTCATGCCGGCGACGCCCGTGCTGTCGAACGGCGGCACCGGCCGCGGCCTGCCGATCAGCTGCTATCTGAACTCGGTCGACGACAGCCTGGAAGGCATCGTCAACACCTGGAACGAGAATGTCTGGCTCGCCTCGCGCGGCGGCGGCATCGGCACCTATTGGGGCAGTGTGCGCGGCATCGGTGAGCCGGTCGGCCTCAATGGCAAGACCAGCGGCATCATCCCCTTCGTCCGCGTGATGGATTCGCTGACCTTGGCGATCAGCCAGGGTTCGCTGCGTCGCGGCTCGGCCGCCTGCTATCTCGACGTCTCCCACCCGGAGATCGAGGAGTTCCTTGAAATCCGCAAGACGAGCGGCGACTTCAACCGCAAGGCGCTCAACCTGCACCATGGCGTGCTGCTGACCGACGAGTTCATGGAAGCGGTGCGCGACGGCAGTGATTTCAACCTGCGCAGCCCCAAGGACCAGTCGGTGCGCGGCACCGTCAATGCCCGCGCGCTGTTCCAGAAGCTGGTCGAGGTCCGCCTTGCCACCGGCGAACCCTATATCGTCTTCTCCGACACGGTGAACCGGATGATGCCCAAGCATCACCGCGACCTGGGGCTCAAGGTCTCGACGTCGAACCTCTGCTCGGAAATCACCCTGCCGACGGGTCGCGACCATCTCGGCCAGGATCGCACGGCGGTCTGCTGCCTCTCCTCGATGAACCTGGAAACCTGGGATCAGTGGAAGGATCATCCGACCTTCGCGGAAGACATCATGCGCTTCCTCGACAATGTGCTGCAGGACTATATCGACCGGGCCCCTCCGGAAATGGCCCGCGCCAAATATAGTGCCAGCCGCGAACGCTCGGTCGGCCTGGGCGTCATGGGCTTCCACAGCTTCCTGCAGGCACGCGGCATCCCGTTCGAAGGCGCCATGGCCAAGTCGTGGAACCTGCGCATCTTCAAGCATATCAATGCCAAGGTGAACGAGGCGTCGATGATGCTGGCGCAGGAGCGCGGGCCGTGCCCCGACGCCGCCGATCAGGGCGTGATGGAACGGTTCAGCTGCAAGATGGCGATCGCGCCGACCGCGTCGATCTCGATCATCTGTGGCGGCACCTCGGCCTGTATCGAGCCGATCCCGGCGAACATCTACACCCACAAGACGCTCTCGGGCAGCTTTGCGGTGAAGAATCCCTATCTGGAAAAGCTGCTGGTCGAAAAGGCCAAGGATTCGAGCGCTGTATGGAACTCGATCCTGGAACGCGGCGGTTCGGTCCAGCATCTCGACTTCCTCACCCAGGAAGAAAAGGATGTGTACAAGACCAGCTTCGAGATCGACCAGCGCTGGCTGCTCGAACTGGCGGCCGATCGCACCCCCTATATCGATCAGGCCCAGTCGCTGAACCTGTTCATCCCGGCCGATGTCGAGAAGTGGGATCTGCTGATGCTCCACTTCCGCGCCTGGGAACTGGGCATCAAGTCGCTCTATTATCTGCGCTCCAAGTCGGTGCAGCGCGCTGGCTTTGCCGGTGGCGTGGAAGCGGACAACACGATCGACGCCCCCAAGTTCGAGATCGGCGAGACCACCGACTATGACGAGTGCCTCGCCTGCCAGTGACTTGAATCCCTCTCCCATCGGGAGAGGGAGGGAGCCGCGTAGCGGCGGAAGGGTGAGGGTGATGACGAGCCGCCGCCATTATGAAGGTCTTCCTTCCGGTGCCCTCGACAAAGCCAAGGCCCTCCGCCGCAATGCTCCAGAAGCGGAAAAGCGCCTCTGGACCGCATTGCGCGACAAGCTGCCCGGCGTGAAATTCCGCCGTCAGGTGCCATATGGTCCCTACGTCGCGGACTTTCTCTGCTTTGCTGGTAAGCTGATTGTCGAAGTTGACGGCGCGACCCACGCGGAAAGTATCGAACAGGACGCCGCCCGCACCCGCTATTTCGAAGCGCAGGGTTATCACGTCCTGCGTTTCTGGAACCATGAAGTCATGGAAAATACCGAAGGCGTCGTAGCGGTCATCGCGGCGCGTCTCTCGCCCTCACCCTCCCACGCCTGACGGCGCGGGCCCCTCCCTCTCCCGATGGGAGAGGGGAAGAAAAGATTTCGCGGAGTAACCCATATGCCCCTTCTTCAAGCCTCCAAGGTCTACAAGCCCTTCGAATATCCCTGGGCCTATGAATTTTGGAAGCGCCAGCAGCAGCTCCACTGGCTGCCCGAGGAAGTGCCTCTGGGCGAGGATTGCCGTGACTGGGCGCAGAAGCTCAGCGACCATGAACGCAACCTGCTGACCCAGATTTTCCGCTTCTTCACCCAGGCCGACGTGGAAGTGCAGGATTGCTACCACGAGAAGTACGGCCGCGTGTTCAAGCCGACCGAGATCAAGATGATGCTGACCGCGTTCAGCAACATGGAAACGGTCCATATCGCCGCCTACTCGCATCTGCTCGACACGATCGGCATGCCCGAAAGCGAATATTCGGCCTTCCTCCAATATAAGGAGATGAAGGACAAGCATGACTATCTCGCCCAGTTCGGCGTCGACACGGACGAGGATATCGCCAAGACGCTGGCGATGTTCGGCGGCTTCACCGAAGGCCTCCAGCTCTTCGCCTCCTTCGCGATGCTGATGAACTTCCCGCGCTTCAACAAGATGAAGGGCATGGGCCAGATCGTCACCTGGTCGGTCCGCGACGAAACCCTGCATTGCGAAGGCATCATCAAGCTGTTCCACAGCTTCGTGAAGGAACGCGACTGCCTGACCGCGTCGGTCAAGGACGACATCATGGACATGTGCCAGAAGACCGTCCGGATCGAGGACGCGTTCGTCGATCTCGTCTTCGAAATGGGGCCGGTGCCCGGCATGACGCCCAAGGACATCAAGAAATATGTCCGCTACATCGCCGACTGGCGCCTGGGCCAGCTGGGCCTCAAGCCCATCTACATGATTGACGAGCATCCGCTGCCCTGGCTGACCCCGCTGCTCAACGGCGTGGAGCATGCCAATTTCTTCGAAACCCGCGCGACCGAATATTCGAAGGGCGCGACCCGTGGCCAGTGGAACGACGTCTGGGACGCGTTCGACCGCCGCAAGAAGCTCAAGGGCGCTGAAGCGGCCAATGTCGACGAAAGCGATCCGGACATGTTCAAGGCCGCCGGCATCGCGGCGGAGTAAGATCAAAGCGCGACGTGTCATGCGCGTCGCGCTTTGATCAAGCCCGCGCGGCGCTGGAGCGTTTCAGGCTGCTGATGCGTCAGCATCACGGCAGTTTGCAAAGGGCTCCGACCAAGTCGAGGGGAGGGGAGGCGCGGGGAGCGCCTCCCCTTTTTTGTGCGCCGCTGCAGCCCCCCGCATCGCGTCCATAACGGACCAGTCTCGCGCCGGAATGGCGATGCCCTGGGCTATGGTCCGGTCATGACCAGCCCCGTCGATCCTCCATCTCCGCCATGCTACGTCTTCGTCTGCAATGTCTGCGGCAGCGATCAGGTTACGCGCGAAGCCTGGGCGGCCTGGGACGTCGCGACCCAGGCCTGGATTCTCAACACGGCCTTCGACTTTGCCTATTGCCATCGCTGCCTGGGCTATGCGCAGCTCGACCGGCTGCTGCTGACCAGCCCGCCGTCCGGCTTGCCGTCCCGCGCCCCGGCCTTCCCGCCCGCGCCGGGCTGATCGACGTAGCGGGCGTGACGCTTCCTTAACCGCCGCCATGCCAGACCGGTCGCCATGTTCGGCGTCCGACTCCGCTCCCTCTTCACCAGCCGCTGGATGGCCCTGCTCTGGGCGATATTGGTGCTGCTGAGCGCGATCCAGTTCGTGGGCAGCGATGGCGGTGATCAGACCGGCGCGGATCAGACCGCGACTGCGGCGCTGGACGGCCTCGACAACAGCCAGCGCGCCATCATCGCCAACGCGCTCTGAAAGGTGCTGGGCGGGCGTCGCGGGCGCGCTGTCCTATTCCTTCTCGCCGGCCTATATTGCCGTCCGGCGTCGGGCCTGTCTTTGACGCTCACTTGTTCCAAAATGACAAGTGTTGGAAATTAAATGTCAGAATGTGCGGGAAATATGCGAAGTTAAGCGCAGCATTTCCTATTTCGGGAGAGGGGGGCTGCGCTTGGTCTCGTCATTCTGTTTCGATCATGCAACATTGTTCCCGGCAAACAGTTCTGACCCGCATCCCGTCGATGCGGAAAGTGGAGGACCGATGCGATGCCCAATGCCCTGAAGGCCATGATCGCCACGCTCGCCCTTGGGGCGATGGCCATTTCCACTCTGCCTGCTGCTGCCCAGCATCGGCCGAACGATCATCGCCCCGGTGGCAGCCAGCATGGCCGTCCCGGCGGTTCCAACGCGCATCGGCCGCCCAGCCATGGCGGCAATCATGCCCAGCGACCGCCCCAGGGTGGTCGCCCCGGTGCCCAGCGTCCGCCCCAGCCCGGCCGGCCGGGGGCAGGCCGCCCGCCCCAGCCGGGCCGGCCCGGCAATGGTCGTCCGCCCCAATATGGCCGTCCCGGCAACCATCGCCCGCCGCCGCCCCGTGGCAATTATCGCCGGCCCGGCCCGCCGGTCTACGCCTATGACTGGAACCGGCCCGATCCGCGCTATGGCGGCCGCTATCGCCCCGACCGCTATTATCGCGGCGGCTATGCGCCGATCCGGGTCGACCGCAGCATGCGCATCTATCGCGGCTATGACGACCGCTATTATTGCCGCCGTTCGGATGGGACCACCGGCCTCATCATCGGCGGCGCGATCGGTGCGCTGATCGGTGGCCAACTCGATCGCGGCTATTCCAACACGGCGGGCATATTGATCGGCGGCGGCGCCGGCGCCCTGCTCGGCCGCGAGATCGACCGCGGCAGCCTCAGCTGCCGCTGATCGGAAAAAGGGGGCTAGGACGCCCCCTTTTTTCAGCACCAGGGGTGGCGGCGTCCGTCCCAGGTCCGGGCCAGCCCTTCGTCCACCAGCTGCTGGCCGATCGACTGACCATCACGCGTCACGATCCGCAGCGCCCGGCCATATTTGTCGGTCGCCCGTCCGTCGATCTCCAGCGAGAAGGGGCCGGCATTCATCAATTGCTGCAACCGGCTGGTTGCCCGCGCGCCCAGCGCGCCTTCCTCCGGGCAGCGCGGCCCATGGGTTTCGGGCGTGTCGATGTCGGCGATCCGATATTTCTCGCCCCGGAACCAGAAAGTGTCGCCATCGACGACGCAATTGGTCCCGCCGCCGCTATGGCAATAGCCGAAATCGGCCGATAGCTGGTCGGCGCTGGCGCTGGCGCTGGCGCTGGCGCTGGCGCTCGACGGCGCGGTGCCGGTCGACGCCGTCGGCATCGCGATCTCGGGCGCCAGCCGCGCCCACCAGTCGGGCGCCTGCCAGCCGATCATCATCCCCAGCGCCAGCACCAATCCAAGCGTCTTGCCACTGAAGCCGCTGCGCTGGGGCGCGGGGCGACGAAAGCGCGCTTGTCCGGCACGCGCCGCCTCCCGGCGCCAGAGTGTGTCGATGCGGTCGGGGGTGAATCGGTCGGGGCGTCTGGACATGGCGCGCCCCTAGCAGGTTCAGGAAAAACAGAGGGTTAAATCTGATCCGGCTTGTCGCCATTTCGGGGCGAACCGGCGTTTGATCGGGATCAATGTGGCAAGCGCAGGGGATGCGCAGGGTGCGCCGGCCTTAGCCCATGGAGATTGCCGCATGAACGCCGCCGCGCCGCCCAGCCCCTATGTCCGCATCGGCGGCGAACCGGTCGTCCGCGCCATTGCGAATCGCTTCTATGACCTGCTGGAAAGCGACCCGGCCTATGTCGAGCTGCGCGCCATCCATGCTGCCGACCTGTCCGTGGTGCGTCATGGCCTCACCCGCTTCCTGTGCGGCTGGCTGGGCGGCCCGCGCGACTGGTTTCAACGCGGCACCTGCATCATGTCGCTGCACCGCGCCTTTCCGATCACGCCGCAACTGGCCGATCAATGGGCGACCGCGGCCGCCTGCGCCATCGCCCTGCAGGAGGATCTCGACCCCGACATTGCCGACGCCATGGCGGAAGCACTCGGCCATATGGCGCGCGGCATGATCAATTTCGGCCTCGCGCCGGCGCAGGCGCACCCCGCCTAGCGGCTAGACGTCATCCTCGTTGAGGATTTCGTCCTCCTCACCATCATCCTCGTCGTCCATGCGCGGCTCGCCGTCGAACGCGCCCTCGTCGATCCAGCCGGACCGGTCCATCTCGTTCATCTTGTCGACCAGGTCGGGGACATCGTCGGGGATGATCTGCGCCGGGTTGCTCCGCCCGCCATGCTCGCTCTCTTCGCTCAGGTCGCTGGTCCGGCCCAGCGCATCGTCGGCGACGTCGTTCGCCTGGGTGCCGGCATCGGCCTGTTCGCTATTCTCCTCACTCTCGTCGGGGAAGGGGCGATTGTCGGACATCGTCATGGCGCGTCTCCTTGCAGGGGCATGTCCCCCTCCAACGATCACCCCATTTTCCCGTTCCGCGCAAGCGCGTCCGGAAACGCACTGGACAGGGCGGAACCAAGGGGGCAAAGGCCGTCGCGATCCTTTTCGCCCCGATCCTTTTCGCATCGCAACAGGAATCCCTCCATGTCCCGCCAGCTCATTTCCTCCGGCTCGCCCTTCGAGGCGCAGGTCGGCTATTCGCGCGCCGTCGTCCAGGGCGACTGGTGCTTCGTCGCCGGCACCACCGGCACCGATCCCGAAACCAAGATCATGCCCGAAAGCGTGGTCGATCAGGGCGTCAACGCGCTCAAGGTGATCGGCAAGGCGCTCGAAGACGCCGGCTTCTCCTTTGCCGATGTCGTCCGCGTCACCTATTATATCACCGACCCTGCCTATTGGGACGATCTGGGCAAGGCCACCGCGCCCATCTTTGGCGAGATCCGCCCGGCCGCCAGCTGCGTCGTCGCTGGCCTCATCAAGCCGGAGATGAAGATCGAAATCGAAGTCACCGCCTTCAAAGGGTAACAGGGACACATCATCATGATTACCATGTACGGCATCAAGAATTGCGACACGATCAAGAAGGCCCGCAACTGGCTGGACAATGAGCGCGTCGCCTATAATTTCCACGACTATAAGGTCGCCGGCGTCGACAAGGAAAAGCTGGAGGAATGGGTGATGGAACATGGTTGGGAAACCATCCTCAACCGTTCCGGCACCACCTTCAAGGCGCTCGACGCGGGGGACAAGGCGCATATCGACGCGGACAAGGCGATCCTGCTGATGATCACCAACCCCTCGATGATCAAGCGCCCGATCCTCGACACCGGCAAGGGCACGGTCGTCGGTTTCAAGGCGACGACCTATGAAAATGCGCTGAAAGGCGTGATGGCGTGATCGGACGGGGGCTGCTGGGCATCGGGGCATTGCTGATGATGGGCCTGCTCCCCCTTTCCGCCGTCCGGGCCGCCGACCCGCTGATCATCGCGCATCGCGGTGCCAGCGGAGAGCGGCCCGAACATACGCTCGCCAGCTATGAGCGGGCGATCGATCAGGGCGCCGACTATATCGAGCCTGATCTGGTCCTGACCAGGGATGGCGTGCTGGTCGCCCGGCACGAGAATGAGATTGGCGGCACCACCGACGTCGCCGACCATCCCGAATTTGCCGATCGCAAGACGACGAAGACGATCGACGGCATCGCAATGACCGGCTGGTTCACCGAGGATTTCACCCTCGCCGAACTGCACACCTTGCGGGCCCGCGAGCGCCTGCCCGATCTGCGCCCGGCCAATGTCCGCTTCAACGATCTCTATCTCATCCCGACCTTCGAGGAGATATTGAAGCTGGTCCGCGCCAAGGAAGCGGAGCAGCATCGTCGCATCGGCCTCTATCCCGAAACCAAGCATCCCAGCTATTTCGCCGGCATCGGCCTGCCGCACCAGCAGGCGCTGCTCGATCTGCTCGGCAAATATGGCTACACCAATGCCGACGATCCGGTCTTCATCCAGTCGTTCGAGGTCGGCAATCTTAAGGCCCTGCATGAAGCGACCCGGCTGCGCCTCATCCAGCTCGTCGATGCCGAAGGCGGCCCCGCCGATGAACCCGGCACGACCTATGCCGACATGATGAGCGTCTCCGGGCTGGAGGCGATCGCTGGCTATGCCACCGGCCTCGGCCCGTCGGCCGCCATGGTACTGGCGCCCGAAGGGGCGACCGCTTTGGTCGGCCGTGCCCATGATGCCGGGCTTCAGGTCCATATCTGGACGCTGCGGATGGAAAACAGCTTCCTGCCCGACCAGTATAAGCGACCGGACGATCCGCAGGGGCGGGGCGACTTTGCCGGCTATGTCCAGGCGATGGCCGCGACCGGCGTCGATGGCATTTTCAGCGATTTCCCCAGGCAGGCGCGCGACGCTCTGAGCAGCACGCAGCCCTGATCGGCAACATCGCATAAATTAAAGCGGATTTTCCCTTCTCTACCCTGCGGCTCGACTTGCCAAAGCCGGGCCGCAGGCGAATAACGAACAGACCATGCTGTCCCAGAAGACCCGTTACGCCATCCGCGCGCTCCAGCATCTTGCCGACCGCTATCGCCAGGGGCCCGTGCCCCTCAACGAGATTGCGACGCGCCAGAATATCCCGGCGAAATTCCTGACGGTGATCCTGTCCGAATTGTCGCGCGAAGGGCTGGTGGCGACCCAGCGCGGCCGTGACGGCGGCTATTGGCTGGCCTTGGCGCCGGTCGACATCAGCTATGGCGACATCGTGCGCCTGACCCGCGGCTCGCTTGCGCTCACCCCCTGCGCCAGCCGCTTCGCCCATGAAAGCTGCACCAACTGCCTGCCCGAAAGCGAATGCCGCCTCCACCGGGTGATGCTGCGCGTCCGCGACGAAACCGCCAAGGTGCTCGACAGCATCAGCCTCGCCGAACCCTTCGCGGCCGAGGGGCTGGGGTAGGGCGCCGCAGGCGCAGGCGTGTCGACGCCCTTGCGCTCGCCCCGCCGCTTCGCCACATCGGCAGCATGACCACGCCGCCGCTCAAAGCCGCCCTGATCCCCGTTACCCCGCTGCAGCAGAACTGCACCCTCTTCTGGTGTACGGAAACGATGCGCGGCGCCTTTGTCGATCCGGGCGGCGACCTGCCGGTGCTGAAGAAGGCGGCGGAACAGCATGGCGTCACGATCGAGAAGATTCTCGTCACCCATGGCCATATCGACCATTGCGGCCAGGCCGGCGTACTGGCCCGCGACCTCGACGTCCCGATCGAAGGGCCGCATGAGGAGGATCGCTTCTGGATCGACCGCCTGCCGCAGGATGGCGAACGCTGGGGCATTCCCGGCGAGAGCTTCGAGCCGGATCGCTGGCTGGTCGATGGCGACCAGGTGACGGTCGGGAATCTGACCTTCGACGTCTATCATTGCCCTGGCCACACGCCGGGCCATGTCGTCTTCCACCATGCGCCGAGCCAGCTCGCGATCGTGGGCGACGTGCTGTTCAAGGGCTCGATCGGCCGCACCGACTTCCCGCGCGGCAATCATCAGGACCTGATCGACGCGATCACCGGCAAGCTCTGGCCGCTCGGCGGCCAGACCGCCTTCGTCCCCGGCCATGGCGAGATGAGCAATTTCGCCTATGAACGGCGGACCAATCCCTATGTGGCCGACTCCGTTCTCGGTTAAACGCGTGCCATCGCCGGCGGGGCAGGCACGGCGCGAGTCGCGCCATAGGCGACATAGAGCGCCGCCACCGCCAGGCCGAGCATCACGATCCAGGTGAGCAGCGCGCCACCCGCGCGCCAGACCGTCGGCTTGTCGGCGTCCATGCCAAAGCCATGGGCGATTCGCGCCAGCGCATAGATCATCGCCCCGATCCACAGCCATAGCGGCGCGCCGATCGCCATTTCGATCAGGCCGAAGAGAATCAGCACGATTGGCGTATATTCGATGAAATTGGCATGCGCGCGCATCCGCCGTGCCAGCAACATATTCCCCGAGTCGCCGTGCAAAAGCTTCGCACCCACGCGGATTCGCGCACAGCGCACCGCCAGCCAGAAATTGATGAGCGCACAGGCCGCAGCCAGTGTAAGCGTGATCGGCAACAACATGGGCATCCCCCTATTCGACGGGCCGCCACCATAGGCGCGGCGGGCCGGCGGGCAAGGAAGGACTTGCACCATCTGCAAAAACGGCTATAGGCGCAGGGCTTCGCGATCAACCGGGCCGCATGGTCTGCGGCACCCGTGCCGTCGGCGTCTCATTTGGAAACCGGCCAGTCGCATAACCAGATTTAATTACGGAAACAGGTGCCGACATGGCTGTCCCCAAAAGGAAAACTTCCCCGTCCAAGCGTGGCATGCGTCGCAGCCACGATTCGCTGCGCGTCGAAGCATTCCAGGAATGCTCGAACTGCGGTGAACTGAAGCGTCCCCACAATCTGTGCGACGCGTGCGGCCATTATAACGGCCGCGAAGTCATCGCCGTCGGGGCGTAAGACTTTTTCGATCTCCGCAAAGGGGTGATCTCAGTGTCCAGCCAACCGCGAATCGCAATTGACGCGATGGGCGGGGATGAAGGCGTGCGGGTGATGATGGCGGGCGTTGCGCTTGCCCGTCGCCGGCACGAAGGACTCCGCTTCACCCTTTTCGGCGACGAGACCCGGATCAAGGCGGCTCTCGACAACCACCCCAATTTGCGGGCGGCGTCGGAAGTCGTGCATTCCGACACGATCGTCGAGGGCACGGACAAGCCCAGCGTCGCGATTCGCAAGAAGAGCAGCTCGATGAGCATGGCGATCAACGCCGTGAAGTCGGGTGATGCAGGTGCGGCGGTTTCCGCCGGCAATACCGGTGCGCTCATGGCGATGGCGAAGCTGGCGCTGCGCACCATGCCCGGCGTCGATCGGCCTGCGCTGGCAGCGATGCTGCCGACCCTTGGCGACAATGATGTCGTCATGCTCGACCTTGGTGCCAATACCGAGTGCGATGCGCGCAATCTCGTCCAGTTCGCGGTGATGGGTGCGGCCTATGCCCGTATCGCCCTCGATCTGGAGCGGCCGCGCGTCCGCCTGCTCAACATCGGCACCGAAGAGCTCAAGGGCACGGATGAGATTCGTGACGCCGCCGCCGTGCTGCGCGCGGCCGATACCCTGCCATTCTCGTTCGACGGCTTTACCGAAGGCGACAAGATCGGCCGCGGCGAAACCGACGTGATCGTGTGCGACGGCTTTTCGGGCAATGTCGCGCTCAAGACGGCCGAGGGCACCGCCCGCTTCGTCGCCGACCTGCTGCGCCGCGCCTTCTCCAGCTCGCTGCGGTCCAAGATCGGCTTCCTGATCTCGAAGCCGGCGATGCACCTGCTCAAGCATCATCTCGATCCCAACAATCATAATGGCGCCGTCTTCCTCGGGCTCAACGGGGTCGTGGTGAAGAGCCATGGCAGCGCCGATGCCAAGGGCGTGGCCAATGCGGTGCATGTCGCCGCCCGCCTGCTGGAAGAGGATATCACGCGACGCATCGCCGCCGACATGGCCGGGGTGCAGGATCTGTCCGCCGTCGCGTCCAAATTGGAGCTGCCCGTCAAGTGATGCGTCGATCCGTTCTCCTGGGCACGGGCTCGACCCTGCCCGCACGCGTCGTCACCAATGCGGAACTGGCGCAGACCGTCGACACCAGCGACGAATGGATCGTCGAGCGGACCGGCATTCGCACCCGCTACATCGCCGGCGAGGGTGAGACCACGACCACGCTGGCGACCGATGCCGCCAAGCGCGCGCTGGAGGCGGCCGGTCTCGCCGCGCAGGATATCGACCTCATCATCCTGGCGACCGCCACCCCGGACCAGACTTTCCCGGCCAGCGCCACGCTGGTGCAGGCCGCGCTCGGCATCGATGACTGCGTCGCCTTCGACGTCGCCGCCGTCTGCTCGGGCTTCCTCTATGCGATGACCGTCGCCGATTCGATGATCCGCTCGGGCGCGGCCCAGCGCGCGCTGGTGATCGGCGCGGAGACTTTCAGCCGCATCCTCGATTGGGAAGATCGTGCGACCTGCGTGCTGTTCGGCGACGGCGCCGGCGCCGTCGTGCTCGGCGCGGAGGAAAGCGCGGACGGCCAGCGTGGCATCCTCGCCGCCAAGCTGCATGCCGATGGCCGCCACAACCAGCTTCTCTATGTCGATGGCGGTCCTTCGACCACCCAGACCGTGGGCAAGGTCCGCATGAAGGGGCAGGAAGTCTTCCGCCATGCGGTGGTGAATCTCGCCACCGTGCTCAAGGAAGTGATGGCGATGGCGGAAATGACGCCCGCCGACATCGACTGGCTGGTGCCGCACCAGGCCAATGCCCGGATTCTCGACGCGACCGCGCGCAAGCTCAAGCTGTCCCCGGACAAGGTCGTCGTCACCGTCGACCAGCATGCCAACACCTCGGCCGCCTCGGTGCCGCTGGCGCTGGATGCGGCGACCCGCGATGGTCGGATCAAGGCCGGCGATCTGATCGTGCTGGAAGCGATGGGCGGTGGCTTCACCTGGGGCGCCTGCGTCCTGCGGGTCTGATACGGCGGCGAAACGATCGCCCCTACGTATCTGACCTGCTTGCCGAATCACCCAACATGCATCACATTTGTGTCGCAATCATTTGCCCTGGCAGATGATGCAGGGGGGCACATTGGGGATTTGCGATGACCGGCACTGGCACACTGACCCGCGCTGATCTGGCGGAGAGCGTCAATCGTCACATTGGCTTGTCCCGCGCGGAAGCGGCGGCACTGGTCGAATCGATCCTGGAACATATGTCGACTGCGCTGGAGCGCGGCGAAAATGTGAAAATTTCGAGTTTCGGTACCTTCGTCCTGCGCGACAAGAATGAGCGCATGGGGCGCAACCCGAAGACCGGGATCGAGGTGCCGATCGAGCCGCGCCGGGTGCTCACATTCCGCGCGAGCCAGACGATGCGGGACCGCGTTGCCTCGACCTGAGGCAATTCGGTCAGCTTTTGTAATATTGGCGTATATTTACCGTAGTTGACCTTTACGGGACTATGGGTGCAACATTGCGCCCATGGAAAAGGCCGAGGGCGCATTTCTGACCATCAGCGAACTGGCGACAGAGCTGGGTCTTGCCCAACATATTTTGCGCTATTGGGAAACCCGCTTTCCGCAATTGCGTCCGCTCCAGCGATCGGGCAACCGGCGCTACTATCGTCCTGCCGATGTGGCGCTGGCACGGCGCATCAACCAGTTGCTCAATGTCGAGGGCTTCACGGTCAAGGGCGCGCAGAAGGCGCTGGCCGATGGCACGGACGATATAGCGGTGGATCCGCTGCCCGCCGCGACGCCGGAACCGGACCTGATCGCCCGGCTCGAAGCCATCCGGGCCGATCTGGCGCGCGCCTTGGGCCGCTGATCCCGCTCAGAGCGTCCGGGCATAGACAAGGTCGCGGAACGGCACGTCCCCGACCATGAAGGTCAGTTCGCCGATCTCGACAAAATCATGCCGGGCATAGAAGCGCCGCGCCCGATCATTCTGTGGATAGACGGCCAGCAGTAGCCGACGTGCGCCGCGTTGCCGGGCTTCCGCCAGCACCAGCGCCATCAGCGCGTCGCCATTGCCGCCACCCTGCCACCCGCTCAGCAGATAGATGCGCTTGAGTTCCACATCCGTTCGGTCGTCGGTCGGTACCGGCAGGTCGGGCGGCGTGATCAGTGCATAGCCCACCGGAGCGCCCAATGGCGTCTCGCCGATAAGGATCGTCTGGGCCGGATCGGCGAGGGCTGCACGATAATAGTCCTCGCCATGCGCCTTGCGGATATGGGTGACCAGCGCCTCGCCGGGATGGTCATGGGCAAAGCTGGCAAGGAAGGTGGCGCCGCCCAATATCGCCAATGCGGCGGCGTCGGAGGCGACGGCCGGCCGCCAGTGAATCGGCGTGGTCAAGCTCAGCGCGATCCCGGACCCAGGGCCGGGTCCAGGTCGCGGGGACGGGTGAAGCTCAGCAATGTGCCGCACTTGTCCGTCGTCGCGTCCCACTGGTCGATGGCGAGATCCATCACCGCAATGCTGGCGGTCGGAAATTTGATCTCCACATCCTCGCGCAGCGGATTGGCGCCATCATCGGGGACCAGGCTCAGGATCAGTTCCTCGAAACCGGGATTATGCCCTGCCATCAGCACGCTGTCCGCCTCGTCCGGCAAATCGCGCAGCACGTCGATCAGGGTCGGGGCAGAGGCCAGATAGATGCGCCGGTCCCAGCGCGCGTCCAGCGTTTCGCCATAGCCGGTGAAGAAGGTATCGAGCGTCTGCACGACGCGGGCAGCGGGGGAGGCGACCAGCAGGTCGAACCGCATATCCTTGCGCGCGGCGAACTGGCCCATCAACAGCGCGGCCTTTTCCCCCCGGCGGTTGAGCGGCCGGTCGAAATCCCGCGCGACCGGATCGTCCCAATCGGACTTGGCATGGCGCAACAGGGTCAACCGCTTCATTCTCGCTCCAGCTCCTCGCGCCTTGTCGCGGCGGAATATTTCCTGCCGACTCGCAAAAACGCAGAAAACAAAGGCGCCGTGCCCTGTCGGGTCACCGCATGCCGGGTTCGCTTCCCTGATGCCCTAACGTTGTTCGGTCGCCAAGACCAGCGTCCTGCATGTCCCGCGCCTGCATCTTTGCGCTGACGGCGATGATCGCCTCGTCCAGCGTCAGCCGGCGGATCGGCGTGCCGGGCGGGAAGGCGCTCAGCAGCCGGCTCGGCATGGCGGCGGACAGGATCACGAAACTGCCCTTGTCCTCGGCGCGGCGGATCAGCCGGCCGAACGCCTGCGCCAGACGCGCTCGGATCAGCCGGTCGTCATAGGCGCTGCCGCCGCCCGCCAGACGCCGGGCGGCATGCAGCACGGTCGGCTTGGACCAGGGCACGCCCTCCATCACCACCAGTCGCAGCGAATGGCCGGGCACGTCGACGCCATCCCGCAACGCATCGGTCCCCAACAGCGACGCGCGCGGATCGTCGCGGAAGATATCGACCAACGTGCCGGTATCCATCGGATCGACATGCTGGGCATAGAGCGGCAGGCCGGCGCGGGCGAGCCGGTCGGCGATGCGCGCATGCACCGCCCGCAGCCGCCGGATCGCGGTGAACAGGCCCAGCGTGCCGCCACCCGATGCCTCGATCAGCCGGGCATAGGCGCCCGACATGGCAGCGATGTCGCCGCGCTTGATGTCGGTGACGATCAGCACTTCGGCGCGATCGGGATA
Organism: Sphingobium sp. SG1; assembly: GCF_057063145.1. Taxonomy (NCBI): domain Bacteria; kingdom Pseudomonadati; phylum Pseudomonadota; class Alphaproteobacteria; order Sphingomonadales; family Sphingobiaceae; genus Sphingobium; species Sphingobium sp. SG1. The sequence continues at coordinate 65,098 of NZ_JBVVOJ010000007.1, read as the reverse complement.
GTCGAACGGGCTCGCCGCCTCGAACCGTTCGGCGCTGTGGGGCAGGTGGGTGACGCCGCTGCGCGCCTCGGCATTGGACCAGTCGCCGCCGCCCTTCAGCGTGGCGGAGGTGACGATCACGCCCTGCGCGGGTTGCAACACCGCCTCGGCCAGCGGCCGGGTCGGGTCGAGCCAGTGGCGGTGCAGCCCGATATCATATTCGCGCCCCTCGACCCGGTCGACGGTCATCCAGTCGACGAAATCGGGGTCGGCCGGGCCGCCGATCCGCGCCAGCAGCGCCAGCCAGGCGCTGATCAGGTCGCGGCGCCAGCCGAGCGATCCGATCGCCCCTTCGATCCGCGCCCGCGCCGCGCCGTCGAGCCAGTCGGGCGCATCCTCCAGCACCGCTTCCAGCCGCTTCGACAGGCGGACAAGCGGTTTCAGCAACGCATCGAGGGCGATCGCCGCTTCCTGTGCCGCCTCGACCAGCGGGCCATCGGGTTCGGCCAGTTCGGTCTCCAGCCCATAGCCAGCATCCGCCTCGCCACTGTCGGCGGCACGCGCGAAGACGGTGCCGCGCACCGTGGCGAGCAATTCCTCCAGCGGACCGAAAGGCTCGCCCGCCACGATTCGCTTCAGCCAGTCGTCGGCGGGCAAAGCGCGCGCGGCTTCGACCGCCGTGCGGATCGCCTCGCCCCCTTCCTCGTCATAGCTGGCAAGGTCGGACAGGCGCGCGGCCAGGCCCCGGCGGCGGCCGCGCGATCCGCCTTCCGGTCCCATCACCCAGCGCCGCAGTTCGATCGCCTCCTGCCCCGACAGCGCGACCGAAAAGGTCGAATCGGCGGCGTCGAACAGGTGATGGCCCTCGTCGAAGACGATGCGCTGCGGGCGCTGCCCGGTCTCGCGGCCGCGCGCGGCGTTGATCATCACCAGCGCATGATTGGCGATGACGATGTCCGCCTCGGCCGATGCCCGCGCCGACCGTTCGATGAAGCATTTCCGATAATGGGGGCAGCCGGCATAGATGCACTCGCCGCGCCGGTCGGTCAGCGCGGTGGAGCCGTTGCGCCGGAACAGGATGGGCAGCCAGCCGGGCAGGTCGCCGCCCACCATGTCGCCATCCTTGGAGAAGGCGGCCCAGCGCGCGACCAGTTGCGCCAATATGGCGGCGCGGCCGGCAAAACCGCCCTGCAACGCATCTTCCAGATTGAGCAGGCAGAGATAATTTTCCCGCCCCTTGCGCACCACCACGCGTCGCGCGGCGGTCGCCGGATCGGGGAAGAGGCGCAGCGATTCCCGGTCGAGCTGGCGTTGCAGCGCCTTGGTATAGGTGGATATCCACACCGTGCCCTGCGCCTGCGCGGCCCAGAGCGAGGCGGGCGCGAGATAGCCCAGCGTCTTGCCGATGCCGGTGCCGGCTTCCGCCAGCAGCATATTGGGCTGGTCGCGATGCGTGCGCGGGCGAAAGGCCTCCATCGCGGCGGCGGCATAGGCGCGCTGGCCGGGACGGGGTTCGGCGCCCGGTCCGGTCAGGCTGTCGAGCCGCGCCAGCACGTCCTCCTCCTCCATCGCTACGGTGCGCGGGGCAGGGCGGGGCGCAGCCTCCTCCCATTCGGGCAGCTTGGAAAAGAGCCAGCGTTCCGCCTCGGCCGGGCGGCTGATGCGCGGCGCGACCAGCGGCGACCAGGGCCAGCGCAGCCGGTGCAGCGCTTGCGCTGCGGTCCAGCCGCCTTCTCTTTCTTTCCATTCCGGGGAATCGAGCCGGTCGAGCAGGGCGCGCGCCGCCATCTGCAACAGGGCCGGGATATCGCCTTCCTGTGCCGGCTGCGGCAGGTCCAGCACCTCGGCCAGCCCCTTGGGCGTGGGCACCAGGAAACGCGCGGGATGGACGAAGGCCCAGAGTTCCAGCAGGTCGAGGCCATTGAGATCGGGATAGCCCAGCCGCTGGCCGGTCAGCGGTGCATTGAGCAGCAGCGTCGGCGTCTCGGCGGTGCGGGCAATGGCCTGCCCCTTGGCGACGCCCATGGTGCGGCTGCCTTCGCGCAGCCAGATGCCGCCATGGCTGGCATGGAGGGCGGGCAGGGCAGCAGGATCGATCACCCGCCCGGCTTAGGGCAAGGCGAACAAAAGGGAAACCGAAATGCGCCGATCAATTGGTCCGGCGGCCAAAACCCATGGGGCCGGAATAGGTGAAGGCGGGCGCCGCCGGTCGGGGCTGGAACGCCACCGGCGCGCGGCGAGCCAGGCGCGCCATTTCCAGTTGTTCGAACAACGGCCCTTCGGTCAGGATATAGGGGAAACGGATGCCCATCCGGTCCTCTTCCGACCAGCGCACCGTGCCGAACACGCTATAGCCGTCAATATCCAGCTGACACTGGCTTCCGGTCGGCAGCGAACAGCCGACGACCTGCGCGCCGCCCGCGCTCAAGTCGACGATCGTCCCTTCCAGGCTGTCGAGCACGGTCGTGATGGTGATCGCGATGTCGACGGGAATCCGTTCGCGGCTGCGGGGTGTCTGCATGGGAGCCTCCATATGACCAGACCATGGAGGAACAGGGTGAACAAAATCTAAATATGAAGCCCGGTTTAACGCGTTTTTGCCTCCAAAAGCCGTTCCCTTTCGCCCTTCGCGGCGGTAGGGGCTTTGGCATCATGACCATATCCGACATTCTCCGCACCGCCGCGAACGCGTCCAAGGCCTGGCCCTATGAGGAGGCGCGCAAGCTTCTCAAGCGTTACCCCAATGGCGCGCCGGAGAAAGGCCATATCCTGTTCGAGACCGGCTATGGCCCGTCGGGCCTGCCGCATATCGGCACCTTCAACGAAGTGCTGCGCACCACCATGGTCCGCAACGCCTTCCACGCGCTGTCGGACATCCCGACCCGGCTGGTGGCGTTCAGCGACGATCTGGACGGCTTCCGCAAGGTACCGGACAATGTGCCGAACCAGGCGATGCTGGCCGACTATCTGGGCAAGCCGCTGACCCAGGTGCCCGATCCGTTCGAGAAATATGAAAGCTTCGCACATCACAATAATGCGATGCTGCGCGAATTTCTCGACAGCTTCGGCTTCGACTATGAATTCGTGTCCGCGACCGAGCAATATCGGGCAGGCGCCTTCGACGAAGCGCTGCGCCAGGTGCTGCGCCGCTATCAGGCGATCATGGACATCATGCTGCCGACCCTGCGCAAGGAACGGCAGGCCACCTATTCGCCGGTGCTGCCGATCAGCCCCAAGAGCGGCATCGTGCTGCAGGTTCCGGTCGAGGTGGTCGACGCCGAGGCCGGTATCGTCCGCTTCGTCGACGAAGGCGAGACGATCGAACAGTCGATCCTGGGCGGCGGCGCCAAGCTGCAATGGAAGGTCGACTGGGCGATGCGCTGGTATGCGCTGGGCGTCGACTATGAAATGGCGGGCAAGGATCTGATCGACTCGGTCACCCAGTCGTCGAAGATCTGCCGCGCGCTCGGTGGCCGCCCGCCCGAAGGCTTCAATTACGAGATGTTCCTCGACGAAAAGGGCGAGAAGATCTCCAAGTCCAAGGGCAATGGCCTCAGCCTCGAACAATGGCTGACCTATGGCCCGCAGGAAAGCCTGGCTTTCTACGCCTATCGTGAGCCCAAGAAGGCGAAGCAGCTGCACATGGGCGTGATCCCGCGTGCGGTCGACGAATATTGGCAGTTCCGCGGCAATTATCCCAAGCAGGCGATCGAGCAGCAGCTGGGCAATCCGGTCCATCATATCCATGATGGCAAGCTGCCGCAGGGCGAGCTGCCGGTGACCTTCGGCCTGCTGCTCAATCTGGTCGGCGTGATGGGCGATGCCAGCCGTGAACAGGTGTGGAGCTATCTCCAAAATTATGTCCCCGGCGCTAGTGCGGAAACCTATCCGGAACTGGACGCGCTGATCGGCCATGCACTGGCCTATCATCGCGATTTCGTCGCGCCGACGCTCCAGCGCCGCGCGCCGCACGCCAACGAAGCCGCCGCACTGCGCCAACTGGACGAAGAACTGGCCGCCTTGCCGGCCGATGCCAGCGCGGAGGATATCCAGAATATCGTCTATGCCATCGGCAAGGATGAAGCCTTTGGCTTCGCCGAACTGCGCGACTGGTTCAAGGCGCTCTACCAGACGCTGCTGGGCGCCGATCAGGGGCCGCGTATGGGCAGCTTCATCGCGCTCTATGGCATCGACAACAGCCGCAAGCTGATTGCGCAGGCGCTGGCCGCCTGATCGGAACGAAGCGGGGGAACCATCGCGCGCGCAGGGCGTTTCGCGAACGGTCCACCCCCCTTTCGGACTGATGGCGTGCCTGGCACGGCATCGGCCGCGCCCGCCCGGAAACGGGGGGCGCGGCCAAGGGGGTAAGGAAAGGCCCCGGACATCGCTGTCCGGGGCCTTTCCTGTTTCGATCGGCTTACCAGAAGAAGCCGCGATGGACGGTCATGACCCGGCCGGTGCGCACATTCACCAGCATCACGTCATTATAGTGGCGGACCCAACGCTGATTGGCGGCCGGACGGGGCAGGCGATAGCGATAGGGGTCGGCGATATAATAGCGCGAGCTATAATAGGCGGGGCGAAGCTGGGCGCCGGCATTCCAGCGCGAATAGCGGAAGGGTGCATTCCAGTTGCCGGCGCGATAGACGTCGCGGTGGCTGCGGCGATAATCCTGCCAGTCTTCCCGCGCTTCCTGGCGGGAGTCGCGGACATCGCGACGGGCTTCGCGGACATCGCGGCGATCGCCATAGCGCTGGGCCGCGCGCAGGTCGCGCTGGTCTTCGCGCAGCCGCTGCTCGCTGCGGCGGGCCTCGCCATAGGACTGGGCGGAAGCGACGCTGGGGACGACGGTGGCCGCAAGAAGGCCAAGGATGATGATCTTGCGCATATTTCTACTCCCATCAATCTGGAGGCTCGGGGACGCTTCCAACCGCTTCAAGCGGGGCAGGTTCCCTTACCAACATGTTGAATATGGAGTGGATTCGCTGAACCGTCCGGGAACGGCGCTGTCAGGAACCAGTCATTTATGTCGCAAAGTGTAATGGCGCGCGACGTTTCGGGTCAGCGAACCCAGGGGCGTTCGCGAAACCATTTGGTGACGACATATTTGGTGCCCTGAGCCACCGGCCGGGCGGCGTGCAGGCTATAGGGGTTGGGCGCACCGTCGGGCTTCAGGTTGTTCCAGATCAGGATCATCCCCTCGATCGGCGGCACCATGAATTCGCAGCGCGGAAAATGGGTCTCGCCTCCGCCCTCGACCGGCGACAGATAGATCATCGCCGTCCAGTTGCGCTGGCCACCGGTCTTGCGCATCTCGGGCCAATAGCTGGCATTGACCGGGAAATAGTCGCAATGGACCTTATATTCCTGGCCCTGGGTGTAACGCTGCCCCTGCAATGTCTCGCCATGGTCGGGCTCCAGCCCGGTCATCGCGCAGATGCGGGCGCTGATTGCATGGACCAGCGGGTCTTCCCGGTCGAGATTGCAGCTGTGGCTGGTGCGATAATCGGCATTTTCCCGCCCGGTGAACAAAGTCGATGGCTGGGCGCCGGCATCGATGATCGCGCGCATCACCGCGCATTCTTCGGCGCCCAGGAAATCCTGCCGCCCATAGATTTCCAGATGGGGGCTGTCGATGCGGCTGACCAGCGGGTTGCGGTTCAGTTTCTCGCGCACCCGATCGCCGATCGCGGCGCGGGCGGGCGACGCGGTGCCGCCATCATCCACTATCTCGTTCATGCCGCCTCCCTGCCATTTCCGGCCGGCGCCACGCAATGAAAAAGGGTCCGGTGCGGTGTCGCACCGGACCCAGTGTCCTGAAGGCCAGTTCAGGAGGCTGTCACCAGAAGAAGTTGCGGATCACATCGACGACATAGCCGTCGCGGATATCGACCAGCAGCGCATCGTCATAATAGCGGATCCAGCGCATCGTGCCGTAGGCCGGCGGCAGGCGGTAATAATAGGGATCGTTCAGCCAGTAATTGCTGCCATAGAGCGGACCCGACAGGAACACGCCGATCGAGAAGCTGCGATAGCCATAATTCCAGCCCGACGGCGCATAATAGCGGCCCATGCGATAGCGGTCGCCATAGCGGCTGCGATAGCCATACCAGTCATAGCGCCGGTCCTGGCGCCAGCCATTGTCCCAGCGGCGCTGGTCGGCCCAACGGGTGCGATCGTCATAGCGGCGGCCACCATTGTTCCAGTTGCCGGGATAGCCGGGACGATCGCCGCGCCGGTCATTGTCGCTCCACCGCCGATCGTCGGGGCGACCATCGCGATTGCGATCATTCCAGTCACGGCCGTTGCGATCCCGGTCGTTCCCGTCGCGATTGCGGTCCCAGACCTGCCGATTCCAGTCGGCGCGACTATCCGGTCGCGCGTCTACCCTGCGCCCATCGCCGCGCCCATCGGGACGATCGGTCGGCTGCATGCCGGGGTTCGGATTGCCGGGGCGCTGCCAATTGCCATTGGGGCGATCAGCGCGCTGATCGGGCCGCTGGTCCGGCCGGCTGACGCGCTCGGGGCCGCCTTGCCAGCGCTGTGCGGGCGCTGCCATTTGCGGGCGCCCGCCACGGTCACTACCGCCGCGATCGCCGCCACCCTGCCAGCGCGTGCTGCCTTGCGCGCCGCGCATGTCGCCGCCATTGTCGTTCCGCTGCGCATAGGCCGGTGCCACGCCGCTCAGCAGCGTCGCACCCATCAGGCCGGCCAGCATCCATTTCCTAAGCATCGTTCCGATTCCTCGTGCGGGAACCATCTGTTCCCTTCATGCCGCATCTCTACGCGGATGGCGATGTCGCGATGCTGAACTCTTCTGTCAGCGATTTGAAAGATTCTGTCCCGGAACAATGGACAATCTCGATCATTCCATCCATCCCACCATCTTGCATCGGAAAAGCCCGGTAAATGGGCTGTTCGGCGCAAAGCTGATCCAGATCAGTGCAGTGCCGACAAACAACCATTAGGACCAACGGGTGATAAGAACCGCCGATGCCGGCCGCATAAGACAGGCCCTGCGCGCCGCGACGATGGAGAGCCATCAACGGGTCGATGACCTGTTTTCCCATTTTTCGCTCGCTTCCGCGCCCGATTACCGGGCGTTCCTGCGTGCTCATGCCCGCGCGATCGCCGCGCTGGAGCCGGTCGCCCAGCCCGATTCGCCGCGCCTCGCGCTGATGGCGCAGGATCTGGCGGCCTTGGGGGAGGCTATGCCTGCGCCGCTGTCGATGCCGTCCACGGGCGGCGACGGCTTCCGCTGGGGCCTGCTCTATGCGCTCGAAGGATCGCGTCTGGGCGGCGCGATGCTCGCGCGCCAGGTCGCCCAGGATCTGCCCCGCACCTATCTTTCCGCCGTTCATGGCAAGGGCGGCTGGGTCGCCTTCCAGCAGCAACTCGATGACGCAGCGGCTAAGGGCGATCAGGACTGGCTGGACGATGCGATCGCTGGCGCCCGGACGGCCTTCACCCTGTTCGAAGCCGGCGCGCGCGCCGAGCGGGAGGTCGCCTGTGACTGATGTGACCAGCCCGGAAGCCCAGGGCTTTACCGTCGACATCAATAATTGCGATCGCGAGCCGATCCATGTGCTTGGCACGGTCCAGCCGTTCGGCTTTCTTGTCGCCCTGACGGCCGACTGGCTGGTGTCGCGCGTCTCGACCAACAGCGCCGACCATATCGGCCTGGCGCCGGACGAGATGCTGGGCCAGCCGATCAGCGCGCTCTTCTCCGCCGATGCGATCCACACGCTGCGCAACCGCATCACCCTGCTGCGTGGCCCCGATTCGGTGGAGCGTGTCTTCTCGCTGCCGCTGGTGGAGGGCGGTGCGCCCTTCGACGTGGCCGTCCATTTCTCCGGCCAACTGGTGGTGATCGAGGCGGAACCCGCCGTGCCCGACGAGATGGAGGCCAGTTCCATGGTCCGCTCGATGGTTGCGCGGCTGGCGCAGGCGGACAGCATGACCGCCTTCCTGCGCGATGGCGCGCGCCAGGTCCGGGCGCTCACCGGCTTCGACCGGGTGATGGTCTATCGCTTTGCCGACAATGGCGATGGCGAGGTGGTTGCGGAGGCGCTGCGTCCCGGCATCGACAGCTTCTTCGGCCTGCATTATCCGGCCTCCGACATCCCGGCGCAGGCGCGCGCGCTCTACATGCGCAACATCTTCCGGGTGATCGCCGACATCAATGCGCCGCCGGTGCCGGTCATCCCGGCGCTCGATCCCGCCGGCGCCGCGCTCGACATGTCGCTCTGCGTCACCCGCGCGGTGTCGCCGATCCATATCGAATATCTGCGCAACATGGGGGTGGGGGCCTCGCTCTCCATCTCGATCATCGTCGATGGCAAGCTGTGGGGCCTGTTCGCCTGTCATCATTATGCGCCGCGCCTGCCCAGCTTCGCGCAGCGCAGCGCCGCCGAACTGTTCGGCCAGATCTTCTCGATGATGCTGGAAGGGCGCGAGCGGGCAGAGACTGCCAGCTATGAGGGCAAGGCGCGTCAGGTCGCCGACCGGCTGCTCTCCGCCGTCGCGCAGGATCATGACCTGATGTCCAACGCCCGCTGGCTGGGTGACATCATCTTTGACACGATTCCCGCCGATGGCGTGGGCATCTATATCGACGGGCAGATGACCCTGTCGGGCCTGACCCCGGACGAGCCGTCCTTCGCCGCGATCGTTTCGATGCTCAACCGCACCGCCGCCAGCCAGGTCTATACCACCGACAGCATCGCCCGCATCATGCCGGAAGCGCTGGCCCATGCCGATCGCGCCGCCGGCCTGCTCGCCATTCCGATCTCGCGCCGGCCGCGCGACTATGTCGTGCTGTTCCGTGCCGAACAGCTGCGTTCGGTCCGCTGGGCCGGCAAGCAGGACAAGCATATCGAATATGGCCCCAACGGCCCGCGCCTGACCCCGCGCAAGAGTTTCGAGGAATGGTCGGAACTGGTGAAGGGCACGGCCGTCGCCTTCATGCCGGCCGAACTGCGTGTCGCCGAAGCGCTGCGCACGGCGCTGCTCGAAGTGATCCTGCGCCTGTCCGATTCCGCTGACGAGGAACGGCAACGCGCGCATGAAAAGCAGGAATTGCTGATCGCGGAACTCAACCACCGCGTCCGCAATATTCTCGCGCTGATCCGTGGTCTGATTTCCCAGACCCGCGACAGCGCCATGTCGGTCGATCAGTTCATCGGCACGCTGGAAAGCCGCGTCCATGCGCTGGCCCGCGCCCATGACCAGATCACCGCCGATCGCTGGGCGCCCGCGCGCCTCTATGACCTGATCGAGGTGGAGGCTGGCGCCTATCTCGGCGACCGGCGTGACCGGGTGAAGCTGACCGGTCCCAATGTGCTGCTGACCCCCGCCGCCTTCACCGTGCTGGCGCTCGTCATTCACGAACTGCTGACCAATGCCGCCAAATATGGCGCACTGTCCGACAATGGATCGGTGGCGATCGACTGGCATGTCGATGCCGAGGGCAGCCTGCTGCTCCACTGGCTGGAAAGCGGCGGCCCGGCGGTCGTCGCGCCCTCGCGCCGGGGCTTCGGCTCGACCGTGATCGAGCGTTCCATTCCCTATGATCTGGATGGACGGGCGGAGGTCAATTATCGGCTGGCAGGGCTGGAGGCGCGCTTCTGCATTCCCTCCGCCCATGTCGCCTCGATCCTGCCCGACGTGGCCGGCACCGATCGCGCCAAGCCGGCGCCCGCTCCCTCGCCGCATCTGCTCAAGGGGCGACAGATTTTGCTGGTCGAGGATAATATGATCATCGCCATGGATGGCGAGGATGCGCTGCGCGACCTCGGCGCGCAGGTGGTCACCGCCGCCAGCATCGGCCGCGCGCATGAGGCGATCACGCTCCATCCGGTCGACCTGGCCGTGCTCGACTTCAATCTGGGCAATGAAACCAGCCTGCCGATCGCCGACATGCTGGCGGAACGCGGCGTGCCCTTCCTGTTCGCCACCGGCTATGGTGACGGGCTAGACCTGCCGGATCGTTTCAGCGACGTCATCCTGCTCAAGAAACCCTATTCGGGCGCGACCCTGGCCCAGGCGATCGCCCCGATGCTGGCCAGGGGCTGACGGGAAACAGTCGGTTTCCGCCTGGCGCGTTGCGCGATCGGCGCCGACATCCGATCTAGGCGGGCATGAAACAGCCTGCCTTGTTCATCCCCCACGGCGGTGGTCCCTGCTTCTTCATGGACCCCGCCGATCCCCAGCACCCGCATAGCGACGCCATGTGGCAGCCGATGCAGGATTATCTCGCCGGCCTGATCGCCGACCTGCCGGAACGGCCGCGCGCGATCCTGCTGGTGTCGGGTCATTGGGAAACGCCCGGCTTCACGGTCCATGACGGCGCCCGGCCGTCCTTGCTGTTCGACTATTTCGGCTTCCCGCCGCATACCTATCAGTTGCGCTGGGACGCGCCGGGCGCGCCAGCGCTGGCCGATCGCGCGGCCGAGCTACTCGAACAGGCGGGCTTTCCCACAGCGCGCGGATCCGAACGGGGCTGGGACCATGGTGTCTTCATCCCGATGAAGGTTGCGCTGCCCGATGCCGACATTCCGGTCGCCCAACTGTCCTTGCGCCGCGATCTCGATCCGGCCGCCCATATCGCTGCCGGTCGCGCACTGGCGCTCTTGCGCGACGAAGGCGTGCTGATCGTCGGATCGGGCATGAGCTTCCATAATCTGCGCGTGCGCGGCGCGATGGCGACGGCGCCCTCGCGCGAATGGGACGATGCGCTGCGCGATGCCGTGACCGATCCCGATCCGGCTCGCCGCGCGGCGCGCGTCGCCGCCTGGGATCATCTGCCCCATGCCCGCTTCGCCCATCCGCGCGAAGAGCATCTGCTGCCGCTGATGGTGGCGCTGGGGGCTGGCGGCGAGGATGCCGCCATCTGTGCCCATCGCAGCACGGTGCTGGGCTGGACGGTTTCCGGCTATCGCTTCGGCTGAATGTCGATTGGCCCTAGGGCTTGCGCAGCGCCGGCACGGTGCGCACCGCCTCGTCCGGCGTGATGCCGGGCGGCGGTGCGGCCTGGATCGGATTGTCGCCGGCCTGATCCTCGCCGCGCATGATCCGGCCGGCACGCTTGATCGCGCCGCGCAGCCGGGGATAGACGCCGCAGCGACAGATATTGGTGATCGCCGCATCGATCTCCGCATCGGTCGGGTCGTTGGTCCGCCGCAGCAATACCGACGCCGCCATGATGATGCCGGACATGCAGTAACCGCATTGGGAGACATTCTCGGCCGCGAACGCCTGTTGCAGCGGATGGCCGCGATCGGGCGACAGCGCCTCGATCGTGGTCACGAACCGGCCTTCGGTCTTGCCGATCGTCACCTGGCAGGACCGCACGGCCTCGCCATCGATATCCACGGTGCAGGCGCCGCAATCGCCGGTGCCGCAGCCATATTTGGTTCCCGTCAGGTTCGACGCGTCGCGCAGCGCCCACAGCAGAGGCGTCTCCGGGTCCATCCGATATTGCACCGGCCGGTCGTTGACGGTGAAGCGCGTCATGCCGCCTCTTCCTCCTCCACCTTGTGGTAGAGCACCTCGTTGCGGATATGGATGGTACGCGACGCCAGGCGGATTTCCTGGATGAAGGTGCCGAACGCGGCGGCCTGCAGCACCATCGCTAGGCTGAACAGGATCGCCACCGGCGTACCCAGATGGGCGTTGAACAGATTGCCCGCGAACAGCAGGATGACGACCAGACAGACCGCGCAGGCCGATGCCACCGACAGGAAGATCGCGCCATTGACCACGCTCATGCGCCGGTCGAGCACGCGGATCTCGCTCACCATCCGGTCATGCTCCTTGCCGCGCGTGCTCAGCACCCATTCCTCGACCGCACGGGCGCGATCGATGATGCGGGCCAGCCGGCTGACGCAGACATTCAGGAACGCGCCGATACCGGCGAGCAAGAAGACGGGGGCAAGCGCCAACTGGATCGTCTGGGCGACCTGGCTGACCTGCGGAAGGGGGATCATTGTCATTTCCTTCTCCCTATCAACCAGTGGACAAGGACAAAAGTGGCGATGCCTGCGAGAGGTGTAAGGATCAGGATGATCGCTGCCTGTCGTTTCCCGGCTGCGCATTGGGTGTCACCGGCATCAATATGACAATCGCCAATGACGAGCGCTACGAAGAGGACGAGCAATGCGCACATGACGGGCAATGCTGCGATACAGCCGCAGCGTCCGCCCGTCATGTCAGGTCTATAGGTCAGGCAGCGCCCTTGGACGAGGGCGTGTTGACGCCCATCGACTTGAGATATTGCTTGATGTTGCGCGCCGCCTGGCGGAGCCGCTGCTCATTCTCGACCATGGCGATGCGGACATAGCCTTCGCCATCCTCGCCATAGCCCACGCCCGGCGCGACCGCGACCTTGGCATGGGTCAGCAACTGCTTGGAAAATTCCAGGCTCCCCATGTCCTTGAGCGCCGGCGGCAGCGGTGCCCAGGCGAACATCGACGCGCGCGGCGCGGGAATATCCCATCCTGCGCGCGAGAAGCTCTCGACCATCACGTCGCGGCGCTTGTGATAGAGTTCGCGATTCTTGGCGACGATCTCCTGCGGGCCGTTGAGCGCGGCGCAGGCGGCCGCCTGGATCGGCGTGAAGGCGCCATAGTCGAGATAGGATTTCACCCGGCTCATCGCCGCGATCAGTTGCTTGTTGCCGACCGCAAAGCCGATGCGCCAGCCGGCCATCGAATAGGTCTTGGACAGGGATGTGAACTCGATCGCGACATCCTTGGCGCCCGGCACCTGCAGGATGGAAGGCGTCGGATTGCCGTCATAATAAAGCTCGGAATAGGCAAGGTCGCTCAGCACCCAGACTTTGTTCTCCTTCGCCCAGGCGACGAGCCGCTCGTAGAAGGCCAGGTCCACCGTCTCGGCCGTCGGGTTGGACGGATAATTGACCACCAGGATCGACGGGCGCGGCACGGTGAAGGCCATGGCGCGGTCGAGCGCGCGGAAATAATTCTCGTCCGGCGTTGTCGGCACCGATCGGATGGTGGCCCCTGCGATGATGAAGCCGAACATGTGGATCGGGTAGCTGGGGTTGGGGGCCAGCACCACGTCGCCCGGCGCGGTGATCGCGGTGGCGAGGCTCGCAAGCCCTTCCTTCGACCCCATGGTCACGACGACCTCGGTTTCCGGGTCGACATCGACGCCAAAGCGGCGGCCATAATAATTGGCCTGCGCCTTGCGCAGGCCTGGAATCCCCTTGGACTGGGAATAGCCATGGGCGTCCGGCTTGCTGGCAACTTCGACCAGCTTGGCGATGACATGATCGGGCGGCGGCAGGTCGGGATTGCCCATGCCCAGGTCGATAATGTCCTCTCCCGCGGCGCGGGCTGCGGCTCGCATCGCGTTCACTTCGGCGATGACATAGGGCGGCAGGCGCTTCATGCGGTAGAATTCTTCGGACATTATAGGGGCTTTCCTGAAAGCTCTCGGTAAGGAATAGTGCGTGGCACGCATTCGGCGTGTCACAATCTGGCTATAACCCGCCAGGCTGCGGCGCGCCAGTGAAAGCGGCTGATATCGGCAATGCCAGGAGGAGGAAGGTGGCCATGGAAACGCAGGATGTCCTGGAGCCCCATCTCCCGACCCTGGCGGAGATGCAGAAATGGACCCAGGTGCTGGGCCGCGCGCAGCAATTGATGCTGGAGCAGGCGGCGGGCGCGACCGGCCGGGTGCTGCCCTTCGATCCCGAAACCGTCGCCCGCATCCAGACCAGCTTTGCCGATGAAGGGCTGGCGCTGTGGCAGCGCTTCCTCGATTCCGGCGGCCTGCTGCGCGACCAGCCCGATCCGCCGCCGGCCGACAGCCCGGCTGCGCGCAAGGACCGGCGCTTTGCCGATCCGGCCTGGACGACCCATCCCTTTTACGACCTGATCCGGCAAAGCTATCTGCTGATCTCCGATTATCTGATGAACCTGGCCGATGCGGTCGACGGCGTCGATCCCAAGGCGAAGGCCAAGCTGCGCTTCGCCACCACCGGCATGCTCGACGCGATGGCGCCGTCCAACTTCCCGCTGATGAATCCGACGGTCGTGGAAAAGACGATCCAGAGCGGCGGCGAGAATCTGGTGAAGGGCCTCCAGCATATGCTGGCCGACATGGAGAAGGGCCAGCTTACCCATACCGACGGCACCCAGTTCGAACTGGGGCGCAACATCGCCGCGACGCCGGGCAAGGTGGTCCACGAAACCCCGCTCTACCAGCTCATCCATTATGCGCCCTCGACGCCCAAGGTGCTGGCGACGCCGCTGATCATCTTCCCGCCCTGGATCAATCGTTTCTACATTCTCGATCTCTCGCCGGAGAAGAGCTTCGTCAAATGGGCGGTGGATCAGGGGATCAGCGTCTTCCTCGTCTCGTGGAAATCGGCCGACGCCTCGATGAAGGACATGGTGTGGGACGATTATATCCTCAATGGCCAGGTCGACGCGATCGATACGGTGCGCGACCTGCTGAACGTGCCGAGCGTCCATACCATCGGCTATTGCGTGGCCGGCACGACGCTGGCCGCCACGCTGGCGCTGCTGGCGGCGCGCGGCGAGGCCGACAAGGTGGCGAGCGCGACCTTCTTCACCGCCCAAGTGGATTTCAGCGCGGCCGGTGATCTCACCCTGTTCGTCGATGACGAGCAGATGAAGCTGGTTGACCGTCTCTCCTCCAGCGGCTTTCTCGACGGGCGCTACATGGCCGCGACCTTCAACCTGCTGCGCGGGCGCGACCTCATCTGGAACTATGTCGTTAACAACTACCTGCTCGGCATGGACTATCCGCCCTTCGACCTGCTCTACTGGAATGGCGACACGACCAACCTGCCGGCGCGCTGGCATCGCGACTATCTGACCCAGCTCTATCGCGACAATATGCTGGTGGTGCCCGGCGCGATCAGCGTCGCGGGCACGCCGATCGACCTGAGGCAAATCCACACCCCCGCCTATGTCCAGGCCGGTAAGGAAGACCATATCGCCCCGCTAGAAAGCGTGTGGAAACTGACCGAGCATCTCGCCGGGCCGGTACGCTTCCTGCTGGCAGGCTCGGGCCATATCGCCGGCGTCATCAACCCGCCGGTCGCCCAGAAATATCAATATTGGACCGCCGACGCGCCGCAGCCGACGCTGGATGATTTTGTTGCGGCTGCGCGCGAGACCAAGGGCAGCTGGTGGCCCGACTGGGCCGAATGGCTGCGCGGCATCGATTCGCGCGAGGTGGCTGTCCGCGGCGCGCGCAAGCCGGGCGGCGGCAAGCTTCGGGCAATAGAAGATGCGCCCGGACGTTACGTAAAAGCCCGGTAGAGGCGCGGATTTCAGCCATTCCCCATTGGCCGCCGATCAGTGCCAAGCCATCAATATGTCTGATTTGTTGCACTGCACAATGGGCTTGTAATCCTTTGGGATAAGGCTTATTGTGCAGTGCAACAAACGGAGGATGGTCGATGGCCGTTACCCCTAAGTCTGCGCGTGCCAAGCCGGTCGCGAAAAGCGGTTCCGCAACCTTGTCTGCCAGTGAGGCACTCAAGGCGGCTGAGTCCGCCCTGGGTGAGAAGCCCGCGCCCAAAAAGCCTGCCCCGCGCAAACCCGTCGCCAAGGCTGCTCCGGCAAAGGCGCCCGCGCCCAAGCCGGTAGCAAAGAAGCCGGCGTCGGTCGCTGCTGCTAAAGCCCCTGCTGCGGAACCGGCACCCGTTGCCGATCCGGTGGCGGTGGTCGCGGCGACGACGGCGGTGGATGCCGCACCCGAACCGATTGTTGAAGATGTTGAGGCGGTAGTGGCTCCGGAGCCTGTGTCCGCCCCGAAGACCAAAGCGAAGACGCTGCCTGCCACGGAAGGAACATTGATCATGAACGACATCCTCGAAACCGGTAAGAAGTTCGCCGAAGATACCAAGGCCAAGATGGAAACGGCCTATGCCGACCTGAACGAGAAGGCGAAGGCCGGTGTCGAAAAGTCGACCAAGGCGATGGAAGAGCTGAGCGATATCGCCAAGGGCAATGTCGAAGCGCTGGTGGAATCGGGCAAGATCGCGGCCAAGGGCTTCGAGACGCTGGGCCAGGAAGCCGTCGACTACAGCCGCAAGAGCTTCGAGAAGGCGACCGCCTCGATCAAGAGCTTCTCGACCGCCAAGACCCCGACCGAATTCTTCCAGTTGCAGAGCCAGTTCCTGTCGAGCAGCTTCGACGAGTTCACCAAGGAAGCCGCCAAGAGCAGCGAAGCCTTCATGAAGCTGGCCGGCGACATCAGCCAGCCGCTGACCGCGCGCGTGACCCTGGTCACCGACAAGGTGAAGTCGCTCGCCGCCTGAGGCGGGCTGATTTTACAGCCGAATTTCCGGGCCGATATCCGGCCGGGATGACGAACAAGGGCGGTGCTCCGGTCGGAGCATCGCCTTTTTTCTCGCCGGGGAAACGTGGTTACGCAGCGATGGCATGCGGTCGGCCCCCTTGCCTTGGCAGGACAAATCGCCATATTCTTCTGCATCATGAACCATCTCTTCAACGCATCGGCAGGCGCGCCCTTCAGGGCCGGTCCGGATCAGGACGATACGGGCGACAATGACCCGAACATCGGCGTCGCCACGCGTACCCGCACCCGCACCAAGAAGCCGTCGCTCTACAAGGTGCTGATGCTGAACGACGATTACACCCCGATGGAGTTCGTTGTGCATGTCCTCCAGCATTTCTTCCGCATGGATATGGAGGAAGCGACACGGGTGATGCTGCACGTCCATCAGCGCGGCGTCGGCGTGTGCGGCATCTTCAGCTATGAAGTGGCCGAGACCAAGGTGAACCAGGTGATGGATTTCGCCCGGCAGAACCAGCATCCGCTGCAATGCACGCTGGAAAAGGCCTGATATCATCGGGGAAGGGCGCGCCTTTAACCATTTCTTGGTCAGTGTAGCGCCTCTATTTCAATCAATTACATGATTGAAATACAATGTTTTTTCAGACTTATTCGGCATGAATGGTCCCGCTAAACGAAGTGGGGACTTCCAGCATGACGACTATCAGCAGTTACAACAACATGACCATGCCGCCATCGCCGCGCATGTCGATGACCAATCGCATCGACGCCGCGGTGGAGGCCGGCTCCATCTCGGAAACGGATGGCGACGCGCTCGAAACCGCGCTCGATTCCATCGATTCCGCGCTCAGCAGCTCCGCCAGTTCGGGCAGTTCACGGCTCGATCCGTTTTCGATGAAGGACCGGATCGATTCCCTGATCGATGATCAGGTATCGGCCGGCACCCTGACCGAGGATCAGGCGGCGCAGTTGCAGAGCCTCTTTGCCCAGGGACCAAGCGGCGCGGGGGCGTCGTCCGATGGCGAAGACAATATGAGCATCGACGGCCTGGCCGCCATGGACGGGATGCAGGGGCCGCAGGGCATGCGCGGCCCACCGCCGCCGCGCCGGGTCGAGGACAGCAGCGATGACGACAGCGCGACCAGCGAGACGAGCGCGACCAGCGCCACCGATCAGTTGGATTCGATCATCGCCTTCCTCGAAAATCTCCGCTCCAGCCTCAGCCAGTCGCTCTATGGATCGACCAGCAGCGCCACGAGCAGCAGCAATAGCGGCCTGGTGGTCGACAGCCTCGCCTGACGACATGCCCTTCTGACGAGCGTGGGGGCTCGCAGACATCCGGCCGGCACCATGGGCTATCGTGCGTGGCGCTGGCCGGATGAATTTTCACGATCTTGCCTTCGTTAATATCGGGGGCAGCATTTTGCCGCTAGAAGGGCGGCGTGACGCAGGAGACGGCCCCTTTCATCCACGACCTTGCCGTGATCGGCGGCGGGGTGAACGGGTGCGGCATTGCGCGCGATGCGGCGGGGCGGGGTGCCAGCGTACTGCTGCTCGAACGCGGCGACCTGGCACAGGGCACTTCCTCGGCCTCGACCAAGCTCATCCATGGCGGGCTGCGCTATCTGGAGCATCGCGCCTTCGGCCTGGTCCGCGAATCCCTCACCGAACGGGAAAGGCTGTGGCGCATCGCGCCGCACATCATCCAGCCGATGCGCTTCGTCCTGCCCTGGGTCCAGGGGCTGCGCCCGCGCTGGCTGCTGCGCCTCGGCCTCTTCCTCTACGATCATATCGGTGGCCGCCGCGCCCTGCCGGCGACCGAGGCGATCGACCTGCGCCAGCATGTCGCCGGCGCGCCGCTGCGGGCGGGGTTCGGCCCCGCCTATGTCTATTCGGACGGCTGGGTCGACGACGCCCGGCTGGTCATCCTCAATGCCCGCGACGCCGCCGATCATGGCGCCGATATCCGCCCCCGCACGCAGGTGCTGCGGCTGGAACAGGCCGGCGATCATTGGCGCATCCATGCGCGCGATGCGGCCGGGCAGGCGCAGACCTTCCATGCGCGGGTCGTGGTCAATGCCACTGGTCCCGCCGTGCTCGACCTGCTGGACCGCGCCGATCGCCGCGCCGACCGGCTCATCCGGCTGGTGCGCGGATCGCATATCGTCGTGCCGCGCCTGTTCGATCATGGCATGGCCTATTTCTTCCAGCTGCCCGACGGCCGCATCTTCTTCGCCATCCCCTATCAGCATCTCTACACGCTGATCGGCACCACCGACCGCGATCATCAGGATGGCGTCGATCCGATTGAGGCGAGTGCCGAGGAAATCGCCTATCTGTGCGAGGGTGCGAACCGCTATTTCGCCCGGTCGATCAGCCCTGCCGATGTCGTCTGGTCCTTTGCCGGCGTCCGGCCGCTGATCGACGATGGATCGGCCCGGCCGGAATCGGCGACGCGCGGCTATCATCTCGATCTTGATCGGGAGGAGGGCGCGCCGCCACTGCTCAGCATCTATGGCGGCAAGATCACCACCTATCGCCATCTCGCGGCCGAGGCGATCGCCCTGCTGAAGCCGCTCGTGCCTGCGCTGGCGGGTGATGACTGGACGGCGGACGCGCCGCTGCCCGGCGGCGATTTCCCGATGACCGGCCTTGCCGATCTCGTCGCCGCGCTGGCCGGCGACTACCCCTTTCTCGATCTCGACACGGCCGAACGGATCGGCTGCGCCTATGGCACCCGTGCCCGCGACTGGCTGGGCGCGGCGCGCGACTGGTCGGACCTGGGCCGGGATTTCGGCCATGGCCTGACCGAAGCGGAACTCTGCTACCTGCTCGCGCGCGAATGGGCACAGACCAGCGAGGATATTCTCTGGCGCCGGACCAAATTGGGCCTGCGCTTCGATACTGCGCAACTGGCCGCGCTCGATGCCTGGCTTGAGGAGAGGGCATGACCGACCGCTATCTGCTGGTGCTGGACGAGGGGACGACCTCGACCCGCGCGATGCTCTATGCCCCCGACGGCCGCCGCATCGCGATGGCGCAGGCGGAACTGACCCAATATTATCCACAGCCCGGCTGGGTCGAGCATGATGCCGCCGAAATCTGGACCCGTACGCGCGATTGCGCCCGCCAGATGGTGGAACGGGCGGGCGGTGCGGACCGGATCGCCGCCATCGGCATCACCAACCAGCGCGAGACGGTGGTGGCCTGGGACCGGCGCACCGGCGAACCGCTGGCGCCCGCCATCGTCTGGCAGGACCGGCGCACGGCGGCGCAATGCACGGCGCTGCGCGAAGCCGGCCATGAAGCGATGCTGCAACAGCGTACCGGCCTTGTCGTCGATCCCTATTTTTCCGCCAGCAAGATGCGCTGGCTGATCGATAATGTCCCGGCCGTGGCACAGGCGGGGGACGCGCTGGCGCTCGGCACGATCGAAAGTTGGCTGGTATGGAAACTGACCGGTGGCCTGCATGTCAGCGACGCCAGCAATGCCAGCCGAACCCAGCTGGTGGCGCTCGATGGCACCGATTGGGATCCGGCCTTGTGCGACCTGTTCGGCGTGCCCCGCGCTGCGCTCCCCGAAATCGTCGACAATGCCGGCGCCTTTGGCGAAACGCTGGCAGAGCTGTTCGGCGGTGCCATCCCGATCCGCGGACTGGCGGGCGATCAGCAGGCGGCCAGCATCGGTCAGGCCTGCCTGACGCCCGGCGATGCTAAGGCGACCCTGGGCACCGGCGCCTTCATCCTCGCCAATATGGGCGCGCAGCTGCCGGCCTCGCGCCATCGCCTGCTCGGCACCCTGCTCTACCGGATCGGCGACCAGCGCATCTATGCGCTCGAAGGATCGATCTTCATTGCCGGCAATCTCATCAAATGGCTGCGCGATCAGCTCGGCCTGATCGGATCGGCGGCGGAGACGGAGGCGCTGGCCCGCTCCGTGACCGACAGCGGCGGCGTGCTGATGTTGCCGGCGCTGGCGGGGCTGGGCGCGCCGCACTGGCGGCCCGACGTGAACGGCGTCATCGCGGGGCTTACCCAGGGATCGACCCGCGCGCATATCGTCCGCGCCGCGCTTGAATCCCTCTCGCACCAATTGGCCGACCTCGCCACCGCTTTCGCAGCCGACGGCGCGCCTTGGCGCCAGCTGCGGATCGATGGCGGCATGAGCGCCAATGACTGGATCGCCCAGGATATCGCTGATATGCTCGATGTCAGTGTGGACCGTCCGGCGGATGTGGAAACCACGGCGCTGGGTGCGGCCATGCTGGCAGGGTTGGGGGCTGGATTGTTCCGCTCCCTGGACGAGGCCGCGACGATGGCAGGGAAGACGACTCGATTTGATCCGGCAATGCTGCCGCAGCCGCGTGATGCGCGACTGTCGGCATGGCACCGCCTGCGCGATCGGGCGCTGACCTCCTGACTTGGGCGATCTTCAGATTAACCGTAAAAATCGATCACCCAATCCGATTTAATCAGTTTTTCTGAAACTTCGCGGGGCCTTAGCCTGTTCTCATCCAAAGCTGAGGAGGACGATATGGTCGATAAGCCAGTGATGACGACGAGCGCGGGTGCGCCGATTGCCGATAACCAGAATAGTCTGAGCGCAGGCCCGCGCGGGCCGCTGCTGCTCCAGGATTATCAGCTGCTCGAAAAGCTGGCGCACCAGAATCGCGAACGCATCCCCGAACGTGTCGTCCATGCCAAGGGCTGGGGTGCCTATGGCACGCTGACCATCACCGGCGATATTTCCAAATATACCAAGGCCAAGGCACTGCAGCCGGGCGCGCAGACGCCGATGATCCTGCGCTTCTCGACCGTGGCGGGCGAACTGGGCGCGGCCGATGCCGAGCGCGACGTGCGCGGCTTCGCGATGAAATTCTATACGCCCGAAGGCAATTGGGATCTGGTCGGCAACAACACGCCGGTTTTCTTCGTGCGCGATCCGCTGAAATTCCCCGATTTCATCCACACGCAGAAGCGCCATCCGCGCACCAATCTGCGCTCGCCCACGGCGATGTGGGACTTCTGGTCCTTGAGCCCCGAATCGCTGCACCAGGTGACGATCCTGATGTCGGATCGCGGCCTGCCGACCGATGTGCGCCACATCAACGGCTATGGCAGCCACACTTTCAGCTTCATCAACGACGCCGGCGAGCGTTTCTGGGTGAAGTTCCACTTCAAGACGATGCAGGGCCACCGCCACTGGACCAATGAGGAAGCGGCGGATGTCGTCGGTCGCACCCGCGAATCCACGCAGGAGGATTTGTTCGAGGCGATCGAGAAGGGCGACTTCCCCAAATGGAAGATGCAGGTCCAGATCATGCCGGAACTGGATGCGGACAAGACGCCCTATAATCCATTCGACCTCACCAAGGTCTGGCCGCATGCCGATTATCCGCCGATCGACGTCGGCATGCTGGAGCTGAACCGCAACGCCGACAATTATTTCGCGGAGATCGAGCAGGCCGCCTTCTCGCCGTCCAACATCGTGCCGGGCATCGGCTTCTCGCCCGACAAGATGTTGCAGGCGCGCATCTTCTCCTATGCCGACGCGCACCGGCATCGGATCGGCACCCATTATGAAGCGCTGCCGGTCAATGCCCCCAAATGCCCGGTGCATCATTATCACAAGGACGGGGCGATGCGCTTCTTCCCGAACAATCCGAACCCGGCCGCCTATTATGAGCCCAACAGCTTTGGCGGGCCGGTCGAGGATCAGCGCTTCCTGGAGCCGCCGCTGAAGATTTCGGGCGATGCCGACCGCTATAATCATCGCGAAGGCAATGATGATTTCGGCCAGCCGCGCGCGCTGTTCAACCTGTTCGACGATGCGCAGAAGGCGCGGCTCTTCGCCAATATCGCCGCCGCCATGGGCGATATCCCGGACGAGATCGAGGAGCGCCAGTGCAAGCTCTTTGATCAGGTCCATCCCGACTATGGCGCCGGCGTGCGCCAGGCGCGGGCCACGATCAAGGATCGCAATCCGTCGATTTCGGCCCCAACCGATGCGCTGTTGGCTGACGCATCCAGTTGAATAGACTTGTAATATTGTAAAAACAGGCCCCGATGATGATCACCGGGGCCTGTTTTCATCTATTCGCTGTGAAATAGTCGGCGGCATAGGAATATATATTAACATTGTCCGCTTAACCCGGATGGGAACATGACGCGGCCCGCCCTTCGCCATATTTCCCTGAAAATGTCGGTATTTACCGGCCTGCTTTACTTCGCGGTCGCGTCGCTTGCACTGCTGACCTCGCGATTCGAAGGCGGTTTGGCCTTCATCTGGGGCGCCAATGCCTTGCTGATGGCGGAAATGATGACCGCGCGTATGCGCGCCTGGCCGCGCCTCATCCTCTCCTGCATGATCGCCAGCACGATCGCGACGGCGCTGTTCGGCATCGGCGCAATGGCGGCGGTGCCGATGGCTATCCTCAATGTCGGGGAGGCGCTGGTGGTCGCCTATATCTGCCGCCGGCTTGGTGTCGGGCGACAGATCGCCGCATCGATGCGCGAATTGTGCATCTTCATCTTCGCGCTGGCGGGCGTTGCCAATGTGCTTGCCGGTATCGGTGCCGCGCTGGTGGTCTCCATTTTGCTGGGTGGTGATTTTCCCCATATCTGGCTGCAATGGTATAGCGGCCATGTGCTGGGCGGCCTCATCTGCACGCCGCTGCTGCTGATCCTGCTGCAGGGCGAGGTAAGCCGCTGGGCGCGCCAGGCCCGGCCGATCGAGCGGCTGGAGGCGTTCGGCCTGCTGTCCGCCTTTGCCCTGTGCGCCTGGTGGATCTTCTATCGCGTCGATTATCCGATGCTGTTCGCCTCGCTGCTGCCACTGGTGCTGATCGCCTTTCGCACCGGCTATGCAGGGTCGGCGGCGGCGATCGTCATCCTGGCGCTGATCGGCGGCACGGCGACCATGACCGGCCATGGACCGCTCCGTCTGGTCGCGGCCAGCATTCCCGAACGCATCCAGTTCTTCCAATTCTATCTGGCGCTCAGCTTCCTGCTGTCGGTCCCCGTGGCCGCCGAACTCAACAGCCGTCGCCGGCTGATCCGCATGCTGCGCGACAGCGAGGCGCGCTATCGGGCCTTTGCCGAACATAGCGGCGACGGCGTGGTCAATCTCAGCATCGACGGCATCATCCAATATGTCTCGCCCTCGGCCGTGGACCAGATCGGCATCGACGCCGACCGGTTGCTGGGCCAGCCGGCTGTCGACCTGATCGACCCGGAATATCGCCCCTTCGCCATCGTCACCCATCGCCGCGCGCTCGCCCATCCGGGGGAGGCGCATGCGGTCGAATTTCGCCCCAACCGGCCGGACAATGATTTCGACTGGTACGAGATGCTGGTCCGCGCCGTGCTGGACGAGCAGGGGCGGGCGATCGGCGTCATCAGCACGGTGCGCGACATTTCCCGCCACAAGGCGCGCCAGCGGGCGCTGCACCAGGCGGCGGCGCAGGATGCCCTGACCGGCGCCGACAGCCGTCGCGCGTTGCAGGAAAAGCTGGACGACCAGATCGCCCGCGTCGCGGCCGGCGGGCAGGCTTGCCTGCTGCTGATCGACATCGATCATTTCAAGTCGGTCAATGACCGCCATGGCCATGCCGCTGGCGACCGGGTGCTGGTCGGCTTTGTCGAGCGGCTGCGCCAGGCGCTGCGTGGCACCGGCAGCATCGGGCGCCTGGGCGGCGAGGAATTTGCCGTGCTGCTGCCCGATGTCGATCTGGAACGGGCCGAGCGCATCTGCGAGCATCTGCGCACCCGCGTCGGGGTGCGGCCGTTCCCGCTCGGCAATGGCGAGGATATCGCCATAACCTTCAGCGCGGGCCTTGTTGAACTGGACGGCTCGGCCAGCGCCGCGACCCTGATGGAGGCGGCGGACAAGGCGCTCTATGCCGCCAAGGGCAGCGGTCGCAACTGCCTGCGCTTCGCCGCCTGACGGTCCGGCGGAACGGGAACGTCTTTCCCGCCCGAAAAATCGGTGATGTTATGTTGTAACTTATGCCGGTCTCGACTATGTAGCACGCACCATGCTGCTCAGCTTCCGTCACGCCCTGGAATCCGGACGCCTTGATCGCCTTGCGATGGCGCTTTCTGGCCTGTGCGTCGCGCATTGTTTCCTGACCGCAGTGGTGCTGGGCCTGCTGGCATCGGCCGGCGGCATTTTCGACAGTCCGATCTTCCATGAAGCGGGGCTGGCGCTCGCCATCCTGATGGGCGCGATCGCGCTCGGCCATGGCGCGCTCGTCCATCGTTTCATGATGCCCGCCGCGATCGGTTCGCTGGGCCTTGGCATCATGGCCGGCGCGCTGACCATGGATCATGGCTGGC
Organism: Sphingobium sp. SG1; assembly: GCF_057063145.1. Taxonomy (NCBI): domain Bacteria; kingdom Pseudomonadati; phylum Pseudomonadota; class Alphaproteobacteria; order Sphingomonadales; family Sphingobiaceae; genus Sphingobium; species Sphingobium sp. SG1. Next base: position 40,462 of record NZ_JBVVOJ010000007.1, on the reverse strand, counting down.
AGGAAAGCGCCTATACGCTGCTTGGCGTCGCCATTCTCGCGCTCGGCCACGATCTCAACCACCGCGCCAGCCACTGACCGCCGGCGATTATCGGGGGCGGTTCTTCCCGCATCGATGACCACGAAAAAGGGGGCCTTTCGGCCCCCTTCGTCTTTTCGTCCGGTCCGCCCGATCAGGCGTCCTTGCGCTCCACGCGATGCTCGCCCTTGACCCAGCGCACGGTGCCGGTGCTGGCGCGCATCACCACGCTCTCGGTGGTCAGCTTGTCGCCCGGCAGATGCTTGACGCCCGCCAGCAGCGATCCGTCGGTCACGCCGGTCGCGGCAAAGATGCAGTCGCCCTTGGCCAGTTCCTTGAGGTCATAGACCTTGTCCAGGTCGGTGATGCCCCACTTGTAGGCGCGCTGCTTCTCGTCATCGTTGCGGAACAGCAGGCGGCCCTTGAACTGGCCACCCACGCAGCGCAGCGCGGCACAGGCCAGCACGCCCTCGGGCGCGCCGCCCGAACCCATATAGATGTCGATCGTGGTTTCGGGATTGGTGGTCGCGATCACGCCGGCAACGTCGCCGTCCGGGATCAGCATGATGCCGCAACCGATCGCGCGCAACTCGGCGATCAGCTTCTCGTGGCGCGGGCGATCCAGCACGCAGACGATGATTTCATGCGGATCGACGCCCTTGGCCTTGGCCACCGCCTCGACATTCTCCTTCACCGACTTGTTGAGGTCGATGATATTGTCGGGATAGCCCGGACCGACGGCGATCTTGTCCATATAGACATCGGGTGCGTTGAGCAGGCCGCCTTCTTCCGAAATGGCGAGCACGGCCAGCGCATTCGGGCCGGCCTTGGCGGTGATGGTGGTGCCTTCCAGCGGATCGAGCGCGATGTCGATCTTGGGGCCCTTGCCGATCGCGTTGCCGACCTTCTCGCCGATATAGAGCATCGGCGCCTCGTCGCGCTCGCCCTCGCCGATCACGACGGTGCCGTCCATATAGAGGTCGTTGAAGGCCAGGCGCATCGCCTCGACCGCAGCGGCGTCGGCGGCCTTCTCGTCGCCCCGACCGACCAGCTTGGATGCGGCGATTGCAGCCGCTTCGGTGACGCGCACCATTTCGAGTACCAAGACGCGATCGAGAATCGAACTAGCCTGCACCATAGCCACTCCTCTGCTGTAACTGATAGAGCAGGGCGATAGGATGTCCGCCTCTGCTTGTCGACCCAACTTGCCGGGCTCGCAAAGCTTTTCATAGTCGTGATGCCACGGATGGACGCGCCTTTGCCTTATATGGCATTCCGCAGCGTCCAGCTGCTGCCATCATCCCGCCATGTTCGACTGTTCAGATGTCGTCATGCGGTGGGTCTTGTCTTTCCCTCTTTTGCTGATCGGCCTGCCGCTGGCAGCCGCGCAGGAGATCGTGCCGGTGGATGAAGCGCCGCTCGCCCAGCGCACCACGATGGAGGAATATCAGGCGCGCACCGCTGTCGTGCGCCCCTGCGATCGCAGCGGCGGCGGCATCGTCGTCTGCGGCAGCCGGGCGGAGCGCAATGCGAAGGAAAGGCTGCCGCTACCGCGCGAGCCGGTCGAGGGGCGCCCGCTTGCGGGTGATACGCCGCGCGCGTCCGCTGCCGCACCCAGGCAGGGCGCCTGTGGCGTCGTCGGCGGGCAGGGGACGGGCTGCGTCGGTGGCGGCGTGCCGATCCTGGGCGCCGCCATGCTGGCCGGCAAGGCCATCACCCATTTGCTCGACCCCGACGCCGACATGGCACCACCGCCGCCCCTGCCGGATTCGGTCAAGGGCGCCGGCCAGCACTGATCCCACCGGTCCCGGCGCGATCAATCCAGAATATGCATGACCATCGGCGTGTCGAGCAGGCTGTCGGAGCCGGCCAGCCGCTCCAGCGTCTCGCGCACGCAGCGTTCCTCGCCGGCATGGGTGACGATCGCCACCAGCACGCCATCGGCCTGGTTGGCGCCGCGCTGGATCATGCTCTCGATCGAAACGCCGGCATCGCGGGTCGCGGCAGCAATCTCGGCCAGCACGCCGGGGCGGTCCTGCACCTTGAAGCGCAGATAGGCGCGGCCGATCCGCTGGCCGGCGTCGGCCGGCTGTTGCGGGGTCAGGGCGGCAACCGGCATCGCCAGCGCATCGCCATATTCGTCGCGGGCCACGTCGATCAGGTCGGCGACCACGGCCGAAGCGGTCGGGCCGTCACCCGCGCCACGCCCCTGGAAGAAGAGGCGGCCGACGAAATTGCCCTCGGCCACGACGGCATTGAGCGAACCGTCGACATGGGCGAGCGGATGGTCGAGCGGGACCAGCATCGGATGGACGCGCTGGAACAGGCCTTCCGGCCCATTCTCCGCCATGCCGACCAGGCGGATGCGGAAGCCCAGCGCTGCCGCCTCGGCAATGTCGGCGGCGATCACATGGCGGATGCCGGTGGTCGCGACATGGTCGAAGTCCAGTTCGGTGCCAAAGGCCAGGCTGGCAAGGATGGTCAGCTTGTGCGCGGCATCGACGCCGTCAATGTCGAAGCTCGGATCGGCCTCGGCATAGCCCAGTTCCTGGGCTTCTTTCAGCACCTCGTCAAAGCCCCGGCCTTCCTTCTCCATGGTGGTCAGGATGTAATTGCAGGTGCCGTTGAGGATGCCATAGACGCGGCTGATCTCGTTGGCGGCCGCGCCTTCGCGCATGCCCTTGATCACCGGGATGCCGCCGGCGACCGCCGCTTCATATTTGAGCGCCACGCCGGCCCTCTCGGCGCGGCTGGCAAGGTCCAGGCCATGATGGGCCAGCATCGCCTTGTTGGCGGTGACAAACGGCTTGCCGGCGGCCAGGCACTGGCGGGCGAGGGTGAGGGCCGGGCCATCGGCGCCGCCGATCAGTTCGACCACCACGTCGATATCGTCGCGGGTCGCCAGCGTCGTCATGTCGTCGACCCATTCATAGGGGGACAGGTCGACGCCGCGATCCTTGTTGCGGTCGCGCGCGGAGATGGCGACCACCTGCACCGGACAGCCGGCGCGGCGGGCAATCAGGTCGCCATTGGTGTTGAGCAGGCGAATGACGCCGCCGCCCACCGTTCCGAGGCCAACGAGCGCGACGCGCAGCGGGGCATGGCGGTGGAGATTGGTCATGGCGTTTCCTGGTCCTTCGCACTGTAAGAGCCGCGCTGATAGCGGCCCGAGCGCCGCTGTCCAAGGAAAAGCACAGCGGCGCCCGATTGAAAGATAAGTGCGTAGGGGGTCAGTTCGGCTTTCGATTGCGTGCGCAGCGGCCAAGTGCGTTCAGGACGAACTGATAATCCGCGCGCGCCGCTTCGGCGTCCTGCACTGCCAGGGTGCGGACCGACCGGGCCGGAAGAGTGGCCGGCAGGCTGCAACTCAGCCGATACCAGAGCAGGCTGCCGGGGGCAGGGGCGCGGGCGGCTTCGTCGACGATTTCGCCCAGCGCCACGGCCCAGATGGGCTGTTGTCCGGGACGGCGGATGATCGACAGCGATACCGGGTCGCCATTTTCGGTGCGCAGGAAAATCTGCGTCTCGCCTTCGCCGGCGATCGTGCCTGCCACATGGAAAGCGTCGCCCAGGCCGATGATTCGCGGCGGTGCATCCGGCGCAACCAGCGCCGATAGAACGGTCTTCACCCGTTCGACCTCGGCGGGGGTGGCGGCGATCTGCGCATCGCGCGCGATCAGCTGAATCTGGCCCGGACGCCCGCCCGGACGGGCGAATAGCAGCACCTGTGCCTTTTTCAGCTTGGGTATCTTGCCCTTCGAATCGAGGAGGGCGTCATAAAGATAGCCAACGGTCGGGCTTATGCCCCCTTCGCCGCGAATCAGTGCGGTCACTTCGGCCTCGACATAGACCCTGCGATAGCCTGCCGGGACGTCCGGAGCCTGTTCGGGCTTCAACGGGACGATGTTGCTAATGCGCACGTTGGCAACTAGCGGTGCCGCATCGGAAAGGTCGGCGATGTCGGCATAGGTCAATCCGGCGGCAACCGTCGATGATTGCGCTGTCATCGAATTTGTCTGAGAAAATGCCGGGAAAACGGCGGTATATGAGGCCGAAATGAGGCACAACGAGGCGAGCGTCTTCATGGCCGTGGTGGATTTCTTCTGCATCTTCGTCCTATGCTATCAGCCCGTGGCAGGGATGTCACAGGCAAGTCATTCCGGTGTGTAATGGTAAACGCAAGCCGGTAGTTCGATAAAGCGTTTGCGTGCCACGATGCGCCGCGATAGGAGTTCGCACGGTAGCAAATGGACGGATAAGGGCCAAAGGTGGTCGGGGATAGCCCCGGGCAGCTCGGGTCGTTTTTGGCTGATTTGTACAACCCACTGGTAAGATGAGTTAAGGAGTGTCGTTGCCGAATGGCCTATGCTGACCACTCGCAAGGATCGAGTCGTACGATATCGATCGTCATCGTCGCCCTGATTCACGCTGTTCTCGGCTATGCCTTCGTCACCGGTCTTGGCATGAAATATGTCAAAAAGGCGGCGGAACAGCTGAACGTGATCGACGTGAAGGAGGAGCCCCCGCCACCTGACGAGGAGCCGCCGCCGCCGCCGCCGGACAAGCCGATTGAGCCTCCGCCGGTCGTCGCGCCGCCGCCGATCGTCCAGACCCCGGCCCCCGCGCCGCCGATCCAGACGGTTCGGACGCCGCCGCCGGTGTTCAATGAGGTTCCGGTGCCCGCACCGCCGCCGGCCCCGCCGCCGCCGCCCGCTGCAAAGCAGGCTGCAAAGGGCGTGTCGCCGCGTGGCAATCCGGGTTCCTGGGCAACCACTGAAGACTATCCTTCGCGCGCTCTGCGTGAAGAAAAGCAGGGGACCACTGGTTTCCGTCTTGAAGTGGGCGCCGATGGCCGTGTCACGAGCTGTACCGTTACGCAGTCGAGTGGCTCGCCTGAACTGGACGACGCAACTTGTAAGCTGGTTTCCCGCCGCGCGCGCTTTAGCCCCGCGGAAGATGACCAGGGTAACAAGATCCCGTCGACCTACGCGAACCGCATTCAGTGGCGGATCCCGCAGTAATTTAAACGGGAGGGCAGGCGCCCGGCGCCGCTCTCCCCTTTCACGATCCTTTTGAGAGGGAAGTCTTGAACATGTTGATGTATCTCGCAGCCGCGGCGCCCAAGCCGGAAAACCCGTACGGCCTGATGGAAGCCCTGGAGCAGGGCGGCACCATTGCCTGGACCGTCTTCATCATCCTCTGCGCCATGTCGGTCGGCACTTTCTACATCCTGTTCACCAAGCTGATCGAACAGCAGAAGGTGATCAGCCAGGGCAAGAAGATCCGTGCGACCTTCTGGCGCGCCGCTTCGCTGAAGGAAGCTTCGGCCAAGCTCGAAAAGAACTCGGCCTACAAGCAGATCGTCGATGACGGCATCAAGGCTCAGGAAGAGCATGGCAAGCTGAAGGATCCGGTCGAAGCACATGACTGGCTGCACGGCTCGCTGGCTCGCTCGGAAGCCGCGATCAACTCGTCGCTCGGTGGCGGCCTGGCGTTCCTCGCCACCGTCGGTTCGACCTCGCCGTTCATCGGTCTGTTCGGTACCGTTATCGGCATCTACCGCGCTCTGATCAAGATCGGTGCTGCCGGTCAGGCCTCGATCGACGCCGTTGCCGGCCCGGTCGGTGAAGCTCTGATCATGACCGCGCTGGGTCTGGCCGTGGCCGTTCCCGCCGTTCTGGCCTACAACTTCCTGCAGCGCCGCAACAAGGCGATCTCGGAACAGCTGAACGGCTTCACCGTCGACCTGCTGGCCTACCTGGTTTCGGACGGCGCCGTGAAGCCGACCGTTGCTGCCGCTCCGGCCGCTGCTGCTGCCAAGCCGGCTGCTGCGCCGACCAAGGCCTAATCGCCTTAAGACGCCGGTTCGGGCGCCGGGTGGCGGCTGCGACCACCCGGCCCCTGCCGGACAGGGGCCCCGGTTAACGGGGCACCTACGACACCAAGGTTAGGATTGTATCAATGGCAATGAGTGTTGGCTCCGACGGCGGTGACGACAAGCCGATGTCCGACATCAACACGACGCCGCTCGTCGACGTCATGCTGGTGTTGCTCATCATCTTTCTCATCGCGGTCCCGGTCGTCGTCCAGACGGTCGATCTGCAACTTCCCAAGGTGGCGTTCGAGCCGACCACGACGAAACCCGAAAATGTTTCCTTGTCGGTCACCTCGGCGCCCGACGGCAGCTGTGCGGTTTACTGGAACCTGACCAAGGTCAGCTCCGACGAACTGCTCGATCGCGCCGTCGCCAAGCTGGAAGCGGACATCAAGAAGGCTGGTGGTGTTGAAAATCTGACGCCCGAGGATCTGCCCGAAGTGCATATCCGCGGCGACATCAATACCCCCTATCGTTGCATCGGCGGCACCATCTACACGATGCAGCGCGCCGGTTTCCCGAAGGTGGGCTTCATCTCCGAACCGGAACCCGGTTCGACGACGACCCGCCTCTGATCGGCCGCATAAGGAGAATTCGTTATGGCCATGAGCATGGGCTCCGATGATGGTGAGCCGATGGTGGAAATGAACACGACGCCGTTGATCGACGTCATGCTCGTTCTCCTCATCATGTTCATCATCACCATTCCGATCCAGACCCACGCGGTTAAGATCGATCTGCCGCAGAGCGCGCCTCCGAGCGACAATGTGGTCGACCCTGTCAAGAACAAGGTCGCGATCGATGCCGGCGGCGTGATCAGCTGGAACGGTGCGCCGATCGACCTGCTGACCCTGCGTCAGTATCTGCAGCAGTCGCTGCGTCTGCCCGTCGAGCCGGAACTGCAGTTCCAGCCGAACGCGCAGACCCGCTACGTCGTCGTTGACGAGGTGCTGGCGGAGATCAAGCGCGCGGGCGTGACCAAGCTGGGTTTCGTCGGCAACGAACAATATAGCGCTTTCTGATCCACCAATCGTCCGGGGACGTCGGTCTCAGACTTCCCGTCTCCGACCCGCCGGACGATCCAGATCAGGCTATGGACAGGGGCTGCTTCGGCAGCCCCTTTTTTGTGCCCGTGCGTCTTCCGCTTAACATTTCCCTTACCTTCCTGCGCGATGCTGAAGGGGAATGGGTGGATGTGGACCATGGGCGCTGAACGACTGACCGAATTGGAACGCAGGGGCCGGCTTGCCGAACGGCGCGACGTTGTGATCAGCGTCAAGGTGCGGCGTCCGGGTGAAACCTGGTTCACCAGCAATATCGCCGACATGTCGCTCACCGGCTTTCGCCTGCACAGTTTCATGAAGCTCACCGTCGGCAGCGAATTGTGGATCATGTTGCCGGGTTTCGAGGGGCGGCGCGCCCGCGTCCAGTGGGTGCGCGCGCATGAATCGGGCTGCACCTTCGAGCGCCCGCTCCATCCCGCCATCTTCGACTATATCGTCCAGCGCTGCCTCGCCGGCCGTTGACTGCGCGTCCGGCGGGATGGCGGTTCAGCCGTCCAACTGGTCCTGGAATTGCAGGCTGGCCAGCCGCGCGTAAAGGCCGCCCAGTGCCACCAGCGTCGCATGGTCGCCCTGTTCGACGATCCGTCCCTGATCCAGCACGATGATCCGGTCGGCGGCCCGCACGGTCGCCAGCCGATGGGCGATGACGATTGTCGTGCGCCCCTGCATCAACCGGTCGAGCGCATCCTTGACCAGTTGCTCGGATTCCGCGTCGAGCGCTGACGTCGCCTCGTCCAGCAGCAGGATCGGCGCATCGCGCAGCAGCGCGCGGGCGATCGATACGCGCTGGCGCTGCCCACCCGACAGCCGTGCGCCGCCTTCGCCCAGATGGCTGTCCAGCCCCTGGGGCAGGGCGCGCAGAAAGGCTTCGGCATTGGCTGCCCGCGCCGCTGCCCATATCTCCTCGTCGCTCGCATCCCATTTGCCGTAGCGCAGATTGTCGCGAGCGGAGGCTGCGAAGATCACGCTGTCCTGCGGCACCATCGCCATTGCTGCGCGCAGCGCGGCCGGATCGGCGGCCGGCAGTGGCACATCGTTCAGGCGCACTTCGCCCTGGTCGGGATCATAGAAGCGCAGCGCCAGCTGGATCAGCGTCGACTTGCCGGCACCCGAAGGTCCGACCACCGCGACCGTTGCGCCCGGCGCAATGTCGATCGTGACGCCGTTCAGCGCCGCCTGGTCGGGCCGGGTGGGATAATGGAAATGGACATTGTCGAAGCGCAGCCGCGCGCCCTGCGCCAGCGTCGGGATCGCGACCGGCGCCGCCGGCGCGGCGATCGCCGGCTCGGCCGCCATCAGCTCGTCCAGCCGGCTCGCCGCCCCGGCGCCACGCAGCAGGTCGCCCCAGCTTTCCGACAAGGATCCGAACGCGCCGGCCACCAGCCCGCCGGTCAGCACGAAGGCGGCGATGCTGCCACCCGACAGGCGCCCGGCGGCGACGTCGATCGCGCCCAGCCACAACACGCCGGTGATCGATCCGAACACCAGGGCAAAGGCGATGGCGGTCATCACCGCGCGCAGCAATATGCGCTGCCGGGCGGTGGCAAAGCCGCTCGCGACGGTCGCGTCGAACCGGGCCGCCTCGCGCCCTTCCTGGCCAAAGCCCTGGACGATCTTCATCGCGCCCAGCACCTCGGTGGTGACGCTGCCGACTTCGGCCAGCCGATCCTGGCTGGCGCGCGACAATTTGCGCACCCGCCGGCCCAGCGTAACCAGCGTCAGCACGATCACCGGTATGCCCAGGATCAGCAGGCCGGCGAGCTTGGGCGCAAGCACGAACAGATAGATGAGGCCGCCAATGCCGGTGACCAGGTTGCGCAGCGCGACCGACACGGTCGATCCCACCACCTGGTCGATGATCGCGGTGTCCGCCGTCATGCGCGATGCGATCTCCGACGGCCTGTTCTCCTCGAAGAAAGCCGGCGCCTGGCGCAGCAGATTGGCCTGGGTCGCGCTGCGAATGTCGGCGACCACCCGCTCGCCCAGCCAGGACACGAAATAGAAGCGCAGCGCGCTTGCCAGCGCCAGGATCACCACCAGCAGGAACAGATATTCGAACCAGCGGCTGATATCGCCGCCGCCGGTGAAGCCCTTGTCTATCACCAGGCGAAAGCCGCTCGGGATCGCCAGCGTCGCGGCCGAAGAGACGATCAGAGCGGTCAGCGCCCCGGCGATCCGTGCCGGATAGCGCGTCGCAAAGCGCCACAGCATGGCCAGACTCGACAGGGTAGGGCGATCGGCGCGGCGCGGCGCGGGTACGGTGGCATCCTCCATGTCGGGGCGTTAGCAGCGCGGCGCGCCCGCCTCAATGGGCGGGCGCGATCCCGCTGCTCAGGCCGCCGGTGCGATCCGTTCGGCCAGTGCCATCAGGCGCGGCGTATCCGCCTTGCCGGTCAGCGCATAAGCCATGTCGCCGGCCTCCCAATAGGCGACCGTGCCGTCGCGCCGCTCCGCGATCAGCGGCTGCCCTTCCGCCGGCGTTTCCGCCCGGTCGGCGAACAGCGACAATTGCTCGCCCTTTTCGGTGGTCAGCGCGATCGCGATCGCCGGGCTGTCGGCGGTCGGGAACAGTTGCACGTCCCGCACCTGCCAATTGGCCGGCAGGCGCGGCAGCACGATGCCGGTCGACCGCCGGATTTCGGCATCGTCCAGCTTGGCGCTCTCGACCTGCGACGCCATCTGCTGGCGCAGCAGGCCGGCGCGGCGCGATGCGGCCGCCTCGTCCAGGAAGGTGCTGGCCTGCGCCGCCTGGGGAAATTCGCCCAGCGCGCCGCGGCCGATCCACCCCGTCGCCAGCAGCGCGGCGATCGCCGCCGCCCGGCCGACATGGCGCCAGCCGCGCCCGGCCTCATTGTCTTTGGCCACCGGCTGCGACATGTCGCGGCGTCGGCCGACCAGCGTCCCCTTGGTGCCGTCATGCATCAGGCGGAAATCGATATGCGGCCAGCGCTTGCGCCAGCGGCGCGCGACCAGCCGTTCGCCCGGCCGCGCGGCATCGTCCAGCAGTACCACGCCATTGGGCGAGAGGCGGGCGAACAGGCTGTCGGCGGCGCCCCGCACCAGCGGATGCACGCTCCAGGGCGGGCCATCGATGATGATCAGGTCGATCTGCTCGGGCAGCCGATCGATCGCATACCAGCGGCCCGGCCAGTCGGCGCTTTCGTGGGTCAGCGGCGCATGGCGGATATCCACGTCCAGCGCATGGTCGGCCAGCCATTGCCGGGTCGCGTCGACAAAGCCGCCATGCTGGTCGAAACTGTGCAGCTGTCCGCCGCCATGCAATTGCAGCGCCCGCGCCGCGATCAGCGAGGATGCGCCCGCGCCCAGTTCGACGACATGCGCCGGCCGCAGCCGCGCAATCTCGCGCACGATATGGCGCAGGAAACCGACATCGGCCTTCCAGCTTCCCAGATGCGGCAGCGCATCATGGGGCAGTTTGAGTTCGTCCAGCAGCGCGCGCTTGTCCGCCTTGCGCCCGCCCGACAGGCTGGCGAGCAGCCAGGGCCAGCCGATCGCGCCAAAGGTCAGGCGCCATGCCATGTCGGAGACGCGGCGGGACAGGGCATCGGTCACGGGTTCGGATTCATTCAGCGAGAGGAAGCCGGTCAATTCACGGGAAGTCACGGGGAAATAAGCTCCTGTCGCAAAGGCGGGGACTATGCCAGCAGTCCTGTTTCACGCATATGACGCCGATCCATATGGTCAAATCATGACGCAGGAAACGCCGATGACCCGTATAATTTCCGCGACGGTCGAACGCTGGCCGGTTGCGGGCGCCTTCATCATCAGCCGCGGCGCCAAGACGGAGGTGGACGTCGTCGTCTGCACCGTGGGCGACGGCGATCATGTCGGGCGGGGCGAGGGCACGGCCATTTACTATGAGGGCGAGACCGCACAGGGCTGCGCGGCGGCGATCAACGCCTATGCCGGGCCGCTCGATCGCGAAGCGCTGTTGCAGGCGATGCCGCGCGGCGCCGCGCGCAACGCGCTCGACTGCGCGCTGTGGGATCTGGAGGCGAAACGGGCCGGCGTCCCGGTCTGGCAACTGGCCGGCCTTGCTGCACCGACGCCGCTGCCCACCGCCTTCACCATCAGCCTGGGCGAACCGGAGCGGATGGAGGCCGATGCCCGCGCCGCCGTCGCACGCGGCTTTGGCCTGCTCAAATGCAAGCTGACGGGGGAGGGCGATCATGCCCGCATCGCCGCCGTGCGCGCCGGCGCACCGGGCGTCCGGCTGATCGTCGACGCCAATGAAAGCTGGCATGACCGCGACATCGTGGCGGAGGCAGCGGCGCTCGCCGAACTGGGCGTGGAAATGGTGGAGCAGCCGATCCTGCACGGGCGGGAGGACAGGCTGGCCGGCCTGCGCGCGCCGTTGCCGCTCTGCGCCGACGAAAGCTGCCACACCCGCGCCGATCTCGACCGGCTGGGCGATTTCGACGCGGTGAATATCAAGCTCGACAAGGCCGGGGGCCTGACCGAGGCGCTGGCCCTGGCACAGGCAGCGCGCGCCCGCGGCTTTCGCATCATGGTCGGCTGCATGCTCGGCACCTCGCTCGGCATCGCGCCTGCCGCCTTGGTGGCACAGGGCGCCGACTGGATCGACCTCGATGGCGCGCTGCTGCTGGCGAAGGATCGCGACGGTGCCTTGCCGGTGCGCGACGGCCTGCTCCACCCCGGCACCCTCTGGGGCCAGGGCTGATATTCCTCCCAGCTTGCGGGGAGGGGGACCATCCGCAGGATGGTGGAGGGGGGCAGCCGTCTGAAGCCAGCCCCCAACCGGCCACCGCTTTCCTACTCGCCCATTCTCTGGTCTATCCTCGGCGATGCAATCCGCGTCATCGCCCGTCGCCCAGGGAAGGCGTGACCCAAGTGTCGCCTCGATGGCGCGTCATCGTCGCCTGGTCCTGACCCGATCGGCAGGCAGCTATGACCCAGGTGTCGCGCCGGCGTCGCGTGACAGGGGCGTGGGTGGTGCATATCCGGCGCAAACGGCCCGATTTGGTCGACGACACTGTGAACTTCGGGGCTGTCGCGTCGGCGTGACCCTGCCGGGCCCGCCGATCGCGACAGATTGCCTCGGCTCAATAACCCAGCGTCAGGCCGACGCTATAATATTTCGGGCCGACATTGGCCTTGGCGCGCAGCTTGGGGATCAGCGGCATCGCCAGCGTCGCATAGGGGCGGGTATTGTCGCCGCTGAAGCGCACGCCCGCACCGATCGAGACCGACATGGGAATCGTATAGGCCGCCTCGACCCGGCCATAGAGCTTGGTGTCGCCATCGCGCAGATAGACGCCGCCGCCCGGCGTCAGGCTGAAACCCGCCATGTCGAGCGCATAGCCGGCGCCGATCTCGGTGCCCCAATGGCCGTCGGCGCGACCATAATTGACTTCGGCGCCCAGTCCCTCGGCATGGGCGGCAGGCGCCATAAGGGGGGCAACGATCAGCAGGCCAAGGGCCGCCATCCGGTTCATTTTCATGGCAAATCCATATCAGTCATTGGTGATGGGTCGGTAAGGGCGCGGCTGGTCCCCGCCGGCAAGCGGAAAGGGGACCAGCCGAATCCGTCCTGCGGTGAAGCGAGGTGTTTCGTTCTATCCGTCGACGCGGCGCACTGGCTGCACCTCGGCATAGGGCATGATCGCCTTGCCGTCGGGGGCCGCGGTGAAGCTGGTCTGCGTCGGATAGGCGAACTCGATGCCCTCGGCATTGAACCGCTTCCAGATGGCCAGGCCGATGCGATGGCGCATCTGGAAATAGTCGTGATGGTCCGGGTCGGGCACATCGAAATTGAGCTGATAGTCCAGGCTGCTGGCGCCAAAGGCGATGATCCCGGCATTGACGAAGATCATGCCTTCCGCTTCGACGATCTCCTTCAATATGGTGGGGATCGCTTCGGCCTGTTCCTCCGACGTCTGGTAGATGATGCCGATGGCATAGGTGACGCGGCGCTGGATCAGCGTCTGCAGGCTGGTGATTTCCTTCTGCAGCAGGTTCGCGTTGGAAATCACCTTCTTCTCGCCGCTCATCGCCCGCAGCCGGGTGGATTTCAGGCCGATCTTCTCGACCCGCGCCGTGGTCTGGTCATAGGTGATGATTTCGCCCTGGCGGAACGGCTTGTCGAAGATGATCGACAGCGCCGCGAACAGATCGGAGAAGATGCCCTGCGCGGCAAGGCCGATCGCAATGCCGCCGATACCCAGACCCGCGACCAGGCCGGTCACGTTGACGCCCAGATTGTCGAGCACGACGATCGCGGCGATCGCGAACAGGGCAAAGGTCACCAGGATGCGGATCAGGCCCATCGCATTGGCCAGCGTCTCGCCCTGGCCATCGTCGGCCAGCGTCTTGCGCTCGATCAGGCCCAGGATGATCTCCCGTGCCCAGATCGCGGCCTGCAACACGGTGGCGATGGTGAAGAAGAAGGTGACGGTCTTGCTCAGCGACGCCGGCGCATCGGCGAACACCACGACCAGCCGCGCCGCGACCATGATCATGAAATATTGCGTCGTGCGCGCCGCCGCCCGGCTCAGCACATTGCCCAGGCCCAGCGGGTCGCCACGCCGGCCGCGATGCTTGGTGCCGATCCGGCGCAGCGTGGCGAGCGCCAGATAGATGATCGTGGCCGCGCCGACGGCGATCAGGATCTGGATATAATGAAGCTGGAACCAGGCGATGGTCGAATGCCACATTTCCGTGAGGTTGGGCGCACGCACGTTGATGTCGATGCCGGGGTCGTTCTTGTTGGCCATGCTGATCCTTGATTGATGGTCCGTGGGCTCGATCAGGCCGCTGCTGCCAGCGTGGGCGCGTTGGCCAGATCGTCGAGGAACGCGATCAGCCCGCGTTCGTGACGCGACAGATAGCGCGTCCGGCGCGGCAGGCGAAGCCCCTGCCGCCATTCATCCTGTCCGTCCTTGCACAGGTCGATCAGGGCGGGGTGGATATAGGATTTGCGGCTGATCGCCGGCGTGTTGCCCAACGCCGCCGCTACCGGCTCGATCATCTCCTTGAGCGAGACATGGCCCGCCGCCAGCGTCTCGAAGGCGATGGTCGATGCGCCCCAGGTGCGGAAATGCTTGGCGGTGAAGTCGTCGCCCATGGCCTGCGCGATATAGGCGTTGACGTCGCTCGAACTGATCGGATGCGCCTCGCCATCCTCGTCCAGATATTGGAACAGATGCTGGCCCGGCAGATCCTGCACCGCCCGCACGAATCGCAGCAGGCGGCTGTCGGTGATGCTCAATTGCTGTTCCTTGCCGGACTTGGCGCGGTAGCGCAGGGTCAGGCTGCGGCCATTCAGGTCGACATGCCGCCGCCGCAGCGTGGTCGCGCCGAAGCTCTTGTTGGTGGTGGCATAATGTTCGTTGCCGACCCGCAGCTTGGCGAGGTCCAGCAGCCGCACCACCGCCGCGATCGTCCGCGCCTTGCGCAGGCCGCGCCGCGACAGATCCTCCTCCATCTGTGCCCGCAAGCGTGGCAGGGCGCGGCCGAAGGCGGGGCAGCCGGCATATTTCTCCGCCTCGCGCGCAGCCCGGAAATCGGGGTGATAGCGATATTGCTTGCGCCCCCGCTCGTCATAGCCGGTCGCCTGGATATGGCCGTGGGGGGAGGGGCAGAACCAGCAGTCGCGATAGGCCGGCGGCATGGCGATCGCGTTCAGCCGGTCGATCTCGTCGCGGTCGGTGATGCGGCTGCCGTCCGCCGCGCGATAGGCCCATCCCTGTTTCAGCGCGCGCCGGCTGATGCCGGGCATGCCGTCATGGCTGTGGATGATTGCGGGGGACGACATGGGAACCGGGCGACCTTCTTTCTTCCGGTCCAACCCGTGATGATCCGCTTCGTTCCGCGTGCAGCCTGCCCGGCGCTGTCAGGACGGGCGTGATCGCAGCCGCTGCAGCCAGCCGGTGCCCGCGCCATAATGGCCGGTCCAGGGCAGCAACGGACGGCGGACCGTCGTCGCCTGGGCGCAGCCGACGATCAGGCTGATAACCGCCAGCGGGAAGGCCAGCATCATGGTGGCGGGCATGGCAAAGGCGAGGGTGATCGCCGAAAGCCCGCCGCCAAAGGCCGCGAGCGTCGCCCGCAGGTCGCCATCGGGGCCGCGCAGCCAGAACAGGCAACCCGTCACGCCCAGCGCGAACATGGCGATATTCTGCATCGCGCCGGCCGGCACGATCGCACAGGCGGCGATCAGCCCGATCATCGCCAGCGCGGCGCGGCGCCATTGCCAGCCGCCGATCAGGCGGGTGAGCAGCGGATAGAGCAGCAATTCGCAGGTCAGCGCCGCCAGCAGGATCGCGCCGGGGGCCGCCGCGCCCTGGCCGTCCGCGATGAAGGCGACGACCGCGCTCGCCGTCCAGGGCAGCATTCGCGACGGCGCCATGCGGATATGGCTGACCCAGCCGGTCATGCCCGGCCGCAATGCCCAGCGCCGGTCGGCCTGGCGCAACTGGAAGGCGGACAGGGCAAACAGCATCTGCACGCCCCATGGCATATAGGCGGGGGACAGCAGCGGGGCAGCCAGGATCAATCCCAGCATCAGTCCCTGAAGCCAGCCCAAAATCCGCAATTCCATGGTCATGCCGTCACTCCCGCCTGTGCGCCAGGCTGTTCGAAGAACGGCACGCGTCCGGCGTCCTTGCGCTTGCGGGTCAAATAAGTGTCGAGGCCGATCTGGAGCGAGAGCATCATGAAGATGAAAGGCTGATAGGCGATGCCCACGAACAGCGATCCGATCATGTAGACGACATGGCCCTGCTGCAGCGCCACGGCGAAGGGCGCGATCCAGGCCTCGTCCGGTCCGTCGCGCTTGCGATACATGCGCCGGATCGATTCGGTGCGGATGAAGCAACTCAGGTGCAGCAGCGCCCACAGGAAGAAGCCGAAATAGCCCTGCTCGCCCAGCATCTCGAAATAGGCACTGTGATAGGCACGGCCCTTGTCGGTGACCAGGCGGCGCTCGATCCGCTTCTCGTCGCCATCGCCGACCTCGCTCTGGGCGAAATAGGTGAAGCTGTTCTGGAGATAATTGTCGAAGCCGCCGCCGCCCGGATGGGTCTTCACATAGTCGAGCGTCCACATCCACACCGCGACGCGGGTGGACGCGCTTTCGTCGCCCTGATGATTTTCGATTGTCTGCATCCGCTTGGTGAAGCTGGCGGGCAGGAAGGGGATGGCGGCCAGCGCGGCAAAGGCCAGCAGCGGGCCATAGACGAACTTGCGCTTCGACCGCATCAGCATCATGCCGGCCAGGATCACCAGGCAGACCAGGCCCGTGCGCGCCTCCGTACCGACCGGCATCAGCATGCAGGCCAGGCACAGCGCATAGGCAAAGGCCTTCACCTTCCAGTCGGGCGGAAAGATGGTGCCATGCTGAGTGAGCCACAGGATGATCGGGATCAGCGCGATCGCCACGCAGGAAATGATGCTGCCCTCGTACAGGCCGCTATTATTGTCGACCATCAGATTGAGCACGCCATAGCCGCCGCCCGACAGCGCGGTCTTCATGCCGCCATTGATGATGATCGTGCTCGCGCACAGCACCATGAACAGCGCCAGCGCCTCGATCCGCAGCCGCGTGCGCAGCACCAGCGGCAGGAACACGGCAAAGACGATCGCCTTCCATACCCAGGCCCATTTGGTCGCGGCGTTGATCGGGAAATCGGCGGTCGCGGTCGTATAACCGCACCAGGCAAGCAGGACGAGCAACAGCACCTGCCGCGCGGAAAAACGGCAATCCTTCTTGTCGTCGACCACTATCCAGGCACCGACCGCACAGACGAAGGCGATCAGCGAGATCGGGATCGAATTGAGCAGATAATAGCAGAGCCGCTGGGGCGAAACGATGTCGATATAGGCGTAGATGATGACCAGAAGGAACGGCCGCTTGAATCCCATCAGGAAGAAGGCGCCCAGGAAGGCGATGAAGAACAGGTCACGCATCGGCGGCGTCTCCGTCCGGCGATGCCGGCGGGGTGTCGATGTCGCGATCCAGGTCCGGGCGCGACAGCAGCCGCCAAGCGGCCAGCAGGATGACGCCATGGCTGATCAGCAGGGATAGGGTATCAATCATTGCGTGTTTTGATCTGCCGGTTCTGGACTCTTGCCCCGTAAAATCCCTAGCGTGACAGAGTTGACGGGGCGTTAAACCTTTTTCGGCAAAAAGTTACCGCTATGACTCGTATCCTTCACGTTCTCGATCACAGCCTGCCGATGCACAGCGGCTACACGTTCCGCACGCGGGCTATCCTGCGGGCGCAACTGGCCAAGGGCTGGGATGTGCGCGGGCTGACCGGCCGGCGCCATGTCGCGGCGGGACCGCAGGAGGAACTGGTCGATGGGCTGCATTTCCACCGCACGCCGGGCGAAGCGGCCGGCGGCAATGCGTTGCTGCGCGAGTGGCGCGACATTTCCGCCCATGCCGATGCTATCGAGTCGCTGGTGCGCCAGTGGCGGCCGGATATCATCCATGCCCATTCGCCGGTGCTCAATGCCATGGCCGCTCAGCGAGTCGCGCGCCGCCACGGCATTCCGCTGATCTACGAGATTCGCGCCTTCTGGGAGGATGCGGCGGTCGGCAACGGCACCGGGACCGAAGGCAGCCCGCGCTACTGGCTGACCCGCCAGCTCGAAAGCCATGCGGTCCGTGCCGCTGACGCGGTTGCCGTCATCTGCGAAGGGTTGCGATCCGATCTGGTCGCGCGCGGAATCGACTCGGCCAAGATCACCGTCTCGCCCAATGGCGTCGATCTCGATCAGTTCGGCGCACCGGTGCCGCGTGATTCGGCCCTGACCGCGAAGCTGGGGCTCGAAGGGGCGGATGTCGTCGGCTTCATCGGCAGCTTCTATGATTATGAAGGGCTGGACGATCTGATTGCCGCCATGCCCCGACTCGTGCGGGCGCGGCCCAGGGCGAAGCTGCTGCTGGTCGGCGGCGGGCCGATGGAACAGGCGCTGCGCGATCAGGCGCTGGCGTCGCCCTTCACCGACCATATCGTCTTTGTCGGCCGTGTGCCGCACGACCAGGTCGAACATTATTATGCCCAGGTCGATGTCCTCGCCTATCCGCGCAAGGCGATGCGCCTTACCGATCTGGTGACGCCATTGAAGCCGCTGGAGGCAATGGCGCAGGGCCGACTCGTTGCCGCATCAAGCGTCGGCGGCCATCGCGAACTGATCGAGGATGGCGTGACCGGCACCTTGTTCGCGCCGGACGACCCGGCCGCGATCGCGCAGGCGCTGGCAGGCATGTTCGCGGATCGTGGCTTCTGGGATGAACGCCGCATCGTGGCGCGCGATTTCGTCGAGAGGGAGCGTAACTGGTCGTCAAACATTTTGCGTTATGAGCCTGTTTACCAGCGACTTCTGGGACGGGACTCGACCGCAAAGGCGGCCTGAGGAACGGCGGCGATGCCGAAGTTCACACCGTCCATGCGAGGACTGGCCATCATGGCGCTGGTCGCGGCAGGCTGCGGCGCCCTGGTGGTGCTGACCCTGCCGGTCGGCTGGATGGAAATGCTGGTCGCGTCGAGCGGCCTGAGCGAGACGATCCCGGCGGCCGGTCCGCCGCTGGGCATGAAGGCAAGACTGCTGCTGGCCGGTTTCGCCGCGCTGATGAGTGTAGGAATTGTGGCCGCGGTGCGGCGAAATGGATCGGATGCGCCGCACAGGCGCTTGAGAATAAGCGGAAGGCGTCATCCAGACGCCCAAGGAGCAAGAAAAATGGGTTTCGCATTTGCAAAGCTGACCGCGCTTGCCCGCGGACGCAATGTGCCCGCTGCCGAAGAGGCCGCGCCCGCGCAGCGCCGTGCCGACGCGCATCCCGACGCGCCGCCCCGTCCTCCGATCTTTGCCAGCCGCGATTTTGGCGGCGCCGATATCTTCGCGCGCCCGGAGTCGGGGCGTCGTCGTCTGGTGGTCGATAGCGATCCGGTAGAGCCGGTGGCGGCCACGGTGGTGCGCATGGAGACGCCGGCCGCCTTTGCCATGCCGACCCCGCATGAAGAGGCGTCGGTCGAGGATATGGCGATCGCGCCCGCACCCGGCTTCGCGCGTCCGTTCGACGCCATGCCGGCCCTGTCGACCAATCCGATCCCGCTCGGCCGCGCACCGTTCGCGCCGCCGGAAGACGCTATATTTGAGCCCTGGGAAGAAGAGGCAGCGGCGGAATTTGCCACCTTCGATGAAGAGCCGACCGATATTGCACCGGAGCCGGTCGTCGAACAGGCTCCTGTCTTCGTTCCGGAACCGGTGATCGAAGAACCGATCCAGGCGTTCGATCCTGCGCCCGAACCCACACCTTTTGTTCCGAGGGCGGAGGCATCATCCACCCCGAGCGCGCGCAACTTCGACAATCTGTCGATCACCGAACTGACCGAGCGGCTGGAGCGGGCACTGGTCCAGCGTGGCCGACCGGCGACCGCGCCGCGCGTCATTGCCGACATGCCGATCGCCTCGGCGGTGCCGGTGCGTGAAGCCGTGTCGGAAGATGTCGAGGATGCGCTGCGTGCTGCGCTCGGCACGCTGCGCACCATGACCGGGCGTCCCCGCTAAAGGAACGTCTTACCAGTCGCGGATGGTGAGGGCGGACAACTCGATCCATTCGCCTTCCGCGTCGCCGCGCAGGTCGTCGATCACCATGTCGGCGACGAAATGGCCCGGCAATGTCCATTCCGCATCCTGCAATTCGCTGGCTAGCGCCTCCCGACGCGCGCGCAGGCTGCCGCCCGCCACCCGCAACAGGATGACGTGGCGCCGTCCTTCGAACAGGGCGCTGGCCCAGGGGCGACTAACAGCACGCTCGACCGTCGCCGGCTCGCCGATCCGGGCGATCAACTGGACCAGCAACTGGGCCAGCGGATCGGCCTCGCGCCGTTCTCCTGCTCGATTACGGACCAGATTCGCGCTTGTGCGCAGTATGTCGGCGCTTGTCATTGGCTCACGCTCCTGCGATATTCGTTCATGAAATGTTCTACGCGTCTCTTTATCCGATCGCCCGGATCGCGCCCCATGCGCAGGTCGAAGACCAGGCGCGGATCGCGCACGGCGTCGCGACCGAAACGGGTCGGCGCTATCTGATAGTCTCGCAGGAATTTCTCGATCGTGCGCAGCAGCATGGACGGACCTCTCCTTTGTCGAGCCGATTCGCCCCCTGCGAATCAATAGGCAATTTCCTATCTCATATTCATTTTCCTACTTGTCTAGGAAAATTCCTATCATTATGGATGCAACATGGATGAAGCGCAGGACGCCCGGACTGCCCTCGATCGGCTGATCGTCGAACGCGGGGAAAATTATGCCGATCTGTCGCGGCTGATCGGGCGCAATCCCGCCTATATCCAGCAGTTCATCAAGCGCGGCACGCCGCGCAAGCTGGACGAGGCGGATCGCCGCATCCTGGCGCGCTATTTCGGCGTGGCGGAAACGATGCTGGGCAGTCCCGTGCCGGTCGGCGCGCCGATCCCGCGTGTGGGCGGCTTGCCTGCGGTGGTTGCGGTGCCGCGTCTGTCGCTTGGCGCCTCTGCTGGCGCGGGCTCGCTGGATGAGGATGAGCGCACCGCGGGGGTGATGGCGTTCGACGCGCAATGGCTGCGCCATCTGGGCGTGCGGCCGCAGCGCGTGTCGATCATCCGGGTCGATGGCGAATCGATGGCCCCCACGCTCAACGATGGCGATGACATCATGGTCGATCATGAGGATGACGCCGATCGCCTGCGTGACGGCGTCTATGTGCTGCGGCTCGACGGCGTGCTGATGGTCAAGCGGGTTGCGATGGGGCCGTTGCGCGGCCGGTTCAGCGTATTGAGCGACAATCCCCATTATCCCGACTGGACCGATATCGATCCGGCGATGGTGGCGATCGTCGGCCGGGTCGTCTGGACAGGCAGGCGGCTGGTCTGAGAAGCCTGGTTCGTCTTTGAAAGGCGCCGTGCCTTTCCTATGTCTAGGAAAACAGGGGAAGGCTGGATCATGAACGATAATGGCGCGGTGATCCGCAAGGCGATCGAGTGGCGCGGTGCGCCGATGGCGCTGGCGACAGTCGTGTCGACCTGGGGATCGGCGCCGCGCCCGCGTGGCAGCCACATGATCGTCCATCAGGATGGCCGGCTGGAGGGCAGCATATCGGGCGGCTGTGTCGAGACCGATGTGTTGCAGCGCGCTGCCGAAGTGATTGCCGGCCGGCCCGGCCATGTTGCGCATTATGGCGTGGCCGATGGCGATGCGTGGGAGGTTGGCCTGCCGTGCGGTGGTGAGATCAGCGTGCTGGTGCAGCCGGTGGGGGAGGGTGGTTTTGCCCCCGACCTGTTCGACCGGATCGCGTCGGAAAGCGCGCGCGGCCGGGCGCTCACGCTCTCGACCGATCTGGACAGCGCTATCACCCGCGAAGGTGTGATCGAAGGCCAGTTCCTCAACCGCTATGATCCGCCCCGCCGCCTGCTGATCGTCGGCGCGGTGCAGATCGCCCAGTCGCTTGCCGCGTTGGCGCAGGCTATCGCCGTCACCCCGGTGGTGATCGATCCGCGCGGCCGCTTCCTGACGGCGGAGCGTTTTCCCGGCATCGAGCTGGACGATCGCTGGCCCGATGCGGCGATCGCCGCGCGCCATCCCGGCGAATCCACCGCCGTCGTGACCTTGAGCCATGACATCAAGATCGACGATCCCGCGCTGATCGCCGCGCTCGCCGCCCCGACCGGCTATGTCGCGGCGCTGGGCTCCCGGCGCAGCCATGCCGCGCGGCTGGAGCGGCTGGCGGCGCAGGGATTCGGCGCGGACGACCTCGCCCGGATCGATGGACCAGCAGGCCTCGACATCGGCGCGATCGGGGCGGCGGAAATCGCCCTGTCGATCACCGCCGGGATGGTTGCCGGCTTTAACGCCCGCCGCTGATCAGAGGACGTTGATCAGCAGCATTTCCCGCCATTCTTCCCGCCATAGCGCGCCTCCTGTCGATTCCGGAAAAAGGCGGTGCGGTCCATCGGCGCATGGCCGGGATGATGGTCGCGCATATGGCGCAGATAGGCGTCATAGTCCGGCTGGCCGACCATCAGATGCGCCATGCGCCGCAGCGTCTGGAGAAATTGGCTCATGGCGTCGGGACCAGCTGCGCCGGAATCTCGCGCGCGGTCGGCGCGGCGAAACCGCGGGCGGCAATGCACGTCCGGATGGTGAAGACCAGCAATGACAGGACGACAGCCAGGAAGATCGCCACCAGCCCGGCATCGACATAATCGTTGAACAGGATCTGGCGCATTTCCGCCATCGACTTGGCCGGCGCCAGCACCTCGCCCTTGTCCAGCGCTGCGCTATATTTGGCGGCATGGGCCAGGAAGCCGACCTTCGCATCGGTCGAAAACAGCTTCAGGAAGCCGGCCGACAATGTGCAGATCAACAGCCAGGCGGCCGGCACCATCGTTACCCAGGCGAAGCGGTCGCGCTTCATCCGGAACAGCACGGCCGTCCCCAGCATCAGCGCGATTGCCGCCAGCATCTGGTTGGAAATTCCGAACACCGGCCACAGCGTGTTCACCCCGCCCAGTGGATCGGTGACGCCCTGATAGAGAAAGAAGCCCCAGGCCGCGACGCACAGGCCCGTGGCGATGAAGCCGGGCAGCTGGCTCTTGCTGTCCTTGAAGCTCGGCGCCGCCAGCGCGATCAGATCCTGCAGCATGAAGCGGCCGGCGCGGGTGCCGGCATCGACCGCGGTCAGGATGAACAGCGCCTCGAACAATATGGCGAAATGATACCAGAAGGCCTTCATCGCCGGGCCGCCGAACACATGGCTGAAGATTTCCGCCATAGCCACGGCCAGGGTTGGTGCGCCGCCCGCGCGGCTGATGATCGTGTGCTCGCCGACATCCTTGGCCGTCTGGACGATCAGGTCCGGGCTGATCGGGAAACCCATGGCGGTGACGGCGGCGGACACGCTGGCGGGATCGGTGCCGATCATAGCGGCCGGGCTGTTCATCGTGAAATAGATGCCAGGGTCCAGGATCGACGCGCCGACCAGCGCCATGATCGCCACGAACGCCTCCATCAGCATCGCGCCATAGCCGATCAGCGGCGCGTCGCTTTCGGTCGCGATCAGCTTGGGCGTGGTTCCGCTGGCGATCAGCGCGTGGAAGCCGGACACCGCGCCACAGGCGATGGTGATGAACAGGAAGGGGAACAGGCCGCCCGACCAGACCGGCCCACCGCCAGCGGCGAACTGGGTGACGGCGTGCATCCTGAGCGGCGGCGCCATGATGACGATGCCGATCGCCAGCGCGGCTATCGCCCCGATCTTGAGGAAGGTCGACAGATAATCGCGCGGCGCCAGCAGCAGCCAGACCGGCAGCACCGACGCCACCGCGCCATAGCCGATCAATATCCAGCACAACTGCACGGGCGTGAAGGTGAAGATCGGCCCCCAGACCGGCGATTGCGCGATCGCCTGGCCATAGACGATCGCCGCGAGCAGGCCGATCAGCCCCAGGATCGACACCTCGCCGATCCGACCGGGCCGAATCCAGCGCGTATAGGCGCCCATCGCCATGGCCAGCGGCACGGTGGCGGCGACGGTGAACATGCCCCAGGGGCTTTCCGCCAGTGCCTTCACCACGATCAGCGCCAGCACGGCCAGGATGATCACCATGATCATGAAGGCGCCGAACAGCGCGATCGTGCCTGCCACCTGGCCCATTTCCATGCGGATGAGTTCGCCCAGTGACTTGCCGTCGCGGCGCATGGAGATGAACAGGACCATGAAGTCCTGCACCGCGCCGGCCAGCACGACGCCGGCAATGATCCACAGCGTGCCGGGCAGATAACCCATCTGTGCCGCCAGCACCGGCCCGACCAGCGGCCCGGCTCCGGCGATCGCCGCGAAATGATGGCCGAACAGCACGGTGCGGTCGGTCGCGACATAGTCGAGGCCATCGGCGCGGCGGATCGCCGGGGTTGGCCGGGCCGGATCGAGCCGCATCACCTCGCGCGCGATGAACAGCGCATAGTAACGATAGGCGACCAGGAAACAGCTGACCGCAGCGACCACGATCCACAGCGCATTGACCGTCTCGCCGCGCGAAATCGCGACGACCGCCAGCGACACCGCGCCCACCAGCGCAGTCAGGATCCATGGAATATGCCGGGTCATCGCTCTCTCAACGGTTCGGGATAGGGATTGGGCGCCACACTAGGCCGCTCCCCCCGAAAGACAACCGCCAGTCTGGGTTAGGCGCTTGTCGGGGTTAGGGGATTCGGGCGCGTTCGTTCGTCCATAGGGTGAACAGGGCAGGAGGCATCGCATGACCGACCGGGGCAAGGACGTTTCACGCAGGGGCTTGTTGCAGGCGGCGGCGGTCGTAGGGGCGGCGCTGCCGCTGGCGGCGCGTGCGGCATCATCGGGCAATGCGATGCGCGACCAGTTGCTGCTTGCGCCCGACATCCATTATTTCAACGCGGCCAATATCGGCCCGGCCTTCCGCAGCGCGATCGCCGCGCATGAGCGCGAGACGCAGGCGTTCCAGGCCAATCCCTCGCCCCAGTATCGCACCAGATATCCGGTTGCCGCCGACGCCCTGCGCGCGCGCCTGAGCAAGCGCATGAACGTCAGCGCGCAGGAAATCGCGCTGGTCCGCAACAGCAGCGAGGCGAACACGGTCGCCGTGCGCGGCGTGGCACTCAAGGCCGGGGACGAGGTGATCCTGACCGACCACAACCACCCCTCGACCCTGGAGACATGGAAGCTGCGCGCCGCGCGCGAGGGGCTGGTGCTCAAGATATTGCCAGTGCCGGTCTATGCGACCTCTGCCCAGACGGTGGTCGATCTGTTTGCCGCCGCGATTACGCCGCGCACCCGCGCCATCTTCCTGTCGCACATGTCTAATGTCACCGGCATGATCTTCCCGCTGGCGCAGATCGCGCAGCTGACTCGGCCCAAAGGCATCTGGCTGCATGGCGATGGTGCCCAGACCTTCGGCTGGCTGCGGCTCGATCTGCCGGCACTCGGCGTCGATTCCTATTCGGGCAGCACCCATAAATGGATGATGGGCCCGCTGGAGGGCGGCGTCCTCTATGTTCGGCGCGAAGGGCAGGCCCAGCTTCAGCCGATCATGCTGAGCCATGGCTATTGGCTGACCGA
This sequence comes from Sphingobium sp. SG1, assembly GCF_057063145.1. Taxonomy (NCBI): domain Bacteria; kingdom Pseudomonadati; phylum Pseudomonadota; class Alphaproteobacteria; order Sphingomonadales; family Sphingobiaceae; genus Sphingobium; species Sphingobium sp. SG1. The sequence goes on along the minus strand of NZ_JBVVOJ010000007.1, from coordinate 15,381 downwards.
CGAGAAGAATCTCGATACCGCGCAGAAATATGAGATTCTCGGCCAACGCGACGATCCCAAGCTGATCGCGATCGATGCGACGCTCGATGCGCTGGATGCGATCGGCGAGGCGGAGGTGGAGCGCCGCGCCTTCGCCATCGGCGACCAGATGCGCGACATGGTGCTGCGCCTGCCCGGCGCCAAGCTGGTCGGCACGACCACCAAAGGGCTGACCGGCCCGGTCATCACCCCGGCCTTTTCCGGCAAGGATGTGCTGGCGATCCGCGACCATCTGTGGACCCAGGGCAAGGTGGTGGTCGCGCCGTCCAAGGCCGACGGCAAGCCGACCATCCGCTTCTCGCCCCATATCTACAACAGCGCCGACGAGATCGCCCTGATCGCGGACCTGCTGGCGAAGGCCTGACCGCTATCGTCGGCGAAACGGCCAGTCGATTACCGCCCCGGCCCAGAGTGCCCACCAGATGATCACCGGCTGCAGCGCCAGCCGGGGGCCATGATACCACCAACTCAGATGCACCCCGCCCAACGCTATGTCGTGCAGGGCATGGTTGAAATTGGCCGGCCAGACACACAGGGCATAGAGGGCAAGGGCTATCGCGGCGGCGCGGCGCGTGGCCGGGATCATCAGCCCGGCGGCCCCGGCCAGTTCGGCGATGCCGGTCAGGGCGACGACGGTTTGCGGCTCTGGTACCCAGTGCGGCGTGATCGCCACGAAACCGGCCGGCCGTATCAGATGCGCGGCGCCCGCAACCGCATAGGCAAGCGCCAGGACGGCACGGGCGATGGCGCGGGCGGTAACGGCTACAGCTCCAGCTCGCCTTCATCCTCGCCGTCCCAATAATGGGCGCGTTCGGCATGAACCTTGATCATCACCAGGCCGGGCGTGTCCGCACCTTGCGCGAACCAGCGCTCCAGGTCCGGATTCCAATGCGCTTCAAAGGCGCTGCGATCGCGGATGAGGTCGGCGCGGCCCTCGACCGCGATGAACAGCGGGCGCTGCCCCAGCAGGCCCGACTTGCCGTGGAAGGACAGGCCGACGCGCGGATCGCGCTCGATATCCTTCACCATCAGCGTGTCTTCGGTCGTGAAATAATAGCTGTCGCCGCCATAGGCGACGTCCTGATTGTTGCTCATCGGCCGGGCGCCGATCTGGCCGTCCTCGGTATGGGTGGACAGCATCGCGAAATCGATCTGCTGCATCTTGTCTGCCAGGGTGGCGATGGTCTGCTGGGCCATGGTCGCTCTCCTCTTCTGCCCGGTTCAACGCTGACAGAGCGGATTCGGATGCGTCGGATTCGTCAGGATGAAGAAAAGAACATATAGTGAACATATTCCGATTCGGAGGATGTTCGCCATGCTTGCCCGCACGCCGTCGCTCTATCGCCTGATCGTGGCGCTAAAGCCGCCGACCCGCATCACGCGGCAGATCGACCATTTCGCCGAGACGCTGGCGCCCGATGCCCAGCGCATCCTGCCGGCGCACCAGCATATCACGCTGGGGATCACCGACGACTGGCCGGACTATCCCTATGCACTGGTGAAGGCGATGCACCGCAGCTTCACCGGCATCCTGGCTGATCCGTTCGATCTGTCGCTGGATCAGTTGAGCGAGGGCGGCCGGTCGGCCGCGCTGCGACCGGCGCATGCACTGCCGCCGCTCCGGGAATTGCAGCGCAAGGTGGCGTTGGCGATGAAGCGGGCAGGGGTGGGCGCGCGTCCGGGCTGGAGCTTCAACCCGCACCAGACGCTCTATTATCGCGACGGCGCACCGGCGACCCAGCGGATCAGCGGCTTTCACTGGCGGGTCGAGGATTTCGTGCTGCTATGCAGCCATGTCGGCCGCACCCATCATGAATTGCTGGGGCGATGGCCGTTGCGCGGCAGCGGCCAATATAGCCTGTTCTGATCGCGCTCAGCGCTTGCGCACGAACTCCGCGCGCAGCACCAGCCCCTTGATGCCGTCATAGCGGCAGTCGATTTCCTGCGCGTCGCCGGTCAGGCGGATCGACTTGATCAGCGTGCCGCGCTTCAGCGTCTGGCCGGCGCCCTTCACGACAAGATCCTTGATCAGCGTCACCTGGTCGCCATCGGCCAGCAGATTGCCGACCGAATCGCGCACTTCCACGGCATCGCCGGCATCGGCCCTGGCGGCGGCATCAGCCGCGCTGATCCATTCGCCGCTGGCTTCGTCATAGACATAGTCATCGTCGGCCATCGGCTTATCCCTGGCTTACGGATTCGAGCACGGCGGCGCGCAGTTCGGGAATGCCCATGCCCTTCTCGCTCGACGTGGCGATGATCTCGGGATGGGCGGCCGGGCGCTTGCGGATCGCATCGGCGGTGCGCTGCGTCACGGCGACCAGTTCGCTCGCCTTGATCTTGTCGCTCTTGGTCAGGACGATGCGATAGCTGACCGCCGCGCCGTCCAGCATGTCCAGCATGTCGGTGTCGACATCCTTGATGCCATGGCGGCTGTCGATCAGCACCAGCGCACGCTTGAGCGCCGCGCGTCCGCGCAGATAGTCGTTCACCAGGAACCGCCACTTCTTGACCAGATCCTTGGGCGCCTTGGCATAGCCATAGCCCGGCATGTCGACCAGGCGGAAGCGCAGCGGATCGCCGACGTCGAAGAAGTTGAGTTCCTGCGTCCGGCCCGGCGTGTTCGACGTGCGAGCGAGGCCATTGCGGTTGGTCAGCGCGTTCAGCAGCGACGATTTTCCGACGTTGGATCGGCCGGCAAAGGCGACCTCGTTCACTGCCATGTCGGGCAGATAGTCGAGCGTCGGCGCGGATTTGAGGAAGCTGATCGGCCCGGAAAACAGCTTGCGGGCTTCCTCGATCAGGGCGGTGTTGTCGTCTTCTGTCATATCGAAAAAATCCCCCCCTTTCGGGGAGGATTTCCTTGTCCTTACTTGGTGGCCGTCGCGGTGTTCAGCACGGGGTGGCGCTTGTACAGCCACCATTGCTGCGCCATCGACAGGCAGTTGTTGGTGATCCAGTAGACCAGCAGGCCGGCGGCGAACGGCGCCATGATGAACATCATCATCCACGGCATGATCGCGAACACCTGCTGCTGCATCGGGTCCATCTGGGCCGGGTTCAGCTTGAACTGCAGCCACATCGAAATGCCCAGCAGCAGCGCCAGCACACCGATCGCCAGGAAGGAGGGCGGGGTGAAGGGCAGCAGGCCGAACAGGTTCAATATGTGCAGCGGATCGGGCGCGGACAGATCCTTGATCCACAGCACGAAGGGCTGGTGACGCATTTCGATCGTCAGCTGCAACACCTTGTAGAGTGCGAAGAAGATCGGGATCTGGATGAAGATGGGCAGGCAGCCGGCCAGCGGATTGACCTTCTCCTGCTTGTACAGCTCCATCATCTTCTGCTGCAGCTGCTGCTTGTCGTCCTTATATTTCTCCTGCAGCGCCTTCATCTTGGGCTGCACCGCGCGCATCGCCGCCATGCTGGCGAACTGGCGCTGGGCGACGGGGAACATCAGGGCGCGGACGCAGAAGGTCAGGCAGATGATGGCGACGCCGAAATTGCCGAGCGTCTCGAACAGCCAGTGCAGCAGCGCGAAGATCGGCTGCTCGAACCAGTAGAACCAGCCCCAGTCGATCGCGCGGTCGAACAGCGGCACGCCGGCACGCTCATAGGCCTGCAGCGTCTTCACTTCCTTCGCGCCGACAAACAGCCGGTTGGTCTGGGTCATCGCCTTGCCAGGGGCCAGCATGACCGGCGCCAGCGCGATATCGGTCTGGAACTGGGTGCCAGCGCCTTTACGCATCTGACCGGTAAAGGCGTCCTTCTGGTCGGGGATCAGCGCCGACAGCCAATATTTGTCGGTGAAGCCGATCCAGCCGCCGGTCGACTGGAAGCTCTGGCTGGCCGGACCCTTTTCCAGATCCTTGTAGTTCACGTCATAATTGGCCGCGCCGTTAAACACGCCCATCGGGCCGACATGGATGGTCCAGGTGTCGGGATCGGCCGAGGGGGCGGCACGGCTGACATAGCCATAGGATTTGACCGCGATCGCGCCGGTGCCGCTGTTCGACACCTTCTGCGCGGCGGAGATCATGTAATTTTCGTCGATCGAATAGCGGATCTCGAAATTCTGGCCCGCGCCATTATTCCAGCTCAGCGTGACCGGGCTGGTGGGGGTCAGTTCGGTGCCGCTGGCGGTCCAGACGGTGTTGGCGTCGGGGGTCTTGATGCCCTCGCCCTGCCAGCCGAAGCCGGCGAAATAGGCGTCCTTGGTGCCGCTAGGGCTATAGAGGCGGATCGCCGGCGAATCCTTGGCGATCGTTTCCTTGTAGGTCGGCAGCACGATATCATCGATGCGCGCACCCTTCAGGTTGATCGAACCGGTGATCTTGGGCGTGCGGATGGCGACGCGCGGCGTTTCCTTCAGCACCAGCGCGCGATCGCGGATCGCGGTCGACGCATCCTGCGCCGGGGCCTCGCCCGCTGGCGTCAGCGGCGTGGTCTTGCCGCCCTCGATCTTCGTCGCGGGCGGATTGGCCGCCGGGAAGAAATGTTCGGAGATATAGGGCCAGCCGAACAGGATCGCGGCGGTCAGCAGTACCGCCAGAATGATATTCTTCTTGTCGTCCACGCTATTCGGCTCCGCCGTCTATACTCGTCAATGTCTCAGGGGACCGGGTCATAGCCCGAACCACCCCATGGGTGGCAACGCATTAGCCGCTTGAACCCCAGCCAGCTACCCTTGATCGCACCATATTTGCCGACCGCCTGGATCGCATATTCCGAACAGGAGGGGGCATAGCGACAAGTGGGGGGGAGGATGCGGGAAGGGCCGAGCTGCCAGGCGCGCGCGATCAGGATCAGCAGCCGGGCAATCATGCCGGCTGGCCGGTCTTCGCGGCTTTGGGCGCGGGACGGGAATCACCCTTGCGGCGGGGCGGGCGGCCCTGGCCTTCGGGCCGGGTCAATATCTTGCCCAGCGCCTTTTCCAGTTCGCCGCGCAGCAGCGCGAAGTCGCGCTCCACGCCTTCGGCACGGCCGATCAGCACATGGTCGGCACCAGCCACACCATGCACAGGCAGCAATTCGCGTGCCAGGACGCGAAAACGGCGCTTCATCCGATTGCGGATGACAGCGCCGCCTATCTTTTTGGTCACCGTGATGCCGATACGCATCGCCGGATCGCCATCGCCGCGCTCACGCACCAGCAGGACGAATCCCGGCATGGGCGCGCGTCGGCCCCGATTCGCCGCCAGGAAATCCGCGCGCTTGCCCATGATGGCAGGCGCGGCCGGCGGCGTCAGGTCGCTCAGGCGCTCAGGCTCTTGCGGCCGCGGGCACGACGGGCGCGCATGATGTTGCGGCCACCGGGGGTCGCCATGCGAGCGCGAAAACCGTGACGGCGCTTCCGAACCAGATTGCTCGGCTGAAAAGTGCGCTTCATCGTTCATTCCTCAAACAAACTAGAGAATCAGGTATGACAAAAAAGGGCCGCCACACGGGGCGACCGCAAGTCAGGGGCCGTCCGATAGGGAAATGGGGCGGGGAAGTCAATGGCGCTGCGCCGCGCTTCCCCGCAAACTCCTGCTTGTCCCGCCCGAACCGTCGTCAGGCTTATTTCCCGCGGGCGCTCGTCACCGCGTCCTTGAGCGAATCATAGCCGACCGCGCCGTTCAGCACCTGGTTGCCGATGACGAAGGTCGGGGTGCCGCTTGCCTGGAGCTTCTGGGCGAGGGCGATGTTCGATTGCAGCTCGGCATCATATTTGCTCGACGCCATCGCCGCTTCGGCATCGGCCTTGGTGATTCCGGCCTGGGTGGCGGCGCCGATGATCGATTCGCGGGTAACCTTGCCGGCGCCATAAAGTGCCTTGTGATAGACCATGTAGCGATTGCGTTCGGCCGCCAGCAGCGACACCTTGGCCGCGTCGGAGCTTTCCTCCGACAGGATCGGCAGTTCGCGATAGACGATCTTCACCTTGGCATCAGCGCCAACCAGCTTGGCAAGGTCGGGCAGCGAGGCGCGGCAATAGCCGCAGGCATAGTCGAAAAATTCGACCACGGTGACATCGGCATTGGCCGCGCCTTCCCATGCACCGGCATAGGGCGTCTCGATCGTCTGGCGATTCGCGTCGATCGTGCCTTCCATCCGCTTGGCCTGCAGCTTCTCGATCGCCTGCGGGATGATCTCGGGATGCTCCAGGATATAATCGTGGACGATCTTTTCGATCGCGGCCTTGTCGCCGGTGGAGACGCTGCCGGGCGCCTGCACGGCAAGGGCGGTGCCGGCGGCGCCAGCGATCAAGGCGAGGGCGCCCAGGGTCATCTGCATTTTCCTGTTGGATAGGGCCGCACGAAAGCTGGGCCGGGTCTGATCTGTCATCTTCTCTTCCGCTTCTGCTCGACGGCAGCCCGCGAGACCATCGCGATATCCTGCGCCCGCAGATAGTCAACCGTTCCGGGCTTCAAACCCTGCATCGCCGCGTCCGCGCTGCGCAGTGCCATACTGTCCTGTCCGATCATCGAAAAGCGCTCGGCACTGGCCAGCGCCGCGCGCGGCGTGTCGCCGCGATGCTCATAGACGACGCCCAGTTGATACCAGGCGAAGGGATTTTCGCGGTCCCGCGCGATCGCATTGCGCAGCACGGTTTCGGCCTCGGCGTAATTTTTCTCATCCTCGGTCGCGATCAGCGCATGGCCCAGCAACACCGCGATCAGCGGCTGCTGCGTCGTGGCGACGGCCTCGCGCAGCGGCAGGATCGCCTCGCCCGGTCGTCCGCTCTCCAGCAGGATCTGGCCCTTGAGCTCCAGGAAATAGGGATCATGCGGCGCCGCCGTCAGCAGCGCGTCCGCCTCGCTCAGCGCCTTCTCGGGATAGGCGCTCTTATGCCAGGCATAGGCGCGCGCATAATGGGCCGGGATCGACCGGTCGCTCTCGGGATATTTGAGCAGCGTCTGCTGCGGCTCCGACACGAAGCCGATCAGCTTCGCCTTGATCCGCTCGAACCGCGCTTCCAGTTGCGGATTGGGGGGCGTGTCCCAGGCCGGATCGACCGTATAGACCTCGCGCAGCACATTGATGCGCTCGCCCGACAGCGGGTGGGTGCGGCCATAGCTATTGTCCTGCGGGATCGCGAGGCGATATTCCTGATTCTGCAGCTTCTTGAAGAATTCCAGGCTGCCCTTGCCGCTCAGATGCGCGGCGCTCAGATAGCGCGCGCCGGCAAGGTCGGCGGAGCTTTCCTGCGCGCGGGAGAAGGCGAGATATTTGGACATGCCGACCTGCTGGCCCAGGCCCATCAGGCCCATGCCCGCTTCCGCGCCGCCCGCCGCGATCGCCGCCGCACCCAGCACCAGGCTCAGCAATGTGATGCTGGTCGCCTCCTTGATGCCGTCGGTGCGGATGACATGGCCGCCCTCGATATGGCCCAGTTCATGCGCGACCACGCCCTGCAACTGGTTCACATTGTCGGCCTGCGCGATCAACCCGCTATGCACCCAGACATATTGGCCGCCCGCGACGAAGGCGTTGATCTCCGGATCGTTGATCACCATCACCTGGACATTGCGCGGCTGCATGCCCGCCGCCTGGACCAGATCGCCCGACATGTCCGCCATGAACGCTTCGGTCTCGGCATCGCGCAGGATGCTCTGGGCCAGTGCCGGCCGCGCCATCAGCATCAGCGAGCCCAGCAGGAGCGCGACAAGGCGCAGCCACCGCGTCATCATGCAAAGCCTTGATGGGGAAGGGGAACAGGCATTGGCCCGATTTATGCCCTTCTCGCCCTGAACATCAAGTGAAGCCACGAAAAACGCCGCCATCCGACCCCTGGGGCTGGATGGCGGCGTGTTTCATTCAGGTCTGAGCTTCTGCCTTATTGGCCGAAGGTGCGCTGCCACCAGCCACGGCGCGGTTCGCCATTCTCGTCGCTCTCCGCCTCGGCGGCGGGGTCGGCCGTGACGGCTTCGCTGGCCGGTGCAGCCGCAGCCGGTGCCTCGGCGGGTGCGGCTGCGACCTCGGTCACGGCCGGCGCGGCCTCGACAGCGGCTTCCTCGGCGACCGGTTCGACCTTCTTCTTGCGGGTGCGCTTGGGCTTGGGCTTTTCGGCCGCTTCCTCGGCAACCGCTTCGACGGCGGGCGCTTCGGCAGCGGCTTCGGCCTCGACATCCGCCTTCTTCTTGCGGGTGCGCTTGGGCTTGGGCTTTTCGGCCGCTTCCTCGGCAACCGGCTCGGCGGCGGGCGCTTCGGCAACGACTTCGGCCGGGGCCTCGGTCGCTTCGGCAGCAGTCGGCTCGGCCGCCGCGTCCTTCGCCTTGCGGGCACGGGGGCGACGGCGCGTCTTGGGCGCTTCCTCGGCCGGGGCGTCTTCCGGCGCCGCTTCGGCAACCGGAGCTTCCTCGGCAGGTGCAGCCGCTTCGGCTTCGATCACCGTCTCGACGCCGTCCTCGCCAGCGGTCTCACCGGCTTCGGCACCCGCTTCGCCACCTTCGCGACGGCGGCGACCGCCACGGCGACCGCGGCGACCACGACGACGGCTGCCACCTTCATCCTCGCCTTCGGCGGCCGGCTCGGCGGCAACAGCTTCGGCATCGGTCTCGATTTCGGCCGATTCCTCGCCTTCTTCACCGTCTTCGGCGCCATTGTCTTCGCCGGTTTCGCCCGGCGCATCATCGCGCTGGCCACCGCGACGACGGCGACGGCGGCGACGGCGGCGACCGCCTTCGCGTTCCTCGCCCCGGTCACCGCGCTCGCCACGCTCCTGGCGTTCGGGGGCGGCTTCTTCCTCGATCTCTTCCTCTTCTTCCTCGTCCTCGATCACGTCGAGGTCATCCTCTTCCTCCGCGAGCGGGGCATAGGTGACGACGCGTTCGGGGCGCGGACCGCTGGGTTCGACCGACATGCGGGCGCCCTCGATCTCGCCATCGGGCAGGACGACGATACGCACGCCATAGCGCTGTTCGATTTCGTCCAGTTCGCGACGCTTGTTGTTGAGGACGTAGAAGGCGGCTTCCTGGCTGGCGCGCAGCGTGATGACGCTGCCACGGCCACGGGCGGCCTCTTCCTCCAGCATGCGCAGCGCGCCCAGGCCCGCCGACGATGCGGTGCGGACCAGGCCGGTGCCTTCGCAATGCGGGCACTGGCGGGTCGATGCTTCCAGCACGCCGGTGCGCAGGCGCTGGCGGCTCATTTCCATGAGACCGAAGCCCGAAATGCGGCCGACCTGGATGCGGGCGCGATCGTCCTTCAGCGCCTCCTTCATCGCCTTCTCGACCTTGCGGATGTTGGAGTTCATCTCCATGTCGATGAAGTCGATGACGACCAGGCCTGCCATGTCGCGCAGGCGCAGCTGGCGGGCGATTTCACGGGCGGCTTCCAGATTGGTGGCGACGGCGGTCTGCTCGATGCCATGCTCGCGCGTCGACCGGCCCGAGTTGATGTCGATCGACACCAGCGCCTCGGTCGGGTTGATCACCAGATAGCCGCCGGACTTGAGCTGCACGACGGGATTGTACATCGCCGCCAGCTGGTCCTCGACGCTGGCGCGCTGAAACAGCGAAACCGCATCGGCATATTGCTTCACGCGCCGGGCATGGCTCGGCATCAGCAGCTTCATGAAGTCCTTGGCGGCCTTGTAGCCATGCTCGCCCTCGACGATCACTTCCTCGATATCCTTGTTGTAGATATCGCGGATCGCCCGCTTGATGAGGTCGCTGTCGTTATGGATCAGCTCGGGCGCGGCGGCGCGCAGCGTCTTCTCGCGAATCTCGTCCCACAGCCGGGCGAGATAGTCGAAGTCGCGCTTGATCTCGGGCTTGGTGCGCTGCAGGCCGGCGGTGCGCACGATGCAGCCCATCGACGAAGGCAGCGCCATTTCGGCGATGATCGACTTCAGTCGCTTGCGATCGGCTGCATTGCTGATCTTGCGCGAAATGCCGCCACCATGGCTGGTATTGGGCATCAGCACGCAATAGCGGCCCGCCAGCGACAAATAGGTGGTCAGCGCCGCGCCCTTGTTGCCGCGCTCTTCCTTGACGACCTGCACCAGCAGCACCTGGCGGCGCTTGATGACGTCCTGGATCTTGTAGCGGCGGCGCAGCGCCATGCGCTTGCGGCGCAGCTCGTCGGCCGCGTCGTCGCCCTTTTCGCGCTTGCGCCGGTTCGGGCGGCCGCCTTCGTTGCTTTCGCCTTCGCTGGCTTCGGCTTCGTGGGCGCCTTCCTCATCGTCATGATGGGTCGCTTCCACGACCTCGACGCCATCGTCGCCGGCGGCGTCCTCGTCCTCGTCATAATCGGCGCGCAGGGCGGCCTCTTCCTCGGCATGCGCGCGTTCCTCGCGCAGCAACGCCTCGCGGTCTTCGCGCGGGATCTGGTAATAGTCGGGATGGATTTCGCTGAAAGCGAGGAAGCCGTGGCGATTGCCACCATAATCGACGAAGGCCGCCTGGAGCGAAGGCTCTACGCGGGTGACCTTGGCGAGATAGATATTGCCCTTGAGCTGCTTGTGCTCAGCGGATTCGAAGTCAAATTCCTCGATCCGGTTTCCCTTGACGACCGCGACCCGGGTTTCTTCCCGGTGGCGCGCATCGATCAGCATACGCATTGTCATTTATGTGTCTCCGGCGATGGCGGCCGCAGGCACTGGGCCGGGCCGCCACGCGATAGTGAAGGGACGGCCGTGCGCGCGCCGGGTTCGGCGCGCGAGGCGGCATCGTCCAGGTTTGAAGGAAGAATTGCGTGTCTGCTGCGTCGGCAGGGCCGGACAGTGCGCCGGGCCGGACCATCCACGCCACAGCACCCGGTATCGGGGCCAGCGTGGAAGGAAAGTCATGCCTCATGCAGCGTCAACCTGTTGCGCATCGGCTCGAGCGACAGGCGCGCGCCGATGCAAATAATCAAGATCCGCAAAGGACCTTATTGATATGGTCGGTCCTCCCGGAATGTGAAGGGGTAGCAGTCATGGGCGCGGGGGGCAACGGTCCCTGAAAAGATTATGTCTTTATGATGACCTTGATCGGTCGGTCGGCGATTCATGCTGAAACCGATATTAACCGTTTCATTTTACCCCGTCACAACAGGCGATGCTTAATCCGAAATTCAGCGTGGGGACGCTGGACGGATAGACGTCATGAAAATTGGCTGGACGGCCGATGGGCGCGCGTTGCACAAGCGGCGCATGCTCAACATAATTGCGCTGGCAACGACGATGCTGGCAGCGACCCCCGGTGATGCCGGCGGCATCGCGGCCGTGGATGTGCAGGGCGACCGCGTCACCGTTCGGTTCGACGATCGGGTGGAGGGTGCGTCCGCCTTCCTGCTCGACGGACCGCGCCGCATCGCGCTTGATGTTGCCGGCGCGCAGGCCGGTGCCAGCCGCTATGCCGGTTCCAATGCAGCGGTCAGTGGCATTCGCCAGGGCCAGCTCAGCGACACCATGGCGCGCATCGTGCTCGACCTGACGACGCCGGCAACGCTTGGCGATCCGCAGATCGCAGCCGACGGCAAGTCGCTCAGCTTCTCGCTCCAGAATGTGACCGATGGCCGGTTCCGCACGGCCGTGGGGCAGGGGCGGCTGCGCTTCGATGCGCCCGCCAATATGAGTGCCCGGCCGCAAAAGCGCATTCATTCGATCACCGTGCCGATTCCGCCGGTCGCGCGCGGCGTCGATCTGCCCGCGATCGAGGGCGTGCGCGACGGATCGCGCCCGCTGGTAGTGATCGATGCGGGTCATGGCGGTCATGATCCGGGCGCCATCAACAAGGATAATGGCAAGCGCGAAAAGGATGTGACGCTGGCGATCGCGCAGGCGATCCGGGACCAGCTGGTCAAGTCCGGCCGGGTGCGCGTGGCGCTGACCCGCGACGATGACCGCTTCCTCGTGCTGCAGGAACGCTATGGCATCGCCCGCAAGCTGGGTGCCGATCTCTTCATCTCGGTCCATGCCGATTCGGCGGACAATGCCGATGCCCATGGCGCCACCGTCTACACCCTCTCCGAAACCGCGTCGGACCGGGAGGCGGCCCGGCTCGCCGCGCGCGAGAACAAGGCCGATGTGCTGAACGGCGTCAATCTCGGCAATCAGTCGGGCGACGTCTCCTCGATCCTCATCGATCTGACGCAACGGGAATCGATGAACATTTCGGCCAATTTCGCGCGGCTGCTGCAGCGCGAGGCGGCGCCCTATGTGCCGTTCCGCAGCGCCTATCATCGCTTCGCCTCGCTGATGGTGCTGAAGGCCCCTGACACGCCCTCGGTCCTGTTCGAGACCGGCTATATCAGCAATGCGGATGATGCCGTTTTCCTCTCCTCGCATGAGGGGCAGCAGGCGATCGCGCGCGGCGTCGCCCGCGCCATCGACGTCCATTTCGCGCGCAAGCTCGCCATGGGCAGCGGCCGGTCGGGCGGCTGACGCGCCTATCCGCGCATCGGTGCTGGTATTGAAGGACTTTTGACCTTAGAGCCTCTTCCACCATGGAAGAGGCCCGTTCCAATCCGCCCGCATCGTCCTTCGCCTATCGCCTGCGCCGTGGCGCCGGGGGCATTGCCGACCGGTTGAAGCCCTTGTGGCAGCGCCGCCTGTTCCGCTGGGCCGCGATCCTGCTGGGCGGCTTCCTGCTCGCCATCTTCCTGTTCTGGCTGATCTTCGCGCGCGGCCTGCCCGACGCGACCTCGCTGCTCGAATATGAGCCGCCGCTGCCGACCATGGTGCGCGACATCAATGGCCAGCCGGTTCACAGCTATGCGCGCGAACGCCGCGTCCAGCTGCAATATAGCGATTATCCCCAACTGCTGATCCACGCCTATCTGTCGGCGGAGGACAAGACCTTCTTCGAGCATCATGGCGTCGACATTCCCGGTTTCGCCGGCGCGGTGTTCGACTATGCCAGCAAGCTCGGCTCGGGCCAGCGCGCGCGTGGCGGCTCCACCATCACCCAGCAGGTGGCGAAGAATCTGCTGATCGGCGACGAATATTCGCCCACGCGCAAGGTGAAGGAGATGATCCTCGCCTGGCGCATGGAAAATGTTCTCACCAAGCAGCAGATCCTCGAACTCTATCTCAATCAGATCTTCCTCGGCCGGAACGCCTATGGCGTGCAGGCGGCGGCGCGGGCCTATTTCGACAAGGACGTCGCCGATCTCCAGCTGCATGAAATGGCCTATCTGGCGATCCTGCCCAAGGGGCCGGCCAATTATCGCCCGGAAAGCACTACCGGCCATGCCCGCGCGATCGACCGTCGTAACTGGGCGCTGGGCGAGATGGAGAAGAATGGCTGGATCAGCGCGGCCCAGCGCGATGCCGCTATCGCCCTGCCGCTTGGCACCGTTGCCGCGCATGGCTCCAGTTTCGACGCCAATGCCGGCGGCTATTATATGGAGGAGGTGCGCCGTCGCCTGATCCAGCAGTTCGGCGAAAAGGCGGAGGATGGCCCCAATAGCGTCTATGCCGGCGGCCTGTGGGTGCGCAGCCCCTATGATCCGGTCGCGCAGGACCATACCCAGACCGCGCTGCGCAACGGCCTGTTGCGCTTTGGCGCCGGCCGCGGCTGGTCCGGCCCGGTCGGTCATATCGACCCCGAAAAGGGCTGGGAACGCGAACTTGCCGCCAGCTTCATCAGCGTCGATTATGCCGGCTGGCGCGTCGCCGCCGTCATCAGCCGCGACCGCAGTGGCGCGCAGATCGGCTTTGCCGATGGCACCACCGGCACGTTGCCCGCCAGCCTGGCGCAACTGCCCTATCGCCGCACCGGCGGCCCGGCCATCTCGGCGATGAAGCCGGGCGACCTGATCATCGTCGCCCGCGACGGTGCCAACTGGGCGCTGCGCAATATTCCCGAAGTGTCGGGTGGCATGGTGGTGGAGGAAGTGCATTCGGGCCGCATCCGCGCGATGCAGGGCGGCTTCGACTATCGCCTTTCCTCCTACAACCGTGCGACCCAGGCCCAGCGTCAGCCGGGCTCGACGATCAAGCCCTTCGTCTATGCCGCCGCGCTCGACAATGGCATGACCCCGGCCTCGATCATCGTTGATGGCCCCTTGTGCGTCTATCAGGGCGCCGGCCTTGGCCAGAAATGCTTCCGCAACTTCTCGGGGGGCAGTGCCGGGCCGCAGACGATGCGCTGGGGCGTCGAACAATCGCGCAACCTGATGACCGTGCGCGCCGCCAGCCAGACCGGCATGGACCGGGTCGTGCGCACCATCAAGAATATGGGCATCGGCGACTATCAGCCCTATCTCTCCTTCGCGCTGGGCGCGGGCGAGACGACGGTGGAGCGCATGGTCAACGCCTATGCCACGCTCGCCAATCAGGGGCGGCAATTCGCGCCCAAGCTGATGGACTATGTCCAGGATCGGCGCGGCAAGGTGATCTGGCCGGAACGCTGGCATCCCTGCGACAATTGCAACATGGCCAATTGGGACGGCAAGCCGATGCCGCGCTTCGGTTTCGAGGGGCGTCAGGTGATGAACCCGATGACCGCCTATCAGGTCGTCCACATCACCGAAGGCGTGATCCAGCGTGGCACCGCGACCGTGCTCGCCGACCTCAAGCGCCCGCTGTTCGGCAAGACCGGCACCACCAACGGTCCGACCAATGTCTGGTTCGTCGGCGGCTCGCCCGACCTCGTCGCCGGCGTCTATATCGGCTATGACCAGCCGCGCAGCCTGGGCGGCTGGGCACAGGGCGGCCGCATCGCCGCGCCGATCTGGAAGGAGGCGATGGCGCCGATCCTGGAGACCATGCCCAAGACGCCGTTCATCGCCCCGGCCGGTATCCGCATGGTCGCGATCGACCGCCGCTCGGGCAAGCGCGTCTATGGCGCCTGGCCGACCGATGAGCCCAAGCCCGCGGTCATCTGGGAAGCGTTCAAGCCCGAATCCGAACCGCGCCGCACCATCCGCAAGGAAGAGGCGGAGGCCCAGGCCAAGGTCGCGGCCAAGGCGGATGCCGTCCGCACCCGTCAGCGCAACGATGCCGACTTCCTGCAGGACCAGGGCGGCATCTATTGAGGGACGGGCGCGTCGGCGCCCGCCCTCTTATTCTCAGCAGTGGCGCGGATTGGCGTCGCGGATCGACAGGCTGGCGGCGCCGCGCCGGCCTTCCAGCGCCTGCGCCAGCAATATCTGGGTAGATCGCACCGCATAGCAGAAGGCGCAGGCGATCGCGTCGCTGCAGGCATAGGGAACGGGGCCGGTCCAGCGCGCCTGCAACAGGTCGATCAGCAGATTCTCGTCTTCGCTCAGTCGCGCTCCCCGGCCGGTGCGCAGCCCATGGCCGGTCACCTGCTCGCCCAGCCGCAACAGGCTGTCGAGCGCGGGGGAAAGCTGGACGCCTCGAAAAACGCTGGCCTTTGGGGGGTAGATTTGATTCACTTCGCCGACGCTGTGGCGGAGGCAGAAATG